>NZ_JACFQT010000008.1:0-2576 GCF_016101315.1 Commensalibacter sp. W6292M3
CCCGTTCAAGCTGCTAATGGAGGCATCCCTGTTATTCAGGGAAAGGTTGTTCGCGACAAGGCTAAGATCCTGCCGAGCCTGAATGTTCCCCGAAACCTCCATGTTCCCGCCCGCATTGACCTGAAGGCTCTTCCCGGCATAGACCAGTCCCTTCTCCGTATCGGTATAATTGCCCATTCCAAGCTCAACAACACCTGAGCTCGCCTGGATAACGCCATTGCTGTTCTCGATGTCACCGCCATGAAAAACAATATCCCCAAAGCCATTGTCCGAACCAGCCAGAATCATCCCTGAACGGTTCATCAAACCGTCTGACTCTATATGAACATTGCCCGCATTCGAGCCAATCTGGCCATTATCGTTATTCAGCTGTCTGCCACCAATATCCACAATACCCGAGGGAGTGACTATCTGGCCATGATCATTACTGATATCTCCAGAGGCGGAAACCCTGACATTCCCGGATGCCTGCGTTCCTATCCGGCCATTCATGTTGACAACCTTACCCGTTGCCTGAACCCCGATATCCCCCTGTGTGGTCAGGATAGAACCATTGCCATTGTCAAGTGAGGAGCCTGTCAATGACACATTCCCCTGACCCGTACGGATCAGGCCGGACTGGTTATTGATATCCCCGCCACGAACCGTTACATCCCCTTTGTTCAGAGAGCCAATCTGGCCTGAACTGTTGTCAATTTTACCTTTTGCCGTTAGGGAAATATCATTATTCTTGGTTAAGATACTACCTGAATGATTTAATATATCCCCTTGAATATCAAGCATTAGTTTGTCTGAATTCGTATTTATCTGATTTCTGTTATCCATGGAACCAGCTTTGATTGTCAACACGCCCTGCGAGACAAATATGTTTCCCGCATTGAGAAAGCCGTTGACGATGGCAAGTGTTCCATCCCCGTTCAAGCTGCTAATGGAGGCATCTTTGTTATTCAGGGAAAGGTTGTTCGCGACAAGGCTCAGACCCTGCCGAGCCTGAATGTTCCCCGAAACCTCCATGTTCCCGCCCGCATTGACCTGAAGGCTCTTCCCGGCATAGACCAGTCCCTTCTCCGTATCGGTATAATTGCCCATTCCAAGCTCAACAACACCTGAGCTCGCCTGGATAACGCCATTGCTGTTCTCGATGTCACCGCCATGAAAAACAATATCCCCTGAACTCGTGATCAAATTACCATTTTGGTTATTCAAATTACCACTGGTGATTTGAATATTACCGGCAGGGGTAATGAACTTGCCATTCTTGTTGATAAAATCATTTTTGCTGACAAGAGTTAAATTCCCGTTTTTCAGACTGCCAACCTGACCATTCGTATTGTCAAGAGTGTTTCCGGACAGTTCAATATTGCCCGCAGACGTGACAAGCTGACCCTGATTGTTCCGGATATCTCCTCCGGCATTCAAGGTCAGGTTGCCAGAAGTCTTTATACCAATCTGGCCACCAGTATTGTCAATATCGCCCCTGGAATGGACATTGACTGTCCCATTGTCTGTCAGTATAGAGGCGCTTCCGTTGTCCAATCCAGCAACATCCAGTAAAATATCCCCATTGGTTGTGCGGATCAAACCCTGTTTATTGGTCAGCTTCTGGCCCGTTATTTGAACATTGCCATCCGTTTTAACGCCAATCTGACCATTCGTATTGTCAATATCGCCCTTGGCTTGAATAACAGCATCATGAGCATTCGTAACCAAAGAACCATTTTGATTGTCGAGATCACCATTAATATCAACATGGAGTTCACCCTCTCCATTGATCAAATTACCATGGTTTTTAAATGAACCTGCTGAAAGTGTTAAACGTCCCCTGATAAAAGAAAGACTTCCCGCATTGAGAAGGCTATTGGCGATGGCAAGTGTTCCATCCCCGTTCAAGCTGCTAATGGAGGCATCCCTGTTATTCAGGGAAAGGTTGTTCGCGACAAGGCTAAGATCCTGCCGAGCCTGAATGTTCCCCGAAACCTCCATGTTCCCGCCCGCATTGACCTGAAGGCTCTTCCCGGCATAGACCAGTCCCTTCTCCGTATCGGTATAATTGCCCATTCCAAGCTCAACAACACCTGAGCTCGCCTGGATAACGCCATTGCTGTTCTCGATGTCACCGCCATGAAAAACAATATCCCCAAAGCCATTGTCCGAACCAGCCAGAATCATCCCTGAACGGTTCATCAAACCGTCTGACTCTATATGAACATTGCCCGCATTCGAGCCAATCTGGCCATTATCGTTATTCAGCTGTCTGCCACCAATGTCCACAATACCCGAGGGGGTGACTATCTGGCCATGATCATTACTGATATCTCCAGAGGCGGAAACCCTGACATTCCCGGATGCCTGCGTTCCTATCCGGCCATTCATGTTGACAACCTTACCCGTTGCCTGAACCCCGATATCCCCCTGTGTGGTCAGGATAGAACCATTGCCATTGTCAAGTGAGGAGCCTGTCAATGACACATTCCCCTGACCCGTACGGATCAGGCCGGACTGGTTATTGATATCCCCGCCACGAACCGTTACATCCCCTTTGTTCAGAGAGCCAATCTGGCCTGAACTGTTGTCAA
>NZ_JACFQT010000009.1:0-2296 GCF_016101315.1 Commensalibacter sp. W6292M3
TTCTGCAAAAGGGCCGGAAGATCCTTACCGTAAAGGTCATCGCCGCTGGACCGTATATCTCACAAAACCAGTTGGATCATAAAAAAATAATGTCATCATAATAAAAATTACAGATACCGTTTTATATTACTTATAAGGCTGGATCAGATAAATTGATCCAGCTTTTTTATAAAACCCGTTTGATTCTAGCAATTTTATTACTTAATCCATATCCCGACCAGGCCATCACTTCATAATGTCATTTTCCATACATTTATTGAAAAACAAAATTGGGTGAATCCCTATCTAACTATTTTTTAATAAAAATCTAATATTTATTAAAAAATAATAAATGTATTCAAGATATTACATTTCAATTATCAAATTTAATTTACTAATTATATTAATAACATTATAATAATTAAATCAATTAGATAATAAATAGCATGCTCATGAAAGTATTACTTAAATAATAAATGTCGCAAATACTTACTTTCTAACACGCTTATAATAAAAATTATATGAGAATCACTGATGACGAACCAAAAAAAAGATTACTTGCGTAAAGATAAAAAAGATAATGATACATTCAAAATAAATCATTCATTTGTCCATTCATATCAATATCCTCCATCCTATGGTGAAAAGAACAGTCAAGATTCTATTCAAACCTTCTCAAATAATCGCCTTACAAGAGAGAATGCGACTTCCAATCAATTAAAAAATGTCGAAAATACAGACCTGAACAGTTATATATTGCAAAATAACAATCCGATCATTGATAGTGGCAATTGGTATGCCGTTAAATTAAGTGATGGCCGCACTGTCTACAAAATAAACTCAACCAACGGACAGTATTTCAGCCTATCAACAAATAATCATCTTACATCTGATCCATCACAAGCCTATTCAGGACCCATCAATTTTGTTGACAGCACTGTAACCATTACAAATGGTGCAACCGTTTCAGGTTCAAATTTCCTTTTGATCAAAAACAGCCCCTCTAACAATTCAGCCATTACAATCAATACTGGTGGAACACTCCAGGATTCAAATATATTCAATCAAAATGTTACGATGAATGGTGGCAGTTCAACCAACAACACTTTTATTTCCAGCCCCGTTATCATGAACGGTTCCGCCACTTCAGATAATGACTCATTCCTTAACCCAAATACTACAAGAAGCGGTTATAATCTGGGAGGTCAAAGTTTAAGTGGCAATAGTTACAAGAATCAACCCAACTCTTATTTTCAATCAAGTGATAATAATACTGCCAATCTTACCCTCAATAACAACAGTAAAGTAACAAATCCCAATATACCGGATCTTTACAGATACAACCCTTCATCAAACAGGCTGACCGTATCAGTCAGCAGAACCGCCCAATTTTCTCAAGAACAGATTACCGGGGATGATATTGAAAACTATGTAAAAAACTATAACATTTCCAACGATCATATCAATATCATCGGTACGGGTGGCACCACCTCAATTTATATCAGCTCTGAAATCGCTTCAGATCCTGCCGGTAATATGATTAGACAGAATGTCTATAAAAATGGAGCCGGAATTATCATTTACAGAGGTAATGATCCAGTAAATATTTTCAACATTAACAATATCTATATTCAAGATGGAGCGGTTGTAGACGGTGCTGAAATTTTTGCCAATAATAGTTGGCAGAACGTTTTTATACAAAAAGGTGGCACCCTAAAAAATTCAAAATTTTATGATGGTTATATAGGGATCGAACAAGGTGGAAAGTCAATAAACAATACTTATTTCTCGCCAGAATTTTCAAGTAATGGCCATTATATCGACGGTTTGTCTCAAAATGATACGATTTATGAAACATCCTGGTCAGCAAGTGGGAAATTAAATATCGCAAATAATAATAATATTTGCTTGAATGGAAACAACCCCCCTGTCTATAATCAGACTAACAACAACCCTCCACCCAATCAAACCATCTGGTTAACCAACGGATTGACTCGCGTAACTGTCGGGACTACAGGACAATTCATCAATCCAACAATAAACACTAATCACAACTATTCCATAGATTATGTGCCGGGACTGAACACTGATAATCCCCAACCCTGTTACCTTTGTGGGACGATGATAGAGACAAGAGACGGATTGAAGGCCATAGAAGAGATCCGTGCCGGAGACATGGTTTACGCATATGAAGGCTCCACGAGGGTTCTCAAACCCGTGACCTGGGCCGGGTCGGGTCACCACAGTGTCCGCAGGAACAGGCCCGATGATGTGGCGGGTTATGCCATCCATATCGTCAAAGACGCCCTGGCTGACA
>NZ_JACFQT010000010.1:0-1493 GCF_016101315.1 Commensalibacter sp. W6292M3
TTTTTCAACGGTTGCCTTCGCTTTTTCAGGCGTTATGTTGCCTGCCACAACAATTGTTGTAAGGTCTGGACGAAAGGATTGCTGAATTTTTTCAGGTCAAAACCGGAAATTACTGATATTTAAATATTATATTTTTCTTTTCTCAATTTTACATATTCATTGATAAGTAATTCTGTATTCATATGAGATTCTTGTGAATAAAAACTTAAATGAGAGACAGTAAAATCGGAAAATAAAGCTGTTTTACGATTTAAATATTGTGGTGTATTGCTTGTTAAAATTTGTTCATCATCGCATTGAAAAGGCAACATCATAAAGCGTAAATCTCTTCCTTTCCAAGATATAAAATTAATTGATAACCTTTTGTCCCATTCTACAATTTTTGATGTTAAAGGTAGGGGCTTTCCACGATTTTTAATGAAATAAGAGTGCAGCTTTTCAGCTTTTTCTCCATTTTCCCATAAACTACCCTTAAAACCGTTAGGTGGAAGTTCAAATTCACCTACCTCATCAGGGATGGATAAATTCTCTTTTTGAAAATAGGCACATACGCCGTTGTTGACAACGTTTGCTGATAACAGGAAATATTCATCATTTCTTCGTCTGAATTCAATAAATTCTTTCAGTTTTTCAAGTTCAATATAAACTATATCATCATCACATTTCAGGAAAACATCATCTTTGAAAAGGTCAATTCTTGAAGCATAATATCGATAGGCATGATAATAGGGATAAGATTCGTTTAAGTTGCCTATGAATTGTTTTATTCTGTCATTGACATAACAGAACTCTAGCCATGCACCAAATCCGCCTTGCAAGTATAGTTTTGGTATATTGTCTCTATTAAGGAGGTTGAATGTTGGAAATTCATATCCGTTGATTGAAATATTTATGTCGTTATCACTTCCCCTGCTGATCGTGAGGATATTATCGCAGTAAGCGTTTAGGAGAGTGAAAAATTCTGTTTTAAAAATTTCCTCTGTATTGTCTCTATTATTGTCATATAAATTTTTTGAATCAACTCTTCTTATTTCCGAACCGGAGTTACCCCATCCACCTATGACAACCTCTGTAAATTTATCCTGGTTTTTTTCTACAAATGCTATATGAAGATCATTTGATATTCTTAAAGGAATGGTAAGTTTAGAATTTTTGGGTAAATCTTTATAAAATTGGTAACCGGCATTATCTTGCATATATGCTATTGGTCCGTAATTGTTTCTGACATATTCTTTATCAGTTTTATTACGGGTAAAATCCCATATATGCCATTCATCTAATAAATTATTGTTTAGTGCATATCGTATATATTGATTTAAATTTTCCATTCTGTCTTGACGACCGGCAAATGTAATTAAAATATTTTTTGACATATAAATTCCACTACTTAATTTTTATAAGATGAAGGGTAAAGATTATAATTTTTAATTCAAAATAACAACAATATATAATTTTATTTCTGGTTAATTGGCCCTTTGGTAATCTGGGCGAGA
>NZ_JACFQT010000011.1:0-1015 GCF_016101315.1 Commensalibacter sp. W6292M3
GAACATAACCACACCGCAAAACCGTAACAGGTATGACAGTGATTCGAAATCACTTGGAATGCAGGCCGGGATACCCCTTGCGGGTTTTGGTTTGGCTGGAGGCAGCTCTCCTGACATACCTGAATCCCAAGGTACAATCACGGGTGGTGTCAAGGATATTCACAACAATTATCTCTCAACGGAAAAGCATGTTTCTGGAATTGAGGCTGGCAGCGGGGGACTTGATATCAATGTTGGTGGAACGACCACCATCAATGGTGGGGCGATTACTAGCACTGCAGATGCCTCGAAGAATGTCATCAATACAGACAGGTTGGTTGGCAACAGTCTTGATAACCATTCGATTTGGAGCGGACTTAATGTCAATGGAACCGAAACGCTCAAGAGCCAGTATACGGTTGCCGGTGTAGCCACTGACGAGAAAGAAAACAATCTACTGCCCGGCAATGTTTTGAACAAGGTTGTTGGTCCCGGCTTTACGGGTAATATTACCACACATAATGAGCATTCTAAGACGGAAGCGGCCATAGGGGACAATATAACCATCAATGCGGGATCAATTACGGGCACTATCTCTCGTGATCCAGATGCAGCCAATGGTTATCTTGCTGATCGGTTTGATGCGAATAAAATTGACAGCAATTTCAAGAAACAGAATGAAATTACGCAGACGATCAACACCATATCGGATGCTATTATCAACACGGTTTACAATGACAAGAAACCCAACCGGGACAATCATGCGCAGTCAGGGAACGCCCTTAAGCCCAATGGCGGCAAGGGCACGAATGTAACGGCCACCCCATCTGGTGAAATCAGTGACAGGGACATAATGAAGATGGGGGCTTCTGGAATTGCCTCTATTACAGGGGCTGCGCTTGGGGGCGGGGATGTTGGCGCAACGGTTGCGGGTGTTGCCGCGGCTGATGCTGTCAATACAGAGCTGCCAAATATCGGTCAGGTAATTGCTGACAAAATAGCTCCACCAGTGGAAAATCCTCTCAAACCTAATAAT
>NZ_JACFQT010000012.1:0-544 GCF_016101315.1 Commensalibacter sp. W6292M3
ATGCGAGAAAGCCCCGTGATCAGGATGGCAGGTCCAGAAATCCGCTAAAACCCATGACCAGTTCACAGGGACAGAAAGCCTCTTCACAAAAAGGAAACCAGAATGACAAAATCTAACTATCTTTACGGATTTGGACTATGCTTGCTACTTTCAGCCTGTGGACCTAGAACATATTATGTACCTGTAAATAATAGACTGGGCACAGCCAGACCCCTATCCAAAACTAATGATGTCATCGCCGTCCTTGTGCCATACAAAATTCAAGAAATGGTTAAAAAGGCACGAAGCGATGATAAGGATTGGTTGACGTATGATGAAGCTGCACGTTATATAGGTATGGCAAAAATATATACAGAAGATCGTCTGAAGGAATTGGGATATAGGGTTGTCAATGATGGGTTGGATCCAAAGAATGATGGTCATCCAAATGTCATTGCACTTGTTGAATCTGCTGCTGATACGACGAAGGATGATACGGTTGTGAGAACCTATCAAACCCCTCTATTCACTGATACCAATGGAAATCCCGAGTTGTGGAAAACAA
>NZ_JACFQT010000013.1:0-461 GCF_016101315.1 Commensalibacter sp. W6292M3
AACCTATCAAACCCCTCTATTCACTGATACCAATGGAAATCCCGAGTTGTGGAAAACAAACGCGGATGTGTTTACCTATAAATATATCGATTATAATGTTAGACTGGTCAGACCGGCAGGAAGGGATAATGAGTTATTTAAATGTAATCATAATTCATTGAGTTTAGATTTTTGTATAGCTCCCGTACACCCATCCAATTATGAAACAATATTTGAAGGCTTTGGGTCGATGAATACAAATGCTAATAATTCTGCCTATATTCTTGACCATATTACAACAGCAGTATGGTATAATTATCCAAACATGATTGGACAGTATAAAGCATGGTTGTATACATTTCCTGATCCAAATGTTGGTCCAAAAGTTATTAAAACCGAACATAACCACACCGCAAAACCGTAACAGGTATGACAGTGATTCGAAATCACTTGGAATGCAGGCCGGGATACCCCTTGCGGGT
>NZ_JACFQT010000001.1:0-764350 GCF_016101315.1 Commensalibacter sp. W6292M3
TCGTCAGGCTCATAACCTGAAGGTCAGAGGTTCAAATCCTCTCCCCGCTCCCAATAACTTCCACTCAAAATTGCTATATCATCACGGACAATATCCTGTTGATCCCGCGTTGAGACGCATCATCCTTGTTGCCGATCCTGCTTCCGCAGGCCAGTGGCTAACCCATGTGATCTGCCGCTTTGGAGGCAAAAAAAGCCTTTTATCCATGAAACCGTGGAAAAATGCGTCCTGTATGGCAATCTTGGCAAACAATATGGCCACCGGGCAGTCTTTATTCCCGAGGCTGGCGTATCACTTGAAAATATCATGAATTGTTGCAAACACAAACCTGCATGACCAACATGAAATCCAGCGCCAAACCCCTCCCATTCCCTCATGCAAAAAATGAATAAACCACTTGTGAATATCGCATGTCCACCTCTCATATACCGTAAAAAACCAAATAAAGATCATAACTTAATAAATATAAAAATTTTTTATAGAATAATTAATGTTGGAAACAAAATATAAGCAATATATTTAGTTCTGTATTTTTTCTGTTTTTATATCAAAAATATTTTGTTTATTAAAAATTAAAAAAAAATTATTTAGTATCATTTTCTGTATTTAGTAAATAATTCAAAATGAAGTGTATTATAAAATACACAAATTTAAAGATTTTAACCAATTTTTCATTTTTTATCTAAGGTAACAATAAATTTATATTTTAATATATTAATCTAATGATTAACTAATATTGAAATTTTCAATTTAGAGAAAATATATCCTCTGATTGAATGTACTTTATGAGGAAAGGTTAAGTTATGGATAGTCTAATTGCTTTTTATAGTCCTATAAATTTCCTGAAAAAGTATATTATATTGGGTTTAAACGTAATGATTTTGCTTATGCCAATTAACAAATTAATGGCGCTTGATCTTTCCAATAATGGTAAACCTCCTCAAAATATTGATGATGCTTCAGTACCAGAGACGAATCGGAATGTTGCACTTGGTGAGATGAATAAATTCAATACACGTGAAGTAAACCCGTCCAGTCTTGATCCAACAAAAAGTATTTTTTCTAAACCGATAAATGATTATCTTGATAAATATGGTATTCAGCTTGGATTAAACTGGGTGACAGAAACAGCTGGTGTGGTTCATGGTGGACGAAGAAACGGTGCTGATTTTACACAACAAATAACATTTTCAGTTGATATGGATTGGGAAAAAATCGCCGGCTTAAAGGGATTTTCAACTCATATGATTGTTATGAATCGTTCAGGTCGTAATGCCAGTGCTGATTATGTTGGGGATACGCAGATTCAGGCCCAGGAAGTATACGGGGGTGGCTATTCTCGCTTATTTCATATTTATGATGTTTATGGTGAACAAAAATTATGGAATGGTCGGGTCGATATTAAAGTCGGTCGTATGAGTGTAGGAGATGATTTTGCCCATAGTCCCATGGCATGTCAATTTATGATTCTTTCAACTTGTGGCCATCCAAGAAGTACTCAGTCTCAACAGGGATTTTCAGATTGGCCTGGTGCAGTTTGGGGGGGAAGAATTCTTGTTAATATGACACCTAATAGTTATTTTGAAGTGGGTGCATATCAAAGTACACCTTGGCCACAAGGAGGAGCAACTGGATTTTATTGGGGAACCAAGGGAACAACTGGTGCTTTTGTTCCTGTTGAATTTGGTTATAATCCTGATATCGGAAAACATCATTTAGTGGGTAGCATTCATATTGGTGCAGGTATAGATAGCAGTCATTTTCAAACCTGGTCTTCACAAGTTTTAAATAACAATAAAAAAGATTACCGTACCCAATTCTGGATTCAATCCTACCAAATGATTTATCGTCATGATGCAATTGATGATCATGGATTATTTGTTTTGGCAAATTATGGGCATGATTCTACAACAACATCAACATTTAAGGACTTTTACAATTTCGGGTTTTTGGATCGTGGATTTTGGAAAGGCAGAGCCTATGATCAAATTGGGGTGATGTTTACATATTATACGATTCCTCATACTCTTCGGCATGCACAGCAATTTCAAGTTGCACATGGAGCACCATTAAATGGTAATGGAGTTTTCGCTCTATTGAATGGTGCCCCTGGAGTTCAGGGAGATTCAATTTTATTTGAAGCTAATTATGGTTTTGCTGCCTATCGTGGAATCATGATTATGCCAGTATTTGAATATTTTCATCATGTTGCCGCGACGAAGGCCTATAAAGATGCAACGATTGTTGGTTTGAAAACCAACGTAACTTTTTAAAAAACTATATTGCTTGTCACTGTAAAAAGAATAAATTAACGATAATAGCTATTCTCATTATAATCAAAAATCTTATTAAAGATTTCAGGGTTGAATACAGTGATAAACTATAAATCGATTTTAATTTTATTTACTGGATTACTGCTTAATGCCTGTAATCCAGAAATGGGGCGTTTACCCTTGGAAAGTGATGTTGGCTGCCTACGTAAAGAATTATCTTCTCCTGATCATCCTTCATTTCATATGGCGGCCAATTTTTGTCAAAAGACAAAGAATCATATATTACAACCCTTGAATTTAAAAAATGCCCCTGATCTGCAAAAAAAAGCTGAAAAAGCAGGAATTGCTTATTGTTCATAGTTGAAATATAATTTTTTTAGAATTTATAATAACTTTATTGAAGTCAATAAAACAATTTTTTGTTTTATGACATTAAAAAAACAAAATATATATAATGTGTTTTTAAGCGGATTTAGCTTTATATTATTGTCTACTATAACGTCAGATTATTAAGTCAAGTCGGATCACGTTAAATTATATTTAGAAAATGATTTTATTATGTTCATGGTGCCGACACTCGGAATTGAACCGAGGGCCTACTGATTACGAATCAGTTGCTCTACCCCTGAGCTATGTCGGCATGGTTTTTGTTTTATATAGGAGCTTTATTTATTCTTCAAGAGTGGAGGGTGAAATTTATTAAGAAATATGAAAATGAAGCTTATTATAGAAATTTTTTGGATATAAGATTTGTTTTATTAGGCTTATTGATCAATCACTATTATAAAAAAAGAGATTTTGTCTCAATGGATCTTGTTTAAGTTTTATGAAAAAAATCAGAATTTAGTAAAAATGGTTCTGAATATTTGGATAAGTCAATAAGGATGCAAAAAATGATAATGGGAAACGAAAAGCTGTTTTATATTGTTTTGCATCCAGTATTTAAGGGACTAAAGTTTTTCCACCTGATTATATTCCAGATCAACAGGTGTAGAACGTCCAAAAATGGAAACACTGACTTTTAGCCGACCTTTTTCAGTATCTATTTCTTCAATAACACCATTAAATGAAGTGAATGGCCCGTCGGAAACGCGAATTTGCTCGCCAACCTCAAAGTCTACAGAAGGACGCGGACTATTTGCACCTTCTTTGGCTTGATTAATGATATATTCGGCCTCTGCATTGGAAATTGGGGATGGATGCATTCTGTTTCCAAGAAAACCCGTAACCTTGGGAGTATCCTTGATTAAATGCCATGCCTCATCAGTCATCTCCATTTTGACCAGAACATAACCAGGGAAGAATTTACGTTCTGTTTGGACTTTCTGGCCACGTTTAACCTCTATGACTTCTTCTGAAGGGACAAGGATTTCTTCCACTTGGTCAGTTAAACCTTTTTGTTCAATCTGTTCTTTAATCTGTTGAACAACCTTTTTTTCAAAACCAGAATAGACATGAATGACGTACCACCGTTTTGCCATAACTGGTTTACCCTCCTAGGCCAAATAAAATCCGTATTCCAAAGCCGATAGCCTGGTCCACGATGAAAAAGAATGCAGAAGCACCCGCAGCCATTGCCAGAACAGCGGCGGTTGTGACTAATGTTGTACGACGCGAAGGCCAAGTTACCTTTTTGGCTTCAGCACGAACCTCATTTAGAAATTTCGTGGGATTGACCGGCACGAAATACCTTCCCTACATAAAATGATCCTAAAATACTATGTTAAATTTTTATAATATATCAGGATGGGTTGAAAACAAAATGAATGTTTGTCATTCATATTTAATTTGGCAGGGGTGGAGGGTCTCGAACCCGCAACCTCCGGTTTTGGAGACCGGCACTCTAGCCAATTGAGCTACACCCCTGCAAAAAATTTGATATGAATGGATCAGAACCATCATATCTATTGATACAAGAAAAAGCAATGGAATGGACAGAAAGTCAAGTAAAAAATGAATAAAAATTATTTTTTATAAAAATGATAAAAAAAAGCTTGATTTGGGAAGAAAAATCATTAAAAGTTTTTTCAGACTCAATCGAGCATTATCAAGCGGGCGTAGCATAGTGGTAATGCAGTAGCCTTCCAAGCTACCGAGGAGGGTTCGATTCCCTTCGCCCGCTCCATTTTCAAATTTCCAGAATTTCACTGAATTTAGCTGCGTTCAACCGTATCATTATGTGCTCACATCTAAAATTGGTTGGGAAATGTAAAATGAATTCATTTTCGAGGATTTTCCTCTGCGACTGGCAATTGTTACCGGCTTCTGGATGGTTATTGATAGACATAAGCTAGCTGTGAGTGATACTGAGACGATAATTGGGTTATATCGATACTTTACTGTCATGCTCATTATCTGGACATTCAAAATAAAATCAGCGTTAAAAACTTATGCTCAAATGAGTTTAATTTAAACTGAAAATGAATCCATTCTGCATATTTATTTTTGGTATTATATTGTATATTGCAATAACGGTATGGAATCAGAGCTATAAAAATTAATATTATTCATAGTCAGAAAATAGCTGGATACGATGCTAGAATTTTTTGGAGGTTCGATATCCTACGTTCCAGGCGGTTTGCGAACCTGATCCTTTGATTGCAGCATTAGATGCGCTTTGCGCATACGCATTTCTAATAACATTTTTTGGGGTGTCGTATTAGATAAATAACTAAATTCTTTTCTGAATTTCGTCTTACGATAGTTTCTTTTCGGCTGCGGGGATTAATGCCAATCAGTTCGGATAAAAGGCAAGGGCTATGGATATGCAAAATTAATTGGTCTATACCAGCTGAAGAAGAATTGAGATGGCGTATTAATTAATATCGAGGCGTGAGATAGACTGGCGTGAGATGTTTTCTGATGCAGCAGCTGATTTAATTGTTCATTTCCTAACAGTGAGTTGGCGCCTTTTTCGCCGAGATATACTGGTACATGTGCTAATAATAATCCGTAAAATCAAGTTTCAGAGCAATAAAGCAGATTTCAATCTGTGGTGAGATGACCTTGGCACATCAAGTGTTGAGCGTCATGATTTATATACAGTTGACTTGAGTATAGTGAATAATTGTGAGGTGTTCTTAACAACGTTAAACTTGATGAAAGTGAATGAATAGGTGAAGAAGGACGTGGTTTTATCCAGATGATGAAAAATTTGATCCTGACCGTTTGGTAGTTGTCATTTTTATTTAGTTCACTAGATAAAAATTCAACGGGCTTAATTAATTGTGCGGGGATTTTTAATGCCAACGTATGAATATATGGAAAATAATATGGCATAGAAAATGTTTTTATTATAAATATAGCCAGATTTGTATTATCGGACTTATTATTTTCACACTGGTTATGATGACACGGTGATTATCGTGATAGCAGATAAAACCGAATAGCAATTTGAGTATTATCTTATATTCTCGTAGTATGGCGTGTTAAATACAGAGGTTTAATAATAGCTGATAACTATTTTTTTTAGCAGTAATCGCCATCTAGTGCCTGTGACGATTAAAGATTGCGGCAGTGTTTAGGTAGAATGTTCCCGCATTACGATTTGTTTCTCTTGTCCCGTTCAGGCCCTATGAAAAGCTTATCGGAGTATTTATCGAAACGCGCATGTTCTGCCAATTTGGATGCATTATCCGATCAGTCGGGATTGAGCGGGTCAAGATCAGTTGTAGTTTTATCGTGCTGCCCTGTGTCCAAACTGGCTGAGACAATAATGTTTATCGGAACAGGCTTTTATTCGTCGGCATTGCATAGACTTGCCAATAACGGGTAAGAAAGTGATTTACTTATATCTTTGTCGACGCACCAAAATTGATATCCAATAATTGTTATTTTTCCTTAAATAAAAATATTTTTTACTAAAAATTATATTAAATCGAATTGATCGTTTGAATGATTGTCGGTATAACAATCATTCTGTATGACTTGAGACAAATTTATTTTTGAAAAATATTTTTGTTTTTATTATTGATTTACTTTAAAATATAGGCTTTTAATAATATCATTTTGGACTGTAAAACCTTTGCTGAAGAGGTAAAATGAAGCGGGTGAAGTTTCAATTGCATTTTAGTGAACGATGAGAGAACAAGCGAAGTGAATACCGATGCAACACATGCTGCGCTTGCAGCTTCCGCCTTTACGGCAAATAATCTTAAGGGGCGATATGCTACCGCGTTATATGAATTTGCTGAGGAACAGCATGCTTTAAATGAGGTGATTGCAGAGGCCGAGGGTTTGTTAAAAATTATTTCTGAAAATGAAACATTGAGAAATGTTTTAAATAACCCTTCTTTGGATACTGTACAAAGCAAAGCAATAATGGCTGAGTTGATGAATCATTGTGGATTCAGTCAGATTTTGCAGAATTTTGTAGGTGTGGTTGCAAATAATCGAAGGCTTGCTGATTTAAAATTTTTTTTAATGGCATTTTTTGCTTTGGTTAATCTTCGTCGTGGCATTACTGCAGTTGAAGTGATTACAGCTTCTCCTTTAACTGATATTCAACGTGCCCAATTAAAGGATCGTTTTTCCCAAGCAGGGTACAATAAAGTAGATATTCAAGAGCGTATTGATTCAAAGATACTAGGTGGAATTATCGTGCGTATTGGGTCAAAGCTCTATGATGCTAGTCTTCAATCACGTCTTAATCGCCTATACAATGTTATGAAGGGAGCCGCGTGATGGAAATCCGTCCCGCAGAAATTTCGGACATCCTTAAAAAACAAATTGCGTCCTTTGATAAAGAATCTGACATTGAGGAAACAGGAATTGTTCTGTCTGTTGGTGACGGTATTGCATTGGTTTATGGCCTGCAAAACGTTATGGCGGGGGAATTGGTTTCTTTTGTCAACAGCAATTTGACCGGGATGGTTTTAAATCTGTCAATCGACCATGTTGGTGTTGTTATTTTTGGTGACGACAGTCAAGTTCGTGAAGGGGACAACGTTACTCGTACAAATCGGGTTGTGGATGTGCCTGTTGGTAAGGGATTGTTGGGTCGTGTTGTTGACGGATTGGGAAATCCGATTGATGGAAAGGGGCCCTTGAAAGATGTCGAACGTCGTTTGGCAGATGTTAAGGCTCCCGGAATTATTCCGCGTCAATCCGTATGTGAATCAATGTTGACCGGGATCAAGGCTATTGATGCTCTGGTTCCAATCGGGCGTGGACAGCGTGAATTAATCATCGGTGACCGTCAAACTGGCAAATCAACAATCTTGGTTGATACGATGATTGCCCAAAAAACCATGAATGCTTTAAAGGATCCTAAGCAGACTCTTTATTGTATATATGTGGCTATCGGTCAAAAACGCTCCACTGTTGCACAGGTTGTTCGCACGTTGGAGGAACAGGGTGTAATGGATTACTGCATTGTGGTGGCCGCAACCGCTTCAGATGCTGCGCCAATGCAATATATTGCACCTTATGCCGCCACGGCAATGGGTGAATATTTTCGTGACAATGGTATGCATGCATTGATTAGTTATGATGATCTGTCAAAACAGGCCGTAGCTTATCGTCAAATGTCCCTTTTATTGCGTCGTCCTCCTGGACGTGAGGCTTATCCTGGCGATGTATTCTATTTGCATTCTCGTCTCTTGGAACGTTCTGCAAAAATGTCCGATGAACGTGGTGCAGGTTCATTAACTGCCTTGCCTGTTATTGAAACACAGGCTGGTGATGTTTCTGCATATATTCCTACCAACGTTATTTCCATTACAGATGGTCAGGTTTTCTTGGAAACAGAATTATTTTATCGTGGTATTCGTCCTGCGGTTAATGTGGGAACTTCAGTTTCCCGTGTTGGATCAGCGGCACAAAGCAAAGCAATGAAACAGGTTGCCGGCAGTATTAAGCTGGAGCTTGCCCAATATCGTGAAATGGAAGCTTTTTCTCAATTTGCTTCCGATCTTGATGCATCGACCCGTAAGTTGCTTGAACGTGGCTCAAGATTAACAGAATTGTTAAAACAGCCCCAAAATTCTCCCTATACCATGGAAGAAGAGGTCGTTGTTTTATATGCGGGTACCCGTGGTTACACTGATGAAATTCCAGTAAATAAGATTCAGGAATTTGAGCATCAATATATTGAATCCATGCGTTCTTCCGGTATCGAAATTCTTAATGGAATTCGTGATGCACGCCAGATCACTAAGGAATTGGAAGAAAAATTGGCAGCATTCCTGAAAAAATTTGTTGCACAATTCAAACAGGCTTAGGGAACTTTGTGAATGGCTTCTTTAAAAGAATTGCGTGCTCGTATAAATAGTGTCAAATCGACAAAAAAAATAACGAGTGCTATGAAAATGGTTGCGGCAGCCAAAATGCATCGTGCTGAGCGACGTTCTCGTCAGGCTCAGCCTTTCGCTATGGCGATGCAGCGTATTCTGGTTAGTTTGAAGCAGTCTTTGGATGGTCGTCCTGGTTTGCCTGCATTGTTAACAGGTACTGGTAAAGACAAGGTTCATCTTATTGTTCCAATGAGCAGTGATCGGGGTTTGGCAGGTGGATTTAACAGTAATATAAATCGTACATTACGCAATATGGTCAAACGTCTACAAGAACAGGGAAAGACTGTTAAGATTTTTCCTGTTGGCTTGAAAACGTATGTATATTGCCGTAGTGAGTTCCCCAATCTTATCATCGGATCTGAACATGTCGATTATCGTTTGGGTAACGTTGAATATCAGTCTGCAGACCAGATCGCTGCCTATATCGAGTCTTTATTAGAAAAACAGCGATTTGATGTTTGTACTGTCATTTACAATAAATTTAAAAATGTGATGGTTCAAACACCAACGGAGTTGCAGCTTATTCCATTGGAGCTTGCCGTAAAGGATACGGACCGTAAAGACAGTGCTGAGCAAAAAAACAGTTCAGGATTGCGAGATCAGGCAGATTATCTGTTTGAGCCTGAGGCGGAAGATGTATTACATCGTTTGCTTCCGGAAAATTTGAGAGTTCAGATTTTTGCAGCAATGCTTGAAACAAATGCTGGTGAACAGGGTGCTCGAATGACTGCAATGGACAGTGCGACACGCAATGCCGGAAAGGCTATTGATAAGTTGAGTTTATATTATAATCGGACGCGTCAGGCTAATATTACTAATGAACTTACTGAAGTTATATCGGGTGCAAATGCTGCCTGATTGTTATTATAAATTATACTATACTGCTAGGAGCTGACCTTATTATGTCGGATACAGCAATTAATGAAAGTAATGCAACAATGGGTGATTCAGAAGCGGGGAATCAAGAAAATCAGGCATCTAAAAGTAATTCTGTGGGAAAAGTTACAGAAATCAAGGGTGCTGTTGTTGATGTGCAGTTTACAGGGGAGCTTCCTTATATTTTAAATGCGTTAACATGTAAGGTCGGGGATCGTACGCTTGTATTGGAAGTTGCACAGGAAATCGGTGATAACCAGGTGCGCTGTATCGCCATGGATTCAACAGATGGTATGGTTCGTGGAATGGAAGTGATTAATACGGGTAGCCAGATTTCCGTTCCTGTCGGGCCTGAAACACTGGGTCGTATTTTGAATGTTATTGGTGAACCGATTGATGAAATGGGTCCTGTTCATTCTGCCAAGCGGATGCCAATTCATCGCCAGGCCCCTTCATTCGAGGAACAGGGTGTAACAACTGAAATCCTGCAAACCGGGATCAAGGTTGTTGACCTTCTTTGCCCTTATTTACGGGGTGGTAAAATTGGTCTGTTCGGGGGTGCCGGTGTTGGTAAAACCGTTTTGATTCAGGAATTGATCAATAATATTGCGATGGGTCACGGTGGTGTTTCAGTTTTTGCTGGCGTTGGTGAACGAACCCGTGAAGGAAATGACCTGTATCATGAAATGATTGATGCGGGTGTTATCAAGATTAATGAGGGTAAAACTGACGGCTCAAAAGTTGCTCTTGTTTATGGCCAGATGAATGAGCCACCTGGAGCCCGTGCGCGTGTGGCGTTATCCGGTCTGACGGTTGCAGAATATTTTCGTGATGAAGCTGGACAGGACGTATTATTCTTTGTTGATAATATTTTCCGTTTTACCCAGGCTGGTTCTGAAGTGTCTGCCTTGTTGGGTCGTATTCCTTCCGCCGTGGGGTATCAACCGACATTGGCAACTGAAATGGGTGCATTGCAAGAACGCATTACTTCTACGCAAAAAGGTTCTATCACTTCTGTTCAGGCTATCTACGTGCCTGCGGATGACTTGACGGATCCCGCGCCAGCAACAACATTTGCTCACTTGGATGCGACAACAGTTTTAAACCGCTCAATTGCTGAATTGGGTATTTATCCTGCTGTAGATCCTCTGGATTCAACTTCACGTTCCTTGGATCCCCGTATCGTTGGTGAAGAACACTATGAGGTTGCGCGACGGGTACAGGAAATTCTGCAAAACTATAAATCCTTACAGGATATTATTGCAATTCTTGGTATGGATGAGCTTTCCGAAGAAGACAAAAAGATTGTTGCACGGGCACGGCGCATTCAACGTTTCCTATCTCAGCCTTTTCATGTTGCTGAAATCTTTACCGGAATGCCAGGTAAATTGGTGGCAGTAAAGGATACAGTTCGTTCCTTTAAAGAAATTGTCGATGGAAAACATGATGATTTGCCAGAAGCTGCTTTTTATATGGTAGGCACTATTGAAGAGGCAGTTGCAAAAGCCGAAAAAATGAAACAAGAAGAAAAATAAACGGTTAAAAGCCATAAAGGAAAATAATAATGTCAATCAAACTTGAAATTATTAGTCCCGAGAAAGTTGTTCTTTCTCAGGCAGTGGATATGGCTGTTTTACCTGCTTTAGAGGGGGATATTGCCGCAATGGAAGGTCATGTCCCAATGATTTTTCTTCTTCGTGCTGGAGTGATTGATCTTTATCAGGACAATAAGGTTATCCATCGTCTGTTTGTTGAAGACGGGTTTGCCGAAATGCAAGAAAGTTGTTGTACTGTTCTTGCCAAACAAGTCAGAAAATTGAATGAACTTTCTGAAGAGGAAGGGATCAAGCGTTTGGCAAAATTGCAGGAAGAGTATAATAGGGTTTCAGGTACCAATGATACTGATAAGCAACGTGAGTTGATTGACAGAATGCAGGGAGCCAATGCTATTATTGATTTGGCTGTTTCAGATAAACATAACCAAACCCTTTAGTAATGAAAGATATTATCTGCCACGATAGGCAGGAACATCTTGTGAAGGAATCCATACATTTTCGGGAGGTGTGCTGGTTTGCCAAAAAACATCTATAGGCATTCCCCCTCTTGGATACCAATATCCACCAATTCGTAACCATATTGGGTCAAGTAATTTTGTCAGTGTGGTTGCGATTTCAACTGTACAAGCTTCATGAAAAGCTCCATGGTTTCTAAAACTTGCCAAATATAATTTTAGTGATTTGCTTTCGACAATCCATTTATCTGGAATATAGTCGATTACAAGATGAGCAAAATCTGGCTGTCCGGTAATTGGGCATAATGATGTGAATTCTGGTGCGGTAAAACGAATAGTATAATCATATTCCGGATAAGGGGCAGGCACTTTTTCAAGTTTTGCTTCGGATGGAGATTGAGGTAAAGAGGTATTTGCCCCAAGCTGGGTCAGGTAGTTTTTAAGTTCTTTGGTATCATTCATTGTTTTACCTTTTACTGTAAGGTTGAATATAACATTTTTGAATTCATAATATCGATTAAGTTTATATTGGATTTACTTTAATCATATTCTATGAAAACGGAAACAGGATTTAGTGACGTTGGTATTACAATAGGATAGAAAAAACAAGATGTTTACAGAGGAAGAAAAACAGGCGGAAAAATTTAAAATATTGTTACACGCCAATGTCGGAATTGCCAAAATATTTGAAAGCCCAATATTTTAATATAGTTGATGATCAGAATGGCGTTCAGGCAGATCAAAATTGCCTGTGGAAAAAAAGATTATATTTTTTGGCGCGATTATTATTTGCAAGCCGACGTGGGGGAATCTGTTCAAAAAATAAACAAAATGCAATAACGATTACGTGGTTACTTTTTTTGATTTTGATCAATCTTATGATTTTATAAAGCAATATTATCTTTTTCAATTTGCTAATTTATTTCAGGGTTGCTGTATTCATCCAGTAATGCAATCAGACATGTTTTGTTTGCAAATATATTGATGTTGAAATTGATTGTTATGCAAATCTGGATAATATTTTTGTCTATCAGGAATTTGATTGTTTTTTATTATATGTTCAGGGAAATGATTCCTATATTGAAAATGGTTTGATCGTATCAAAAATGGAAAATAAAATAAAAAATCTGACTGAAACAAAAGCATTTGCCAATATAGGGGAAGCGTACTGGACCAGGTCTCTTATCAACGAGTGTTTTGGAATTGTTAATGAATACAATTTTGTTAAATTAATCTTTTTTGTCTATTGATACTTTGAGATTAATGTCAAATTATTTTATAAACCGTGTTTGTAATCATGCAGAGTTATCTTGTAAAAACACAGAAATAGGAAATTGGAGGAAATTTAAATTACCTTGAAAATCATATTATTTATAACGATTTTCAGTGTAACTAATTTAATTGTTTATGAAATCATTTAAGGAATTTCCTGCTCCTCAATTAATATCAGACAGTCATTCTCTGAGACAAATGGTTGATTCATTGTTGGTAGAAAACTATGTAACAATGGACACTGAGTTTGTAAGAGAATCGACTTATTGGCCGGAATTATGTTTAATTCAAATTGCAGGTAGTCATCAGGTTTATTTGGTTGATGCTCTTTCCAAGACAATTGATTTATCCTTATTAACCCCTCTATTGCTTGAACCAAAGATTGTTAAGGTTTTTCACGCCGCTCAGCAGGATTTGGAAATTTTTTTGCATTTATTTGACTTTTTGCCTGTGTCGATATTTGATACGCAGATTGCTGCAATGGTTGCAGGGTTTGGAAATCAAATCGGTTATGATTCATTGATTGAATCGTTACTGAACCATAAGGTTGATAAATCCTATCGGTTTAGTGACTGGTCAATACGTCCCTTAACAAAAGCACAACAGGATTATGCAGTTGCAGATGTAACCTATCTGTGGAGTGCTTTTCCAATTTTATATGAAAAATTACGATTGGATAATCGCTTAAGTTGGGTTGCTTCTGAAATGGAACTTTTGTCCAATCCGGATTTTTATTTACCTCCTATTGAAAAAATCTGTAAAAAATTAGGGGCAAAAATTCGTAATGGTCGATCATTGGCCTGTTTATCTTATTTAATACAATGGCGTGAAGAGAAATCTCAAAAGGTGAATATCCCAAGGCATCATTTTATTAGGGATGAAAGTCTTATTGCTATTGCCGTGGCTTTACCCGATACTGTAAAAGCCTTGGAAAAAATAAGAGGTATTAATAGAGATTTTGCCAACGGCCAAGATGGTCAATCTGTCTTAGAAATTATAAAAAAAGCGAAAGCGATTGATTCTGAATCATTGCCAACCCCTTTTATCTATAAAAATCATGCAGAAAAACCATCAGAAGCTCTGGTTTCGTTGTTAAAGGTAATGCTATTGGCCAAATGTGAAATTTATAAAGTGGCCCCTAAGCTGGTTGCCAGTAGTAAGGATATTGAAAAAATAGCTCTGGGTTATCGAGATTTGGAAATATTTACAGGTTGGCGTCATGAGGTTTTTGGAAAAGATGCCATTGATCTATGTGAAGGGAAACTCATGATATCCGTTCAAGATAAAACATTAAAATTTGTAAAAGTTTGAATTTTGTTTTTAAAAAATTATTTGTTATTTATAAAGTGATGTAATTAAGGTGAAAATGTATGGAATGGACTGATGAAATCGTTGCCCGCCTACGGGAATTATGGGCACAAGGTCTTTCAACAGCGGAAATTGGCAGACAGCTTAATGTAACGAAAAACGCTGTTGTTGGTAAAGCGCATCGATTGGGACTTGAGGGAAGACCTTCCCCGATTCGCAAGGCGAGTGCAACAAAAGATAAAGTGGGTGAAACAAAATCTCAAAAAAATGCTATATCAAAAAAGGATGAGTCTAAAAAAAATAAAACCGTTACACAGACTGTTATAGAATCAAAAGAGATTAATGCTGTCAAAGACGAATCAGTTAAAGAGAAGCTTGAGGTTAGGACTAAAAAACCTAAAAAGCTTGAATTTATATCACCAAAAGAGCTGCCTTCTTATCGAAAATCAAATTCAGAATGCTGTTGGCCGATAGGTGATCCAGGCGAAAAAGACTTTCATTTTTGCAAGGCGCCGATCGTTCCGGGTAAACCCTATTGTTTGGAACATGTTCAGATCGCCTATGTAAAATTGAAAGATCGTAAGAATAACGTTGCCTAATAAATCTATCTTTTCTCATAAAATTGAATTTTGATGAGAGAAGATATGGTTACATAAATATTTGTTTATTATTTCGACTAAGTTGCTGAAGATTTAACTTCTTCTGTCACCACTTCCTCTTTATCGTTGCTATAATCGACAGCTGACGTTTGTTTCAGTTTGTCCGTGGTAATCATTTCAACCTGTCCGGTGATTTGTCCACCATCTTCAACTTTAAGGCGTCGGCATTTCGCCTTGCCAAGGAGCTTGCCACTTGCAGTGACTGTAAGATTCCCTTGAGCGGTAATATTGCCTTCCAGTATACCGGTTATTTCAATATCCTGGGATTCAACAGTTCCACGGAAAACTCCAGATTGCTGAATGACAAGTTTTTTCAACTTGATTGAAGAGGTTTCAATCGTTCCTTCAACTATGAGTGTTTCAACGTCATTAAACGTACCTTGTATGTTTATACCCTGACCAACGACAAGAGCCCTGCGATTCAGGGATGCGTCATTTGAATATGTATGTTCTGTATTGTTTAAAAGCGTATTTCGGTTAATAAGTTTTTTTTCAAGAATAGGGGTTAGATTATTCATTGTAAGATAAGACTTTCGTTTAAAGAACAAAGTAAAATCGGGTAACGTTGGGTTACGGGTTATTTTTGTTGTTTAATAATGGCTTCTTGTATAGTTTGTAAAGCAAAGTATAACAGACCTGCTAGGGAAAAATGACATTTAGTCAAAACAGATTGAAGATTTTTGAAAAATTAGTAAATGTTTTAAATATATTAATTACTTTTTAAGTATGCTGGCAAGAAAAAGAAATAACATCATTTAAGATTAGTGAATATAATTTTTATAATTATATGGAAAGGAAATAGTTTTTTATGCGTGGTTTTAAAAATTTACTTGGTCGGAAGAAAGAGGATGATGTTGAATTTGATATTGCAGGAATAGGGAATGCCATTGTTGATATATTGACACGAGTTAATGATGATTTTCTCGAAAAACAGGAAATGATACCCGGAAGTATGAGTTTGATTGATGCAAAACGGGTCAAGGCCTTGAAAAGCCTGATAAAGCCGGAAAAACAAATGAGTGGGGGATCAGTGGCAAATACCTGTTTTGTTGCGGCCCTGATGGGGGCAAAAACGGCTTATTTGGGAAAAGTTGCGGATGACACCGTCGGAAAACGCTTTGCAGAAGATATTCAGCAGGGTGGTGTTTATTTTCCATCGACCCCTTTAAAATCATCCCTGCATCCAAATCTATATACAGCTCGGTCAATTATTTTTGTAACGCCCGACGGACAAAGAACCATGAATACTTATTTGGGGGCTTGCACTCAATTTACACCAGATGATGTTGATGAAGATGTCATAAGTCATGCCAAAATAACTTTATTGGAGGGATATTTATTTGATGGTGAACTTGCACAAAAGGCATTCTATCAGGCTGCAGATATTTCGCACAAAGCAGGAAGGAAAATCGCGTTGAGTTTGTCCGATCCTTTTTGTGTAAAGCGACATCTGGTACAGTTTAAGGATTTTGTATCAAATCACGTGGATATGGTTTTCGCAAACCAATTTGAAATTTGTGCACTATATGAAACGGAAGATTTGGAAAAAGCCATTCAAAATGCTGCGCAGGATATTCCAATCGCTGTTATAACCTGTGGTGAGAAGGGCAGTGTTATTCTTGCCAATTCAGAGCGGATAGAGGTTGCCAGTGTTCCAACGGTTGTTGTGGATACGACAGGGGCAGGTGATGCTTATGTTGCTGGATTTTTGGCTGGCTGGACTACTGACAGGACTTATGCCGAATGTGGTCGCCTGGGAAGTGTTGTGGCTGCGGAAGTTATTTCCCATGTTGGTGCCAGACCATTACCGGAATTGAAAGAAGTCATGAATTTCTAATTTTTGGCTTTTTTGATAAAAATAACTTTTGTTATTAATTTACGTAACTTTTGAAAAGAAGAATAATATGTATGTTTTGTAGATAATGCGAAACATACATATTTTGTATTGTTGGAGAATGAAAAACATCATGGAGATCCGAAATATTGCCATCATTGCACATGTTGACCATGGCAAGACAACGTTGGTTGATCAGTTATTACAGCAGTCCGGAACTTTTCGTGAAAATCAGCATGTGGTTGAACGTGCAATGGATAGTAATGATTTGGAACGTGAACGAGGAATTACGATTCTTGCCAAATGTACCTCTGTTGTATGGAATAATGTAAGAATTAATATTATTGACACCCCAGGTCATGCGGATTTTGGGGGGGAGGTTGAACGTATCTTATCAATGGTTGATGGGGCGGTTGTCTTGGTTGATGCAGCCGAGGGAGCTTTGCCACAAACTAAATTCGTAGTTGGAAAAGCTTTGAATCGTGGTTTGCGCCCCATTGTTGTGGTGAACAAGGTTGACCGTTCAGATTCTCGTGCGGATGAAGTGCATAATGAAATTTTTGACCTGTTTGCAGCGATGGGTGCCAATGATGAGCAGCTGGATTTTCCAATGCTTTATGCGTCAGGGCGTCAGGGATGGGCTGATTATACAATTGAAAACCATAAAGAGGATTTAAGTGCGCTGTTTGATCTTATTGTCAAACACGTTCCGGCACCAACGGTTAACCTTGATGCGTCTTTTGCAATGGTTGCTTCTATCCTTGAATATGACAATTTCCTTGGACGTATATTAACCGGACGGGTAGAACAGGGAACGGCAAGGGTAAATATGCCTGTTCGTGTTTTGCAACATGATGGTAAAATTATTGAAACAGGCCGTCTAACAAAATTGTTGGCCTTCAGAGGTCTGGAACGTGTTCCTGTTGAGGAGGTCCAGGCTGGTGATATCGTGGCTGTGGCAGGTTTATCCAATACAACGGTTTCAGAAACCATTGCTTCTCCAGAAATAACGGAACCCTTACATGCTACCCCGATTGATCCTCCAACCCTATCTATGACCTTTCGCATTAATGACGGTCCTTTGGGTGGACGTGAAGGAAAAAAGGTGACCTCTCGTCAAATCCGTGAACGCCTGTATCGCGAGGTTGAGGGTAATGTTGCTATTCGTGTTACGGATAGTGCTGAAAATGATGCTTTTGAAGTGGCTGGACGTGGAGAGCTACAGCTCGGTGTTTTGATTGAAACGATGCGTCGGGAAGGATTTGAACTAACTATTGGCCGTCCAAAAGTTCTAACCCGCATTAACGAGGAAACAAGTGAAAAAGAAGAACCCTATGAAGAGGTTCTTATTGATGTTGATGAACCTTATTCTGGGGTTGTTGTTGAAAAAATGTCCCTACGAAAAGGTATAATGCAGGATATGAATCCATCTGGTGGCGGAAAAGTGAGATTGACTTTCTCAATTCCTTCCCGGGGTTTGATTGGATATCATAGCGAGTTCTTGACGGATACACGGGGAACCGGGATCATGAACCGGCTTTTTTCAGGTTATGGTCCCTGGGCTGGACCCATTGCTGGGCGTCGTAATGGTTCGTTGATTTCTGCCGAAAATGGTGTTGCCGTTCAATATTCCCTTTTCTCTTTACAGGATCGAGGGGTTTTGTTTGTAGAACCTTCTGACAAGGTTTATGTCGGAATGATTATTGGTGAACATTCTCGTGAAAATGATCTGGATGTTAATCCAATCAAAGAAAAAAAATTAACCAATATGCGTGCTGCGGGTAAAGATGAGGCACTTTTATTGACTCCGGCAAGAAAAATGTCATTGGAACAGGCTATTGCTTATATTGAGGATGATGAATTGGTGGAAGTTACACCGTCAGCCATTCGTCTTCGCAAATTATATCTTGATCCACATGAGCGGAAACGTCATGTCAGACAAAGAGCTGAAAGCTGATTAAATATAAATTTATACAGGATTATAATAGGATATGATCCTGTATGTAACAATTTGTAACTTGATTTTAAAACAGGTCATTTTATAATTAAAATAATTGCAAGGATTGCTGATTTTCTGTTTTCTTTTAAGAAATGAAATAAGACCAAATTAAGGCATAATTGTAAAAAATAGCAAAAATAATGCAATTATAATGTAAGACAAACCCATCAGGTTATGCTAACTTTTTTATATATCGGATATAGATTTTCGATACGATTTTAATTGATAATTTTGATTGGGAATAAAATGAAATTATTAGCTCGTCGTCTTTCTTTCGCTCTATCAACAGCAGCGGTATTAGGTTTTGCAGCTCCAGCTTTCGCTCAAGAAGCTGCACCAGCATCTCCTGCTCCTGCCGCTGTTGCACCAGCAGCTCAAACACCAGCATCTGCTCCAGCAGCGGCAGCTTCTGAAGCTCCAGCAACAGACGCAGCAGCTCCAGCTACTCATCATGGTAAAAGAGCGCATCACGGTAAAAAAGCGCATCATGGTAAAAAAGCGCACCATGCTAAAAAAGCGGCAGCTTCTGAAGCTCCAGCAACAGACGCAGCAGCTCCAGCTGCTAACTAATTATTCCGTTTAATTAGTTGTTCAAGACAGGGTTGTATCATACCACCCTGTCTTTTTTATTTAATTGTAAATACGCCGATAACGGTTTCCCAAGGCGGTAAGAATTTCGTAACCAATTGTATCTGCCGCGTTGGCTATTGTTTCAATTGGACAGTTGAGGCCAATAATTTCTATTTCATCGTCAATCATAACTTTTTTATTGGCAAGGGGTGATATATTGATACATAAACAATCCATCGAAATTCGCCCAATTACGGGTAAGGGAATGTCAGGGTGATCAATATGTTTGACGCAGATTTTATTGCTGAGTGATCGAAAAAAACCATCTGCATAGCCCGTTGAAACGATAGCCAGTTTTAACGCTTTGTCTGCCGTGAACGTTGCACCATAACCGACAGTGGCCCCTTTGGGAATTTCCCTCAATTGTAAGATTTTACTTCGTAATGTCACAACAGGATACATGGGATTCTTGTGTCCAGGAACAGGGTTGATCCCATATAATGCCGCTCCTGGACGTGTTAGATCGAAATGCCAATTTTCACCTAGAAAAATACCACTTGAAGCGGATAAACTGGCCGGTACGGAAGGAAAGTGATGGATAAAAGCCTTAAACCGTTGCAATTGAATAAGATTTAATGAATGATTTGGATCATCGGCACAGGCTAGATGGCTGATGGTCAGGGTAGGAATGAAAGGTGATATAGATTTTTCCTGGATGATTCTGAAATCGTTTATGTCAATACCGAAACGAGACATGCCTGTATCAAATTGCAAGGCGGCAGGATAATTAAAATTGGCATCTTTACATATTTGGACCCATAACTTTACCTGTTTCAGGTCATTTAGAACCGGGATCAGGTTATAATTGATAAACGTTTTGGCATCATATGGATAAAAACCGTTCAGGACATAGATTGCGTATTCATTTCCCAATATTGATCTAAGGGCAATTCCTTCATCTAAATAAGCAACAAAAAAATCCTTGCATTCTGTTTTTTGTAATGCCCTTGCCACCGGTAACATTCCCAGCCCATAAGCGTTTGCCTTGACGACAGCCCCACATCGTGCCATTTTTGTTTTGTTATTGAGCAAATCATAATTTTTTATAATCGCACCTAAATCAATAGATAAAGTTGCCCCCGCATTTTTGGTAAAAAGATCAGGGTTTATGGAAATATAGGGCTGTATCATTATAAAGACCTTGGAAACTGGGATCTAGGATTTTACTGGAATTCCGTGTGTTGTGGAATGTTCAAAATGCAGTGGTGTTTCTGGATTAACAATATTATATAACGCATAAGCAGCCATAGAGGCCTCGCTGAATCCTTGTAATATAAGTTTTAATTTTCCTGGATAAAAAGCTATATCTCCGATGGCAAATGTTCCTTCCAGACTTGTTTCACAGGTCGATGGAGTTACCGGAATTCTCCCTTGAATAATGTCAATATCCCAGGATTGTAAAGGGCCAAGATCAGTGGTCAGGCCAAAAAAGGCCAGTAAATGATCGGCTGGAAGAGATCTAATCTGATTGTCTAGTGAAATAACATCAACTGATTCTAGAAAGCCTTGTTTCCCATGCAGCTTATGAAGCTGGTAGGGGACAAGTTTATTGATTTTCTTTTCTGAAATTGCCGTTTCAAGACGTGTAAGACTTTCCGGTGAAGCCCGGAAACGATCTCTTCTATGAATCAAGGTGATGGATTTGGCCTTATCTTTTAAGACCAGTGCCCAGTCAACCGCTGAATCCCCACCACCGGCAATGACAATATTTTTATCTATAAATAAATCACTTTTTCGGATGTAATAATGAATGGTTTTTGTCTGCTCATAAGCTTCTATATTTTCCAACGGTGGACGATTCGGACCGAAAGACCCTGCACCAATGGCAATGATTATGCCTTTGGCATGAATGATATTGTTTTTATCGGTTTTTAAAGTGAAATTCCCTTTTTGACCTTCCATTTCTACAACCTTGTTTGATAAAAGACGTGGAATATCAAAAGGTTCAATTTGTTTTTCTAGAGAATCAATAAGAGATTGTGCGGTAATACTTGGATGAGCGGGAATATCATAAATTGGTTTTTCTGGATATAGGGCTGAACACTGTCCCCCCACTGTATCCAGTGTGTCAATCAAGATAGACTTCATTTTTAGCATACTGCATTCAAAAGCGGCAAATAAGCCGGCCGGACCCGTACCAATTATGGCAATATCAGTCGTGATAGAGGTTCCAATCATTATATTGACCTTTAATATAAGAAAAAAATAGAATTATAAGGATGATTGCAAAGAGTTTACATATTAAAATAAGCATAAAATAATAGTTTGAAAAAAAATTGTTATAAAATGAATTTTATTGAATATATTTATTATCAAGACATATCTGTAATCTAGAAATGTTAACTTTCTGTAAGTTATTACTAAATCGTTTTATTACCAGTTAAGTTTTATGTAATCATGATTATAAAAATATATGATTTACCAAATTTGCAAGCAACAAATGATTTGGCTGTAAAAATTTCCCGTTTAATACAGACAGGTGATGCCATTTTATTATCAGGTCCTTTGGGTATTGGTAAAACTGCTTTTGCTCGGTCATTCTTGCGATCTATTTGTGAAGATTCTGAAATGGAAGTGCCCAGTCCCTCTTTTACCTTGGTACAACATTATGAAAGCCCAAAATTTTCTTTATATCACTATGATTTGTGGCGGTTGGAAAATGAACAGGATTTAATCGAGCTGGATTGGGATGATGCGATGGAGGGTGTTGTCTTGGTCGAATGGCCAGAGCGTTTGCAGGATTTTGTTCCTGACGGGGCTTTGCATATTGATTTTTCCCTACATTCTGATTCCGGGCGTCGTGTTGTCCTTTCAGGCTGGGATGAACGGCTAAACTTGCTTGAATAATAAAATGACCTTCATGATTATTTGAAAATGTCTAAATATATCACGATCCCCTTTAATGCAGTATTTTTGGATACGATTGCCCAAAAATGGATGGAGGAGATGCATTCTCAAGGGGGTTACCCGTGTGGAATGGTTATTGTTCCCAATCAGAGAACCGTAAAAGCGTTAATTAATAGTTTTATTAAAGTTAATAAAGGGAAACCGCTGCTTTTACCCAAAATTATTTCCATTGGCACTATAGAAGAGGCAGGATTATCTTTTAATAGCAAAGAGGAACTGACACTTTTTCCCGCAGTTCATCCTGTAAAAAGATTATCAATTCTGACATCGTTAATTATACAAATGAATCATGAGCTTGGTAATCAAATTCAGGCTGGTGAAGCTTGGAACTTGGCTAAATCCCTGGCTGATTTAATGGATGAGGCGGAATGGATTGGATGTGATTTAAAGACGGCTTTATCAAAAGCGGTTGAGGATGAATATGCACAGCACTGGCAAAATATTCTAAAATTTCTATCAATTATAACCGAGATATGGCCTCAATGGTTACAGGATAATCAATTGATGAATCCCGTAGAAAGGGTAATAGCTCTTTTAAAAGCCCAGGCTAAAAGTTGGCGGAATTCTGGATGCCAGGATCCAGTTTGGGTGGTCGGATTTGCAGATGCAAGGCCCGTTATTGTTGAATTTCTGTCCACGGTTGTTCAATTGCCACGCGGACGTTTGATTGTTTCCGGGTTACAGGAGGATTTGTCAGAGGAAAGCTGGAATGCTTTGCCTATCACGCATCCCTACGCCGAACTTGTCAAAATGTTTTCGGCATTAGGTATTAAGCGTTCTGATTTTCAATACTGGGATCATACATGTGTTCAACCAATTTGTAAGGAGCGTATATCAGCATTTCAGCAAATTTTATTACCTGCTGACCGTTTGGAAAGCTGGTTAATAAACCGGCGTCCTGTACATTTGGATCAATGTTTTTTAATTGAACCGCTCAATCAGCAGCAAGAGGCAATAGCCATTGCGTTAATGATTCGAGATGCCCTGGAAATTCCACAGAAAAGAATTGCACTTGTTACACCTGATCGTAATTTGGCAATGCGTGTTTCTCTGGAACTGGGACGGTGGGGGGTTATCGCGGATGATAGTGCTGGTGAACCACTTTATAAAACGGCCGGCACAGTCTTTTTAAATTTGATTTTGCAAGCTTGTGTCGAGGATTTTACCCCTTTATCTTTATTATCCTTACTTAAACATCCATTTGCTTGTTGTGGATTGCCTGCCAGTTTATGCCGTGATTATAGCCGTTTGTTGGAGATCTTTATTCTAAGACAATTTGCAGCCTCTGGTTTATCAGTCATTCAAGCGGCATTGAAGCGGAAAATCGAAGAAATTAAGCTGTTGGATAAGGATACCCTAAGAACCGATATCGCATATTTTTTTTCTAACTCGTCTGAATTGGTCAGCTTGCTGGATCGATTGAAACAGAATGTGCAAACTCTGTTGGGAAAAACTACAAAATATACGGTTGGCGAATGGGTGACGTATTTGGCAAGAGCTGCGGAACAGCTTGCCTCTAATCAAGAACAGAATGGAGAGGATATTCTATGGAAAGCTGAAGAAGGAAATGCACTTGCCGAGCATTTAAGAGATCTTATTGTTGAAACTGAATATATAAAGGTGGTTACTTTATCTGAATTTGCCAGTATTTTCAGGGCATCGTTTCAAGGATTAATTGTTCACACGCGCCGTGCCCTACAAGGGAGAGAAGTTAGACAGCTTCATCCAAGGGTATATATCTGGGGATTGCTTGAAGCACGGTTGCAGAATGTTGATATGGTAATTTTAGGGGGATTATCCGAAGGGGTATGGCCACCCTCCATTGATTCTGGTTCTTGGCTAAGCCGCCCGATGCGTGAAAAAATGGGGATGGGATTGCCGGATATTGAAATAGGTCGTACAGCCTATGCTTTTATGGCTTTGTGTTGTTCGATACCAGAAGTGATTTTGTCTTCACCGTTAAGACAGGAAAATGCGCCAGTTGTGCAATCACGTTGGATTGTCCGTCTTAAGGCGTGGTTGAAGGGGCGCAAGAGTGTGATTCAGCAGCATCCGGCTTTGTTGTGGACAAAATATCTTGATCAACCAGATGGATCTCCAACCCCAATGGAATGTCCTTCTCCGAAACCTTTGCCGGCGTTGCGTCCAAAATCCATTTCCATAACTGATGTTGAGCGATGGATAAAGGATCCTTATGAGATTTATGCGAAAAAAATACTTAATTTAAGAAAAATTGTTGGTTTGGAGGAAGATCGATCAACTAGTATTTTTGGGTTGATAGTTCATGAAGGGTTAAAGAATGTTTATGAAAATTATAGCAAACAATGGACGCTAAGCGGAATAGAGCAGACTCTTTTGGATGCACTGGATAAACGTCAGGATATCTTAATTTCTTATAAAAAATGGTGGCATGCACGGTTATTAAAAATTGCCCATTGGGTTTACCAGCAGGAAAAGTCACGTCGTAATAGTCGAATGCTTCCTCAGTTTTATCTTGAAAAAGAAGGCCATCATTATTTTCAGTTGACCGCAGGAATTGACTTCACCTTACGGGGTATTGCGGATCGGATACAGCTAAACACGGATGGAACTGTAGAAATATATGATTACAAAACAGGTGTTACCCCTGCGTGTATAAATGTGAAGAACGGATTGTTTCCGCAGTTACCCTTGGAAGCGGCAATGGTTTATTATGGCGGGTTTGATAAAAGTCTGGCTGAACATGAAATTTCTAAATTTACATATTGGGAGTTAAAGGGGGGAATAGAGGAAGGTAAGGAAATCCATATAGATAATATTCAAAAAGAAGGGGATGCCACAAATTTAAGCGAAAGATACTGGCAAGTTCTTCAAAAGCTAATTATTGCTTATTGTGACCAGGAACAGCCTTATTTATCCCGTCCACGTCCTCATTTAATAAAAGAATATGTACAAACCCTGCCTGTTTTTGGAGATTATAAGCATTTGGCTCGTTTTCTTGAATGGGGACTGGGAACTGGGGGATCATGATGCAGCGGCAGTTTTCTTTTCCAGATCCTGTTGAAGAAGCGAACAGGCAACAAAGAGATGCCTCTAATCCGCATTATTCAGTTTTTGTATCCGCATCTGCAGGAAGCGGTAAAACAAAACTTCTTGTTGATCGTTTATTACGGTTAATGATGCCCTGGACTGATAAAAAGGGTAAAATTCATCCCGGTATACAACCGCAGCGGATCCAATGTTTAACCTATTCCAAATCCGCGGCTGCCGAAATGGCAATTCGGTTGCAAAAAAAATTAAGTGAATGGGTTGGCTATACGAATCAAGAACTGGATAGGGCTTTGCTCGATTTACAAATTAAACCGTGCGATAAGATGCGCAGAGCGGCTCGGGCATTGTTTGCAGAAATTTTGGATTTACCAGGGGGTATGCGGATTGAAACCAATCATGCATTTTGTCAATCTATCCTGCAGCGTTTCCCTTTGGAGGCCAGAATTATTCCTCAGTTCAGGGTTATTGAGGAGGGTGATAATTTATTGACCTTCAAAAGGGCTTTTAACGAAAAAATTGATGAAATTTCTGATCATGATATTCAGGTCTTAAGCCCATTAATCAATAATAATCATTTTTTGGAGCTTTTACAGGAACTACAACAAAATCAGCAATATTTACAGCCAGTTTTACGTTTGATTCAACAGCGACAATTTTCCGCTTATTTACGGTCATGTTTAAAGCTGGATTTTTCCAATAAACAGGATTATTTAGCTCGTGTATGTGAAATCTGGCCAGCAGAAAAGGACATTAGAAAATGTCTGGAACTGAATCGGGATATTAAAAATAAAAAATCTAGAGCGGCAATAGAATCTTGTATTCGATGGTTTGATCTTTCGAGCGATCAACGAATTGTCCAATGGGATATAATGCAGGAGACCTTGCTTAAAAAAAATGGTGAAGTTAAAAATTTTACTGTCAATAAGGGGGAAAATAACGCGATTGCAGTTTTGTTGAATGAACAGGCTGACTATATGTATCAGATTGCTGAAACAATCAATCGCTATGACATTTATGAATATACAGGGGCTCTTTTGAATGTCTTTTCATTAATTTGGCAACATTATCAAGATATTAAACGTGCCCAAGGAGTTTTGCATTACAGTGATTTGATTAATTACACTTTGGATTTGCTTAATAATCCTGGTGCCGCTTGGGTTTTGTTCAAGCTCGATGGCGGTTTGGAACATATTTTGTTGGATGAAGTACAGGATAATTCGGCTGAACAATGGCGGATTGCAGATAATATTTCGTCTGAATTTTTTGCGGGATTGGGTAAGGATCCTGTTTCGCATCATTCCAGAACGATTTTTGCTGTTGGAGATTACAAACAATCCATCTATTCTTTTCAGGGAGCAAAGCCACAGGAATTTTTTAATTTTCGTGAAAAAATATCAAAAAAGGTAAAAGAGGCAGGTAAATTATGGGCGGATCCCCAATTACGGGTTTCCTTTCGTTCCAGTCAGATTATTCTTGATTTCGTAGATCAGGTCTTTTCGCCTGAAAATGGATTAACAGGCGTCTGGGATAATTTATCAATGGATCAGTTTCGCCAGCATCGTTCGGCGAAGATATCTGCTCCCGGGCGGGTTGATATATGGCCATTAGCGATGATGGATGATATGGAAGAGGAGGATTTGGAAACCTTATGGAAACCATTGAGGAAAAATCAGTATCATTCAACACCTGACATGGTTTTGGCTGAATGTCTTGCCGATTGGATTAAGGGACAGATTGGCAGGTTACCACCTTATGGTGGGCGTCCCATCAGGGCAGGTGATATCCTTATTTTAATCCGGAAACGATCTGATTTTTCACGGGCCTTGATCCGGGCTCTGAAAATGAAAAATATTCCATTGGTCAATCTGGTTAAAACACAATTGCTTGATCAAATAGCCGTACAGGATCTAATGGTACTTTGTGAGGTGCTTTTATTGCCGCAGGATGATTTAACCTTGGCATGTGTCTTAAAATCACCTTTGGGTGGTTTGGATGAAGAAAGTCTTATGGAGCTTGCCGGATCAAGAATAAAAGGCCAGACTTTGTGGAATGCCTTGTTTATTCGGCATTTGGAAAGGAAAGACTGGCAGGAGGCATGGTTAATGCTCTCAAAATTGTTTGCCAGAGTGGATTATGTTACGCCCTATGCCTTGTTGGTTGAGATTTTGGGGGAACATCGTGGACGGGAAAGATTTCTCGCCCGTTTGGGGGAAGAGGCACTTGAGGCGATTGATGAATTACTTTTCCAGGCAATGCAATATGAAGATAATCATATCCCATCTTTACAGGGTTTTTTATATTGGTTGAAACAATCCGAACGTACCATAAAAAACGAGGCGGAAGCAGACCTTGATATGGTTAGGATCATGACGGTACATGGTGCGAAAGGACTGCAGGGGCGTTTAGTCATTTTACCTGATACCATGAATCCCGCATCTAAACAGGGCGGATTTCAATCTGATCAGGTTCTGGTTTGGAAAGAGGATGCGGAAAAGAATATCAAAATCCCTTTATATGTTCCAAATAAAAATTGCGATATTAGGGAAAGTAAAGAATATAGGTCATTTAAATTGCAATTGGATACCGAGGAAAGCAATCGTCTGCTTTATGTTGCTTTAACGCGTGCAAGTGAATGGTTATTGGTTTGTGGCTGGCAAAAATCCAAAAATAAAAAAACTGAAAACACTTGGTATGATTATTGTGAAAAGGCGATGAAGCAGTTGCCTGATTTGCAGGCCTGTTTTTTCCAAGAAATTTGGGAAGGAACACATCATTTTATAGAAAATAAAAGTAATTCCCTTTCATACAATACGAATTGTTCACCGGATGATTTTGGAAATCAATCCAGCAAATCAATAATTTTGCCCAAATGGTTGCAACAAAAAGGAAAGGCTGTTGCGTTACCTGATGAAAATGTCATATTACCCCATTATATTCCAAGTCGACCAGACGGGATAATATTTGGTGAGGTTCCTTCTAAAATATCACCGGTTAAAACAAGAAAGAAAAAAGATCCTTTTTATCGTGGTCGAATCATTCATGCCTTATTACAATATTTGCCAAATTACCCTTGTGAAAAGCGTTATGACTTGGCATATCAATGGTTCAAGCGAGAAAATGTTAAACTATCCGGTCAGGAATTGGATAAAATTGTTCATCAAGTTATCCAGTTGATTAATAATCCAGAATTACAAAAATTGTTTGATTCTGATAGTTTGGTTGAACAACCTGTAACAGGTATTGTCAATGATCTTGTCATTACGGGTCAGATTGATCGTATGCGTATTTTACCGGATAAAATTTTACTATGTGATTTTAAATCCGGTCAAAAAGTGCCGGATACTGTTGAAATGGTATCCAAAATTTATTTAAGGCAGATGGCATCTTATTGGATCTTATTAAAGGAAATTTATCCATATCATCAAATTGAGCCGTTACTGATTTGGACAGATGCTCTAAAAATAATGAAATTGCCCATTGCTTTACTTGAAAAATATTTGCCGGCACAGATATAGACAATCTTAATAATATTTGACATCAAGGAAAGTCATCTATTTAGTAGATATGAAGATTATTTTAAAATTTATGAGGTAGAAATGAGCGAATTTACTAAAAAAGTAACAGATCAAAGTTTTGAACAGGATGTATTGAAATCCGATCAAATCGTCCTGGTTGATTTTTGGGCGGAATGGTGCGGACCTTGCAAAATGATTGCTCCAGTTTTGGAAGAATTAGCAAAGGAAATGCAGGGTAAATTAGTTGTTGCCAAGGTTAATGTCGAGGAAAACCCTGAGGTGCCAACAAATTATGGAGTTAGGGGAATTCCAACCCTTATCTTGTTCAAAGATGGACAGCCTTTATCAACCAAGGTAGGAGCCTTACCAAAAGAAAAATTGAAAGGCTGGATTGAAACAGCTATCCGTTGAGATATTTTAAATGTTTTTCCAAGTAATTGGATGAATGCCATGTTCCTGAAGCAGCTTGGGGAAGTCTGGGTGACAGAGGGTCTCCAGCTCCTTTTCAGGTTCATATTGAGGCATAAGTTGATTATATAATCCCGTTTTTGTGGTTGCAGGATGGAAAAACAATTCAGAATTACCTTGTGGTAGGGACGGGATTAATTTCTGGATACGGTCAAATGTCATATGCCCACACCAGGATAAGCCAAAGCACCAATCAAAAGATTTCATCCCGGCTTTTTTGATCTGTTCCTCAAGAAGTTTGCACCAATAATAAACCAGCAAGTTATTTGTATTATCTAGATTGGTTGTCTGATCAATGGATCTGAGAATCTTAACAGGTTCTTTGGGAAGTCTTATTCGTTGCAACCGATAATCATGACTGATTTTTATAATAAGCTGAGCAATGGTTGGGTGAAGATGCATATGTTTATGCACATCGATATGATCAAGAGCCAGTCCTGTTTTTCTAAAGGTTTCAAATTGAGCCCTGATTTCCTTTTCCAGTTGTCTACGGATGTGTTGATTGAAAAAGTAGTTGATTCCCATTTTAAGTTGTTGTGAGGGGAAAAGACGATTTTCATCGACAAGAAGTGGAATTTCACTTTTTGGCAAAATCGATTTTCCCTCAATGACAACAACATGCAATCCAACCTGCAAATTTGGCATTCTTTTGGCTCTTATGATTGCATCCTCAGCTGCATCGCCTGCAATCATAAGATTCGCAGTACTCAGAACCCCTTGCCGATGTGCAATTTCAATTGCCTCATTGACCTCGACAGATAAACCGAAATCATCTGCTGAAATAAGAATTTTTCTTGTCACAAAATTTCTTTATCGTTTATTATGATGTATGGCGATCTCGTAGAAATTGGAAAAATTCGACGCCTTCACGTAAGCGACGTTTCATCATTTGTGGGCTGGTGATCATCTCTCCTACAATAGAAGCTATTTTGGGAGCGCGAAAGTAAAATTTCTTATAAAATGTTTCAACGCTATCAAAAATTTCCGTATGAGATAAATGAGGATAATGCAAAGGGGCGATCTGAACGCCATGTTCATCAATCAATTCCGCATTATTTTCATCCAGCCATCCATTTTCAAGTGCCTGCTGATGCAGAAATGTTCCTGGATATGGAGCGGCTAGGGAAACCTGTAAAGTATGAGGGTTGATTTCAGTGGCGAATTTGATTGTTTCCTGGATTGTTTCCTTGGTCTCTCCTGGTAAACCGAGAATAAAGGTGCCGTGGATTTTAATTCCAAGTTCATGACAGTTTTTTGTGAATTCACGTGCAACCTCGATTCGCATTCCCTTTTTAATGTTATGCAGGATTTGCTGATTTCCGCTTTCATAACCAACCAGCAATAGGCGCAACCCATTATCCTTTAACACTTTCAAGGTGCTACGGGGAACATTCGCCTTGGCGTTACAGGACCAGGTCACCCCTAATTTTCCCAATTCACGAGCGATTGCCTCCGCACGAGGAAGATCATCTGTAAATGTATCATCATCAAAGAAAAATTCTTTAACTTGTGGAAAATATTGTTGAGCCAAACGAATTTCTGCCGCGACATGTTCTGGACTTCGTGTACGATAACGATGTCCACCTACTGTTTGTGGCCACAGGCAGAACGTGCAGCGTGATTTGCATCCACGGCCAGTATATAGGGAAAGATATGGATGTTTTAAATATCCAATGAAATAATCTTCAATATGAAGATCTCTTTTGTAAACCTCGGTAACAAAAGGCAAGGAATCCATATTTTCAATTATTGCCCTGTTTTTATTATGAACAATTTTGCCATTCGCATCCCGCCAGGATATGCCGTCAATATCTTTGAAATCGCGACCTTCTGCGACTTCTTTCAATGTAAAGTCAAATTCATTCCGGGCTACAAAATCAATAACATCGCTCTTTTCGAGACTTTCCTGGGGTTGAACAGCAACCTTTGCACCGACCATGCCAATTTTGAGGGAAGGATTTGCATCCTTGAGCATTTTTGCAACCTTGACATCCGATGAAAAGGATGGGGTAGAAGTATGCATGATCACCAGATCACGGTTTTTCACATCAGCAAGAATGGGTTCCATCGTCATTCTTGCAGGGGGTGCATCAATCAGGCGACTGTTCGGGATAAGGGCTGCCGGTTGGGCCAACCAAGTTGGATACCAGAATGATTTAATTTCGCGCTTGGCTTGGTAGCGGGAACCTGCACCTCCATCAAAACCTTCAAAGGAGGGAGGTTGTAGAAACAGAGTCTTCATCATGATGGAACTAATCCTTTGATTTTTTCTATTTTATTATGGTTGTTTAAAAATACTTAATTGGTTCAATTATCTATCACTATCGTTTAACTATTGGAACCTTGGTTTTTTTTAAAAGTCATTTTTTGTCCACGCCATTCAATATCTTCTTTGAAAATACTTCTCATCATAATAGAAGCCGAGATCCAGTCTCTTAAGGGTAACAGGAAAGGAATTAACTTAAGGTCAAGTTTAATCTTTTTATTGATTACTAAACAACAAATAGACTGAAAAATCCAGCAGCTTAAAAAATTAATCCATGATTTTTTTTTCAGAGGGTTCAGTAAAACAGCAAGAGAAATCCAGAATAGGGGAAGCTGGATGAAAGAGCATGTAAAACCAAGGGGTTCCACCGTAAAAACGGTACGATTCCAGCGCAACTCATGTTTATATAAAGCTTGAAAAGTATTTTCAGAAACAGTTGTCTTAACGATGGAAGGTGAAAGAACAACCTCTAAATTTTGTTTTCTGATAAGCTCTCCAAGTTTTGCATCGTCTGCAATATAGGGTAACAGAGCTTTTAATCCGCCAATTTTCATAAGTATGGATCGTTTGATTGCAACACAGGCACCAAAACAATCCTGACGGCCCAGATAGCGTGAAAGTATCACGCCCGGCATAAAGTTATAATTGATATGAGCACTGGCCAGCATTTGGACAATAGAGGATTCATAAGGTAATCCACTATATAAAGAGGTTATCAGTCCAACATTGTCATTATCCAATAAGGGAATGGTTTCTCTTAAATAATTCTGATGCGGTGTGTGAATATCGGAATCTGAAATAAGTAGACAGTCATGGATTGCGTAGGCAAACATGTTTATTAAATTTGATACTTTGCGGTTTACCCCGTGAATTTTTGGATTGATAACCAGTTTAATATCGTGATTGGGATATTGATTCTGTAGATGATGAACAATTTTAATTGCAGGATCTTTTCTATCTTGAACGCCAAAAATTAATTGAAAATCTGGATAATCCTGTTCGCAGAAACTTTGTAAAGCCTCATAAAGGAGGGGTTCTGCATTAGCCAAAGGCTTTAAGATTGTTACTGGGGGAAGGGAAGAGGGGGCTGTATATTTTTTTTTGTTTTTGATTTTTTTTTTAAAGAAATAGATAAGCAGACAGCTGATTCCAGATTGAATGCACCCCAGTAATGTACAAATGGATAAAATCCGTGTTAATTTAATTTTCGTTTGTAAGGACCAAAACATATAGACTGTTAGATTAGGAGTTGTTTTTTGACATGAAGGATTGTGTTTTCTTGTTTAACATTTCAATCAATCCTTGACTGCCACCTTTTGCCAGGGTCGAGCTAAAGTCACCATGTTGAATGGCGATTTGACTGATATGACCATTCAGCAACACATCGACAATTTTCCATCCTTGTGGGGTTTTACGCAACAGATAGTTGATTTCTGTTGCTGATCCCATATCACTTGCGTCCCCAACCCTGGTTTTAATAATTTTATCATCGTTTGTCATTGCATTTTTAACATTTGGTAAAATTTTAAATCCCGTACCTTTTTCTTTGGCAAAACTGGAATAATACCGTGCAACTGTATAATTAGTGAAAGCTTGCAAAAGCTGCTCTTTTTCAGCTTCGGAATATGAATCGTAACGATAGCCAACCGTACTGCTTAAAATTGAAGAGAAATCATAGGAATCATTTAAAACTTTTCTAAGAGCGGTCATGCCTTTTTCAGCAGGGGTTTGCTTGGACTGTTGAAGTTGGCTTAGGATGCGATACAGATTGACAACAGGTGTTTTAATGGAATTTTCTGTATCAGATCCGGTTACAGAAACAGGACGGACGGCAGTATCATTTGCATGAATTGCGATTGGAGAATTAAAGCCTATAAAGGCTGTAACACTGCATAACAGGATATAACGATGAAATTTCATAGTTGAATCTACCTAAACTTTTTATATTTAAATTTCCAAAGGTACATCTAAAGCTTTTAAAGCGGTTTTGACAATAGATGGAGCATCTAAACCTGCCTCAATATATTGCGCGGTTTGGGTATTATGGTTAATGAAATAATCAGGTAGAACCATTGGCCTGAACCTTACATGATCTAAAAGACCGTTCTGGGCAAGATGTTGCATGACAAATGCTCCAAATCCGCCTGTTGATCCCTCCTCAATAGTGATAAGAACCTTATGGTTTCTAGCCAGCTGATCAATTAATCCTTTGTCAAGAGGCTTAGCAAAACGAGCGTCGACAATTGTAGGGGGCAGTCCATATTGTTTAAGGGTTTCGGCAGCTTTTAAACATTCTGTCAAACGGGCTCCGAAAGACAAGATGGCAATTCCCCCCTTTTCATCACCGGTTTGCTCTCCCATTTCCTGAATGATTTTTCCTTTACCAATTGGAAGAATTTGACTTTCTGCTGGTAAAGAAAGACCAATACCAGGGCCACGTGGATATCTGAAGGCGATTGGACCTTCATCAAAAGCTGCTGCGGTTGCTGTCATATGAGCTAATTCAACTTCATTGCTGGGAGCCATGATAACAATATTTGGTAGACATCCCAAATATGCAATATCAAAGGTACCAGCGTGGGTTGCCCCATCAGCTCCAACCAGTCCAGCGCGATCAATGGCGAAACGAACAGGTAAATTCTGCAGGACAACGTCATGCATGACTTGATCATAGGCACGTTGCAGAAAAGAGGAATATATAGCACAGAAAGGTCTTAACCCCTCGGTTGCCAGACCTGCGGCAAATGTAACCGCATGTTGTTCAGCAATGCCGACGTCAAAATAACGTTCAGGAAATTTCTGTTCAAATTTGTCTAATCCTGTACCAGATGGCATCGCAGCGGTTATGGCAATAATTTTGTCATCTTTTTCAGCGCATTTCAGTAGTTCATTACTGAAAACCGAGGTATACGATGGTGGTCCGGGCGGTCCTTTATTCTGTTTTCCTGTTATGACATTGAATTTGGAGACAGCATGATATTTATCGCCTGAAGATTCAGCTGGTTTATATCCATGTCCCTTTTGGGTTACGACATGTAAAAGCACTGGACCGATATGTTCGGCATCGCGCAGATTTCTTAAGACAGGAACCAGTTGTTGTAAATTATGTCCATCAATTGGTCCCACATAATAGAAACCTAGTTCCTCAAACAATGTCCCGCCCGTCATTAAAGCACGGGCATATTCTTCGGCCCGTTTTGCCTTTTTTTCAAGACTCTCGGGTAATTTGCTGGCAACTCTGGCGGCAAGATCTCTTAGCCCCAAGAAATGACGTGACGAGAGAAGCTGCGATAGATAAACGGACATTGAACCGACAGGTGGGGCAATGGACATTTCATTATCGTTCAGGATGACAATTAATCGTTCTGCACCTGGCCCAGCAACTGCAGCATTATTCATGGCCTCATAGGCCATACCAGCTGAAATGGATCCGTCACCGATTACCGCTATGACACTGCGTTCATCATATGCTGGATCTTTTTTGGCCTTAAAATGGTTTGCAACAGCTATACCCAATCCTGCCGAGATCGAGGTTGAGGAATGGGCGGCTCCGAAAGGGTCGTATATACTTTCTGAACGTTTTGTAAAGCCTGATAATCCTCCAGGTTGACGTAATGTACGAATAAATTCACGACGACCAGTTAATATTTTGTGGGGATAAGCCTGATGACCAACATCCCATATTAGTGAGTCATTTGGTGTATCAAAAACAGCATGTAATGCAACAGTAAGTTCAACCACACCCAAAGAGGCCCCTAAATGTCCACCTGTTGTGGAAACGACATCTATTGTTTCGGCACGTAATTCCTTGGCTAGCTGTTCTAGCTGTTCAATGGAAAGGTTTTTGAGATCTGTTGGGGTATGAACGCGGTCTAATAAAGGGAAACGTCCATAAGTAGGAATGGATTTTAAATGATTAGCCGATTCATTTTCCATAAGATTTTCTTTGTTCTTAGGCGTTTCGGTTTGTTCATCCATGTTATATTTCGTCCGTAACTGTTACATAATAGCTTAATATAAATGTTAAGTTTTTTAGCTTATACTCGAGTTTAGATGATATTCAAATACACGTTATGTAAAATCTATCACCTTTCATGAATAAAAAAGGATAAAAAGCGAACAATATATTACACTTTTTTATTAAGCTTTTATGGCTGATTTTATCTTTTTTTTCAAACGAGATATTAAATTTGTTGCTTGAGGAACACATCTATGAAGTAAATTGTTACTTTAAAGAAGGAAAAAGAGAGACGGCAAGGCTTTTGAAATTTAAAATAAAACGTTTTTGTCGTAAAGTACGTTTTTTACTAATAATATTTTTTTCTTGTTGTTAAGGGTCATTTATCTTATGAATGACGCATTTGTTATATGTTAATATCGGTTAAACCGGTTTGGGAGCTTAGATAAATGGCTGTTCCTCTGATGCAGGCAGTACGAGTCGGTAGCTACGTTGTTAAACAACATCTAAAAAGACGTGAAAAATATCCACTCGTTTTGATGTTGGAGCCTTTATTACGTTGTAACTTGGCCTGTTCTGGTTGCGGAAAGATTGATTATCCTGCTGAGATATTGAATCAGCGATTGAGTGTGCAGGAATGTTTGGATGCTGATGCTGAATGTGGTGCCCCTGTCGTGGCAGTTGCAGGGGGTGAACCCTTGTTGCATAAGGAAATGCCACAGATTATTGAGGGATTGATCGCTCGTAAACGGTATGTATATCTGTGTACTAATGGATTGTTGCTTGAAAAAAAGATTGACGATTATAAACCATCTCCATTCTTTTCATGGGATATTCATTTGGATGGTGACAAGTCCATGCATGACGCTTCTGTCTGTCAGCAGGGGGTTTACGATCGTGCCGTTTCAGCAATAAAACTTGCCAAGTCTAAAGGGTTCAGGGTTTCAATCAACTGCACCCTGTTTGATAATGCCGATCCATATCGTGTAGCGGCATTTTTTGACAGTGTTATGGAGTTGGGGGTTGATGGTATTATGACTGCTCCTGGCTATGCCTATGAAAGGGCGCCAGATCAAGAACATTTCCTGAACCGTCAAAATACCAAAAAATTATTTCGTGAAATTTTCAGATTGGGAAAGGGACATAAATGGCGTTTCACGCAATCTCCATTATTCCTGAATTTTCTGGCTGGAAATGAGCAATATCACTGTACTCCTTGGGGTAAGCCTTTAAGAACAGTTTTTGGATGGCAACGTCCATGCTATCTGTTGGGAGAAGGTTATGCACCGACGTTTGAAGCATTGATGAATGAAACTCAATGGGATCAGTACGGTACGGGCAATTACGAAAAATGCGCCAATTGCATGGTTCATTCCGGATATGAAGCTACCGCTGTTAAGGATGCGATCAAACGTCCATGGCATATTGCTCAGGTTGCTTTAACAGGGCCTAAGGTTGAAGGTGTGATGGCACCCGAAATAGATTTGTCACAACAGAGACAGGCAAAATATGATTATAATGAACAGGTGGCGGAATTAATGAAGAAACTGCCTAAGGATTCAGTTAAAAAACGGACAGCAGTTCGTCGTGTTAAAAAGGTGGCCGTTCAGGAAGCCTGATTATACATTGGTATCTTTTGTGGAATAAAAGGGAAGGCAAGCTTAGTTTTTCAAGCTTGCCTTTTTTAATAGTTGTGTAAGGAACAAATTTATTACAGAAATAAAAATAAAAATGTTAAATCATACTCAAAGTAAAAATAAGTATAACAGATTTATTATTTTTTATTAGTAACAATTTTGTTAGATTATTTTTGTAATTTCTGTTTTTTATTATGATTACATTTATTGGATTTAAGTAAATGCTTGTTTCAATTATTGTTATTTTATGCTTGATTTTTTTGAATGGTATTTTCGCTATGGGCGAACTTGCTTTAATATCAAGCCGAAAAGCCCGGCTGGTTGCGATGCAACATCAAGGGGTGAAGGGTGTTGAAGGGGCTTTACGATTAATTGATAAACCACAAAGTTTTTTACCCACTATTCAGGTTGGTATTACGCTTGTTTCAATATTTGAGGGAGCTTTTGGGGGATCCCGTATTGAAAATTGTCTAAGGCATTGGCTTGAACAATTTTCGTTAATCAAAATCTGGGCAGATGACTTGTCGATTCTTATCGTTGTTTTGGTTATTACTTTTTTTATGCTAATTTTTGGGGAGCTGGTTCCAAAGCAGCTGGCGTTACTAGAGCCTGAGGTCATTGCTGTCCGCCTGTCCTGGCTATTTATAATTATATCAAAGATTGCCTCTCCTGCAGTTTGGGTCCTCAGTAAATCCTCTGAATGCGTTTTGAAATTATTAAGAAGACATAATAAAGTTTCTGTCTCTGTAACAGAAGAGGAATTAAGGGCCTACATTGCCGAGGGTGCCAAGGTTGGTGTGCTGGAAGTTGAAGAACGGGATATGATTGAACGTTTGCTACGACTGGCTGACCGACCTGTCAGGGCTGTTATGCGTCCAAGGAATGAAATTATATGGATTGATCGTTCTATTTCAGGGGACAAATTGAAACAGGCTTTGTACAATATTTCACATACACGATTGGTTGTTTGTGAAAATGGAATTGATAATCCTGTTGGTGTGGTTTTGGTTAATGATTTGTTTAGCCAGCTTTTACATAAAAACAGCTTGTCAATTAATGCCTGTTTACAGCGTCCTCTTGTTGTTCCGGATAGTATGTCTGCCTTGGACGCTCTGGAACGATTGAGGGGTGATTTGTTAGGAATATTACTGGTTCTTGACGAATATGGCTCATTTGAGGGAATTGTAACGGTTTCGGATATTTTTAAAATAATTGTAGGTGAAATTAATCAGTCTCTGGATGCCCCCCGTCTTGAGTCAGGGATAAGTAATGAATATTTACTGGAAGGGACGACTCAGGTCGATGAAGTCAGGGATCAGCTGGATTTAGGAGATTTACCTGCGGAAGGAAGTTATCATACGGTCGCCGGATTGATTTTGGCACTTTTACGAAGAGTCCCGGTTACAGGTGACAAGGTTGTTTTTTCAGGTTGGCTTTTTGAGGTTTTGGAGATGGAAAATCGTCGGGTTACTCGTGTAAAGGCAAGCCGACAACCTGTGGCAAAAAACTAGTAGGTATTTAAAAAGCCCTTTTCTTTTTTAAGAAAAGGGCTTTTTTTAATGTAATGTAATGACTTGGGCCAATTTTACTTCATTTGTAAATTTAGGCCATTTGTTTTGAGCCAGAGCCTTTAAGGAAGGAGAGGGTAAATCAAGCTTATCAGAATAAATCCAAAGAAAAGTCAGTGCTTTATGCAAATAGTTTTTTGTTTCCTTGATGGGAATTGTTTCCATGAACAGTAATGGATCTTGGTTATTCTCAGCTGAATTCAACCATTTTGATGTTATTACAGGTCCGGCATTATAACTGGCCAGCATATGAATAAGGCTTCCCCCTTTTGGAAGCATATCATAGTTTTTCTTGTTATAAAGTCCTGATAAATGGATAAGGTATAATTGACCGATTTCCAAATTTAAAGCGGAATTTTGCAGTTCATCCAAACGATGAATCGATACGTTATTTTTTTGTTTTGCAATATATTTTGCTGTCATAGGCATGATTTGCATTAGGCCACGTGCCCCTGTATTCGAAACAGCCTTGCTATTGAAATTTGATTCTAAACGGATCAACGCATAGATAAGTGCCGGATTAATTTTGTAGCCATTCCTTGGATGTAAATTGGGTAAGGGTAAGCTTTTATTGTGGTCGAGAAGATTTTCATTTTGTAAAATTATCTCAACAAGCTGTTTAGATAAATCGTTTGCGCCTATGGTTTTTGCAATCAATTGAATGGAATGCAAAAGGGCAAGATTCTTTCTATTTTTTATCCATATCTGTTTTAAAATAATCTCAGCTCGTTTTTTTTCGTCCACTTGTAGTAAGGCAAAAAACCTTTTTCCCTCAGCAGTGGCTTCAATAGTGTTGATATCCACTTGAGAAAGTGTTGTAGAAGAAAATTTAAGGAAATTTAGTAAAGGATGAAAATCAGTTTTCTCTGTTGAAGTATCATGATCGTTTTCTTTTAGAATCTGGTTGGACAAAATACCATAAAAGGTATGCACAAACGAAGCCGATCTGCGCAACCAGATAATATATTCCTGTTTATTTTCCTTTCTTAGACATGAACGTGCAGCCCAGAAATAAGTACCTGCTCTAATATTGGTAGTGATAATATCTGCCTTTGAAGCCTGTGCAAAAAATTTCAAGGATTGATCAAGATCATTATTTTTCCAGGCAATTAATCCAGCGACATATCCAGCCAAACCAATGCGGTAATTGGATGATTTAAACGCATTTTTAGCCAGTTGATAGGCATGATCTGAATAATTCATTGCAAAGAGCTGTTGAGCTATTTCTGCCTGTAATTGTGCGGCATATAGATTATTCATTCCGCGTGTCTGTTGAATAAGCTGCAAGGCACTTTTCGCTCCCTGCCAACCTGATGCGCTGCGTTCACGAACAGTTTGATCCAACAAAGGATTTCTTTTGAAGGAATTGGTTTCGAAATTAAGATGATCAAGGCTTTGCAAATAAGCCATGACATTATTGTTGTTATCAATAGGTAGATTCTGATTGAGGGGAATTGATACTTTAATAGCGCCAAGATTGTTCAGACGCTTTTGAATATCAGGTGAATCAGGATAAGATGCAAAATTTTTCAGCCATAACTTTAATTGCCCTGTATTTGGTAAAAAATGTGGGTTTAGGTAACGCTCGGCAAGAATATCGCCGAGCAACAAATTGTCTGAAATCTGAATTGTTTCAGATTGAGCCGTTTTGAAATCCCCTTTGCGTTGTAGATCAAATATATAGCGAATACGCTGTTCATCCATTGAATTTAACGGACGAGGAAAGCTGACACGACCATTACCATTTCGAATAATATTTCTAGCTTGTGTAATGATTGTTTCTTCACGCTGATCTAACTGTTTTGGCGTAGTTGCCCGTATGGATACAGTTGATACGCCTGCAAACAAGGCTGCGCTTGCCAATAAAGCCCGGACAGCCAAAGGGGAAAGAATGTTTGTCCCTTGCATAATACATATTAATTAGGAAAGAGTGTCATGTAATTCAAGAGTTATTTATTTTAGGTAATTAAATATTATCGCTGAAATATATATAATGTTTCAATCAAGTGTTTTTATCTATGGTGGCACGAATGTAAAGGAGATTTTTCCAGGTTACCTGGCGGATCTTGGCATTAATGTTAATTTGGGAAAGATGGTGTAATGGAAAAAGTTGGATGGGGTTAGGAATTCCAGAGTATGTGAATGAATGCCATTGATTTTTTAGCTGGTTAAAATTGACTGGGGTTTTTAGTAAGGTCTTAGCGGGTAATTGTCCAATTGTCAGGATATATCTGGGTTGATACAGGATTAGTAATTTATATAAAAAAGGTAGGCAAAGTTCTAATTCATTCGTTGATATTTGTCGTCCACCTGGGGGGCGCCATGGAACAAGCGGAATACGAAAACAAGCATCAAGAGAAATATCGATGTTATTAAGCATCTGTTCAAGCCAGAAATTTCCCGTATCTGCGAAAACCTTTCCGCTACGATCTTCATCGGCATCGGGAACATCCCCGATAATGTAAATATGGGATTTTGGATCTCCAACAGAAAGTATTGTATTCATGGCTGTGTTTTTAAGCGAACAGTCTTTGAATTCCAGGATAGCCTGGTTTATTTCTTGTAAACTATTGGTTTGAAAAGCGGAGTGTCGATTTGTTTTTGTTATAATTTTCGTTGAAACAGATTGTTTTTTAGGTAAAGGAAGAGTAGGAATAGGTTTTCTATTTTCTAAATGGTTGATACTTACTGAAGTTAAATTTTCATCTATACCCCATTCAGAATATAGCTGTAACAATGATAAATGGTCATACATTTTAGATTACGATGAATATAATGATGGTTAACGAAACCTTATATACTAAGATTTCAGTTTATTGAGAAGATAGTGATTATGCAATGCCCACGCTTTCTACGCACCATGCTTTTATCTTTTTCTCTAATTGCTGGGATGAGCTCGATATCCAAAGCGTCCGTAATTGTAAAGGATCCAGAGCCTGTTGTTCCCCTGGTGCATCAAAGGGGCGGGTACGGGGATTATCTGTCTGCCTATTATGCGGCGCAGACCGATGATAATGTGACCGCTGCAAAATTTTATAATAATGTGTTTGATCATGATCTAAAAAACACGGATGCACGTGAAAGGGCATTTTACTATAGTGTGATCGTCGGCAATCCAGCCGCAGTAAATTTGGCAAAACAAGAAGATAAGGATCCAATTTCCGCCCTGGTATTAAGAAATGATGCAATTGTTAAGGGAAACTGGAAAGAGGCATTAAAATATTTTACTTCTCCTCCTGGTGATCCATTGGGTCAGATGACGTTTTTATTGTTGCAAGCATGGTGCCTATATGGTGCTGGTCAGATTGATCAGGCAAACGCTCTGTTTGAAAAAGGAATTAATACGCCTATTAGTGGAGTTTTTCTAATTCATTATGGCGTTGCGGAAACTTTATCACATCATGATAAAAAAGCTGGCATTTTATTTGAAAAAGCCTACCGGGTTTTTCCCGGGGCGGATCTGCTGTTAATGCGGGCTTATGGAAATTGGCTTTATCAGCATCATCGGGCTGGAAAAGCGGAGGCAATGGTCGATAATTTGACTGATATTTTGCCTTTTTTATCCATTTCAAAAAATAATTTACGTCGCAATCTTTCTCAATTTCCAGTGCATGATGCTCAAGGGGCGGTTGCTCAGGTTTACTTGGCAATGGCCTCCCTGATTCAGCAGGATTTGGCCAATCAGACTGTTGATGAAAATGACAGAGAGGCTAAAATTTCGTATAAGGTTGCCCTTCATACTGAACAGATATTTTTACGGTTTGCTTTACAGCTCAATCCAAATCTTTCTGAAGCCAAAATTATGTTATCGGGCATTCTTGCGGAACAAAAACACCCTGAACAGGCCCGTAAAATCTTATTTCCCGTTAATCCGGATGATCCGTTAAAGACCAATATACAGTTACAACTTGCCCGTTATGATGCATTATTAAAACATTATTCTCGGGCGGAAAAATCCTTGGAAGAATTGTTAAAGGATTACCCACAAGAAATTAGTTTATGGCAAACGTTGGGTGATATTTATTTTGATCAGAAAAATTATCCAAAAACCATTCAAATCTACAGTAAAGTCATTCAGTTAAAGAAAAACAAAACTAAATATGATTGGACAATGTTTTTCATAAGAGGGGTTGCTTATGAAAAACAAAAACAATGGCTAAAAGCTGAACAGGATCTACAAATGGCATTAAAATTGGCACCAAATGAGCCAATTTTATTGAATTATCTGGGCTATTCATGGGCACTAAGACATAAAAACTTGCAGAAAGCCCAGATAATGCTACAGAAAGCCATTGATATTGCACCGGATGAAGGGGCAATCCGTGATAGTTTAGGCTGGATTATGGTTTTGAATAATCAAACAGCTTTAGCCATACAACAGTTGGAGCTGGCTGCCGAGACCATTCCACAGGATCCTGAATTAAATTACCATCTGGGGGTTGCCTATTGGAAGGTTGGACGCTATCAAGAGGCGATTAATCAATGGAATGTAGCCTTGACTTGCAATCCAAATCCTGAAAATAGAAATTTAATATTGAATGCATTACAAAAAGCCAAAAAAAATAAATTCTTGTCCTCTCACCACTAGGTAATTTCACTATTTGAAAAAAGATTCAATGTTTATAGAAAAAGCGTACGCTAAAATAAACCTTTTTTTGCATGTGACGGACAAACGTCCTGATGGATATCATATTCTGGATAGTCTGGTTGTTTTTCCTGATGTAGGGGATGAATTGATCCTGTTTCCAGTTTCAGGTAAAGAGGACAGACTTGTCGAGCTTGAAATAACGGGGCAATTTGTATCGCAGTTATCTCAGGAAAATCAGGATGATAACCTGATTGTTAAAGCAGCCTATAAACTTGCAGCATGTACAAAACAACCTTTAAAGCCTGTTAAAATCCAACTGATTAAAAATCTTCCTGTTGCTTCAGGAATTGGTGGTGGATCTTCAGATGCAGCGGCTACTTTACGGTTATTGATGCGTTATTGGAATCTTGTAATTGACAATGATTCATTACAGAAGATTGCATTACAATTGGGGGCAGATGTTCCCGTTTGTCTTAATCCGGTCACACAACGCATGCAGGGAATTGGTGAAGTCATTTCAAGGGATATAGAAATTCCCTCTTTTGGCATGATTTTAGTGAATCATGGAGAAGGGGTGTCAACGGCGGAAGTGTTTAAGAAGCGTCAATCTTCTTTTTTTGACAAAGTTAATTTGAAAAATAGTTTCGATAATGTTAATTCATTTATTCATGATATAACGACCTATGATAATAATTTACAGGAGCCTGCTATTTTACTAAATTCTAAAATTGAAAAAGTTTTGGAAGAAATTAAGATGTTACCCCACTGTCGCTTGGCACGAATGAGTGGATCGGGTGCAACTTGTTTTGGATTATTTGAAACGGTTGAGCAAGCACAAAAAGCGGCGGAGATTTTATCCTCAAAATATTCTTGGTGGATATGGGGGGGGAAAGCTATTCATTAATTTAAATTTTATAGATATAAAATATTTTAGAGGGATAAAGAGGGTTACAAATGGCTATTGATGTGAATATACGGATTACGGAAGACCGTAAAAAAACAATTTTAACTTTTTCACCTGATAGTGGCGTAACCGGTCAATTAGAATTAAATCAGCTGGAACTGGACAATCTTATCCAAGCTTTGGGATCTGTTCGATGGATGATGGCAGAAGGTCAAAAAATAGCTGAAATAACCGGGGCGCAGATCAAACCTGCATATCAAACCAAATGGGCAATTCAGAAGAATATTGAAAAAGCAGAAACTTTGCTTGCTTTTCAACATCCAGGGTTTGGTCCACTTGGGTTTGTTTTATCTGACCAACAAGTTAAGGAATATGTCAAGGCATTACAAAAAGGTCTGAAAATCAAGAAATAAATGTTATAGTTAGATATATTTAAAAGCGATGATACCCGATATAAGCAATAAGCAGATAAAACTGGTTACCCATATTAATCGCTTTTCAATAAAATCCTGAATAGATGACCCAAAAAAATAAAGTAGAACAGCTTCCAGGAAAAAACGGGAGCCTCGGGTAATTAAACTTGCGAGCAGGAAGGGTATCAGGGCAAAATGTGCCGCACCGGCAGTAATGGTGATGAATTTATAGGGGATCGGTGTTAATCCTTTGATTAGAATAATCCATACGCCATATGTATTGAATTTATCCTGCAAATTGATGAGTTGCTGTTCTGCGTGATAGAAATGAATGATGGGCATTGCAAGATAATGAAGTAAAAAAGCACCTATTATCCATCCTAATAACCCTCCGACAACACTACTTAAAGTTGTAACTGTTGCATATAGCCATGCTTTGCATCGTTTAGCGAGAATCATTGGACAAAGGAGAATATCCGGCGGTATTGGGAAAAAGCTTGCCTCGGAAAACGCGGTTAGCATAAGCCAGAATATCGCGTACTGACTTGCGGCGAGTTGTAAGGCGCGTGCATAAAGATGTTTGAGCATAAAATAAATAAATGTTTTATATTTGTATAGATTGAGGTTAATGTAACGAAATTCGTTTCGGGAAAGTTATTCTATAAGCATAACGACTGCACATAATCCATGAGGAATACGATTATGTAAAGTAATATCTCCACCTTGTCCGCGAATAATATTTCTTGCGATTGAAAGTCCCAGTCCAGTCCCTCCTGTAGAACGGTTGCGGCTTGTTTCCATACGGACAAAGGGTTCAAAAACATATTCAAGATTTTCCTGTTTCAATCCGGGTCCATCATCTTCGATCAATATGAAGACATGTTTGTCTTTCTGGTTATAAAGTGATGGGAAGGGAGGTTTTGAGGTTAGCGATACAGTAACATTCCCTCCATAATTAAGCGCATTATTCATTAGGTTTTGTAGGGCTCTTTTTAGGTTGATCGGACGAGCCTTGATTGTATAACTGGGTAAGGGATGGTGAAGACGGATTTGATCAATTTTATCCGGATGGGTTTCCTGTAATTCATGGATAAGGGTTTCAATCAGGCTTGTTAAATCAAGATTGATAACAGGTTCATGATGCGTATTGTCACGTCCGAATGCCAGGGTCGCATCAATCATTTTTTCAAGTTCATCAAGATCTGAGATAAATTTTTTTTGTAAATGTTTATCATTGATAAATTCAGATCTTAATTTCAATCGTGTAATCGGTGTGCGCAGATCATGACCAATTGCCAAAAGAAGTTGTGTACGATCATTTACAAAACGATTTATACGCCGTGCCATATCGTTAAATGCCCGTGCGGCTTGGGCAACTTCTTCTGGTCCAGATTCAACAAGAGGAGTGGCATTGACATCTTGTCCCAGCCTTCCCGCTGCTGCGGCTAATGTACTGACAGGGGCAATTAATCGTCGAACACTCCACAAAGTAAGCAGGCTTGTTGCTGTTGCCATGATAAAAAAGCTGATCGGAAACGTTGCTGATTTGAAAGGGTTTGGTGTGGTTAATTCATATATGATGTTTAACCATTGTTTATCATCTGGTAACTGAAATGCGATTGCATTTTTATGTTTGTCTGGATCAGAGGTGGCAATAATTTTGGTTGGACGTAATTCGGGTGGGAACAAGATTGTTGTAAGAAGGTGGGAAACAGTTTGTTCCAATTTAGGGGAAGGGAGATTGACATTTTTAAGATTGGGTTCGTTTGAAAGAAAAATGGTAAATCCATGTATTGGATCTAGATCATTAATCTCATCGGACCGATCCTTGCTATCGACTTCCGAAATATCACGATAAATAGCTGTTGCGCGATTTACAGCTTCCTGTTCTTGGGTGAGGCGATTGAAATCTAGCCGATCCAAAGTATTGATTAACAAGCCACATGCCTCGATCAAACCCATCCCAATGATTAAGATCAAGGCTGTACGAGCTGCTAGAGAATAGGGCCATAAATGCCACTTTCTTGGTTTATGTTGTGACATAGTGAATGGGTAGGGCCAACAAATAGCCCCCTCGGTGAACGGTTTTAATTATTTTTGGCTGGCGGCTGTCATCTTGCAGTTTTCGACGCAATCGGCTTAATGTAACGTCAATTGTACGATCGGTGGAAGGAAGCTGATGCCCATATAGAATTTCGGATAAAGTTTCCCGGGTAACAATTTCTGGGGCATGTTCGATTAAAGCAATTAACAGGTCATATTCCTTGCTTGTCAGGGAAACCTCAACATTTTGAGGATTCAGTAGCTGTCTGTGAAGTAAATTGACCTTCCAGTCTCCAAACTGGATGATTTTCTGTATGTAGGGGTTGTGAGCGAATTGTTTACGTTGTGAACGATGCAAAACGGCATGGATACGGGCCAGTAATTCTCTTGGGTTGAAAGGTTTTGCCATATAATCGTCGGCACCTAGTTCTAGCCCGATAATCCGATCTGCTTCGTCTCCCATAGCGGTTAACATAATGATAGGAATATCAGCTTTTTTTCTTAACCAATGGGCTATCTCGAAACCACTTTCCTGAGGTAGCATAAGGTCGAGAATCACAAGGTCAAAATGATTGTTTTTCCAAATTTGGCGCACTTGCTCCCCATTATATGCATAGGAAACCTTGAAATGATGTTTTTGCAAGAATTGAGAGAGCAGATCTACAATTTCGTGATCATCATCAATTATTAAAAGATGTATAGTTTGTTCCATAAGATATCAAAAACAAGAAAAGTTAAAATCTGGTCAGAATAGATAACGTGATTAAAGGCAAATATTATTTATTAACAAAACTTTGAGTAATGATGTTTTTTCTTTTGGAAACCATTTTATAGTGAAAATCAATTAAATTAAAGTAAAGGATAGATTATCATGATACCAGAAATAAAGCCTAAAGAGGCTTGGGATTTGTTAAAAAAGGATGGGCAGGCTCTGTTAATTGATGTCAGAACGCCGAAGGAGTGGGAACAGGTCGGCTATCCAGAGTTATCATCTCTAGGCAAGGAAGTTATCAAGATTAGCCTACAAGACAGGATGGGAAATAGAAATGTGAATTTTATACGGGAGTTGAAAAAAACCGTAACGCAATTAGATCGGCCTTTATTATTCCTATGTCTTATGGGAGGACGAAGTCGAATCGCTGCAATCTTGGCAAAAGATGAAGGCTATAAAAATGTTTACAATATAAAAGAAGGTTTTGAAGGGCCAGCAAATGTCAATGGAGTAAGGGGGACAATTGCTGGTTGGCTAGCAGATAATTTACCTTTCACGAAAAAATCTTAAATAATTTTCACATATTTGTAGAAGGGCTTGCCTCTGCATCATATACGATTTCAATGACAATACACCAGGGATAACGATAGTCATAGCTTGCACCATTTGCATTGGATATCATGCCCTGAGTGTCAACAGGTACATGGGTCAATGCAACGGAATCATTTACGTTGCCGCCAATAATACTGATTTCCTTGCCAAAAGGTTGCATGTTCTGGTTTGTCATAACGACAATACCGCAATGTGCAGGAAATCCGTATGTTGTGGGAAGTGTATTAAAACGGATAGTGTTCCGGCTTTTACCTCTGGCGGTACAAATCATGTCACCCAGTTTTGGTGCATAAGTGGCTGGATCATGCCCCCTTAAGACAGGAGATGTTCCAGAAGCGGCTGCATTAATATAGGTTGAATGATTGGGTGAATAGGGGAAACGGTCATTTGCACCTGCAATTCTCATGATATAAGAGATAAAAGCCGCGGACCAGGCATAATTTCCATCGTTGATAAAGTTGAAAACGGTTCCATTACTATTATGTTTTCCAGTATAACTTCCTTCTTTCATGCCGGGATCCATACCGATCCACCAATATTCACCCACCCGTTGCCATAAACCGGATGAACGTTCAGCCTTTACATCCGGACTTGTTGGTTCAGGACGCTGAAGGGGATCTTCATCGGCAATGGGTTGGTTAAATACGCGCCATTCGCGTAAGGTTAACGCTACTACTTCCTGGCGGGAAAAAGGTTCATAATTTCTAACTGCAAAATCTGGAACACGGTCATTATAATAATATCCGACCGGTTTTTGCGATGATGCTGTTTGTTGAGTTGGTGTTATACGGGGGTTATTTGGTGGTCCACCACAGGCGACAAGAAACGTAAGGAAAAAAACCGAGATAATTTTACGGATCATTTTAATAAATCATCTTGAATGTTAAAAAGATTAAGAAATGAATATATTATCTCTGATAATTAGTCTTTTTGAAATGATTTTTCTTTCGTAAATAATGTTATTCAAAACAAACTGTGGCTTTAAAACATCTTCATTTTACGATAAGGAAAGGAATCGTTGTTATCCTGACTAAACTGTCATGAATTTTAAAATTATTATTAAAAAACGTATTACATAAATATACTAGGGAAATAGGGGAAGATATGATTATTACCCATGATTTGAACGAGTTTTTAAGGGAGAGAGGGCATTTGGACATGATTGATGTATCCTTTGTTCCAACGATGGGAGCTTTACATGAGGGTCATCTTGCTTTGGTAAAGAAAGCCAAGAAAATAGCCAAACATTGCATTGTAAGTGTTTTTGTCAATCCTTTACAATTTGATCAGAAAGAGGATTTTCTTCGATATCCTAAACTTGAAAAAGAGGATGTTCATTTGCTTGAACAAAATCAGGTCGATATAGTGTGGTTTCCAAAAGTCGAGGATATCTATCCAAAAGGTTTTGACACGCGTATTGAGATAGGTGGACCAGCTTTACAATGGGAAGGTGCATTGCGTAAAGGTCATTTTTCAGGCGTTGCAACCGTTGTTTATCGATTGTTTTCTTTAGTCAGACCTAAATTTGCCTGCTTTGGGGAAAAGGATTGGCAACAAATTCAGGTGATTCACAGAATGGTAAAGGATTTGCTTTTACCTGTTATTTTGGTGAATGTGCCAATCGTGCGTGAAAAAGATGGTCTTGCAAAATCATCCAGGAATCGTTTTCTTACAAGTGAAGAGCGTTCGCGAGCACCGTTTTTGTATAAAATATTACAAGAGGCTTATCTAAAGTTAAAAAGTGGAGGTAATATTTCACTTATTTTATCAAACGCAATAGAGGCATTGGAAAAAAAAGAGTTTAAAGTGGATTATTTTTGTGCGGTTGATGGAAATTCTCTACAGAAAATAACCAAGTGGAATGATAATGCACGTCTTATTGCAGCGGTAAAACTGGGAAGTGTACGATTATTGGATAATATATGAAATTTATTTTCCATTTATTTAATTGAAATGGAAAATAAGTCATGGTTTAGTCAATTGGTTGGTCATCTCGATAAACGCGTTCCTTTCTCTCATGCTGTTCTTGAGCTTCAATGGAAAGAGTGGCGATGGGGCGGGCCTCTAGCCGCTTCAAACTGATGGGTTCTCCTGTTACCTCACAATAGCCATAAGAACCATCTTCAATTTTCTGAAGTGCGTTATTGATTTTTGCAAGCAGTTTTCTGGCCCGGTCATGAGTACGCAGCTCAATTGCGCGGTCTGTTTCAGAACTGGCCCGGTCATTGAGATCAATATCAACATTTTTGTCTTCTGAGAGATGATTAAGGGCCTCAGTTGAATTTTGCAAAAGAGAATCCCGCCAATCTTCCAATTTCTTTTTAAAATATGCAAGCTGACGAGGATTCATGAATTCCTCATCTTCAGAAGGGCGATAGTTTTTATCAAGCGGTAACGTATTCATTATGCACCTGCTATAGATATGGAATAATAAAGTAGCCTAAATTACTTTTATTAGAGCTTTATAATAGCGAGTAACTATTTCGCCAAGTAAAAAAAATAAATTTTAAAAAATAGTGGGTAAATTAATAAAAACAAGATTTTGGGTCTAAAAATGTAAAAAAAATATTTTTTTGAAAAAATATAAAAAAAAACTTGAGATTCGTTAGTGAAGGGGTCATATACTAACCTAAATATAACGGTGGTCGTTATTTCGCGGAATATATGATATATTATTGATTAGGACAAATTCTGTTTGATTACTAGAACAGGGTTCGTTTCTGATTGAAGTTTATGTATGTTCTAGTTTCACTTTATTCTTTGGCCCAAGGGGGCATATTGCCCAACAGGCCGTCTACTGGTTTAGGGGTACGTGATGAACGGACTTGCTCAACTGGGGATGGTCTCGGAAACTCCGAGAAATAACCAGGTTTCAATTGATTTTTCAGAAAATATGGAAGATCGTAAAGATTATTTTATTGTTAAAGATGGTATGCGTTTTGCAGGAACGCATCTTCTTGTTGATTTGTGGGATGCAACCAATCTGGATAATCCAGAAGAGATTGATCGCATCTTGTGTGAAGCTGCTGTTGTAGCTGGGGCCACGATATTACACAGTCATTTTCATCATTTTTCACCGAATGGTGGGGTTTCTGGTGTTGTTGTTTTGGCGGAAAGCCATATTTCCATTCATACCTGGCCAGAACGGAATTTTGCTGCTCTGGACATTTTCATGTGTGGTTCTTGTGATCCGTATCTTGCCATTCCTGTTTTACAACATTTCTTTAAACCTGAAAGAATTGTACTGGACGAACAGAGGCGTGGGAAAGAAAATTTATAGAAAAACGGTATTTCTATAGCAGTAACAAACACTGGACAAAAGAATATTGTCCAGTTTTTTTTGTCATTCAATAAAGGTGAAAGCAGAATTTAATGTCTTTTAAATGGGTTGATGAAACGTTGTATCCGGCCTGGAAACAGAGCTTCCGTGCTGATAGGGAAATCGTGCATAAAAAATCTTTATTTCAGGATATACGCATTATTGAAAATGAAGAATATGGCAAGGTTTTATTCCTGGATGGCGTGACCCAGATTACTGAAAAAGATGAATTTGTATATCAGGAAATGCTTGTTCATGTTCCCTTGTTGACACATGGCAATGCAAAGCGTGTTCTGATTATTGGTGCTGGAGATGGTGGGGTTTTACGTCGGGTTTTACAGCATCAAACAGTTGAAAAGGCGGTTATGGTGGAGATTGATGGGGATGTTGTCGCTCTGTCCAAGGAATTTCTGCCTGAAATTTCAAAAGATTGCTGGAATGATCGACGTGCGGAAGTGATTATTGGGGATGGTATCCAGTATGTTGCCGATGCGCCAAAGGAAAGTTTTGATGTTATAATTGTGGATAGCACTGATCCAATTGGTGTTGGTGAAGTTTTATTTACGGATGATTTTTATCGAAATGCAGCCAGAATTTTAACTGGAGACGGCCTGATTGTGAATCAATGTGGTGTTCCGTTTATGCAAGCCGAGGAATTGCGGGAAACCAGTTTGCGTCGTAAAAAATTCTTTTCATATGTATCGGCTTATGTCGCTGCGGTTCCAACCTATGTGGGTGGATTTATGACGTTAGGGATTGCAGGAAAAAAAGAAAATCAAACCAATCAAACAGTTGATATAATTAAGCAACGAGCAAAGGTGGCAAAACTTGAAGGATTGACACGGTACTGGTCTCCAGATGTTCATATGGCATCTTTTTGTCTCCCGCCATATATTAAGGAAAATTTACCGTAATAACAATGTGGTTTGAAAATTAAGAATTCTATTTCATGTAAAAAAAACGTATAGTTTACAAACGGTCGGATTTTATGACAATCTGGATTATAGTTTAAAGAATAGAATAAATTAATTTTTTTATAAAATTTTCTGATAGCAGGTTGGTAAGAAAGGAAAAGAATATGGCGGCGGCAATTATTTTCTTATCAACCTGTATTGTTTTACTGGTAATGTATTCCATAATCTGTGCGTTATGGGATGTGATATTGGGGCGTTGGAGCAGAGAAGAACAGAAAAAAAATTTTCAACAGGATCTTAATGATTTTGATGAATGAAAGGACAGGTTGATTCATTATTATGAGCATAAATGATCATTTCCAGATTGGTTTAATGCGTCATCCACCTGTTCAGGTTCCTGCTGGCATGTGTTACGGGCATTCAGATATACCTTTACGAAATGGATGGGAACAATATGTTTCGATTCCAGAAGGGTTTGCAATTGATCAGATTTATACCTCCCCTTTGTCACGTTGTCTCAAGTTGGCCCGTGCCATTGCATTGCAATATCAGATCCCATATCAGGAAGATAGGCGCTTGATCGAATTGAATTTCGGTTTATGGGAAGGAAAAAAATGGGATGAAATTCCTAAGGAATTCATTGATGCATGGGCAGAAAATCCTTGGGATTGGCAGATTCCGGAAGGAGAAACAGGTCGGTTACTTCTTGCTAGGGTTATTGAAATTTGGCATGAAATTAAAAAAAAGGGTCAAAATATTTTGATTGTCTCACATGGTGGCCCTTTACGGCTTTTAAGGCAGATTGCGTTAGAAAAATCAATTGAACTGTTAGGTCCATTACCAGATTTTGGTCGAATTGAATTATTTACCTTTTCAAAACATTATTTAGATAAACAACAAATTGCTTGTAACGAGTAAAGCGGTTGTGGATAATACCTGAACAGCGCCCAGGCAATCTCCGTTATATCCTTTAATATGGTTGTTGATAATCAAGCTGAATAAAAAACCGGTTATAAAGGAAACCAAAAGATACAAGATTGTAAATTTCCAGTTTAAGAGATAGAGACATATGCTTATCGTTACGGTGAAATGAATGAAACTGGGAATAAATGGAATATGATCAAGCTGACTGGCCATACTTTTTGATTGAACAGGGGAAAGGATAAAAACGGGGATCAACATGGATGATCTGGATAAAACCGCAATGGCTGTTAAAAGCGGAATAATTTTCTGATGAAGTGTCATTAAAGAGATCACAGAGGTGATTTGTATTCCGAGTACAATTAATAATGTTAGAACCCCGTATGTGCCTAAACGGCTATCTTTCATAATGGTCAATTTTTGATCAATATTATGTCCGCCACCAAATCCATCTGCACAATCTGCCAATCCATCCTCGTGTAAACAGCCGGTTAGCAATAGATGAAATCCTAATGCTGAAAAGGCGATAATTGACGAAGATAGAATGGTGAAAGAAAGGGTATAAATAAAACATCCTTCAAGCCCACCGATAAAAGCGGAAATAAATGGCCAAATCCATATGGATCTGGTAAATGAAAAGAAATGAAAATCATTATAAATATAATGAATTGGCAATCGTGAAAAAAAGGAAAGACTACTGAAAAAATCAGTTATGACTTTCCTTATGAAAAGAAAAATCATTTAGGATACGGTAATCCGGCCTCATCATAGGTGGACATACCTCTATAACAGGCTAGGGCACCTTGAAGAATTGGAATGGTTATTGCGCATCCGCTGCCTTCTCCCAATCGCATATTAAAGGCTATCAAAGGATATTGGTTCAGGTTTCCGGCCAATAACAAATGCCCTTTTTCTGCAGAAAGATGGCTGATTTTTGCATGATCAAGACCTGACGGGTTTAGCTTTTGCAATGCTGCTACAGCGCTGGTGCAAACAAAACCATCTAATAATACCGGAATATTGAGATAACGAGCAGCCAAAGTGGCCCCCAACAAAGCCGCTTCTTCATATCCACCAAAGTGGCGGCAAATTTCAAGTGGGTCATCGAGAATATCCTGATGTTTGGCTAGAGCCTCATCAACAACACGTTGTTTGTTCTGGATATATTCAGGCGATTGACTTGTGCCTTTGCTGACCCATTGGGCACCATTTCCACCAAACAGGGCGGCACTCAAAGCGGCAGCTATTGTTGTATTGCCAATTCCAACTTCCCCTAAACAAAGCAGATTGATATTGGGTGTTACGGCATTATATCCCGTCTCGACCGCCTTAAGGAAATCATGTTCTGACATGGCCGCTTCATGACAGAAGTTTTTGGTTTTCTCAAAATGATTTAGAGGGATAATACGCAGTTCTGCTCCCGCAGTTTTTGCCAGCTGGTTAATGGCTGCATGTCCCTGTTCGATCTGGGTGACCATCAATTCTGTAACGACAGCATTGTAGGGTGTGACACTTTCGTCGGTAATGCCATGGTTTCCAGCAAAAATCATGATACATACCTTATCGAGGCTGGGCATTTCTTTTTTTTGCCAGGATGCTAGCCATGCAACCAGATTTTCAAGCTCTCCTAAACTACCAGGAGGTTTTAAAAGGTTATTCTGGCGGGTAAAAGTGGCCTGTTCAGCTTTTTTATCCTTTTCGGGCAGTACAAGGCACAATTTTCTTAATTCGGTAATAGACTTAAAGTGTTTCATGATTTTAATGCAATACTATGGAAAAAACAGCCTGTAACTTTATTACGTCTTCCACCTTCCGGACCAAGATAATTGTCTGTTCCATCGCTCAGTAAGGCATATGGTTGGTCAGATCCTGGATCTGAAAGGGTTGCGTAATGAAATTCATGACCATATATTGTAAGATCCCCGTTTTGGTTAGGTAACCTCGCTATACGATATCCTAAATGAATTTTAGGTTTTGCATAACTGCAGCTATGGCTGAGCAGCCCACTCATTCTATGTGCTTGCCCGTTTTTGTCAATGAGGCTTTTCCCCATAACCATATATCCCCCGCATTCACCATGCACAGTTTTAGTTTGGGCAAAGTTTTGTAAACCCTGTAAAAACTGATTGGCATTAGCAATTTTTTCAGCATATAGCTCTGGATATCCTCCTGGTAGCCAGCAACTATCACATTTTTCTGATGGTGCCTCATCTTGCAGTGGAGAAAAAAAATGGATGGATGCTCCCTGCCGATGCCATCCATCAAGAATATGGGGATAAATGAAACTGAAAGCGAGATCTCTTGCGATTGCTATTCTTTGACCAAGGGGTGGTAGGGCAATAATTGAATTATCTGATGGGATGGAAAGCTGAGGAATATATGACAATAATTTATCCAGATCTATATTTTCTTCAATAAAATCAGCCAGAAAATCAAGGTGATTATCCAGATCCTCATGTTCTTCGGCTTGAATTAATCCCAGATGCCTTGTCGGTAAATAAAGTTTTGAATTACGGGGAACACTGCCCAATATCGGAATATTAATCCGGTCAAAGGCAGCTTTGGTATTTTGATAATGACGGGGGGATGCCACATTATTTAAAATTACACCGAGAATCTTGAATTTCGGGTTTATATTGGCGAAACCATAGGCAATAGCAGCGGCCGATTGCGCCTGACCAGTAATATCCAGAACCAATATGATTGGAATGTTGTAGCGTATTGCCAGATCGGCTCCACATCCTCTTTTGCCTTCTTCATTTTCGATGCCGTCCAAAAACCCCATTGAGGATTCAATGATGAATAATTCTGCACTTTTTGTTGAGGCATTAAATAAATGGTCAAGTAAAGGAAAAGGCATGGCCCAGCTATCTAAATTAAAGGATGTGTCTTGCGTCGCGATGGCGTGAAAGGCGGGATCGATATAATCTGGTCCTGATTTTGCCGCACGAACATGTATGTTTTTACGGCGTAAAGCAGTTAATAATCCTAGGGTGATGGTTGTTTTTCCACTTGCCGATTTGGGAGCGGCGATCATAAATGCTTTGATAGAATGCGGTTGATTGTTCATATAAATATTTGAACTTGAATGAAAAAAAGTTTATTGATGATTGAAATAACCTGTAAAATACAAGCCATTTGAAGAATAGCAATCATAGATCAATTTTCCCTGATTTAGAATTAAATTAAAAAAATTACTATTTCGTGAAAAGGAGGAATATTGGAACATGTCAAAAAATTAAAATATGGTTGGACAACGGGGGCTTGTGCGACAGCAGCTGCAAAAGCGGCTTATTTGGCTTTAAAACGTGGTTTTTTTTCGGATCGTGTTACAATTACTCTTCCACAGGGGAAAAGAGTTTCATTTAGGATTTTTAATCACAAAATTCTGGATCGGCACTGTGCAATTGCCTCGGTTATCAAAGATGCGGGGGATGATCCTGATGTTACCCACGGAGCGGAAATCCGTGTAAGAATAACAATCTTGTCCATTGATCGTGGAATTGTTTTCAAGGCAGGAAAAGGTGTGGGGACAATTACTAAACCGGGATTACAATTGCCTGTTGGTCAGCCTGCAATCAATCCAGTACCTCGTCAAATGATCCGGTATGCATTGAACGAGGTATTTTCTTCCCCTGATGTAGAGGTGGAAATAAGCGTTGTTAATGGAGAGGAGCTTGCAAAAAAAACGATGAATCCAAAATTGGGTATTATGGGTGGATTATCGATTTTAGGAACAACAGGCATTGTTGTACCGTTTTCTTGCGCAGCATGGATCGCGAGTATTCATCGCGGGATAGATGTGGCACGGGCTGCAAATTTGACGCATCTGATTGCCTCTGTCGGGAATGTATCTGAAGAAACGGCCAAAAAAATCTATACACTGCCCGAATCAGCCTTTATTGAAATGGGTGATTTTGTCGGGGGAGTTCTGAAATATCTAAAAACACATCCAGTTCAATGGCTAACCTTGGCAGGAGGCGTTGCCAAATTTACAAAATTGGCACAAGGTCATCTGGATCTTCATTCTGGTCGTTCGCAGGTAGATTTTGCACAATTGGCAGAATGGGTTGCGGAATTGGGGGGGGAGGATAGTTTTGTTGAGAAGGTCAGGCTGGCTAATACTGCCCTGGAGGTTTTCAGGAACTGTCATGTAAAACGGTTGCCCCTAGCTGATTTTATTGCAGAAAAGGCACTGGCAGTTGTAAAAGAAACACTTGATCCCGTGATTTTTAAAATCGAAATTCTGATGATTGATCGTAAGGGTAATTGTCTTGGGAGGGCATTTGCATAATGTATTAATAATATCAAATATTGGATTTCTGATTAATTATTAGATTATCATATTTTATTAGAAAATATTGCTAAAATAAGGTAAGTGTTTAGATCAATCATTAGATGAAAGCGGGTCCGATATTATATGCATGTTCTTCAAAATCTGCTTTTTAATAATCATTTATCAGATATTTCAGAAAAATTATATTTTGATATTCAAAAAGGCGGTATACAACCGTTATCGGAAAATGATGGAATTATTCTTGAAAAAAATAGCAGAATTTCTTTTGGAACATATTTCAATTATTTTTCCTTAAATACATGGCGTAAATATTGCCAACTCAAAGATCTTCATTTTCAGTTACAGGGAAAAGGTGAATTTGTATTGAGGTTCTGGTTGACAGACAAAAATTACCAGTCTTCTTCATCAAAGCGTGTTATTGAAAAACAAGTTTATTTAAATAAAGATCAAAATTGTTTTTGCATTGATTGCTCATTTTTATTGAAAAAACAAGGCATTCTTCATTTTACAATAGATACAAAGGGCGAATGTTTCATACAGGGTGGTTCTTTTTGCACCAAAACAGATCCTGTTAACTATATAAAATTAGGAATAGTTATTACGCACTATAATCGTAAAAAATATCTGATCCCTGCCATTCGGCGGATAGAAACGCAGCTTTTATCTAATGAATCTTTTAAAAACAACATTGATCTTATTATTGTAGATAATTCTCGAGATGTTTCTTCAGAAGAGGCAGGGGAGGCGATTGTTATTTCTAATCTCAATTATGGAGGATCCGGGGGATTTACACGCGGATTACTGTATTTGAAAGATCGTCATTATACACATTGTCTTTTTATGGATGATGATGCCAGTTGTGAAATTGAATCTATAATCAAGACTTTCAGATTATTGCAATATTCAGTCGTGGAGCGATTGGCAATAGCTGGAACCATGTTATATGAAAAAGAATCGACAATCATTCATGAGAAGGGTGCCCAGTATAAGCCCTTAAGCTTGATACAGCTATATTGTGGTCTTGATATATCGAAATTTGAAACTATTATAGCGACTGATTTAGATAAAAAGAAAATTGAATATGGTGCCTGGTGGCATTTTGCCTTTAAGATTGAAGATGTAAATTATTTTCCATTTCCTTTTTTTGTTAAGGGAGATGATATGCTTTTCGGATTAATGAATCATTTCAATATCATTACTGTGAATGGCATATGTGTTTTTGGAGAGGATTTTCGTTACAAGGATGGCCCCTTACCCCGATATTTAAGCGTAAGGGCCAATTTTGCTTTGGCTTTGATATATTCAGATTGTTCATTATGGATTTATGTCTGGCGTTATATACGTTGGATATTTATTTCCATTTTAACCTATCGTTATGCTTCTGCCCGAGCTACTAGCATTGCTTTGCAACATGTTATGCGAGGTCCAGAATTCTGGACACGCTATTTATCCTTAACAGATATATATCCTGCCATTTCGAATGTATTGTCGGAAGAGAAAATGGATGATGTTGATATAGATCAACTAAAACCAAGTATCAGGCAAGTTCGTTTTCCCATATTGAAAAAAATCATTATTATTATGACCTTCAATGGTTTTTTTCTTCCTGATTTTTTTATTAGAGACAGACTTATTCTGAGTAAAAAGGAAATAAAACATTTTCCATATGAAATATTTCTAGAGAGGGATATATTATATTATTCAAGTGAATACAACAAAGGTTATGTAGCGATATATAATAAAAAAAAATTTTTTTCCGAATTGTTTTTAGGTTTGAAATTGATGATTCAATTTGTTGTTAGATTCAAAAAATTAAAAAGAGAATATAGACAAGTGGTTCCAAAAATCATGACAGAAAAATTTTGGAGAAAGGTTTATCAATTCAAGAGATGATTGGTTAACTGGACATAGTCCAGTTTTATATCAAAGCTAAGAGTTTTTGCATAAAGCTTCATATTCCGCGGGAATCCCACAGAATGTTATGCAATCTTTATTAACAAGTTTATAGTGAATTTTTTTATTATTTTGAATTAAATAATTATATAAGGGCGCTATATATAATTCGGATGTAGAAGGCGTTTTTCTTTCTTGTTGAAGAGCATATAGGAAATCTCCAGATTTCTTGAAGTGATAAAGACCGTTACAACATAAATCGGATATTGGTTTTTTTTCTGCGGTTCTTAGAGCGATAGGCTCTTGACTTTCAGAATCTGGTTCCACGTAAGACCAGTTTTCACCATCACCCTTAAATACTTCTAGATATCCGTCAGAACGTTTAAACCATTCTTGTTTGGGAAAATGAAAATCCCTTCTAAAGGTATCAATATTGAATATTGTCAGCGCCATGTTATTTTCAAGACCGGCTTTGTGAATTCCATATTCTACAGTTTCTGCCTGTCCAGCGGTAGGATGATCTAGAATGACTATATTTGCTTTTTTGATACCAAGCTTGTCAATTTCAGTTTGTATAAAATTTTCCGTATTCATAATTGAACGGGCAATGAACAGAAATGGAGTATCTTGGAAATATGCTTTAAAACTTTCAACTGAATGGGCAAAAACTGTTTTTCCATTTAAAGGCAACATGTATTTAGGTTGCGTATATCCAGCTTTTGAAAAACGGCTGGACAGTCCCGCCATTGGAATAACTATCATTAATCTTTTCTTTCAAATATCGAATATAAACGTAAGGCATTTGCAATAAATGCTTTTTGTCGATCAGGGCGATCAGCATGTAAAGGTAACATCGATAAAAATAATGCTATGGTCATAGCTTGGATTTCTTTGCTTGAAACCGTAATATTTGCAATATTTATTTTATTAAAATATGTCTGTAGCCATTTATGGGAAGATGATAAATCAAATGTTAGTTCGAAATCGTATTGATTATTGTTAATAAGATTATAGCGTCCTGTTATGATAAAGTCATATAACCCGTTAATTGAATGGGATAGTTTGGCCATATCATAACGTAAATCACCATAATTTTCCTTTATATGGGGAAATACATATCCTCTTGGATCAATCACTGTAATACGACGATTGCGTGAATTATATAAAATGTTACTAAAACAAAAATCGCCATGCATGATTGTACATAATTCTTCAGGATTTTTTGTAATAAAATCTGACAAATTATTTGCAATAGTTAATAATGATGGATATTTATTACCATTGAAAACGAGGTCATGCATGATATTAAAACCTGTTTGATTTGAAAAGAGTTTCAAACGTTCAAAGGTTTTGTTACCTATTAAATGTGCAGTGTAATCGTCCCGCTTTTTTTTACCTTTTTGTTTTGCGCATAAATTCAGGAAATCAGTACAAGAGGCCAGAATTTTGTTCCATGTAGCTTTTCCAATATCTGAAAATACGAATAATTCAGCTAGCGTTGGTGTGTATTGATATTCAGTGGAATAGAATGTTTTGTCATTATCTTGTCCGTATTCGAAAAGACGAGCGGTGAAGGGTTTTAGATTTGGTGGAGCTGATTCCAACCACTCTGCTTCAGCAAGCATCTTAAAAGAATCAGAAGAAATTTTTTTAACTGTATTTGAGGTAATTTGGAGTGAATTAAAGGCTCTTGCAGTTGTAACCAAACGTCTTGATTGAAAATAAGTCTGAATATGTCCAAAGTCATACCAGTTTTTAATAGCTTTTATTTTTAAGGGCTGATGTTTGTTATATAAGTTTATTCCCTCAATAAAATTTCCACGTGCTTGACATAAGGACTTGATCAGTTCATTCCCCTTTGAGAAAGAAAAATAGCCACAAGCTACTGGACGGTAATTATTTTCATCTTTGGTTGATTTGATGGTTTCAAGATTTTTAATATATTTATCATCAGCTTGATTGATTACTGCCCAAGAATAATCGTCACCATCAGGATAACTTGCAATAATATCCATTTCTTGAGGAATATCATCAAGAATTGTATCACCGTGTAAAATACGTATGTTTGAATTGTATGCATTGATGACATTAATCGTATATACTAGAGAATTTCCTAGAGACATGTCATCCGGGACAGAAACGATTACTACACCTTTTTCTTTTAAAGTATGTTGATCATAGGGAGTAACAATAAAGCTATCAGGCAAAGTCAGGTAGATTGGTGAATTTTCAATTAAGTTTTTTCTAAAATTTTTAACCTGTATTTCAAATAATCTTCCCGTTCCCAAAGGTAGAAAGGAAGGGGGAATTAAACCAAATTCGGCTGCCAGTTCTTGATTCACATATGCGGCAGAAGTGATAATATTTACGCAAGATGAAGTCATTTTTTTGTTTCAATTAATTTTGTAATTTCATCGAAAGACATTGAAATGAATTCAGACGGTCGTATGGCACGATCATCAATATAAAATCCCTCTTTTCCACACCATGGTTTTCCTACATAAATTTCATCATATGGAATTTCATGTTTTTTTAACCATTCAATGATAATTGGTAAAGTATTGGCATTAATCTTTCCAATATCACCGTTATAAGTATACATATTTCTGGCTGTTTGAATAATAATTTCAAATCCTTGTTTCTTGTATTCCCTTAATTTTTGAATAACTGGTAGATTCGGGAGTTTGTCAGCATAAGAAACACCCGAAGTATTAATTGTTAAGGTATCATCAAGGTCGAAAACCAAACGTTTCATATAAATATTCAATTCATTATTAATATGTATAAAATTATATATAAATGTTAAAAAATTGACATTTCAACTTCAATTAAATTGTTTGAAATAATTGGGGTGCCAATACATTGGCAATTAAGAAAATAGTAATCTATTTTATTTTCATTTTCTTCCTTTAAATCCCAATTTCTTACAAAATAATTATGAGGCCCTTCAATATTTGTATGTTCTACAAAACGTTCAAATAATTTTTGATAATGATGATAGTTATTCATCTTATTTTTATCGATTGAGATTTTTATTGATTTATTTTTTTGCTGTGATGATAAATACAAATATCCCTCCAATTCGGAAATATTAGAAACCAAAGTTTTTTTCTGGGCATCAAAGGAGAGACAAAAATAGCGTAAAATATTACAGGTATTTTTTTTTTCGATGAGAAAAAGGGATAAATCAACAAGGTGATTTGTATTTTCAAAAAATAAGTGTGCAGGACCTGTTTCTGGATCTTCTGAATCTGTGAAGGACTGACCTATATCTAAATAAAATCTTTGTCGTTCCACTGGATAATTATTATAATTCCAGTGAAAATCTAAAGCCGAATTTTTTTTATCCAGTTTCCATTTTTCAGTCAGTGGCAATGTCTGTATTCTGGATTTAATGGCTTGCAAAAAATCATTAAGGATGATTGAAGCTTGTAATTTGTTAGGCAATCTTTCTTTTTTTTCTAGTCCAATTAATTGTCTTCCCCATGATGTACAAACAGCCAAGGTTGTTGATGCATAACAATCTCTCGGAAACCATTTAATGGATGAAATATGATCTGGTAATTGTGATCCTATAGATAAAATTTCCTTGATTTCTATTAAATAGTTAGGTTTTGTCCATAACATAAAACAGATATGAGTATAATATCCAGAGCCGAACTGGTTGAAAATGGAAATAGGAATGACTTCTTCAAGTGCAACGAAAAAATGAGAGGATAAAAAAGGTGCCAAGTTTTTTATCTCTTCAACTTTTTCAAGAATTAAAAACCAATCCTTTTTATGGGCAAATAATCCTTCGATTTGGGTTGCTGAAATACGGGTAAGTCCGATTTCATTAATGATATGTTCTTTTAATTGGGGAAGAGATTTATAGTGATGCCACATCCAAGTTCCATGATTAGTAGTGATTTCAGCGTCAAGATCAACATCATAATCGTAAGATCTTTGTGAGGCAATTGGAGTTAAAGCTTTTTGATTCAATTGATTTAGTATGGAGGATATTGTAAGGTGCCTTACAAAAAGACTATTTGAAGCCATTGTACAAAAGTAGTCAAAAACAAGATTATTTTTTGCGTAATCCAACGTTTCAAGATGTCCTAATAATAGAGTATTTCCCCATTTGTGTCTTTTAAACCCTCCATTAATGATGATAATACGGTCACTAATTGTTAAAGCAGCCTTAGGAATGGGTCTATTATGTGGAAAATTTAATATTAAAATAACATTTTCTGGTGTAAAAAAAAGAAAGTTATTAATATATAACATTAAATAATCATCAGATTCATTGAATAATGTACTAATAACTATCCTGCTATTAGCTGCCTCTTTTTTTGTTTTTTCTATAAAAGAGGAGATATTTATTATTTCTTCATTATTGTCGATGTGGTTATTGTCCAGTGTTATTTCCAATTTATCTAAATTGCCTTTAGAATTTAATTGAAATTTAATATACTGTGCTTGAACCTTTTTACTTAAATGAATATCAAATTCGGTTGGATTATCCCAATGATGACTGGGTTGTGTATAATAACATACCCAATCCTGGTTATTGTTAGATAAGAATATTGAAAATAAAGGTATACTGATATCATTGTTATTAAAGTTTTTGATATGAAGTGTATCAATTGTATTTTCTTTTCCTAAGTCAAAAACTTTAGAAGGAAACCATATTTTTTGCATCATTATTTTTAATGTCTTTAATTGTTAAACTGATGTAGAAATCTTATGAAAATTTAATATTTTGAACATATATGAAGATTTATATTTCGATACATTAACCTTAATTGATATTAAATAAAAGTTATATCAAAAAAAATAATTAATGATCATAATCAAATTCACTGTTGATTTAATGATAGATTGTAATCTAATTACAAATTAGAAATAAACTTCCTGACAGGATCACAAATATTTCTATTAATTCTTTTAACCCCATATAAATGGTTTTTATCATAAATTTGCCAAATATAATTGCCATCATTAAGGTATTCTTTTTTTTGAAGGAAATCTGTATCTTTATTTAGGAGAGATAGAACCGTTTTAATATTAATTTTGTAATCACCTTTTTTAAACAGTTTATTATTTAAGATTTTTTTTAATTTATTCTTAATGAATGGATTAAGAAATTTGTTATTGTCTATTTTTGTAAATTTACTCCATAGTATCCTATCAAAATCATGAACTTCTGAAAAAATATAGGGTAATCCATTGGGTTGATATCCTATGCAATGAGCTAGCGTTGAAAAAAATATTTCTTCTTTAGTGTAGTGATAGTTAGTATCCAGCAAATTGTGTTTGTTAATAAGGGTTATAATTTCGAATAAAACGTCTGTTTCATAAAAGGATCCTTCTATTTGTGATGCAAAGATAGCGCCTGAATTAAAAGAGTTAACAAAGTTAGTGAAAATCTTATCCTGTAAAACCATATGTGCAGGCCACCAATAAGATCCGGGTAAAACCAATCTTAAATTATAGGCAGATTTTGTGGTAGAAACGTAATTTTCAACTTTATTGGAAATAAGCATATCATTTGATGCATGAAATACGATAATGCCTCTCTCTTTCATATTTTTAATATATTCAATATTGGCAATATGCCCTGCTATTACATTTCCCCATGATGTGTCAGTTTGGTTATTATTGATAATAACATTTTTGATTTTTAAATTTTTTATTTTTTCATTTAAATTATTTGTTGTTATTTTCGAAATTTTGGAAATATGTATGATTATGATGCAGTTAGAATAAAATTTGTTTAAATTATCAATTTGATTAATGATTACATCAATATTTTCATGAACGAGCAAAGAAACATAAATCATTACTATATTAACCCTAATAATGTGTTTAAAAATATAAAAACAATAAATTTTTATATTGAGCTTAAAATTATTCTTATAAGAAAGTAAATTGATTTTTGATATTTTTTTAAATAATTATGATTTAAAAAGAAAGGAACAATTTTAATGGAAAAGCACATATTACATAATTTTTCTTGGGGCGTAGAAACTCCATATGTTGCAGAAAATGAAATTTTTTTCAGATGCCCAAAAGATGTTGTTATACAGGATGGTAATATTTATATTGATGCTTTTTCACATGTGTCTTTTAACACTTATTATAATATCTTTCCTTCCAAACAATATGTTAAGTATACGAATATTAAAGATTTAAATGTTGGGGTGGTTGTAAAAGGTAAAGCAAAGATAGAAGTATATGGGATTAAACAAGAATTGGCACATTCCTATGAAGTTAACTTACTATCGCATTATTTTACTAATGAAGTGAATTTAACAATTGAAAACTGGTCAAAATATGATGCTGTTTATTGTCGATTGGCTTCATGTGAAGATGTTGTTGTTTTGAAAAAAATATTTTTTTATACCAAAGATGAACCGACACAGGATGTAAAATTAGGATGTTGTTTTTGTACATATAATAGAGAAAATTATATAACAAAAAATGTTAAGAAAATTCATGAAGGTATTGTTAATTCACAAATAAATAGTTTAATTTTTATTTCTAATAATGGAAAAAAAATAAATATAAAAAATAATGATATAATTCATTTGGAAAATAGCGATAATTATGGTGGGGCGGGCGGTTTTACAAGAGCTGCATTAATGGCCTCTGAGATGGGCTGTACTCATATTATATTCATGGATGATGATATCGAGTTAAATTTTGAGTCCGTATTTAGAACTTATGCTTTTTATAGTTTTATAGCCAGTAAATATAAGAATATTTTTCTTTCTGGCTCCATGTTTTCTTTAGATGAAAAATGGTTGCAATATGAAAGAAATACAATCATTGACAATTATGGCATGCATCATCAGGGTCATTGTCAAGACCTGCGTTTGTATGGGGAAATTTTACAAAACGCGACTTGTGGATTGGTTAATGGTGTTGCTGGTTGGTGGTTTTGTGCATTTTCAACCCAGCATTTAAAAGATTATGGAATGCCGTTGCCAATTTTTATCCGTGGTGATGATATCGAATTTTCTCGACGTTGTAATGCTAAAATATTGTCATTGCCTGGAATTTGTGTTTGGCATGAGCCTTTTTACAAAAAATACTCTGAAATTATGGAAGATTACTATCTCCTGCGTAATGTATTGATTTTTTCATTTTCTACGCCTCAAAATTTAATTGAATTTGGCATGCGTTTTTTTCGTAATAAATTCATTAGAAATATTACGACTTGGAATTATGTAGCCTTAAAAATGAATATGATGGCTGTTGAGGATTTTATTTCAGGTAGATATGAAGCAAATCCATATGAAAATCATCAAAGAATTGTCAATGTTTATAATTCTGTTAAAAAGAAAAGTAGTGTAGAAGGGTTTGTTTATTATGAAAATCAATATACGCATATCAGGTTAAGAAAAAAGATTTTGTTATTTTTATTGAATTTTATTCTTTCACCTTCTGAACAAGGTGTTTCACAAAAAGGATTTAATCGTAGACCTTCTGATTTTATAAGAAAACGTGAAGTAATTGTATATGATTTTCATAAACAATGTGGTGAGAAACATTTTTTTGAGAGAAAACATTTAATTTTTTATATTATGTTTTTTATTAAAAATTATTTATGTATCTTTTTGCAACAAAGTAAGTTTAGGGAACAAATGCTGCAATTTAGAAAAAAAACAACCACTAAAGAATATTGGAATACTTTATTGAAAAGAAAGGTAAAAATTTAGAACTAAATTTTATATCAAGTTAATTTCAAGAATAGGTAAAGATAAATTTTATATATTTGTTTTACCTAATTCTTAATAATTAATTAAAATAATTTTGACATGTGTTAAGGTTATTAGTCGTGTCTTGTTTATGTTATGCATTTTGATTAAGTGTTTTAGGATCGAAGGTGTTTAACTCAATTTTTCGTAAAGTATTGTATGGGAATGTGATTCAACGAAATATGTTGTTAGTTTGAGATAACATTAAATATTTTAATATTATGAATTTTTTTAGTTCCTGAATACGATTTCAGGGGTAATATGAATCCAGATTGCTGGGTTAAATCTTGCAATTTCTTGTCACAAATTACTTTTGTATGAAAATAGGTTTGTATTTTAAAATTTTTTTTAATGCATTTACTGTTCACAATAACTGGAATTAATGTTGGCAATGGTAAGAGATATGTTTTAAAAAATGGTTTCATTCTGTATGAATTGTTTTTTTATAATTACACGTGATAAAAATCAAAGGACTGAGAAATGATCGAAAAAGGTTTTAATATTTATTGAATAGAATAAATATTATTGATTTTTAAAATGACGTTGATAGTTAACATTATATAGGGCACTTTCCATATGGTTTTTACTACCCATAGCAGGACCAACCATAATTAACGCAGTACGCTGGATTGGATTGGCGTTTATTTTTTTTAAAATAGTGGCCAATGTTCCCTGTATAATTTTTTCATTTGGCCAGCTTACATGCGCAGCGATGACGATTGGACAATTTTCTCCATAAAAAGGAACCAAACGCTGAACAATTTCTTCAATACGATGAATGGCGAGATGAATAATCAGTGTAGTGCCAGTTTGTGCATAGGTTTCTAATTTTTCTTTTTCTGGCATTACTGATGCACGTCCAGAAATGCGTGTTAAAACAATGGATTGTGCTATTGTTGGAATAGTCAATTCTTTTTTTATGATTGCAGCAGCGGCTGCAAAAGCGGGTACACCGGGTGTAAGTGTATAGGGAATGGCGTGTTTTTCAAGTCGGCGGATTTGTTCAGCAACAGCACTATAAACAGAGAGATCCCCTGAATGTAAACGGGCGACATCTTTTTCCGCTTGATTTGCCTTTACAAATTCATTTTCGATCTGATCCAAATTTAGTGGGGCCGAATCAATCAATTGTGTATCAAAAGAGCAAAATTTCAGAATATCTTTAGGAATAATAGATCCGGCGTAAAGACATACTGGACATTGTTCCAAAAGCTTTTTCCCACGTAATGTTATAAGGTCAGCAGCCCCTGGGCCTGCCCCGATAAAATGGACGGTCATGGTGTTGAGGATCCTTTATAGGCTAAAGATAAGGTAATTCCTTTATAAATCATCTTTCGTATCAGTAAATGATCTTTTTTGTGCATAATGGCTAAAAGACAGGCTTCTGAAACAGCACCAAAACCGGTTAGTTCATAAATTCTGTTTGAATAAGATTGACATTGGGACTGAAGATTTTTGAGCGTGTCCAATGCAATGAATTGAATGGGTAGTTTATAATGATGTTGCAGGATTAGATAAGTGCTATCTTTTTGTTTAAAAGCAGGCGCAGCAATTAAATAAATAGAAGCCCGATAGTTTCGTTTAATTTCTTGCAGTGTACAATATATATGTTTGGCATTTGTTTTTTTTTGACTGCCCAGACCAATTAATAAAGTGTCAGGGGAGGCGCGTGACGCAATATTGGGTAATGGTGCGGTCGGGTCTGAAACCATGGTAATTCCCTAAAGATTCATAATGCTGGATTTGAAGGCGGCTGATTGTTCCGCCCAATTGTTGTTGAGTCTGAAAAAGGATTTGATCGCTTTCGGTCGTTACGGAATTAATAACCAGCCGTCCATAAGGATGAAGGTTTCTCCATACAGTTTTTAAAAGATCAGGTGCTGTTAATCCACCTCCGATAAAAACGGCATCAGGACGTGGCAGTTTATCTAAAACTTCAGGGGCCTTGCCTTCAATGATTTTCAGGGATGGGACACCCAGACTATATGCGTTTTCCCTTGCTCTTACAGCCCGATCATGACGTGATTCAATGGCAATGGCTTTACAGCCGGGATGGGTTAACATCCATTCGATGGCAATGGAACCGGATCCCGTGCCAATATCCCATAACAAAGCGCCAGGAAAAGGTTGCAATGCTGATAAAGTTGCCGTGCGGATATATTGCTTTGTTAATTGACCATCATGTCGAAAATAGGAATCTTTTCGTCCATGGCAATAGGGAAGCCCTTCAAACCGGTCTAATTCAAGGGCAATCATGTTTAAAGGGTCAATTGTTCCGGGCAGGGATTCTTTTAATAAAAAAGAACGTATCCGTTCCCGCGGTCCACCAAGCGCTTCAAGAATATAAAATAATTTATATGGGATTTGCCATTTTTCCAGATATGCCTTGACGTTATGAGGTGTTGATTCATTTTCGGATAAAATAAGTGTTTTACGACCCGGTATTAAGGCTGGGCGCAAGGTTTCCAACGAGCGACCACATAAGGAGATTGTATCAATGGTTTGTCCTGACCAACCTAACCGGTTGCAGGCAAGGCTATAGGATGAAAGGGTGGGAAAACTTTGCCAATCATTGATAGCCAAGGATTGTACGGCTAAAGGACCAATCCCATACCAGAACGGGTCACCTGACGCAAGAATTGCAACTGATTCAGGTTTAAGGTTATTGATTTTGTTTATGGATTCTTGAATGGGCGACGACCATATTTCTGTTTGACCTTGAATAAGGGTGTTTGCAAGTCTCAAATGACGCTTACCACCGAAAACGTAAGATGCGTTTTTTAGACATTTACGAGCCTGATCGGAAAGGGAGTTGATACCATCTTCGCCAATACCAATAATGCTAAGAAAAGGGTAAGTCATATTATTTACAAAAATCACTTATTAATTCTATCAGGTAACGGAAATGAATTATAACTGGGGTAATTGAAAAAATCATGTAATCTATTTATGTAATGACAAATTTTTATAGGTATCTTTAGTGGGACAAAAAAGAAAAAAGATTTTGCTTTTAGGTGGCACCAGTGAGGCTTCCCAATTAATACACTGTCTGCAAAATAATGATTCCATAGAAGTTATTTTTTCTCTAGCGGGTGTGACAAAAAATCCTGTATTACCCGAAAATGTGATATCACGTGTGGGTGGGTTTGGTGGTGTCACCGGATTGATAATGTGGTTAAAGAATAATCAAATAGATTTCCTAATTGATGCAACACATCCTTTTGCCCTACAGATGACTAATAATGCCTGGAAGGCAGCGAAGATTTGCAGAATTCCCTTTTTGAATTTGCAACGTCCGGCATGGCAGAAGCGGGATGGTGATCATTGGTATGAGGTAAATTCAATTCCTGAAGCTGTAAAGGTTTTGGGTCATAGAACGTTAAGGGTATTTTTAACTATCGGTCGTAAAGATATATTATTATTTAAAGAGAATATTATCCAGCATCATTATTGGATAAGAAGTGTTGATAAGCCTGATGATACGGTTTTGCCAAGTCATGCCGAGGTCATTACTGCCAGAGGGCCTTTTGATGTGCAAAGCGAATATGATTTTTTAAAACAATACCATATTGAATGTATTGTTACGAAAAACTCCGGTGGTCAGACTGTTTATGCGAAAATTGATGCGGCAAGAAAATTGTCAATTCCTGTGATCATGATTCAAAGACCTGTTATGCCCCAACTTCCTTCTGTTTCAACTATGGATAAGGCTTATCAATGGTTGATGAGTCATCTTCAGGGATAATTTATTCGGTTATAATCGAACGAGATGTGTAGAACCAGGGACGTATATTTTCCCGTGACTGGGGAATTAATTGACTATAACGGTTGCCAATCAAGACCAGGGTTTGCATATTTCCCATGGAACCTTTGGCATCGCCCAGGGTAGTTAGGTGAATATGTTCGTTTTTTCGGGAAATTGCCTGACAAAAAGCCACTGGAATATAGGGAGGTAAAATCTCCTTCAATAATTCAAAAGCTTTATCAAGTTGCCATGGTCTTGCTTTGGAAACGGCATTATAAAGAGCTATGACAAAATCAGCCTGAGCCGCAAGCCTTAAACGGTGCAGAATAAGTTTCCAAGGTTTCAGGTTATCGGAAAGGGAAATGGCGCAAAAATCATGACCTAAAGGCGCTCCTAGTCTTGCAGCCGCCGCAAACATGGCGGAAATTCCTGGTAAGACAGTTATTTCAATCTCTTTCCATATTGGTTTTCCATGATCAATGGTTTCAAAAATAGCACTGGCCATGGCAAAAACGCCGGCATCTCCTGAAGAGACAACCCCAACCTTATAGCCTTTTCCGGCAAGTGTTAACGCATGTTCGGCACGATCGAGTTCTTTGCGATTATCTGATTTATGTTTTCGTAAAGATGGTCTATCAGGGATGCGATCAAGGTAAGGACCATAGCCAATCAGGTCTGTTAAGGTTGGCAAAATTTTTGATGCTTCAATCGTCAGTAAATCAGGATCTCCAGGACCAAGACCTATGATGTATAGATGTCCCGTCATCTCAATTTTCCTTACCGACGATAAGGATCAGTGAAAAATAGGGGGCTTTTTCATCCTGCATTTGTGATAATGGCAAAATACGTTCCTGGTTTTGGGTGCCACGTTCAATATAGGTTGCTTGTTCAAGCAAATGGGCCTGCTTTAAAGCGGTTTTAACCTTTGCAAGATTGCGGCCAATTTTCATGATGACAATGGATTCACACTGGTTCAATTTTACCAAAAGTTTGTCGAGGGGTAAAGTCGCGGACAAAATGGTTAAGGTTTGGTCATTGCGAACAATCGGTAAATGTAATCGGCTCCAGCAACCATTCATTGCCATAACGCCTGGAATGACCTCTATGGTATATTGTTCTTGTAGTCTTTCCAATATATAAATTGCAGATCCATACAATAATGGATCGCCTTCACATAACAATCCTATATCTTGTCCTTCATCGAGTTTTTTTTGAATCTTAGAGGCACAGTGATCATAAAATGTTTCTAACGTTTCTTTATATTCAGGAGCATAATGAGGGATTTCTGTAGTCAAGGGGTATTCAAAACGTAATTCTGTTAAATCATGGATAAGGAATGGTGTGGCAATTTGACGTGCATGACCCATTTCACCTTTTTTACAAAAATAAGCGATAAAAGAAAGGGAATTTAGAATGCGTCCGGCTTTTTTTGTCACCAATTCAGGATCGCCCGGTCCCATACCCAATATAAATAATGTGCCTTTCATTTTATATTTCCTGTTTTTGGGCCAAAGCGTTCAATGCGGCAACACCCATGGCGCTTCCACCCTGTCTGCCCGTTATGATCATATATGGAATTTTTCCCCATTCTTGCAATGCCAGTTTTGATTCAGCCGCACCCACAAAACCTACAGGGACACCGATAATTGCTGCAGGCTGGGGGATTTTCTTCTGGTCTAATAAATTGATCAAATGAAACAAGGCTGTTGGTGCATTACCAATGACCACAACCGCCTGTTTCAGGGTGTCTCCCCATAAATGGATGGCAGCAGCGGAACGCGTGTTTTTTATATCTTGGGCAATCTTGACTGTATCGGGATGGTTCAGGGTGCAAATAATTTTATTATTGGCGGGCAGTCTATGTCGAGTAATTCCATGCGCAACCATTTCTGAATCACAAAAAATCATGGAACCCATTAACAGGGCCTGTTCACTTGTTTCAATAAAATCGGGACTGAATACGATATTTTTTGTTATTTCGATCCGTCCACATGCATGGATAACCCTGACGGCAATTCTGGCTTCATCTTCTGTAAAATTAGATAGGTCAGCTTCTTTGCGAATGGTTGCGAAGGAATTTTGATAAATAATCTTGCCATCATGGATATAGTCATAAAGAGGCATGAATGTTTTTCCTATTTCATTTCAGAATATGTAATGAGTTTAGCGCTGATTTCTTCCAAGTCTAGATTTTTGTAAAGGCTTTCATCATTTGCCCTGCCGTGTAAAATAAAATTATATCCCTTGGGGGTTGCACATAGGGTTAAAGGATTTTTCAGGGGAGATGCGCATCCTTTTGCACAGCCAGATATATGCAGTGTCTGTAGTTTGGAATGCCAGAAGCGTATAAGTTTTTGAACATCTTTCATCACGGGTTGCATTCCCTGAAGACAATAGGGTTTACCCGGACATAAGATGATATTTAAACGAGGATCCTGTTTATCGGTAATAAATGATTTCAAATGGGTATGAGCTGCGTTTGAACAGTAGGGCAGGATAATTGTCCGATCGGGGGTGAGCTGCAGGGTGGAATTTCCATATTGATCAGAGATGTCTGCCAGTAGACTTAAATCTTGACTATGGAGCAATCCAAAGGGAATGCCGAGATGATAACCATGTGGAAATTGACCAATCGAAAGTTTTTCAATTGAAGTTGGATAGGTATAGGATTGTTTGGAACATGAATTTTCCCTTATAAATTGATCAGCATAGTCATGATGAAGCAGGCGGAAATAATTGTGTTTATTGCAAAATTGTAAAATCTGTTTAAGCAGTTTGGCACAATTATCCAAGTTACAGGGTATTACCTGTTTTGCATGACCTAATTGCAAAATCCATTGGTCATGATGGATACGTAGATTAATATCGGCATGATGACGGGTTAAGGGGAATAATCCGCCCCCGTCAATAACGAAACTAAATTTGCCAGTCAGAAATTTTACAGTCTCATTTTCAATGATTTCATGTTGTATACACTGGGCATAGCGTATGGTATCTTGGTGGCAAGAAGGGTCGATACCGGCCAAGGGTGAAATAAGAATATTGCGTTTACCTTCTTCCAATGCATTGGGACTGCATAGATTTTCATTTTTGGCTAAAGGTATGAATTGTTGGATATGTTCCCGGGTAAATCCCCGTAATTGCAGATTGGCCTTTTGTGATAAATTAATAAAGCCATTTCCCAAATCAGATGCTGATCTTGCAATAAAACGTGCCTGTCGACTGGTTAATTTTGCAAAAGGAGGCTTAACTCGACATAACCATCCATCTCCTGTCTTCATAGGATGATAAAGCGATGGACACCATCCCCGACGTATATTATTCATCGCTTTCTTCCAGTTTCATGAAAACGCTGTTTGATTTTGGATGCCACAAGCCACGTTTAAGGGATTCATTGAAGCGATTTTGAATGGATTTTTTTGCCGCTGGATTGGAATTTTGTAAAAATCGGTTAACAGTATCATTTCCAAGCGTTGCTGCAAAGACGAGTTCAAACTGTTGATCAAAGCAATGGGAAAGCGTTGCTGAAAAACTGAAAAGTGCATCGACAGAACGGGCTATTTCCGCGGCTCCACGATAGGAGTGATTCATCATTGCCTTTAACCACATGGGATTGGCAACACGTCCACGCACTATACGGTTGACTTCCTCAACCAATAAACGGATTTTTGGATTTTCTGCTTTTGAAGTGTCACCGTGATATAAGTTGGGTGTATTGTCAAAGAGTTTTGCAGCTGCCGCAAAACCACCTTCATGGGCAGCGTAATCAGCGCTATCCAGAAGATCAATTTCGGCATGGTCTTGACTGTGAAAAAAAGCCTGTGTTGTTTTTAAACGTTCTGAAAGCCCTTGTCTATCGTAAATGCCATCTTGCCCGTTTCCATAACTATATGCTGAATTTTCCAGCCATTTTTCGCCCAGTTCCGCTTGTTCACGCCAATTTCCAGTATTCAAGGCATATTCTATGCCCGTTCCATATGTGCGTTGGGCTGTACCATAAATGCGGTTAAACCGGGAATGATGGCTTCCGGGGGGGGTATTTTGAAAAAGATATGCCAAGTAATTCCAATCTTTATCTTCGGCACGTTGGGCAAGGGTTTTAACCGTTTGATCAAACAATGTGATCTGATCTTCAAACGCATCACGGAAAAATCCTGAAATGCGGAGTGTTACGTCGACGCGCGGTCGGTTCAATTTTGCCAATGGGATGATTTCAATTGAAGTAACACGATTTGAACTTGTATCCCAGATGAGTTTGACCCCCATGAGAATATAGGCCAGAGCCAGGTCCTCGCCGCCTGTTCTAAGATTGGTGCTTCCCCATAAATCAATAACAATATGTCGCAGGTGATCACCATTTTCCTGTATAAATTTCAGCAAAAGCTGTCCTGCCATCTTTTCTGCCAGAAGATAGGCAGTACGAGTGGGAATACCACGTGGATCAACCGTATACAGATTACGTCCGGTTGGGAGAACATCCAGTTTTCCTCTTGTGGGTGCCCCAGCAGGGCCAGGCTGAATAAATTCTCCATTCAAAGCGTTTAAGAGCGATTGTTTTTCCTGCTCTGCACATTTGTAAAGATTCGATTCAATCTCTGATATTTTATCGGGGGCATAATGTTTTATTGTTTCTAGAAGATGCTGGAATTGAATTGGAGGTTTACCAAAAATATGTAACCCTTCCCGTATTTGCAAATCCTTGACATCACATAAATAGGCATCCAGATGGTTCAGGGCGACCTCATCGCCGCTTTCCTTGCGGTTGATGCCTGTTTCTGCCAATAAACCGCAGGATTCTGCTTTATCCAGAATAGTCCCGAGAAGAAGTTTGCTGCGTCGATGGTCCAAACCATCAGCTTCAGCATAATCATCGATTAACCGTTCTAGTTCTGCGGCATCGCCGCTAAGGATTGTCTTATTGACAGGAGGCGTTAAGTGTCCGATGGTAACAGCACCGAGACGTCTTTTTGCGCAGGCTGCCTCACCTGGATTGTTAACAATAAAGGGATAGATGACGGGTAAGCCACCCAGCAATACAGCAGGGGAACAATGATCGGAAATTGCGGTTGCTTTGCTTGGTAGCCATTCCAGTGTACCATGCGTTCCCAGATGAATGATTGCATCAATGGATTCATGATGGCGTAACCATAAATAGAAAGCGATATAACCATGGCATGGTGGAATATCTGGATCATGATAAGTGTTTTTATGATTTTTTGAATCAGCTCTTTCAGGTTGGATCGCGCAGATGATATGGCCTAATTGAATATATCGTATGGTAAAATTTTCTTTTTGCAGCGTTTTATCTTTTTCAAATTCTGGCCAGTATGCCAAAACCTTTTTTCTGAATGTCGTAGAAAGTGTGGAAAAATATTGTTTATAATCAGTCAGGGATAAAGTGGCCCTGGTACCTGACTGACATAAAATCTGGATTAAATTTTTACAGTCGGGAATTACGGATCCTGTTTGATATCCATTCTTTTTCAACCATTGTAAAATATGTTCAAGACTGGCAAAGCTGTCCAAACCGACGGCATGTCCTTCTTGTCCGCTGACACCCGGGTAATTTGAAAGAATAATAGCAATTTTCTTGTCATGATTGTTTTTTTTTCTTAAATTAACCCATCCGTTAACACAGTTTGTAACGAGATCTATTCCTTTTTGATAAGGTTCATACCGTGTTTGGTTATTTTTCTCTTTTTTAAATCCTATGGCAGTTGTCGAGATTTTACCGTCAAGTTCAGGTAAAACAACCTGGATGGCAAGATCGGTTTGGGATAGGCCACGAAAACTTTTTTTCCATAAATGTTTACTGTTACTAGGCTGAAGAATTTGCAGGACTGGCACATTAAATGTTCTAAAAAGAGAATTATTATAATCTTGCTGTATAGAAAAATATGTGGCGTTTAAAATTATTGTTGGGTGATTTTGGTAGAGATATTGCCCAACCCAATGGGAAATTTCTGGGTCTTTTAGAGAGGTCAGATAAACAGCCTTGATATTTATGCCTTTTCTGAATAAGGATTGTGCGAGGGAAAGAATAGGTTCGATATTGTTGGCCAGCAAATGAGAGCGGTAAAACAATATTACCGCTAGATTTTGATGGGCATGAAATGGATAAGGTAAGGGATATTCCCCAACCATCGGTAAAATGTAGGGGGTAATAGATTGCCCTATTTTATGGTCAAGATGATGGGCGGCAAGATTTAGGATGTGACTGTAATTTTCTCTTCCACCAGCCAGGAACAGTTCCTTGAATTGATTTAACAGGTTGGCGGGAATAGTGGAAAGATTATCAAGATGGGGATTTTCATAATTTTCGCCAGAAATAATGGCCAGGGGAATGTGACGGGACTGACATAAGTTATGGATTTCTTCCGTACCATAGCGCCATGCCTCAATTCCTCCTAATAATCTTAAAATTATGAATTTGGACTTGCTGATTGTCTGATCCAGATAGAGGTCGACAGACATTGGATGACGAAGACGGTTAAGAGAAACTAGCTGTATTGATGGAGAATTTTCAGGTTGCTGCGCTATGCAACTCGCCATCACATTCAGGTCATTATCGGAAAAGGACAGAAAGACAATATCGGCTGGTTCATGTTGCAAATCTTCAGCCGGTGCCTGTTCATCCAGACTTGTAATTTCTCGAACCAGGATATGCATTATTAAATTTGTGTTTCCAAGGCTGCCTGAATGGCCTTTTGATTGATGCTTTTCTGTCCAATGATGATTAATCGTCCTTGAGATTGTTCATCTTGATACCATGGACGGTCAAAATGATAACTAAAGCGTTCACCGACCCCGTGTATTTCAAGGCGCATCGGTTTATCGATAACCTGGATATAACCCTTAATGCGTAGTATATCGTGCAGGTTTGTTAGTTGAAGGAGTTTATTTTCCAAGGCTTTTGGACTCGAGACTGGAGGAATATTGACAACAAAACTTGTAAAGTCATCATGTTCATGATCTCCATCCACACCATCATGATGAGAGGGACGTGTCTGTAAATTATTTTCAGCCCCGGCGTGAATACCCAGGATCACTTCTGGCTCGATTTTTCCGTGTGAAAGAGGCAGAATTTTCACGGCTTTTGGAATTTGTTTTTTGATTTCATCAGTTAGATACCCAAGCTGTTCTGAGGTAATGAGATCCACCTTATTGAGAAGGACAAGATCTGCAGAATTAAGCTGATCTTCAAAAACTTCCTGCAGGGGATTGTCATGATCGAGTGAGGGATCAGCCTGACGTTGTTGAGCGATTTTTTCTGGGTCATCCGCGAAACGTCCAGCAATAACAGCGGGGGAATCCACAACAGTAACCACACCATCAACAGTCATTTTGGTTTTGATATCAGGCCAGTTAAACGCCTTGATTAAAGGTTTTGGTAATGCCAGCCCGGATGTCTCTATAATGATGTGTTGAGGTGGAGACGGACGGTTTAATAATGACTCCATTGTTGGCAGAAATTCATCCGCAACTGTGCAGCAGATACATCCATTTGCCAGTTCAACAATATTTTCCTCCTCACATCCTGGAACAGCACATTTTTTTAGGATCTCACCATCAATACCCAGAGCGCCGAATTCGTTAACTATAATGGCTATTCGCTTATTGGCGTTTTTTTTCATGATTGAACGCAATAGGGTTGTTTTTCCTGAACCAAGAAAGCCTGAAATAATGGTTGCCGGGATGCGAGATGGTTGCATAAAAAGCCTTTAATCGGAAATTACATAAATTGATGTGAAAGATTGAATTTACGATTTTTACAAAACCAAGGCAAGAGACGTTTGTTGAAATACAACGTCACGATATATTATTGAATATTATGAGATTCCTTGTTTTAATAGAATAGGTTGAAATGCAGTATAAAAGTGAGACACCATTGGAAGACTTAATCTTGCCTGTTTCTTACATAGAAAGGGCAAAGGCGCTTTGTGCAGAGGGAATGCGTAAAATTTTGGCCATCGCAGGTGCTCCAGGATCGGGAAAGTCAACGGTTGCCCGTCTTTTGCAGCAAGCCTTACCAGACTGTTCGGTTCTTGTTCCGATGGACGGTTTTCATTTGGCAAATAAAGAATTGGAAAGATTGGGTCGTAAAGAACGTAAAGGGGCACCGGATACATTTGATGTGAAAGGCTATCTTGCCTTACTTCAGAGACTGAGAAATCAAAAGCATGATGAAGTCATTTATGCCCCGGAATTTGATCGAACCATTGAAGAGGCAATTGCCGGTTCCATTCCCGTTTTTCCTGAAACAGAGTTGATCATTACCGAGGGTAATTATTTATGTTTGACACAAGGGGACTGGAAAAATCTGGCTGAACTGTTTGACGAGAAATGGTTTGTTATGGCACCTCAACAGGAACGGCAGCAGCGTTTAATCAATCGGCATTGCTATTTCGGTCGTACGCCTAAAGAGGCAAAGACCTGGGTTGAACAAACGGATGAACCGAATGCCCAGTTAATCGAAAATAATCGAACAGAGGTGGAATTGGTGATTGAGTGGATGGATGTGTCCAAGAGAAGTTGGGTGAAAAGGTATGGAGGTGTTGAGAAAAATATTTATTTGTAGAAAATGCCTAGCCAAACTTAAATGCTAACTTGAAAACAATTATGGGAAGAGGGATATCTTTCCTGATCCATTAAAGAACAGGGTCAGGAAAGAGTGAACATTAAATAGAGTTGAGTTACATGTTTTTGTATTTCTTCAATTTTTGAAAAATTGATTTTTAAAAATGCACTTCATCAGGGAGGTTTTCACCTTTAAAAAAACATTCTAGGGAATTTAGGATTTTTGCGCCGATACGTTTTGAGGTTTCATAAGTCGCGCCTGCTGAATGAGGGGTCATGATAACATTTTTTAACAAACGTAAGGTTTCTGGAACATGAGGTTCATGTTCAAAAACATCCAGTCCGGCTCCAGCTATTTTTTTGTTTTTCAGGCAGTCTATCAATGCATTTTCATCAATGATACTGCCGCGTCCGATATTAACGACGAACCCTCTTTCACCAAGTGCCTCAAGGATTTCGCGATTAACAGCGTGTCTGGATGAGGGACCGCCGCTGGCGGCAATTATTAGGATATCTGATATCTTGGCCAATTCGATCAAGGAGGGAATATATTTCCATTTTACTCCAGGACGCTGATGTCTTGCTGTGTAGGCAATTTCATTATCAAATGCATGTAAACGTTGGGCAATGGCCTGACCAATATGACCCATTCCCATGATTCCTATTTTCTTATTGGAAATGGAACTTCCTTGATAAGGATAGTTTCCTTTTTCCCATTCATTTTTGCGTATATATTGGTCACGCAGGGTTATTTGACGGGATACATCCAATAATAATGCGATTGCCATGTCGGCTACGTCCTGAGTTGGTGCATTTGTAGCAATACTTAGTTTGATTTGACGTTCTTTTAATTTCTGCAAGTCAACATTGTCATATCCCACCCCATGGACTGTCACGAGTTTTAGATTGGGAAGTTGATCAAGCATATCTGATGGAGCACCAACAACACCATTTGTAATTACAGCTTCGATTTTTTTGAGAATTTCAGGAGAATTAGGCAATTTATTAAGGCTAATATGATTGGTGAAGCGAGTATTGATTTGTTCCTGGAATTTTTTGCAGACAGGTACTAATTGGAGAATTTGAGGTTTCATAGTTTTTCCTTTTTACAAGGGTTTTAAGCAGGTGATATGTGTACGAATATGGTATATCTTTTTAGAAGAAAGGTATATTTATAAAAAGTAATGGAATCATGATTCATTTTGTATTGGGTGGGGCGAAATCGGGGAAAAGCAGATTTGCCGAAAATCAGGTTATGTTTTATCCGTCACCGTGGATTTATCTTGCAACGGCGCGTTGCATGGATCATGAAATGCAGGAAAAAATTGCCGTTCATCAGAAAAGAAGAGGACAGGGATGGCAAACCATAGAGGAATCCGTCAATCTTGCAGATATTATAAATACGAATAATGTTCATTCAATTCTGGTCGATTGCCTAACCTTATGGTTGACCAATCTATTAATGGATAACCGAAATATAAAAGAGGAGACTGATAAATTTCTTTCCGCATTAACGACATTTCATGGAAATATTATAATTGTCAGTAATGAGGTTGGACAGGGTATTGTTCCAGATAATGCGTTAGCGAGAAAATTTATTAACGAAGCGGGAATTTTACATCAGAAAATGGCAGCCATTGCTCATAAATTTACGATGGTTGTTGCCGGATGTCCCCTGAATATTAAAATTTAGTTGAAACAGGAAAATTGATATGAATGATGATGCGTTTCATCACAAACGAAAAATGCAAAAAAGGCAACAATTGCAAAAAACCATTGTTGCCTCCAAGACAGAAGAAAAAGGGCTGTTGATGGTGCATACCGGAACGGGAAAAGGCAAGTCAACGGCTGCTTTCGGTCTTTTGTTTCGTCATTTGAGTTACGGATTTAAAAGTGTTGTTATTCAATTTATCAAAGCACCTGAGTGGAAAACGGGTGAGCAAAGAATGGTTGAATTTTTTCCTGATTTGCTTGAATGGCATACTTTAGGTAAAGGTTTTACCTGGAACACCCAAGATAAACAAAAGGATATTGAATCCTGTCAGGCGGCCTGGTCGTTGGCGTTGGACTATTTGAACCGTGAAGATATATCGCTGATTGTCTTGGATGAATTGAATATAGCCCTACGTTACAATTATCTTGACCCTGACCAGATTATAAGGGATTTACAACAGCGCCCCAAAATGCAGCATGTTGTTATAACAGGTCGCAATGCTCCCCAAAAGCTTATTGATGCAGCAGATATGGTTACAGAAATGAAATTAATCAAACATCCGTTCAATGCGGGTATCAAGGCACAAAAAGGGATAGAGTACTAATGGCTAAAATCCTGATGTTTCAGGGAACAGGTTCAAGCGTGGGAAAATCTGTTTTGGTTGCTGGAATTGCAAGGGCCCTGACAAATAAAGGATATAATGTCTTACCTTTTAAACCACAGAATATGTCGAACAATGCGGCAGTGACGATAGACGGCGGTGAGATTGGACGGGCACAGGCTTTGCAAGCTTTTGCTTGTAGGGTTGATCCTGTTGTCCATATGAATCCGGTTTTGCTAAAGCCGCATAATGTTCAAGGGTCACAAATTATTGTTCAGGGCAAAATATGGGGGCAGGCATCGGCAAGGGAATATCAGGAAATAAAGCCGCAATTATTGGATTATGTTATTGAAAGCTTTAATTTATTAAAACAGAAAGCAGATATCATATTAATCGAGGGGGCTGGATCCGCCTCTGAAATAAATTTACGGAAAAACGATATTGCCAATATGGGGTTTGCGCAGGCTGTGAAAGCACCTGTTATATTAATTGGTGATATTGATCGTGGTGGTGTTATTGCCAGCTTGATTGGAACGCATAAAATTTTACCGCCAAATGATTTAAAATTGGTTAAAGGGTTTATCGTAAACAAAATGCGTGGGGATCCCTCCCTATTTACGGAAACAATGGAGTGGATAAGCCATAAGACAGGATGGAAAAATTGCGGTTTGTTGCCTTTTTTTGATGAATTGAGAAAATTGCCTGCTGAGGATGCTGCAGACTTAAAAGCAGATAAATCATCATATCAATATGGCAAGTTGCATATTTCTGTTTTATTGTTGCCAAATATTGCAAATTTTGATGATTTTGATCCTCTGAAAAATGAGCCGCATATTCTGCTTGAATTTATTTCTCCGGGATCAGTTGTTCCGGCTTTTACCAAAGTGATAATTATTCCCGGATCGAAAAATACTATTTCAGATTTGAATGCTCTATATCAAACTGGTTGGGATATCGATATAAAGGCACATGTCAGGAGAGGGGGATATGTTTTTGGAATTTGTGGCGGCTATCAAATGTTGGGACAACAGATTCTCGATCCTTTAGGCATTGAAGAATCGAGTAATGATCGGATAAAGGGGTTGGGTTTTTTTAAAAGTGATACGATTCTGTCTTCAGAAAAAAAATTAGAGGCGGTTACAGGTCATTTGGCTTTAAAAGATATTGACTGCGAAGGCTATGAAATGCATGTAGGGCAGACAAAACATCATGGCACCTACAAGCCTTTTGCCTATTTGGATGATTCTCGGGCTGAGGGAGCCATTTCTGACAATGGGCAAGTGATTGGAACCTATCTTCACGGAATTTTTCATTGTGATGAAGTAAGGGATTATTTATTGTCATATTTCGGTTCATTAGGAGATGGAATATTGTATGAACAACAGCTTGATTCGGTGATGAATAATTGGGCGAATTTCATAAATGATAATATTTTAGTTGACAATTTAATTTCGTTGTTATAACTATTATCATATAAAAAGAACCTCCTCAAATATTTGAGAAGGTTAAGTATAAAGTTAAGTAGCTAGGTGGTTTGAGAGATTATAATAATCTCTGCAAGTAGGGTTTTATCGATTTAATAAATATAAAATATTAATATAATTATTTTTTCTAAAAAACCTGAGCATTTATATCATATGTAATTATAATTTAGCAATATAAAATCCTTTATTATTTATTTAAAATACGTCATTATTTTGTATAATGCTATTAAAACAATTAATTTTATAAAACTTGCATAATAATAAATTTTACAGGCTTTACAAATATCCTCGGAATATAATTGACTACGTTCTCGGCCTATTCGTGGGGATTCAACAATATGGTCTTTATAGTGGCGTGGGCATAATAACTGAATATTAAGAGTGTAAGCCATGGCTGCTTCTGGCCATCCAGCGTTGGGTGAATTGTGTTTTCGCGCATCTTTACAAACGGGTTTTAGATTATGGAATAATTTTTTAGGATTTGTAAGTAAAATCAGAAGGGCGGATAGTCGTGCTGGAACAAGGTTCATGTAATCATCCATTTTGGCTGAAGCGTAGCCGAAATTCCGATATTGCTCTGTTAAATGCCCGATCATGCTATCTGCAGTATTAATTGATTTAAAAACAAGTAGCCCGGGTAATCCCCCAATATATCCCCAAAAAACGGGAGAGATTACACCATCCGAAAAATTTTCAGCCAAACTTTCAATGGTTGCGCAACAGATTTCCGACATGTTGAGATTATCTGTTTTTCTTCCAACAATGTGACTCAACGCAATACGAGCACCTGCCAGATCATTTTGATCAATTTTTTCCCTAACTGCGTGAACATGTTCGTAAAGTGAGCGATGTGCAATGAAAATACTGCCAAAAATCCCTGATAAAAAAGTTGCTAAAGACGGACGAAAAAAGGTAAATACAAATTTTTGGAAAAGATGGGTTATTAATCCCGGGACTAGAAAGTTAAAAAATAAAGTGATGAAACCATTTCTTTTTTGAATATTTGCATTTTCATTTTTTTTATTGAGTTTAAGTTCCAGAAAGTGAATTAATTTCCCAACATAACATATTGGATGCGGAATTTTTTTATAAATTTTCTCTGGATCTCCCCATATCATGTCAATCATGAGCGCAATAATCATGATTTCAATATTACGTTTTCTGTAAAATATGTTTAAAATCTTTATCATTTAAATTGTCATAATCTGTCATGTGGATTTATTGATATTTTCATAATTTAGATGGTTTTAACTATAAATTAAATAAAGTGGATATAGATAAATATATGAATATTCAACATGGGGGGAACCTTGACCAAGCGAAAAAGCTTTTTCCGGAGGTTACGGGATCATGGCTGGATTTATCAACAGGAATTAACCCTTACAGCTATCCACTTCCCTCTCTAGATATATCTTTATATGAAAAATTGCCCTCTTATTCTCATGAAGAAAATTTGCGGCAGGTTGCTGCAGACTATTATGGTTGCAAGAATAAATCTTGTGTTGCGCTTGCGTCTGGTACCCAAATCTTGATATCATTAATGCCGACTGTGCTTAATGCAAAAGAGGTTTATGTTTTATATCCAACCTATGAAGAGCATATTTCATCTTGGTGGCAGGCTGGGGTAAAAGTAACACGGGTCGTTAATTTTGAAGATTTTGAGACGCTTTGCCTCCAAAAAAATGTAGTGGGGGTTATTTGTAATCCAAATAATCCAGATGGTCGAAAAATTGATATAGCCAGGTTAGAGTCCCTGATAAAAAAATGGAGTGCATCCGGTAATCATCTTATCCTTGATGAAGCTTATATGGATTTTTCAGGGCAGAGTATGGCTTATTTATTACCTTCACCGGGATTGTTGGTATTGCGATCTTTTGGAAAGACTTTTGGTTTGGCTGGGTTGAGGGTTGGATTTTTGCTGGCTTCACCTGAAATTGTTCAAAGAATACGATACATGCTTGGTTTATGGCCTGTAAATGGACCTGCCTTGCAGATAGCCGCTGAGGCCTTACAAGATGGTTTGTGGAAAATTGAAACTGAAAAAAAATTGAGAATTCAACAAAAACGTCTGGATGCTTTTTTGCAAAGTCATTCCTTTAATCTTGTGGGTGGGACGCTTTTATTTCGCTTATTTTATCATCGGTCTGCGAATGATATATGGAAACATTTGGCCTCTCATGGGATTTGGGTACGCAAATTTGATTATAATCCCAATTGGTTGCGTTTTGGATTGTTATACAGGCAAGCAGATTGGCAAAGGTTGGAAGCGGTTTTATTGTCAATTTCGTGAAATGACAATAAACATGTAACATCGGCCATGGATCAGTTTGATGGCATTTAATAACTTTTCATCCTTTCGTTTCATTCAGTTCAGGAGCTGTTTATGATATTTATTGTTACATTAATGCCTTAATATAGCCCGAATTTTGTTTTGATTTAAGATGATTAGATTCATAAAGAAGGAAAGAAAATGTTGTCAAAACGTTTAATTATCTCTGCAAGTTTTTTAAGTGTATTTATGATGGGGAATTTGGTCTCTCAGGTTCATGCTCAGGATGTAATACAGAATTTGCAACAAAAGGAAGATAATTTTCATAACCGTGTTACACAGCATAATCAGGCAATTCGCGATCGTATGCAGCAAAACCAGGAACGTATGGATCGTTATAGGGATTATCAAAGGGATCAGAGAGCACGCTGGGATCAACAAAGACAGGATTTCAAGGATCGTCTGAATGGACCCAAAAGAGAAGCACAGGAACGTATGGACCGTTATAAGGATTATCAAAGGGATCAGAGAGCACGCTGGGATCAACAAAAGCAGGATTTCAAGGATCGTCTGAATGAACCCAGAAGAGAAATGAAATATCGTCAGGAACAAAGACGTCAGGAATGGAAAGATTTAAAAAATAATACAAAACAGGATATACATGATTTGACACATCCATTTTCAAATTAAATTTTTAATTTGTGACACGAATTTGGTAAAGGGGCATAAGCCCCTTTATTTATTTTTTGCGTTTTCTTGATGAAGATGATGGACCCGATTTATCTTTGTGTTTAAAATCGGTTTTCTTTCTGGTTCTTGTTTTTTTTAAATCCGACCCATTTTTTCTTTTGCGCCTGTAATCCGGTTTTTTATCACCTTCCCCAATAGACGGGGCTGACGTTTGGTAAATGTTTACGGATTTGTCATTTGCAATATTTTTGTTAAAAATATCTTTTTTTTCCGAGGAAATCTCGAATTTTGTGGCGTTATCAAAAATACGAATATTTCCAATATCTTTTTTCTGGATATTACCAGATTTGCAAATGGTTGGAATAAGCCATTTAGGATCTGCTTTTTCATTTCGACCAACTGGAATTTCATACCAGACCCCGTTTGTAAATGCGTATTTTTCTGATGATTTTTGTCTTCTATTTTCCTTATTGTAAGGGGCGGAGCGCTGTTTCTGCAGGGATATGCCTGTAATTTCCTCGGGATTAGGAATAATTGAACGATAAAATGAAATGACAGCATTCGCAAGTTCATTAAGATTGAACTGTTCAATCAACTGCTGAATCAAAGGTTGATCTTCTTCCATAATATCCTTGCTGCTTAAAAGTACAGGATTGGAAAGAAGACGCTGATTATCCTTTTCACGGATGGCCATCATATCAGGCGGGTTTTCCCAACTTGCTGTTACTTTAGCGTGAGCCAATAGGCGTTCGGCACGATTGCGTTGATTTGAAGGAACAATTAACACGCACCGACCTTTTCTTCCGGCACGTCCAGTCCTTCCTGAACGATGCAATAAGGTGGCGGAATTGGTTGGAAGGCTAGCATGAATGACAAGATCCAGAGTGGGTAGATCCAAACCACGGGCAGCGACATCAGTGGCAACACAGACTCGTATTTGACCAGAACGAAGACTTTTAATGGCATGATTTCGTTCTTCCTGTCCAAGATCGCCAGAAAGGGCAACACATGAAAAGCCCCGTTCAATCAAAGTTGATTGCATATGACGAACGAGTTCTCGGGTGGCACAGAAAACCATTGCTGTGGGGCTGTCAATAAAACGTAAATAATTAATAACGGCGTTATCAACCTCCTTTGGGTGAATCAAAGAAGCGTGATATTCAATGTCTCTATGCTGATTGGTGGGAACTGTATTAATTCTCAATGCTTTTTTCTGATATCGTCGGGCCAGGTTTTCAATATCTTTGTCAATGGTTGCGGAAAAAAGCAGGGTTCTATGATTTGATGGACATGCGGATAATAATTCCTCCAGTTCATCACGAAAACCCAAGTCCAACATTTCATCTGCCTCATCAAGAACAATTGTGTCCAGGCCAGATAGATCAAGATGATTATGCCGTACGTGATCACAAAGTCGTCCGGGTGTTCCCACAACGATATGACAGCCTTTTTCCAGTGCATAAGCTTCTTTACGAACATTCATTCCGCCAATACAGGTTACAATCTTGGCCTTGGTATTTGTATATAGCCAGGATAATTCTTGGTGAACTTGTAACGCTAATTCGCGAGTGGGAGCGATAATCAGGGCTAGCGGTAATTTTGCAGCGGCAAACTGATCTTTATTAGCAAGTAATGTTGTTGCCATGGCAATTCCATAAGCCACGGTTTTACCTGAACCGGTTTGAGCAGATACAAGTAAATCTTGTTCATTATTCTGTTGTTCAAGAACAGCCTGTTGAACAGCAGTCAAGGCTGTATAGCCTTTATTTTCTATAGCTTTTGCAAGGGAGGAATGAATTTGAGTAAATGGCATATAGGAATCCGAAACGTAGGTTATAAATCTAAACAAAAAATCAACTATATAACAAAGTGGATTTTGTTAAATAAATGAAGGTTTTGTGGGAAATTGTAAAAACAGAATGAGTGAAATGGGGGTATTATCAGATACATTCAAGGTTGATATAATATCATAAAGCGGTTTATCAATATTTATTAGGTTAAAACATATCTACAATATTTATAAAATATTCTAAATACAAATTTTTTCAAACTTAAAAATAAATATTTAAGGATTTATTTTGTATTATCATGAAACAATTTTTATAAAAAAAGAAAATTAATGTCAGTATTATCTAATACTGTAGAATATGTTAAAAACTAAAGCATGATTTAAGGGAATATTTTCTGTTTTGATAATAATCAACCAAATTGGTAAGCAGAAATTGGTTTATGTAAAATTATATCTTTAAATATACATTTTCCATGATCTTGTCTTGCTGCGCCAGAAACCGCCATCAAGGGTAGAAGATGTTCTGCACGTGGATGAGCCGAATGTGCGCCGGCGGTTTTTTCCCATTCAATCAATAATCTATCACGATCATCACAAGCGGGAAGGGAAATGATATCGGTTAACCAGTTATCAAAAGCATATGCCTCTCTGGTGCCTTGACCAGAAAATAAAAAGGGCAGGTTATGATAGCTCATCCCACTTCCCATAATTAAAATATTTTTATTGCGTAGCGGATAAAGGGCCCGACCGATATTAAAATGGTATGCCGGATCAAGGTTATTATGTAGCGATATTTCCACAATTGGAATATCGGCATCAGGAAACATGACTTTTAAGGGAATAAAAACACTATGATCCCATCCTCTTTTTTCTTCAAATTCACTTTGAATATGCTGTTCTGTTAAAAGGGTATGGATTTGTTCGGCAAGAAGCGGATACCCTGATGCTGGATATTGTAATTGATAAGTATGTTCGGGAAAGTCATAATAATCATAATACAAGGATGGATTTGGGTGATGGTGGATTTTGATCGGATCGCTTTCCCAATGAGCCGCAATGACAACGATGGCATCTGGTTTTTTAGGTAATGTTTTAGGGAATTTGTGTAGAAAATCACCCATATTGGTCCATATATTATAAGGATCATCCATAAAAAAACACGGACCGCCCCCATGGGGAAGATAACAAACGGGTTGACGCATTACAGATTCATTCCAATATGATTAGCATAAATTAAATTTTACTGGCAACAACACTATATATGCTGCTTTTCCAGAGAGGCTGATTATCGGGTGGATGCACTTCTCCCTGATCGAAATTGTTGAATCCTGATCGTTTCAGAAGAATTTTGATAAGGCGCTGGCGCTCCCCGTTATCAAGTGCCTGCCATAAGGCAATGGTGCGGGTCGCTAAATATCGGGGGGAAAAAGAAAAGATCATTCTGCCTCGGGGTTTTAATATCCGATAGCATTCCTCAAGAATAGCGAAAGGATTTCGCAAATATTCAATGACTGAGCACAGGCAAATATAATCGACACTGTTATCTTGTAAAGGAAGGGATAAATTTTGGTTAATGTCCTGAAGAATTTTTTTTGTTAATTGATGATTTTGTTGCAAGGCATTGTTATCGATATCAATACCGATTAAATCTTGGTATGGAACATTCGCGGGAATATGACTGTTTGATCCACACATTAGGTCGAGAATGGTATCGCCTTTTTGTATGAGAGTATGATATAAGGCTTCAATAGTTTTATATCCCCCTTGGTCGATAAGAGGCACAGGTTTATGATGCGTATAATATTCAAGATCATTTTCTGTACCAGCAATATCAAAAGAATGGGGATGGAAATCGTTTAATTCGGTCATGGGCATAAAAAATTGGCGTTTTTTGTGTTACATTGATAAATTAAGTCAAGTTAAGTACCAATAGTTACGTTAGAATAATAATGGATATTTCTTTTAGTAAAATGCATGGTATCGGTAATGATTTTGTCATTATCGATAATTCTGTCAACAGAATTCAGCTGAATAATAATCGTATTGCCGAACTATGTGATCGTCGTTATGGGATTGGCTGTGACCAGTTGATTATATTATCTGCTCCAAGAGATAAAAAAGCCGATGTTTATGTTCGTTTTTTCAATCCTGGTGGTGATGAGGCCGGTGCCTGTGGAAACGGTTCACGCTGTGTCACGGTATGGTTGCATGATAAATTTCAACGTAAGAATTTTACCTTACAAACCAGCGCTGGGTTACTGCCAACCGAGGTCATTGATGCTTTTACAGTAAAAGTAAATATGGGACAGCCAAAAATGAATTGGCGTGATATTCCACTACAACGTGATGTTGATAGTTTATATTTGCCATTATCCGGGGAACCGGCAGCGGTTTCTATGGGAAATCCCCATGTAACATTTTTCGTTGAGGACTTATCTACGGTCGATCCTGTATTTTGCGGTCAGGTTCTGGAAAAAGACCCCTTGTTTCCGGAAGGGGCAAATATAGGGTTTGTACAGATGCTGGATCGTCAAAACATGCGGGTTCGTGTTTGGGAACGCGGGGCAGGGTTAACACTGGCTTGTGGTTCCGGTGCATGTGCTTCTGTTGTGAATGCGGTTCGGCGAGGTTTGGCTGATCGTTATTGCGAGGTAAGAATGGATGGTGGGAATTTGATTGTTGAATGGGATGAAGCCTCTAATGATGTATTGATGACAGGTCCTGTTCATTTTTCTTTTACCGGTCAATTTAATTTGGATCATTACCCTTTATGACATCAAAGACCCAAAGGGAAAAACCGCAGATCATTACCTTTGGATGCAGGCTTAACCGTTATGAAAGTGAGGTAATGAGCCAGCATGCCGAGCAACTTGACAATGTCGTTATTGTCAATACCTGTGCCGTGACAGCTGAGGCAGAACGGCAGGCAAAACAGGCAATTCGTCGGCTACACCGAAAAGATCGCGAAAAACGTATTATCGTCACGGGTTGTGCCGCACAAATCAATCCTGAACAATGGTCGTCATTACCGGGTGTGAAGCAAATATTGGGAAATGAAGACAAGTTAAAGGGGGAAAATTGGACAGAGGCAGCTTTATCTCAAGGAAATCAGGTCTCCGATATCATGACGGTGAAAAATACCGTGGGACGGATTGTAACTGATTTTACCGGTCGGACTAGGGCTTTTGTTCAAATTCAGCAGGGATGCGATCATCGTTGTACTTTTTGCGTTATTCCTTTTGGGCGGGGACCTTCCCGGTCTGTTTCTGTTAAGGGAGTGGTTGATCAGGTAAAAGCTTTGACCCAACAGCAATACAATGAGATTGTTCTTACAGGAGTTGATATCGCTTCATGGGGAAGGGATCTGAAACATAAAGGAAGGTTGGGGGATCTGTGTAAGGCTATTCTAAAAGATGTTCCGGAATTAAAAAGGTTAAGATTATCATCAATTGATCCAATTGGTATGGATCCGGTTTTGTGGGATTTAATGGCCAGTGAATCTCGTTTTATGCCCCATCTTCATTTGTCGCTTCAGGCAGGTTCCGACATGATATTAAAACGGATGAAGAGACGTCATCAAACCAAAGATGTTGGATCATTGGTTGAACAACTTCGTTCAATACGCCCTGATATAGGACTAAGTGCCGACATTATTGCAGGTTTTCCGACGGAGGATGAATTGTATTTTCAGGAGACATACGATTTTCTAAAGACAGTTGCCATTCCCTATCTTCATGTTTTTCCCTATAGTGAAAGAAAGGGCACACCTGCGGCCCAGATGCCAGCCGTTTCAATTTCCGTAAGGAAAGAGCGTGCGGCCCGGTTGCGAAATTTGGGTGCGGAAATAGCCAGTTCATATCATGAATGTTTTGTTAATAAAACGGTTTCCATCTTGATGGAAACGGTTGATCGTGGTCACAGTGAACAATTTTCCGCAGCAACCTTAACAGGTAAGGAGGCAACCCCCGGTGAAATTATTTCAGCCCGTGTAATTTCGGGTAATTCTGATGGTATAATAGTAGAAAGAATATAAATGGCGCTTGGTTTTTTTTCTCGTCTTAAACAGGGGCTTTCCCGTTCAACGCAAAAATTGGGAAACAACTTAACATCTGTTTTTACAAAACGACGATTGGATGATGAATCACTTGAACAATTGGAGGATATTCTAATTTCTGCTGATTTCGGGCCAGAAGTAGCGGAAAATGTTATTGAATCCTTTCGTAAGACCCGGTTCGGTTCGGAAGTTACGGATCAGGAAATAAAACAGGCCCTTGCAGAAGAAATTTCCAAGATTTTAAAACCAGTTGCCATACCATTTCAGCCCAATCCTGATTTGAAACCCCATGTTGTTTTGATGGTTGGCGTAAACGGGACAGGAAAAACGACAACGATTGGAAAAATGGGACAGTTTTTTACTGATCATGGGCTTAAGGTGATGATGGTTGCCGGGGATACTTTTCGTGCGGCAGCAGTAGAACAATTGCAAGTGTGGGGTGATCGGGTTGGTGTATCGGTTATTTCAGGAAAACCGCAGGCAGATGCGGCGGGTCTAGCTTTTGAAGCCCTGAAACGTGCAAAAAATGAGAAAACAGATTTGCTGTTGATTGATACGGCAGGTCGTTTGCATAATAAAAGTGCCCTGATGGAGGAGCTTGCCAAAATCATTCGTGTCATGCGTAAATTTGATGAAACGGCGCCGCATTCTGTTTTATTGGTTTTGGATGCCACAACAGGTCAAAATGCAATTGAACAGGTTCGTATCTTTAAGGAGATGGTTGATGTTAGTGGATTAATCATTACCAAATTGGATGGTACGGCACGAGGAGGTATTGTCATTGCCTTGGCTGAAAAATTTAAGTTGCCAATCCATGCAGTAGGAGTTGGTGAAAAGGCGGAAGATCTTCGCGATTTTTCTGCAGAAGAATTCGCCAAGGGATTGGTGGGAGATACAGTTCAACTTTCCACTACAGAAGTTAATGTTGATAACTGAGCTATTATTTTGATTATTGCTATAATAAATGGTTTTATAGGGATATCGTTGATGGCTCTATAATGTTTGAAAACAAAATTGTGAATTTATAGTTTATATTTGCAAAAGCCACTTAAATATATCTAGAGAAATTGATACAAACAGTCAAACATTATTGAATTTTCTGTCAGATTTTGAGATTATTTTAGTAAGTTAGTATTAGTATAGTTTGATGAAGCGACCTTGATAGTAGGTCGTTTTTTTGTTTTTTATCAATAGAATTTTTCCAATAGATGCCAAGACAATAGCATCAATATTCCAATTAATTTCCAAAACAAAAAATTTAAGAAAGCCTTAATTCTATGAGTAAAAAGGATAATAAACATGTCAAAGTCATGGTTGTTGCTCCCAAAGATGGAGAATTTTCAGAATTATACACTTTAAGTTATAAAGAAATGTATAATTTGGTAGGAAAATTCATAAAAAAGGCTATCCCTATTAAAGGAACTGAATTAACGATTATACAAGGTCGCGGCAACCGAGTTTCAACCCCCAAAGCACCCTATATACTCATGAATATCGTTGACGAAAACCGTCTTTCAAGTAATGAAAGCTATTATCGGGGGCGTCATAAGATTTTCAGGTCAAGATCGCAGATTACAATGACCCTGATGTTCGTCGGAAACGAATATGTTCCAGCACTGCAAATGGCCAAGTCGTTTATAGTCAGATTTAATGATTCCTGGGCAAGTGATCAGTTTGAGCAATATAAAGTGCCATTTTTTCCTCTTTATAGCGATGAAGTAATCATAGAAAGTTCATTTGTCAATGCGGAAGATCAATATGAGGATGTTTGCTCGGTTGATGTTTATTTTGAATATCATCCAGAATTTGGAGTTTGTGAAGGCAGCGCCAAAGAAATCATTATGAATGTCAATGGATTCAATGAGTAATTAAAATGCGTAACATTCGTCATTCGGTTGGGCGTAATGCTGTAAATAACCGTCAAGATGTTATAATTGTACAGTCGTTACTCAAACGGCATGGTGCATCATATGTTGATGTTGATGGAATATGTGGTCCGCTTACAAAAAAGGCAATCATTGAGTTTCAGAGTAAATTTTATACACATCCTGATGGTGTTATAACACCCGGTAAAAAAACTTCAATATACTTGAATAATTTTACGGGTTTGCTGACCCAAGATTCTTCAACCTCGCTTGCAATAAATCATGCTGAAAGGAAACTGTCATCTATTCAACCCTGGCAAAAAGAAGGAGAAAAGCAAAAGGGCTCCGCAAGTGAGGCAACAAAAAATGCCGTTTATCCTCAAATTATAACGATTGGTATGCTGGATGCTGTAAATCCATCAGGTAAAGGAAAGAATGGAGTTAACGCTACAGCATTGCCTTACCTTAATAGAAATGCCAATCATTTTAATATGACAGATAAGCGGGAAATTGCTTATTTCCTATTTCAGATATCTGCTGAAAGTGGACTTCAACCAATAGCGGAAAATTTAAATTACCGTGTAAGTGCAATGCGCGATAAATTTGGTTACCAAGCAGTACGGATGTGTAAAAAAAAATTATGCAAAAAAATAAGAGTGCGAAGAGATAAATTGTGGACACAAACTTCTCATTATGCTCATCATCCACAAGCATTAGGTAACTATGTATATGCTGATCGTATGGGAAATGGTGATGAGGCAAGTGGCGATGGATATAGATATATAGGCAGGGGGTTTCTTCAAATAACAGGCAAAAATCTGTATAGAAGAATGCAGGATTATCATCATCAAGAATTTCCCGATGATATTAATAATTTATTAAACAATCCTGATTTGGTTGCAGATAGAAATCATTATGAATATGCTGTGGAGACAGCATTTGTTTACTGGTTTGATATTGCAAATGCTCATGATCTTGCAATTTCAGCAGATGCTACAGTCAAGGCCGTAACACGTAAAGTTAATGGAGGCCAAAATGGTTATCAGGCAAGATTGAATGCATTTAATCGTTTGGCAGATTATTTGGGGTTAACCAAGGCTAGTCAATAGATTTAAGTAAAAAGATTTTAGTTAACAAGATCGCAAAAATTATTTTAGGATTATTTATATTTCCATTTTTTCCAATTCATGGAAAACAAAATATTTTTGTTATGTTAAAATAGCATAATTTTCATAGAGGTTTAACAGATGTTGATAGTTATAAAACCTATACTTATGAAAGATATAAAACTGCTATTGATATTAAAAAATTCATCGGGAATATGATTGTCATATTTCAAGTAGAAAAACAAAAAAGACTGAAAAATCAGCCTTTTTTGTTTCAAAAGTTTTTTTAAAAAACCTATAAAGGCATTGTTTCTTGAGCTAATGTTGTTAGGGCAACAATACCTGGAAGAGCTTTACCTTCCAGCCATTCAAGAAATGCGCCACCAGCGGTTGAAACATAAGACATTTCATTGATAACGCCAGCATGTTTTAAGGCAGAAACCGTATCACCGCCGCCAGCAATACTTTTAAGCTTGCCAGCTTTGGTTAATTTGGCAGCTTCTTGAGCCACTTCATTGGTTGCCTTATCAAAAGGTGTGAATTCAAAAGCACCCAAAGGCCCGTTCCATACCAAGGTCTTGAGCTCAGCTAGATACTTGTTCAGTAATTTCACCGTTTTTGGTCCAACATCCAAAATCATTTGGTTATCGGGAACGGCATGGACATCAACAGTTTGTGTCGCTGGATTATTTTTTAATTCAGCGGCCACAACAACATCTACAGGTAATAGAATTTTACAATTTTGTTCTTTTGCCTTTTCCATGATGTCACGAGCTGTTTCATGCATGTCGGCTTCCTGCAGGGATTTACCAGTCTTGACGCCTTGAGCGGCAAGAAAGGTATTGGCCATAGCCCCACCAATAATCAATACATCAACCTTATTGATCATATTGGAAAGCAAATCAAGCTTTGTGGAAATCTTTGATCCGCCGATAATGGCACCAACTGGACGGTCAGGATGTTCCAAGGCGGCATTCAATGCATTTAATTCAGCCTCCATTAGACGACCTGCAAATGAAGGAAGGAATTTGGTAACACCCTCGGTTGATGCATGGGCACGATGGGAGGCTGAAAAAGCATCATCAACATAAACGTCTGCCAAAGAAGCAAGCTCTCTAGAAAGCGTTGGATCATTCTTTTCTTCACCAGCATGAAAGCGGGTGTTTTCAAGTAAGAGAATATCACCGTCTTTCAATGACGTGACAGCTTTCTGGGCATCAGGGCCAACACAATTATCAGCAAAAGCCACAGGCTGTTTTAAGATATTGGATAAAGCTTCACCGACTGGTTTTAAAGACATTTCTGGAACCACCTTGCCTTTTGGACGGGCAAAATGGCTGCATAAAATAACCTTTGCACCTTTTTTAACCAGTTCCTTGATGGTGGGGACCAAACGATCCAGACGCGTTGTATCGGTAATTCTGCCATCATGCATGGGGACATTCAGATCCCCGCGCAAGAGAACTTTCTTACCTTTGCAATCAAGATCATCAAGGGTTTTGAAAGTTTTCTGTTCAACCATTATTTTGCATTCCCAAGGGCAACAGCTGTATCAGTCATACGGGTTGAGAAACCCCATTCATTATCATACCAGCCAGCAACACGGATCAATTTACCATTGTCAATAAATCCGGTTTGTGTTGCATCAAAGGTTGAGGAGTTAAAGCAATGGTTGAAATCGGAACTTACGAGCGGTTCATCATTATAGCCAAGAATACCCTTTAGCTCACCCTCGGCCGCTTTTTTGAAATAGGCATTTAACTCTTCAACAGAAGCGGGTGTTTTGGTGGGAACAAAGTCCAAAGCAACATAAGAAACATTAGGGGTTGGAACGCGAATGGCAATTCCATCCAGTTTTCCTTTTAATTCGGGAATAACCAATGCAACGGCTTTTGCGGCACCAGTTGTTGTCGGAATGATGTTTTGTGCAGCGGCACGGGCACGATGGAGATCTTTATGTAATGTGTCAACCGTGCGTTGATCACCTGTGTAAGAGTGGATGGTCAACATGCTGCCCCGTTCAATTCCGACTGTATCCTGAAGAACCTTTGCGATAGGAGCAAGACAGTTTGTGGTACATGATGCATTGGAAATGACAGTCATGTTGCCATTGATAATTTTGTGGTTAACACCGTAAACAATGGTTGCATCAACATTTTTTGCGGGGGCGGAAACAAGAACCTTACGGGCACCAGCCTGAAGCAATGCACTTGCGGCCTCCTTGCTTGTGAAACGTCCTGTGCATTCCATTGCAACATCAACACCTTGTAATGGAAGTTTTGTTGGATCTGCTTCGGCTGTAATTTTGATTGGGCCAATTTTACGTCCATTATGTGTTGTAATGGTCATTGTATTATTTTCGACTTTAACATCTGCAGGAAGACGACCGTGAACCGTATCATAACGGAGAAGGTGAGCATTGGCCTCTGGGCTGCCAAGGTCGTTAATCAATACGACTTCCGCATCAGTGCGTTCGGTTTCAATGATGCTGCGTAGTACCAAGCGACCAATACGTCCAAAACCGTTAATTGCAAGTTTAATAGCCATGATAGTTAAATCTCCCTTTAAGGTTAAAAAGATTTTCCAAGGCGAATCGTCTTGTGAAAATTAATATAAAAACTTTTCTTCGTCTTTAACTCTATTTAATCACGTTTTTTTGATAACGTGAATATTAATCTTAATAATTTACCACAAATTTGATCTTTTGTTAGCTTTTTTAACAATATGCTAAATGAGGTTGTGATTGCACAGGATTATCAATCTTTTATATGAATCAAGTGTAGGATCAAATTTTTTTAATGAAACTTGCATGTCAATAGCAGTCTTAGTTTACGGTTTATTTCGGGTAATTGAATAAAATCGATTATTGAATAATAGAAATATAAGGGTAAAGGATTTCTTTATATTGTAAAATCAATTATTAAGGTTTAATTGAGATTGTTAGCGTTCTTTTCCAACTTTGCACTTTAAGTCAATTTTATGATCAGTCATTTGCGTTATGTTTCCTTGTTATTAAGTGGTTTTTTTTTATTAAGTTCTTGTAAGCTGGTTGATCAAAGGACTTTTAACCCGAGTGCAGGACGTAGGCCTGCTCCTTATATTCCCCCGCCTCCTCCACCTCCACCTCCTCCGCCTGCACCACCGATCGAAATTGTAGAGGGAACGCCCCAGGATCAATGGGAAAAACCTTTGACAAATTTGGTAAAGGATGCGTTGTCAAGAAAAGCGGATGCCTTGTTTGTTATTACTTCTGTCACCCCAATTTCATCTGATCCTGTAATGCAGCAGGAGCAAATGAATAATATTGCAGCGCATGAAGGCAGGGCAATTGCAAATGAAATAATCCGAGCGGGTGCAAAGGCGGAGCAAATTCAAATGAATGCCAAGGCAGATGGTGGGGTCAAGAAAAATGTTGTCCAAGTCACTATACAATAAGGTTATTGGATGATTTCTTATATGTTCTATATGAGGACGTAATGGATTGGTTATTCAGACAATGTTTTGTCATGTTGAATCATTTAAATCCCAAGGGATTTAAAATAGGAGAATAGATTGTGTCAGAACCCATAATATTTTCACATCCTTTTTATGCCTATTGCAAAGAGGCGCTTGAAGATATCGAGAAACAGGGACGGTATCGACGTTTTACTCCTTTAAGTCGTCAGTCAATGCATTATCCTGTTTATGATAGAAAGATTAATGCAAAAGAGGAAACCCCGATTATAGCCTGGTCAGCCAATGATTATCTGGGTATGGGAATTGAACCTGAAGTCATGAATGCCGCCATTATGGCTATTCAAAAATATGGTGCAGGTGCAGGTGGGACAAGAAATATTGCCGGAACCCATCCCTTGCATGAAGCGCTTGAGGCTGAGCTTGCAGACTTGCATGGTAAAGAGGCGGGCTTGTTATTTGTATCAGGTTATGCATCAAACCAGGCGAGTTTGCAAACTATCCTAACGAGTATGTCCGGGAACTGGATGACTTTTTCCGATCAGCAAAATCATAATTCTATGATTGCTGGTATAAAAGGAGCTAAAAATGCTGATTGTGTGGTTTTCAAACATAATGATTTGCAGGATCTTGAACATAAACTTGCAAATGCTCCAAAAAATGTTGCCAAACTGATTGCTTTTGAAAGTGTCTATTCTATGGATGGCGATATTGCGGATATCGGGGCCATCTGTGCATTGGCACACAAATATAATGCCTTAACTTATTTAGATGAGGTACATGCTGTCGGTTTGTATGGAAAAGAGGGTGGAGGTGTTTCTCAAAGGGATGGTGTAGCGAATCAGGTTGATATCATTGAAGGAACCCTTGCAAAGGGCTTTGGTGTACATGGGGGATATGTAACGGCGAAACGTGAAATTATTGAGTATTTACGATTGGCTGCGGCTGGATTTATTTTTACGACTTCCCTACCCCCATCTGTTGTGGCAGCGGCATTAAAAAGTGTTCGTTTGGTTCGTCAGCAGAATTGGCGTCGTGAAAAATTGTTTGAGCGTATTCATACGTTTCAGGAAAAATTGAGACAGGCCAATATTCCTTTTATCGAGACAAAAAGCCAGATTGTACCCGTAATTATTGGAGAGGCTGAGTTATGCAAAAAAATAAGTCAACGTTTATTGGATGAATACAAAATTTATGCACCACCAATAAATTATCCAACCGTGCCCAAAGGAACGGAACGATTGCGATTGACTCCCAATCCTTATCATACGGATAAAATGATGGATGATATGGTAGATGCCTTGAAAGCTTTGTTACCTAAAAAATGAATTTTAAAGGCGATTTGCGGGTCGCCTTTAGTTTGGCTATGATATTATTTATTAAGTTTATCAATAACTTGTTCAAGATTGTCATAGCTTATTGCACCTTGAATGATATGTTCACCATTAATGATCAAGGCTGGAGTACCTTCAATACCAAGATCATGAGTTAATTGAAGGTTGCCGTTTAAAGCGTTGGTGACGGAATCCGCTTTCATATCGATTACCAATTGATCGGCGTTCAGTTTAAGTTTCTGTGCAATAGATTTGATTGTATTAAGGTTGATATCTTCCTGACTGGTCATCAAGGAGCGCATCATTGCAACATAATTGTTTTGTCTAGTTGCCGCAATTATGGCCTGAGACTGCAATTTGCTGTTTTCAGAAAGGATGGGAATGACTTTTAGGATTACCTTGACATCCTTATGTTTTTTGACCAGATCGATTAAAATAGGCAGCATTTTTTTACAGTATCCACAATTTGGATCGTAAAATTCAGTAATGGTTGTAGCTGCGTTTGGATCGCCCATCAGTCCGTCAGTGGGTAGCTGACGTAACAGTAATCCTTTTTTCTCTTTTATTGTCTGGGTAGAAAGTGAAGCGCGTTGTTGCTCTTTCTTTTTCATCAGGGTTTGAATTCCAGTTTCTAATAGGGTTGGATCATCTTTTAGAGCCTGTCTGACAATGGAAATGATTTCTTGACGTTGTTGGGATGAGAAAGTTGCTGCTGGATCTTCACTATGACCAATGACAGGGAAAGAGATAAGACAAGAGAGTAATGAACCTGTCATTAAAGGATAAAAGGATAATTTTTTCATAAAGCGTTTTCCGATTGGTAAAATTGGGATTTTATCATATGGATGGATAATATTATACAGAATTGTAATTGTTGTGATATAAAATGAATCTCGATAGAGTATGGCTTGATAATTTGAGTTAAATATAACTTTCGAACCCTATTATGGTATTATTGATTTTTTAAGTGGAGCGCTGCCACGTGTCAAAACGTTATCAAATTTCAAAAGGTCGTGTTGAGGCAAAGACAACAAAATTTACTCAAAAATTCAGGGACGGATCAAGGCAAAAGATAGTTTTGTTTAAGAAGGCTGTTTGTGGTTTCGCCTTGGCATTTTCAATAACGGCATGTGGTGGGGATCATCACGAGAAAAAACTATCAAAATCTGCAAATTTGAATCATCGTGTAACAGGATATGTGGGGAGCGTTGCTGCAGATGAACCACAAGCCGCCATGTTGGCGCGGGATATCCTGATTCGTGGGGGAAATGCGGCTGATGCAGCTACGGCCCTAGGTATGGCATTGACAGTAACTTTGCCTTCCCGTGCCTCGCTGGGAGGAGGTGGAGCATGTCTGGCGTATCATCCCGGACAGCCGGCACAGTCAATTATTTTCCTTCCTCAGGCAGGAAGAAAACCTTCCAGTAATAGTGATCGTCCAGCAGCGATTCCAATGATGGCAAGAGGATTATATTTATTACAGGCAAGTTACGGCAAGTCAGATATTAATGATATTTTACGGTTGGTTGGTAATTTGGCAGGAAATGGTGCTCCCGTTTCTGACACGTTGGCGAGTGATCTGGCAGCTGTTCAGCAGCCCTTATTTGAAGATTCTGCCATGCAGAGAGCATTTACAAACGCAAATGGACTTCCTCTTAAGGCTGGGGATATTCTATATCAGCCTCGTTTAAAGATTATTTATGACCGATTGATTAGTGCAGGTATTGCAGATCTTTATATTGGTTCTCTTGCAAGAAGTTATGCATTGGGATCCCAGATTGCGGGGGGTGGTTTGTATAACGAGGACTTTAGAAATGCCCTGCCTGTTCAAACCTCAGCTTTGTCTTTGACACAAGGGCAAAATATTACATATTTTTTATCTCCTCCTGCAGATGGAGGTCTGGGTATGGCAATGGCGATGCATAATGGACAAAATAGGGATGATGTTGCCCAGGGTACAGTTGCAAAATGGCGTGCAGAAAATAGTTCTACTTATTTGAAGTCATCCATTGAGGGAATGACAAAAAAAGCTCAAGACTGGCTTGATAATGGGAAGGCGGGCAGCGGCAGTTTGCCAGCATTGCCTGCATCTACATCCTTTGTAGTTGTTGATCGTGATGGGGGAGCCGTTTCTTGTGCTTTAACCATGAATAATTTATTTGGTACAGGACGTATTTCTGGAACAACCGGTATAGTTATGGCTGCGTCTCCTCGCCAGTTGCCGCCACCTTTGTTAACGGGATCTATTTCAACGTATAAACAGCGTTTTATTGCAGGAGTTTCTGCCTCTGGACAGAATGATGCGGCGCAAGAGGCTGCTGTGACCATGAATGCCTTTTTGAACAAACAAGGAAATAAACGGGAAAAGGATGTTTCATTATCGCATTCGAGCGGCTCAAAAGGACGGGTAAATGCCGTTTATTGTTCTGATGGGTTGCCAGGAAATGACAGGCAATGTCATGCTTATACAGATCCAAATGGTATGGGATTGGCAATTAGCCGTTAAGATAATTATTGCTGTTATGGATCATTGATATTTTGATAAAAATACCAATATTGTAAATGTAAATATTGTATTTTTATCTTTTAAAATCTTCAAAAGCAGCAATAAATGTTTAACTGGGGTTAATTTGGGAATTTACGGTCCCCACGTTATTTATTTATAAGGAAATTCTAAAAATAATGGACAAGAATAAAGCATTAGAAGGAGCTTTGTCTCAGATTGAACGTGCCTTTGGTAAAGGTTCAATCATGAAGATGGGAGAGCAGTCTGTCGTTCAAGTGGAAGCAATTTCAACAGGCTCGATTGGTCTGGATATTGCTTTAGGAATTGGTGGTGTCCCTCGTGGACGTATAGTTGAAATCTATGGTCCAGAAAGTTCCGGGAAAACAACAATGGCGTTGCATATTATAGCCGAGGCTCAAAAAAAGGGTGGTACATGTGCATTTTTGGATGCCGAACACGCTCTTGATCCCATTTATGCGCGTAAGCTCGGCGTTGATATTGATAATTTGCTCATCTCTCAACCTGATGCCGGGGAACAGGCATTGGAAATTGCGGATACTTTGGTTCGTTCTGGCGCTATTGATGTCTTGGTAGTGGACAGTGTGGCAGCATTGGTTCCCCGTGCAGAGTTGGAAGGGGATATGGGGGACAATCATGTTGGATTACATGCCCGTTTGATGAGCCAGGCCTTAAGAAAATTGACCGGATCTGTTTCTCGTTCCAATACCTGTCTGATTTTCCTTAATCAGATTCGTCAAAAGATTGGTGTTATGTTTGGATCGCCAGAAACAACTACAGGCGGAAATGCATTGAAGTTCTATTCTTCTGTACGTATGGATATTCGTCGTATCGGTCAGGTGAAGGAAAAGGACGAAATCACAGGAAACCAGACGCGGATTAAGGTGGTTAAAAATAAAATGGCTCCTCCTTTCAAGCAGGTTGAATTCGACATTATGTATGGAGAAGGAATTAGTAAGATGGGAGAATTGATAGATCTGGGTGTAAAAGCAGGGATTATTGAAAAAGCGGGTTCATGGTTTTCTTATGACAGCCAGCGTATTGGTCAGGGACGGGAAAATGTAAAGCAGTTCTTGCGAGAGCATCCGGAGATAAGTCAGGTTATTGAGCAACGTATTCGTGAGCATTCTGGTATTATTGGTGAAGGCTCGATGGATGATATGGCTATCGGCACTGATGATTTGTGAGATAGCTAGTTATAGCTGTTAATTTTCTTCATTTATCAATTTGTTGTATAGAAATTGATAAATTTAATAGTTTATGATTATTAAATGTTGCATTCAAATGATCTAAATGGAGAAAATTAAAAATGGAATGTGAATAAAATTAAGTGGCAGGGTTTATTAACGCAGACAGAAGAACTCGCTAAAAACTTTTTTATCCTTCCCTTTGCCCAGATGATTCTGGAGCATGACGTATTCAGTCATCTTGGGGTTATGCAGGAATATAATTGTAGATACGGTATTAAAATGGACGAAAAGATGGATTTTGCGATCTTAAAAGATGAAAAAAATCAAATTTTAATTGTATATAAAACATTGGCGATGATCTTAATATAAATACAGGCCTCACAAATTTACGGTATTTTTCAGTAATGGAAGCTCGTATAGTCATTCTTGCAAATGGCAGGGTATATAGATTTTTTACAAATTTAGATGCACCTGATAAAATGAATAACGAATTGTTTCGATATTAAAAAGGTAATCTCTCAGCAAGTTGTAGATCTAAAACAATTGTATGTCGAGATATAAAAAGTTATTTTGATATTTAGTTAGAAAATAACCGTAAATCGGTATGCTGATTGCATTTTAAATGTAAGAAAAATCCTGTTTGATGAGAATAAAACAGAAACATGATACTTGCAAGAAACTCTGGATAATATATTTAAATGCATACCAGATATATATACAGAGTATAATCAACTATTATACTCGTGTAGATCAACTGGCAGAATAGATTTATTTCAATTCAAACCAAGCTTCAACCTCAACACAGGCATCCATTGGTAAACATGCTACACCAAAGGCAGAACGTGCATGTCGTCCTTTGTCTCCAAAAATTTCTACAGCTAGATCTGATGCTCCATTCATGACAACAGCCTGCTGGGTAAATTCCGGTATACTGGCAATGAACCCCCCCAGGCGGATTAATTTGCTGATTTCATTTAACTGTCCAATAGCGGCCTTGGCCTGTGCCAAAATATTGATCATGCAATAGCGGGCTGCTTGTTGCCCAGTTTTAAGGTCAATGGTCGCGCCCAATTTCCCGGTTGCAAAAAGTTTCCCGTCTATAAAAGGAAGTTGACCAGAAATAATCAGGGAATTATTGGTTTTGATTGCAGGAAGATAATTTGCAACAGGGGCTGTCGGGGTAGGAAGTTGAATTCCAAGTTTGGCAATGCGTTCCTCAATAGATGACATGTCTTGATCCTTTCTTAGCTTACAAGTTTGAATTTTGAATGTTTCCGTGGGGAAGAGTGAGATTGATTCATTTCTTCCTCTGGTAGATCCAAAGGCAGCATGGGGAGTTTTTCCTCATCAGACTGTAAATTATTAGGTGCGTCAGGTAAAGGCTGGTTTAAATAAACATCTGATAATAGCCGGAAGCTATAATCCAGAAACGAGGTCGCGTAAATCGCTCCTGGATCCCCTTCAACGGTTCCGGCAATGCCGAAGCAGCTATAGGCAAATGCGGAAACGAATTCCTTTAAAGGAACCCCATATTGCAGACCAATACTGACAGCCTGGCCAAGGCTGTCTAACAAACCTTTAACCATGGCATTTTCTTTTAAAGGCGTAATCGATATCTCACCAAGCTTGCCATCTTCGTATTCACCTGTACGCAAAAACAATCCACGTCCAGCAATACTCGCTTTTTGTGTAATTCCTTTGTGACGTGGTGGAAGAGGTTCTCGAATTCCCCGGGGTAATATGGTTTTTGAAGCGAGGGGATATTCCATTGGATGGGGACGGGGGGGCATTGAAGTTGTAAAACCGATCAATGCCTGATGCATTGTGCAATGCGCCTGATGAGAAGGGGGTTGAAGTATCAAATTTCCCGATAGGGTTGCAGCCAGTGCACTTTCAGGAGTTAGTTTTTGTTTTGCCATTCGCGCAATAGTACTTATTGCCAGATGTCCGTCTTCGGTAACAGGGGAAAATATGGGGGCAAGTCCACATGCTTCTGATCCTAGAAATAGATCTTCAGGTCCGGGAATTGAGAAACCGGTTTCTATCCTGGGCAGAGGCAAAGTTTTTTCCTCAGAGGCAAGACTCCATATTTCTTTGGCAAGGGTAGTTAATTCTGGTAATGCATTCCAGTCTGGTGACAAGGGAAGATAATCAGATCCACAACCCGCAGTTGAGAGTAAGGTTGCAAAACAGGTAAGGCAACAAGCCACATCCCGTCCTTGGATACTGTCATATTCCAGACCGAGTTGTGCAAGACAGGCATCTAAATTGGTAAGATAAATTGTCCCAGCAATATTGTGATATGATTCTGCATTTTCAGAATCTACAGGCTTTTGCTTTGGGGAAATCTGCAAATCTGGAAAGGGGAGTTCACTGTTAATGAAATTGAACTGTTGCTTATAGAGAATACGGATACTATCGATAACAATTTGCAGAACTTTCCGATAAGAATGCGCGTCAAACCCTGTTTCAGTTGACGCAAAGGCAGCCAAATTTATGGTAAAGGCGGGTTTTTGACTGTTGTCATTTTGCCAAATACGTTGATTGGGACAGGCCTGTTGGTTTAGCAGAATTGTTTCCCAGTCATAAACTGTCCAATTTTTGATCCCTGCATTTGCCGCATGATCACAAAGAGGCAGTAACCAGTTGGCAGTGATTTGATCTGTTTTAACAGAGAAGGATTCCAGTTGATAGGATGAGCATAACTGTAGGATCGCTGTTGCAGTTTGATCCTCCCATCGAGCGGGCATGGTTACTGAATAAAGAGATGCGTCGGGATCAATCGCGGCTTGCAGATTACGCATCCTGACGCCATTCCAAATATGTCTTGTGTTCATAATAATCAAGTTTACATTTTTTTTGGAATGTCGATAAGCTGAATAAATAGGTAAAAAGTTATACAGGTATCTGTATTCAGTGGATATTGTGGATAAAATTCCGGTTTAGTTTGTTTTCAACTTTTTATTTATCTTAGGATGTAATCTTTTGATTATTCGCTTTAATTAGAATCCAATTTAATTTTTTTTGTGATTTTTATGGAAAAAAGGTATATGGTTGTTAGAAGTTATTTGATAAAGATACTACATAATTATTTTGTTTGAATTATATTATGACAACACTTGGAACGCGTTTACACACACTTTTAAAAGGACGTTTGGTCGGGAAAGATTCTGATGGACGTTCCTATTATGAATCTCGCAAACTAAACCGTCTTGGCGGAGGTGAACGTCGTCGTGAGCGGTGGGTTATTTATAAAAAAGGTGATGATCCCTCCGCGGTTCCCCCAGAGTGGTGGGTCTGGCTACATTATGAGGCGGATGCACCAGTTCCGGTATCAAAGCGTCATCCCTGGCAAATTCCCTATCATTCCAATTTAACCGGAACAGCCAAGGCTTATCATCCACAAGGGAGCGATTATGCCGGTGGTCAACGAGCCAAGGCTACGGGTGATTATGAAAGCTGGGTTCCTGAGGTTTAGTTGAAAAGATAGTTCATGGTATTGATGCCCTCTCAAAAAACACGGCAAATAATTGAACTTGTCACAGGTTTGATAGTGTTGGTTGTTTTTGTTGTTGCTGTTATCATGGCTATTATTGGACATGGGCAGAAAAATATTGGAGGGTATCCGTTATGCGCATCGTTTAGCCAGATTGACGGGCTGGAAGTCGGTTCAGACGTAAAATTGGCAGGGGTGAGTGTAGGTCAGGTTATTCAGGAAAAAGTTGACTCAAAAAGATTTAATGCGGTTGTAACTTTTACGGTTCGGCCAGATGTAAAATTACCAGTTGATACGGCGGCAATTATTACAAGTGATAGTCTGCTAGGTGGAAAATATATTGATCTTTCTCCAGGTGGTGATGAAACGGTTCTTAAACCTGGTCAGTTTCTGACCCATACCCAAGGGGCTATCAGTTTGCAACAGCTTTTAAGCAAATTTATTTTTTCTGTTACAGATAATATGAGTAAGAATGAAAAGAAAAAGGCGGACAATTCTGCTGATCAATTCCATAATAATGAATTACATTGACTAGTTTAAGAATTTAAGGGTTGGTTAAGATGAAAGCAGAAGTTCAAACATCTTCATTAAATTGGCCTCAATCTGATGGAAAACCTGTAACCTGCAAAGAAAAATTAAAAATTCTGGAAGAAAACAAAACCGAGTTAACACAATATATGCAGGATGTATTTGAGGACGCATTGCTGATTGGAGTGGACGAAGAATTCATGCGGGATTTTCTAAAAGATATGGTTGATCAATTACGGAGTCCGGTAAAATGAAAAAATATTTTTGCTGTTTAGCTGTTGCCATACTGGGAATAGGTAATATTTCAAACAGTTTGGCTGAAACCAGTAAATCAGCAAAACAAAATTCCAATGTTGCTGAACAGTGGATAAGACAATCCGAAGCTGTTGTTCGAATTTTGAATAAACTTGAAGCCCATACTGAAATTTTAAATATACCGGTTGGACAATCAGTGCGATACCAGACCCTGACAATCGAGGCTCTTAATTGTGTAATACGTCCTCCCTCAACACCTTTTGATAGTGCCGCCTTTCTTCAAGTAACAGACACAAAATTAACATCCATTCATTTTGCTTCATGGATGTTTTTATCTGAACCTGGAATAGCTGTTTTTGAGCATCCTCTATATAATATAAGTGTTGTTGGTTGTGCAGGTACTCCAATGAATGATTCCCAAAAGGTTCAAAAAAAAGATGAAAAAAATATACAGCACCCTGTTGAGCAATCTTCAGAATCAATTGAAAATTCGTTAGAGAAGTCTTTGCAATCGCAACATTAAAAAAATATGGTAAACTCGCTTTTTTATAAAGTCTATTTCATATTTAACCGTTCATCATTCATGTGTAAACCAGTCTAGGTATCAGTCGTGACCAATTATAATAAATATTATATGAAAACGATTACTGCAATTTTTTTTATATTGGCAGGCGCATTCGCTATTGGTGCAGCGTGGTTTTTACAGCATGTTTTGCATATGGTTCCCTGTGGTTTGTGTTTATTGGAAAGATGGCCATATCGTTTTCTGATTATTTTGGGTATTTTGGGTATTTTTATTCCAACACGATATTTGATCTTGATTTTATGGGTTGGATTTATGGTTTTGTTGATGAGTATTGGTATTTCCTGTTTACATATTGGGGTGGAACAAGGATGGTGGGCAAGTCCGTTACCTGAGTGTAGCGCCAATCTTGTCGCAACGGACAATCTTGCCGATCGGCTTGGCGCTATGCCGGATCGTCCAGGCAAACCCTGTGATGTCGCTTCTTATCCTTTTTCTTGGCTGCCAGTTTCATTGACAATGCTAAATGGATTATATTCTCTCTTCTTATTTGCTATATTGATTTGGCGGTTGGTTGAAGAAAGACATAATCGTAGAATATATTTTTAGATCCTTAAATTATATTTAGTATGTGAGATTCTTCTTGAAAAATTTTTACTCGTTGTATGAACATAACCTTGCCCGGGTGGGATTATGCAATTTTACAGTCTGTTTGGCAGATCCTTATTCGAACAGCGAGAAAATAATTCAACTGGCTTTAAAGGCCCATCAGGAATGTGTTGCACTTTGTGTTTTTCCTGAATTGTCTCTGACGGGATATTCAATTGAGGATCTCAGGTTACAGGACAGCCTGTCAAGTGCTGTTAAGGAAACTATTGAACTGATATGTGATGCAAGCCAATCCCTTATGCCTGTTCTCATATTTGGAGCTCCTGTTGTTTTTAAGGGTGCTTTGTATAATTGTGCGGTTGTTGTTCATAAAGGTAAGATTCTGGGAGTAGTTCCCAAATCCTATTTACCTGGTTACCGGGAATTTTATGAGGCCAGACAATTTGTTGATGGGCAATTGATTGTCAATGAGTCCATAGTTTTTAACAAACAGAACGTTCCTTTTGGTGTTGATCTGCTTTTTAAAGCAGAGGATTATCCTGATTTGCTTATAGGGACGGAGATTTGCGAAGATTTGTGGGTACCAATTCCCCCAAGTAGTTATGCCTGTATGGCTGGTGCCACCGTGATTGCCAATCTTTCGGCAAGTAACATAACTGTAGGTAAAGCGGATCAGCGTTCTTTGTTGTGTCAAACGCAATCTTCACGTGGAATTTGCGCTTATCTATATACTGCTGCAGGAAATGGTGAATCTACAACGGATCTTGCCTGGGACGGACAATTGTCAATTTTTGAAAATGGTGAACTTCTGGCGCAAACAGAACGTTTTCCAAAAGGCGATAATTTTCTATATGCAGATATTGATCTTGATTTGATACGTCAGGAACGGTTGCAACGCGGAACATTTCATCAGTACTATGCAAAACACCCACCTTATCGTTTGATTGCATTCAAATTGCAACCTTCAAATGACACCATAGGGCTTCAACGTCCCTTGGAACGTTTTCCCTTTTTCCCTTCGGAAGTCCATCGGTTGGAACAGGACTGTTATGAAGCCTACATGATTCAGGTTTCAGCATTGAAACAACGTATTCAAGCCAGCAAAGCCCAGCGAATGATCATTGGTGTTTCTGGAGGACTTGATTCGACACAGGCTTTGCTGGTTGCTGTACAGGCTGCTGACGATCTCGAAATGGATCGACAGTCTATTTATGGGTATACAATGCCGGCATTCGGAACAGGCAAAGAGACGAAAAATAATGCCGAATCATTGATGAAAAGCCTTGGTATTCATTGGGAATGCTTGGATATTTCTGATACAGCCAGACAAATGTTAAAAGATATAGGACATCCTTATGCAGAAAATAAGCCTGTATACGATATCACCTTTGAAAATGTCCAGGCGGGATTAAGAACAGATTATCTGTTTCGTCTGGCCAATCTGCATAATGGTATTGTTGTTGGGACCGGGGATCTATCAGAATTGGCGCTGGGATGGTGTACTTATGGCGTAGGGGATCAAATGTCCCATTATCATGTCAATGCTGGGTTACCCAAAACATTAATTCAACATTTGATACGATGGGTTGTTCAATCCAGATTTTTTTCAGAGGAAACTGGCAGGGTTTTGCAGGAAATCTTGAATACTGAAATCTCGCCAGAACTCATTCCTGCAAAAGATGCAAAATCCATTCAAAGTACTGAATCGATAATTGGACCATACGCATTGCAAGATTTTAATTTATATTATTTTCTAAGATATGGTCTAAAACCTTCAAAAATTGCTTTTTTGGCCTATCATATATGGTCAAATTCATGCAAGGGGAGCTGGCCTGCAGGTTATCCTGATACAAAAAAAATCGATTATAATTTATGTGAAATTAGGCATTGGCTGGAAATATTCATTAAACGGTTTTTTGCTTTTAGCCAATTCAAACGATCAGCCATGCCAAATGGTCCCAAGATTCTCGCAGGAGGAAGTCTTTCTCCACGGGGAGATTGGCGTGCCCCTTCAGATGGAAATGCGAATATATGGTTAAGAGAACTTGAAAATGTTCCTTTCGATTGATTTTGTTCAAAAGGTTTAAAAAGTAAAAAAACTAGTATTTTTGGAAATACTAGTTTTTTGGTTATTTTTTAAAGATAAGCGATATTGTTATTTAGTGATTATAATTATGATGCTCATTATCAGTAGTTTGATTTTCTAGTTTTCTGCAAACGGTTCTTTGCCCCAATAATCCACAAGCGGTACTAACCAGTGCACCAACTAGCAAGGCGATAAAAGACCAGAATGAAAGACGTGCGATGGCTTTGACAGTCATATCCGCTTTTTCTTTAGCCTGTTCTTTCCATGTGTTTAATTGTTCTTTTGCTTCCTGAAGATTGTTTTGCAAATCATTCAATTTATTGTTTGCTTCTTGTACTGCCTGGTTATGCATGGCAATAATATTGTCAACCGAACGTTCTGCCTCTTTAGGGGTTAAATTAGTATTATTGGCAATAGCTTTTTCTACATCATTACGATCAATGGACTGATAGATGTTTTCGGTACGGGTTTTGAGGTGGCTTATTAAATCAGAAAGAATCTTGTCGGAATTATTTGGGTTGATGCTAATTTCCTTGATAGTATTTTTGGCTTCTTTTTTAACTTCCTTAAATTGTGAGGATAGATAGTCTGGATGTAAAGCTGGAATATCACTTTTTTTCAAAGCCTCTATCACATTTTGATTAAGTTGTTGATTATTCGCATTTGATTTGAAATCAAAATTTTTCAGAGTGTTTTTGCTAAGATCAAAAATTCCTGAAATACCATTTTGGGATGCAGAACCAATGCCGCTTAATAGGGAACCTGTAGATGAGGTTACTGTTCCGATTGTTCCCCCGATCATGGTAAGGATGGAACTTAAAATCATGCATCCAATAATAATGGATAAAATAAGCGAAGTGGCCCAAACAAGGAATCCATGAATGAGGCCATTTACGCCAGCCAAGCGTCCAGTCACAAAAGCGCCACATGCAAGGCTGAGGATAATTGAAACCACAGTCCAGATTAAAACTGTTGTTCCTGCACCATTAATAATATCATCGGATTTAGGAGACAGCATTGAAACACCCAGGCTGCTTCCCAAAATAAAAAGAAGAAAAAATACTGCCATAACTGTAAAAATACCAGCAATAATACTTCCCCAGCATATTCTTTTTTTATTTATATTATTATTTTGATAATCCATTATTACGCTCCTTAATAGTTATTTATTAAAAACAATATTAGCGTAAATAAAAATCTTATCTATTCAATAATTTTATTTTTTTTATTTGTTGTTTTAAAATCACTAAAATGTAATATTTTATTTTAGTGATTTTATATTAAAATATTATAAGTAATTTAAAATAGTTACTAACTATTTATTAATAATATTAAATGAGTTTAAGAAATTATTGTTTTTTATTCCAGGGTGAAATTTCGGGATAAACCAGGTCAAGCCAAGGATGTCTATTTTCAAGATGAGAAACAACCTTGGGTTTGTGGGTATTTTGTTCAGTGAGTACATTGGTCATTGATGCAAAATGTGCCCTATATTCAGCAATAGTATTGGTTACCTGTTTTCCGCTGATACCCATTTCAGCAAGGGAGCACCACATATCAAAATCCTCCCACCCCATTGCATCCCGTTTTACATAAAATCCACCAGCTGCAGCCCAGGCCCATTTGGCAATAAGAACCATTGCGTCAATATAGTTTCCGACGGTGAGGCGTAGGGGATTAAAGGGAACGTGCCCTCCAATGGCCTCTCCTGCGCCAAAATGCTGTATTTCTGGATAGGCATAACCAATATTCGTATTCTGTATGGCCTGCAATAATTTTTCACATGTGTCAGGCATTAAACGGTTATCCGCATCCAATTGCATGGAATACAGTGTTTCACTGGCTGCAATACCAATATTTCGTGCGCCTCCCAAACCAACATTATTTACTGATTGATGGATTTGCAATCGATTGAATCGATGCTTGTGATTTATTGACCATTCAAGAATTAGGGTGATTGATTCGTCAGACGAACCATCATCAACAATAATCAAATCAATATCCTTTAATGTCTGAATAAAAACGGACTCCAGTGCCTCCAGTATATATTGCTGATAGTTATAGGAAGTAATGACAACCGTTACCTCAGATTCCCGCAAGTTATCATGTTCAAAAAGAATGTTGCTGTGTGGAATGACGGGCAAATTGCGAGGGTTATAGTTTTTGCGTGAAATAATAGTTTCCGCTGCCTGTGCTGCGCCTTTTTCATTAACCAAACTTAAAAGCATTGTATCGCAAAGTTTGGATTGACGTTGCAAACTGAAATTCCATAAAACGGCATGATATGCATTTTGCGCCATTTCTTTTCTAAGTGTTTTATTGTCAATAAGCGATAGTAAATATTCTTCCCATTCTTTCGCGGTAGATGCCAGATATCCAGTGACGCCGTGTTGAATGCATCGTTTCAAGGGTTGGGTTGGTGAAACGATTGAACAGACATTTGCCAATGCAGCTTCAAAATATTTAAGCTCACTTTTTGCATTGCAGAAAACATTGTCAATTTCCAATGGGGCAATTGAGATATCAAATCTTGCCAATTCTTGGGGAAGTTTTTCTAAAGGTACGGTATCGCGCCACTCGATGAAATTTTCATAATTTTTCAGTTCCGGAAATTCATTCATATGCAAAATGGGACGGTGGTTTACGGGTTCCCTGAATAAAACAAGGCGTACATTGGAACGTTGTTGAAAAATTGAAATGAGTGCAGGTATGACAAGGGTAAAATCACGCTGATGTGTTCGGGTGCCGCTTGCATAGCCAATCCGGATGTAATCATCATTTTTTGTTGCTTGAACAATACGGGCGGCAAATCGTGATAATTTTACGCATTCATCATCAAAAATATTGGGTAGGGTATATACTAATGGACCGGCATGTCTAGGAATAAGTTCCTGCGCCATATGTTCACGCATTTCTTTTGTAGTTGCAATCGCAAAATCTGAACGCATGAGGGTTTGACGCATGTTGTGAAATGTATGGGCTGTTTTTGCCTCGGTTGTACCAATGGTACGTATACCATCTATGATCTCAATATGGGCAAAATGGGGTTTAAAGACAATATCGTCGACATCAAAGGCGGTTAATTTATTATATTCCTTGCTTAGTTTCAGAATTCCATCAATGTGACCGCTAAACTCAACACGCCATAAAATGATGATATCAGCCCATTGTATATCGTTAACGCTAACATCAGCCGCGTTTGAAACCTTAGCTTCATGGCCGGCCATAATGCAAGCTTTGGCATTACGATAACAACGATAAATTACACCCGGTGTATCGGGTTCTCCAGCAACAAAAAGAATTTTTCTTATGGGATTATAGGAATTGTAATCAGGCCTGGCAAAGTAATTCAGGCTATCCATTGAATGTAAAGAGTTAGAATTTGGAAGGGAATTTCCGATAATGTTATTTTCTTTATAAAATTTTCTTTTAATTACATTTATAAAATTAGGAGCATCTATATCCATTTTTATTTTGTTTTTGATATATTTTTTGACGAATACAGGAGTTTTTCTTTTTAATTGTCTATAGATTATTTCCGATATACTTTTTGGATATAAATTTTTAATAGATATTAATTTTTTATTACATCCATTTTTGGCAACCTGATTGGTTAAATCTTTTAATATCTTGTTTTTTTCCCTGATTTTTTGGGTTTGATTTGCAATCTCCTTTTCAGAATATTGAAGTTTTCTGCCCAATAAATTTTGTTCAATTTTTGATTCCAGAAATAGAGATGGCGTTGATGCTTCGTTTTTTTTATCCAATGAGTTATACATCGACCAATATTGGTCAAAAAAAGCACATTTTTTTTGGAATCGTTGTGCCAGAATAGGTGAGTAACTGAGGTCAAAGAGATTTTTTAACGAAAAAGGAACCGCTGTACCAGTGTAGAGAATGGTCAGTCCAGAATAATGATAAAAATCAAAATGGGGATATTGTGTCTGCCATGCTGTTATGATCGAGGAGTTTTCCTTGGCAATTGAATGATCGCTAAAGATATTATCAATAACAATCGTGGTATTCTCAGGAAGTTTTTCATATAGCGAATTTATAATGGGTGCTTTTTTAAGGGATTGGTTCAGACTGTTGATGAAAATACAATCGTAATCGGAAATATCAGGTTTGATGGGTAACAAGGTGTTCGGATATGAACAGGGGCTTTCTTTCTTTTGTTTTCCACTGAAACATTGACTGGATAGTTCAAAACTGTCAATAATTTCGCATATATTCTTATGAATGATTCTTTCAATATCATTATCAAATATTGCAATTTTTTTTGGTTTTAGGTTTGTTATCAACCATACGAGAATAGAATAATGGTGATGAATTTCATTTTTTAGAAAGGGAATATGAAAAAACAGATTCTCATTATCGTTTTTTAAGAGATCTTTTAATGAACTCGTTTCTTTTTCTTGTAAAGGTTGATTTTTTATCATGATATATAAGCCTGGAATTGATTAACTATATGAATTATGTTACAATAATATTGTATATTTGAAGTATACAAAGTATGATTTTAAGGTCATAATCCTATCATAAAATTGAATAAACGATTTGTTTTTAAGTTTGATTTAACATTAGTGTTTTGTTACAACATACAATGTTGCAAGTAAAAAATAAATTTGACAATTTTTAAGTAATATTTTACTTTTTTAACAAAGTAGAATTAATTTTGATAAATTATAATAATTTGGATATTTTAGAGTAAAGTAGAGATGGCAATTATAACGGTTCCAGGTGGTTCAGATTCTTCTATAGCTGTGACTGTAGATGGTTCTCAGGCCTTAGCACTGGCTAATCAAATCAGAGATGATATTGTAAGTCATTATTATAAAACTGACAGAGATATTGATGTTACTAATTTTTATAACGGGGATGATATTTCTCCATTAGCATCACGATCAAATCTTTTATTTGACGGCGTTATCAGGAACGGAGGTGTTTATAACGTTAAGGATGGCGTTAATTTCATTACCGTTGGAACGCTAATCAAGGACGGACAGAAACTTGATGCCAATGATAAATTTGATGCAAATAACTTTAGATTCCTAAATGAACCCGTAACGGTAAATTCAGCAATGAGCGCCAATCAGTACGTTCGTGTATTGGCGGGGATTGATGGTCAAGTCACTTATAAGGCGGGCAAGGAAAGTGGGCAATTTGCTGGCGGATCCAAGGATCATCCAATCAATTTTATCGGTAATGATCAAGAGGGTGGTAGATGGCAAATAGCAACTGGTGACGGAGATGATACCATTGCCTCCGGTTCAGGAAATAATGTCATAAATGCGGGTGCCGGCAAGAATAAGATAACCTTGGGAACAGGTAATAACCAGGTTACTTCGGATGGACAGGATACAATCACCGCGCCTAATGGTGGTTTTAATTCTATTACCATTCGTGGCGGTCATTCATTGATCAATATTGGTGATAATAGTCTTATCAATGATGTGAGTAGCAATAACGTTATCACTGTTGGGGGTGGCAGTACTGTTATTGGTGGTAACGCGGGCAATGTTACATTCAATGCCGCTTCTAATGATGGTCATAATAACAATCATAACCGTAACGAATTTTTGGGTGGTCAAAACAACACGATTACAGCTTCTACGGATAATTTTGATGTAATTCATGGTGTTAACAATACATTCAATATCAATGGTAGTTTCAAGTTCTTCAATGGTACAGGCAATACGAATGTTACCCTAACTGGTGGGCAGAATATAACTACACAAACTCAAATATTTGGTGCGGATGGGTTAAACTTCCACCTGACAGCAAAAGATGTTAATGATCCAAATAATCCAGTTCTACTTGTCGCTGGCGGTGGTGGAAACCAGACATTGGATGGTTCGACATCTTCTTCGAATCTCTTGATTTACTCTGATTCAACCAAGGGTGCTACAACGCAACTACTTGGTGTTGGTGGTGCTGGTAATGATACTCTGGTTGGTGGTGTTGGCTCAAATACATTGACCGGTGGTGAAGGTAACAACTTGTTTATCTTTACTAAAGATACAGATCAGGGTGGTAAGACATTAATTACCGACTTCTCCAAATCCAAAAATAATATGGTTGAATTCCTCAACTACGGATTTAATAGAAGTGATGTTGATCGTATTCTTCAGAATGCACATCAGGATGATAAAGGAAATGCTGTTCTTGATCTTGGTAACCATCAATTGATTCTGCAAGGTGTTTCAGTTAAGGATCTTAAAGGGACACAGTTTACTTATATCAATGATCCAGTAAAAAAATAAAAGACTAGATCTATATTTGGTTTTTTCGAAAAGCTTGCTATTTTATAAATAGTAAGCTTTTCTGTTATTATGATCATTATTTTCACTAGCCAGTTGTAATTTATGTATAAAAAAGAAAATGATATTGAATATCTAAAGGCTGAAATTAAAAAAAAAAACCGGCTTATTGATGAATATCATTTAACCTTCAGAATATTGAATTTACAAATTGCTCAATTACAGCATTATAAAAATCGTATTTCAAATTTACATGCTCGTATAGAATATTATAGGAAAGTCATAGATCGGCTGGAAAATATTATTCCTGTAAAAAAGTTTATAAAGATCGTCTATTTTGGAATAGATCGTTGTGTAAATATACTTGAAAAAATTTTTAAAAAAATTAATTGTAGACAATTTATAATAAATGAAAAAAATAATTTTATTATTCATTACAAATTTTTTGAAAACCAACAGTTTAATCAATCACATCTAATTTTAATTGTTGCGGAAGTTACGTTACCACAATGTTATAAATATCGTGTACAGCAAAAAAAAGAATATTTTGAAAAATTGGGATGGCAATGCAGAATTGTTGACTGGAGAAATCAAAGTGAGGTTTTGTCAGTCTTACAAATTTGTAAAGAAGTGATTTTTTACAGGGTTCCTGCTTTTCAAAATGTTTTGGATCAGATTTCTGAGGCTAAACGATTGGGTTTAAAAACCTGGTGGGAAGTTGATGATTTAATATTTGATAAAAAATTATATTTACAATGCGGGTTTATGAAGTATTTACCCAAAGAGGAGTTGGATTTATTACTTTTTGGATCAGGATTATTCCGTAAAGCGTTATTGGCTTGTGATCATGCAATTGCCTCTACATCCTCTTTGGCACAAAATATACGACAGGTTGGAGTTCATGAAGTTAAGGTTATAGAAAATGCCCTGGATCAAAATACTTTACGAATTGCTTCAGACCTTTATCCACGTAAATTGGAAATAGGTGGTGATCTTAAGAAAAAAGATGAAATAATTGTTCTTTATGGATCCGGGACTAAAACTCATAATGCTGATTTTCTGATTGCGGCCGATGGAATTATTTCGGCACTTATTCATGAAAAAAAATTAAGATTATGGATAATAGGGGAACTTGAATTACCAAATCAATTTGAGGATTTCAAAAACCAGATCTGTTATTTTTCTTTTCGGTCCTATGATCAATACATGAAATTATTGGCACATGCTGATATAGCCATAGCACCGTTGGAAGATATTGCCTTTAATGATGCCAAAAGCAATATTAAATTTTTAGAGGCATCCATTTTAGGTATTGTCTCTGTTTGTTCTCCCCGAAAGAATTTCAAAGAAATAATTCGGGATGGTGAAAATGGCTTTATTGCTAATTCGACATCTGAATGGAAGGAAAAAATATGTTTACTGGCTGGGAACTCCCAGTTACGTCAACGTTTAGGACGACAGGCTTATTATGATGTCTTAAAGGATTATTCTCCCGATACAATTTTAAAAAAACAGGTTGAACCTATTTTTGGAATACCGAATAAACAAGTCAGGGATAAATTAAAGATTTTGGTGGTTAATCTTTATTATGCACCATATTCTTACGGTGGTGCCACCATGGTTGCAGAGGAAATGTCCCGTCGGATACAAAAAAAAGAGAATACTGAAATAGCAATTTTTACCTCCCGACCTTTTTCACAACATAAAGGATTAAGGCGTTATTGTGATAATGGATCCTTGGTCTATTCAGTAAAGATTTCACCGCAATCATATCCATCTGAAGAATTCAATAATACAGAAATTGTGGATCCATTTGAAATGGTTTTACAGGCTGTTCAACCAGATATTGTACATTTTCATGCAATTCAAAATCTTGGACTGCATTTGATTGCTTCATGTCAACTGAAAGATATTCCTTATATTATTACTCTTCATGACACGTGGTGGCTTTGTGACCGTACATTTATGGTCAAAAATAATCATAAATATTGTTTTCAGGAAAAAATAGACCTGAATATTTGTCAGGCATGTGAACCCCAGGTTTTCTATTTAAGAGAACGAATGAAAATGATGAAAAAATCACTTGAAGGAGCCTCGTTGTTATTAAGTCCAAGTGAAACACATCGTCAGCTTTATATAGTGAATGATGTTGATCCCGATAAAATTATAGTAAATCGTAACGGAGTTTCCCGTCCAAGAAAATTGCGTAAAGCGCGTATGGCGGGTTCTGTCTTGAGGTTTGGTTTCGTTGCCGGAAATGAGATAATAAAAGGCTATAATCTCATTTTTGACGTATTTACATCATTAAAACATGAAAACTGGAAATTGACGATTGTAGATAGCAAAAACAATCTTGGATATTCATCATTTGATATAGATTCCTGGAAGGGGCAGGATAAGGTTATCATTATTCCACCCTATGATGAAAATTCAAAAGATGATTTCTTTAATGAAATAGATATATTGCTTTTTCCTTCCCAATGGAAAGAAAGCTATGGGCTGACAGTCAGGGAAGCTTTGCTACGAGATGTTTGGGTTGTGTGTACCCATCCTGGTGGTCAGTCAGAGGATGTTATGGACGGTATAAATGGTACCTATATTTCATTATATGATGGTTCGGAAGAATTAAAAAAGGTTATTGAAGGATTTCTGGAACAACCATCCTTTTTGGATGCCTATCTTAATCCATATAAGGATCATATTATGACTTATGAACAACAGGCTGATGAATTATTTGAAATCTATAACAGTGTTAAAGTGGCGGAGAACAAGAAACACCCTGTTTTATGAAATATGTCCAGGCAAGTTTTGTATCATAAGTTATGGCAAGATATTTCAGCCGTTTCCACCATACGGTATGGGGGATCATCGGTCGGTTAGTATGGTTGTTTAAATAGGTGTCAATATAGTTTAATTTGAAAAATTGATTGTTTTTCAGAAGTGTACGGTAATAGTTTAGCCAGAAAATTCCAAAGTGATTATCACGGATGAGTTCTTTTTTAATAAAAGGGACGTTATCAGAATGCAGGATAGTATACCAATCCAGGTGCATGGGATTGACGTTTTTTTTATTTCTAAAAAGTCTTGTTTTTGTTGGTGACCAGGCTGCCTTGCATTTAATTTCTGGAATTGATTGCAGAATGCGTCCCAGCTTTAATTCACCTTGCTGGATAATGGCCTGCCTGTCCATTTGTTTGAATGGTTGCATAAACAAGCCTTGAATTGCTGGATTAAAAAATGTGGTATGGTTAAAACACAGAAACCATGATTGGAAATGCCAGTTCACTTCAAAACTATCAACCATCCCCCATATATCCAAGTTTTCGGTAAACATTTTTTTAAAAACAGGCTGCAGGGGATATATGGGGCCAAAAATGCTGTCATTAGTTAGTAGGATATAATCAGCATGATCGGTGACTTTTTTTATTATTAAATCTTGCCATGCTCCAAAATCCAGTCCCTGATTAGGACGAGAATGGGGTGTTATTGAATGTTTTTGGCAAAAATCGTGTATATCCTTTGAAATTTTTTCTTTCCCGGAAAGGGCTAAATGTGTTTCCCATCCGCATAAATAAAGTTGCCTTAAAAAATGTTTAGTGTCGGGAAGAAGTTCATCCGTTGAATTATAAGAGGCAAAAAGACATATTCTGTTTGACATATTTAGTGATGATATTTGACTTATAGTGAAAATTTATCGTTAGAATTCATAAATTTAAAATATTTATTATTAAATTCTAAATATGAAATGTGAAAAAAACAAGAATTAATATTAAACTAGCTGTAAATAAAATACATTGATTTAAAATTAAAATACATATCAAGTATTTTATATTGAAAAATAATATTTATTTATTGTTAAATGTAATAAAAAAATAAATAAATTATGGGAAAACATGAAAGAAATATTTAATAAAGGTATTTTATTATCAAAAATATTTAAATTATTATGTTTTTCTTTAATTGTTATTTTTATACAATTAGAAAATAATAATTTAATTGTTCATGCTCAAAATTCACAAACAGATTCTTTGGAACAAAATCGAAAATATGATGATGAGTTAACGGATTGGCACATGATTCCGGCTGGTAGTAGTGGTGGATGGAGAACAGCTGTCAGTCGTGCAGAAAGTAACCGTATTGATATCCAAAGAATGCAGAAAGAGAGAACAAATCCCTATTTGCCCCAACCGGAACATTTGCTTGGAAATTGGTGGGGATTGCATTCATGGTTGTATAACCGGGGCATTAATATCAATTTTGACAACCAAAATGAATTTGCAGGAAATATTTCAGGATATCATCAAAAGAAATCAACCAATACAGGTGCAGTGGATGCAAATATAGATATTGATTGGGAAGTATTGATTGGGGATAACTGGATCACGAATGGTCTGGTTGGACATATGACAGTTATTGGTCGTTATGGAAGCAATCTGAGTGCAGGGCTTGGGGAAAATATAACACAGGTGCAGGAATTATATGGTGCTGGTGGGAATGTTGTTGCAAAACTAGTAAATCTGTATCTGGATAAACATCTTTTGGAAGATCGCATGATCATGTCCTTTGGAAGGATGGATGTCGGGGCAAGCTTTGCAACCAGCCCCATTCAGTGTTATTTCATGAATAATGGAATTTGCGGTAATCCAAAACCCTTAAGTGGACAGGCGGCAGGTTTTTCAGCATGGCCGGATTCAGAATGGGGAATTAATATTCTGTTTCAGGCCACTCCTCAATATTTTATACGTATAGGTATGTATCAGGTAAGTCGGGCGGCTTATAGCAATAGGGCCGGCCATCGGGCAGGCTGGGCCGCTGTGGTGAGAACAGGTGAAGATGCCGGTGGGGAATTTCCTATAGAAATGATCTATCAACCAAAATGGGGAAAGCATGAATTAACGGGACATTATAAAATTGGATTTGCCTATGATACGTCACCTTATCCTGTTTGGGGCCGTTCCATTTACGGGGGGCATATCACTTCGGCTAATGGAATAGATCAGGAATGGAAACGGGGACGGGATGAGGAGTGGGTTTTACTGGATCAGATGATTCAGCGAAATGGGCCGGGTGATTTGGACGGGTTGATAGGATATCTTGGTTTTGTTCACAGTAATCCAAAAACATTTCAAAGACAAAATCAATTTCTGGCGGCCATTATCAATACCGGATTTTGGCAATCACGGCCTATGGATGGAATAGGTGTTCTATTTGTTCATCAAATTATGAGTCGGGAAGCACGCAAAGCGCAACGATATAACATAATGTCAGGTTTTCCCATCGGGGATATTGTTTCAGGAGCATCTGGAATACAATCAGCAGAAACAACGGTAGAGCTTACTTATTTAATTCATATTTATGATGGAGTTATGTTTCAACCTGATTTTCAATACGAGATTCATCCAAATGCACAAAAAAATATTCCTAATGCAGCCTTTCTCGGATTCAAAAGTCGTGTAGACTTTTAAATATCTTTCAGTAATTTACATTAGATAGATGATAAAAAAACAGGATATGGTTATCCATATCCTGTTTTTTTAAGTTATGAATTTATTAATTACATTGCTGATTTAAAGATTGCCGCAACTTCTTCAGCATTTCCCTGACGGGGATTGGTCAAGGCGCAAGCATCCTTAAGCGCATTGGCAGTCAAGGTGGGAATATCTTTTTCCTGAACCTTGAGTTCTGTCAGATTGGCAGGAATGTTAATATCTTTTGAGAGGCTGCGAATAGCCGCGATACAGGCTTTGGCGCCTTCCTCATCATTCATGCTACTAACATCAATATTCATTGCCTTTGCAATATCTTTTAAACGAGCGGCACATTTGGGGAGGTTGTATTCCTGAACGTGAGGCAACAGTACTGCATTACAAACCCCATGTGGCAAACCATAAAAACCACCAAGCTGATGTGCCATTGCGTGGACATATCCCAAGGATGCGTTATTGAATGCCATTCCTGCGAGCAGTTCTGCATAGGCCATATTCTCACGAGCTTGCATGTCCTGGCCATTTTTAACTGCATTGCGCAGATTTTCTTCGATTAGGGTTACGGCCTTCAAGGCACACGCATCTGTGATGGGTGTGGCGGCAGTGGAAACATAGGCTTCAACTGCATGAGTCAGAGCATCCATACCTGTCGCAGCAGTCAGTCCGGGAGGCATACCCGCCATTAAAGCGGGATCATTGACAGACAAAATAGGTGTTACATGAGGTGTAATGATAGCCATTTTAACATGGCGTGTTTCATCCGTGATAATGCAAAAACGGGTTATTTCACTGGCTGTTCCAGCCGTTGTGTTGATTGCGATTAATGGAAGTTGAGGTTTGTTGGATTTGTCAATTCCCTCATAATTTTTGATTTCACCACCATTGGTGGCAAGCAGGGCAATCCCTTTGGCACAATCATGCGGAGAACCACCCCCAAGGGAAATAACGAAATCACAATTATTTTTTTTGAGTATTTTTAATCCGTCATTAACATTTGTTACGGTAGGATTGGGATGGGTGCCATCAAAAACATTTGTTTTAATTCCTTGCTGATCAAGCATATCAGCAATTTTTTTGACTACTCCGTTTTTGCTTAGAAATGAATCTGTAACGATAAGGCCATGCTTGAGACCATGTCCCTGAATGTGGGAAATAGCGTCTTGTAAGGCGTTTTTACCAATAATATTTACAGGTGGAAGAAAGAATGTAGTACTCATAATATTGTATATCCTTTATCACCATTATAGTTTCTTAGAGATATATAAGAGTAATTTAATAAAATTAAAGTCTTTACTCTAAGTAAATAAGGGGAAGAGTCGCGCTCTTTTTATTAAGTATGTTTGTAAATTTTACAAAATTATAATCCCCCGATTATGGGTTTTAATCAAGGGATTACTTTAAAAAACCAAATATTAATTTCTATATTTGAAAAATCGGATGATTACTTTGTCATTTTAGACCCGTTGCTACTTTTTGTTCCAGTTCCGGGTCAATTTTCTGGAAGTGTTCCAACACGCGTTTTTGAATATCCTTTCGAACCATTTGCAGGGATTCAACAAAATTATTGATCAACAGACTCTTTTGTTCTGGTTTCATCAAATGAAACAAGGCCCTTGGATAACTGTAATAGTCCTGGTCAACGCGGTTGTCGTATCTTCCCCCTTCACCGGATGTATAATCCGGGAAATAGTTTTCAGGAGTGTTCGTTTGTTTTGGTGCATCTGGATCGCTGTTTGGTTCATAGTTTGTCATTCCGCCTCCATTATCATCAAAACGCATATATCCATCTCTTTGGTAATTGTTTACAGGGCTTTTTGCAGCATTGATGGGCAGCAGCTGATGATTTGTTCCAACCCGGTACCGTGCGGCATCAGCATAGGCAAATATACGTCCTTGCAACATTTTGTCCGGGGAAACGCCTATGCCGGGAACAACGTTGCCAGGGGAAAAAGCCGCCTGTTCTACCTCGGCAAAATAATTTCCTGGATTACGATCCAATTCAAAATATCCAACTTCATGCAATGGGAATTCTTTTTGTGACCAAACTTTGGTAACATCGAAAGGATTATCCTTATGATTCTTTGCCTGTTCAATTGACATAACCTGTATATAGGCTTTCCATCTTGGGAAATGGCCCTCCTTGATTGCATTGAATAAATCCTCGGTAAGGTAATCCGGATTGGAACCGGCTAATTCTCCAGCTTTTTTAGGATCAAGATTTTTAACACCCTGTTCTGTTCTGAAATGCCATTTTACCCAAGTGCGGACATTATCCTTATTGATTAGACTGAAAGTGTGGCTTCCATAACCATGCATGCATCGATAGCTGGCGGGAATACCCCGGTCAGAGAAAAGGATCATGACCTGATGCAGGGCCTCGGGAGATAAAGACCAAAAGTCCCATTGAAAATTGGGATCTTTTAGATTGGATTGAGGATTCCTTTTCTGGGTACGGATGAAATCGGGGAATTTCAGGGGGTCACGAATAAAAAACACGGGAGTGTTGTTTCCGACAAGATCCCAGTTTCCATCTTCAGTGTAAAATTTCAAGGCAAAACCGCGTGGATCCCTTACCGTATCGGCTGATCCCCTTTCGCCTGCAACTTGTGAGAAGCGTGCAAACATCGGGGTTTCTTTACCTATTTCGCTAAATATTTTGGCACAGCTATATCTGGTTATATCTTGGGTAACTACAAATTTTCCGTGAGCGGCCGCCCCTTTGGCATGAACACGCCGTTCGGGTATAACTTCACGGTTAAAATGAGCAAGTTTCTCAACCAGATGAAAATCATCCAATAGAATTGGACCACGAGGTCCAGAGGTTCTGGAATTCTGGTTATCGGGAACAGGAATACCTTCAGCTGTAGTAAAAACCTTTTTACTCATTTGTAGCTCCTTATTTTATTTTTGTTTCATAAGTCAATTGTTATTTTCTTGACCCAATAATTGTATCATACAATCAATAATTCAAAAGTAACTATTTGAGTTTTAAATATATTATTGGATTATTACTTGCCTGTTTTATGTTTTTATTAAGGATAATTAATAATTATTTATTTATTTGTTAATATTTTATATTGATATTGGCAAATAACGTAATCTTCTGTAAAAGGTTGGTAAGATCAGTATGTTTTGTAATTATTGTTTCGGTTATCTATATGAAGATATATTATATTGTTAGCAGTTTTGATGGGGGTGGGGCTGAATTCGTAATTCCTGATCTGATAAATTTATTCAAGAAACTGGGGCATTCCGTTGAATTGTTCGGCTGTATACCGAGAAATATGGAAACTGTTGATTTATTTAAAAAAAGTAATATTTCTTACCGTTTATTATCAGGAAATAATGAAAATAGATATAAATCCACTTTTCATTTCAACCAAATTGTAAAACGTTCCCCTCCCGATGTTATATGGACGTCATTGACACGTGCGACGGTGGACGGCCAATTGGTGGGGTTATGGAACCGGATTCCGGTTGTCAGTTGGAAACATAGTGCAAACAGCTATTCTTTGAGATTAATCAAAACAATTCTGATGCAGCGATTAAGTCGGCTTTGGATTGCTGACTCAACAGGAGTTGCCAATTTTTTGAAATCGAAAATGAAAGTTCCGGAAGATCGTATAAAAATCTGGTCTTTATTTAAAATTCCACACAATCTACCTATAGGTTCAGTATGGAATGGCAAAGGAATATTTTATATTGGTTCAGTTGGGCGTTTACATACCGTAAAAAATTTTCCCTTAATGATCAGGGCGATGGCTTACATCAACCATCATTATCCCGAGGTTGGAAAACGGATAAAATTATCCATTGCTGGATCGGGAAAGGAGGAACGGCATTTGAAAAACCTTATTCATTTATTAAAAGTGGATAATGTCGAATTGATAGGTTTTTCAGATGATGTCATGAATTTTTTATCAAAACTTCATTTATATTTGCAAACTTCTGTTTATGAAGGCTTATGTATTGCCGTTCATGAAGCTTTGGCTGTCGGTATTCCGGTTATTTCAACAAATGTTGGGGAGATGCGGAGTGCTTTCAGGAATAATTCAATAGGAACATTAATTGATAAAAATTCTCCAGAACTTTTAGCTAGACAAATTCTGGAATATTATCATAATCCAAGCAAAACACAGTATTATGCTGCGAATGCACGTCAATATATGCAACAGCATTACAGTGAGGAAAGTTTCGAAGCTTCCGGCAGGTTTATTTTAAATCATATTGAAGAGAATATTTTACCAAGATATTTGAAATAAACCTTGTTTGACCATTATATTTTTTCAGATCCAATCAATTCATTCCATTCTTGTTCATCGAGACATTGCAAACCAAGTTCTTTTGCTTTTCGTGCTTTACTGCCACCATCTGTGCCCTCGATCACGAAATCGGTTTTTTGTGAAACGGAACTTGTTACTTTTGCACCCAGCCTTTCAGCAATATTTTTAGCTTCGGAACGTGTCATGGAAGATAGGGTTCCTGTAAAAACAATTGTTTTACCGGCAAGTTTTCCTGTTTGCTGATACTGCACATCCTGAATGGTCAGTTCCTTTTCAAGATCCTGCAGGGTTGTCAAATTATGCGTTTCGGTAAAGAACGCAACAATTTCATCCGCGATTGCAGGACCAATTCCCTCAATGGAACCCAATACCAATCTTTCTTCAGAGCCAGTTTGCCGGGCGGCCTGCATTTGTTCCTTCCAGTTGGTATATGATGTATAGTATCTGGCCAGAATTTTGGCTGTTGTAAGCCCTATCCTTCGAATTCCAAGGGAATAAATAAAATGATCCAGTGAAATCCTTCTATGCTGGTCAATGGCGGTTAAAAGGTTTTTTAAAGAAAGCTCTCCCCAGCCTTCAAGTCTTAGTATGGTTTGTTGATGTTGATATAAACGAAAGATGTCCGCAGGTTGCTTGATTAAATCCATACGGAAAAAATCGAGAACGGTTTTTTCCCCCATACCTTCAATATTGAAAGCATCCTTAGAGCAAAAATGAATTAATCGTTCCTCAATCTGGGCTTTACAGGACAATCCACCTGTGCAACGACTTACAGCTTCGTTTTTTGGTTTTTCTGCAATGGCTCCACAAACAGGGCAATGTGTGGGGAATTTAAAAGGCGCTGCACGATTTTGAGAATTGCAGGATATATCAACTCGCAATATTTGGGGAATTACATCACCGGCACGTTGTATAATGACTTGGTCATGTTCCCTGATATCCTTACGGATTATTTCATCTTCATTATGAAGGGTGGCTCTTGTTACGATTACGCCACCAACATTTACGGGTTCAAGGAGGGCCACAGGCGTTAAAGCGCCTGTACGTCCAACCTGAATCTCGATTTTTTTTATGCGGGTTATTGCCTGTTCCGCCGGGAATTTCCATGCAGTTGCCCAGCGTGGGGATCGTCCGATAAATCCCAATCGGTTTTGTAAGGTGACAGAATTGATTTTATAAACCACTCCATCAATATCGTAGGGCAATCCGGAACGCTGATGGATAATGGACTGTTGAAATTCTTCCGCTTCCCGGGCATTTTTAACAACCTTGAATAAGGGATTAACGGTGAAGCCCCATTGCTGTAAGCGTTCTAAAAAATGTTCATGTGTATCCGCGATTGATTTATCTGAATAACCCTGTGCATACACAAATAGGGAAAGGGGTCTTGAGCGTGTAATTTCAGGGTCAAGTTGTCTGAGAGAGCCGGCTGCGGCATTTCTTGGATTGGCAAAAAGACGTTTGTTATTTTTTTCCTGTTCTTCATTTAAATTGAAAAAATCTTGCTTGGAGATGTAAACCTCTCCCCGAATTTCAATTGTGTCTGGATAATTTTCTGGAAGTGTCAGGGGTAGGTTCCGCAATGTTTTGACATTTTCGGTAACATCCTCTCCCGTTGTTCCATCACCACGTGTGCTGGCTTGGATTAGTTTACCATGTTTATAGGTAAGGTTAATGGATAATCCATCAATTTTTGGTTCTGCAACAAAATGAAGATTATCAAGTTCATCGGGTTTGAGATCAAGATAACGCTGGATTCGTTTTATGAAATCTTCAAATTCTCTAATATCAAATACATTATCAAGGGAAAGCATGGGTATTAGATGTTTACATTTCTGTAATCCTCCCGTCGGTTTGATTCCAACCTTTTGGCTAATACTGTCTTTTTGTCTGAATTGTGGGAAAAGGAGTTCGATCTTGTTATATCTTTGGCGCAATTTATCGTAGGTAGCATCTTCCACCAAAGGTTCGTCTTGATTGTAATATGCGTGATCCAATGATTTTAATAAATTGGCAAGTTGTGACAGTTCTTTTTGGGCCTGTTCGGAAGATAGATCAGATATGGGAATCTGGTGAAAATCAGTTTGAAATTTTTGCATAATTTTGAGTACTTAATTTTTTATTATTATTTATTTAGTAAGCTATCTGCGGCGGAACGGGCAGCGTCAGTAATCTGGTTTCCAGCAAGCATACGGGCGATTTCCTCTTTACGCTCGTTTGAATTCAGGCATTTTGTTGTGGTATAGGTTACGCCATTTTTAATTAATTTGCTAATTTGAAATTGCGTATCTCCACTGGCGGCAACCTGAGGGCTGTGTGTGACTGCAAATACCTGCATAGTTTGAGCTACATGATGTAATTTTTCACCGATTGCCGAAGCGGTCGCCCCACCAACACCGGAATCAATTTCATCAAAAATCAGCGCTGATAAGGTAGACTTTTGGCTTAAAACAACCTTTAAAGCCAATAAAAGTCTGGATAGTTCCCCGCCGGAAGCGGACTTGTTCAAAGGGGCAGGAGGGACACCGGGATTGGCTGCAATCAAAAACTCGATTTGTTCCTTACCGTTTTGATTCCATGCGTCTCTGTTAAGTGGCTTCAAAGATACGAGGAATTTTGCGCATTCCAGTTTTAAGGGTTTTAATTCGGCAGTAACAGCTTGTTCCAACTTTTTGGAAATTTTCTGTCTATGTTGTGATAGTGCTTCGGCGGCTTCCTCAAATTTAAGGCGGTGTTGATTAACTTCTATTTCGAGGGTCTTGATTTGTGTTGTTCCAATATCTAGTTGATTAAGTTTTATTTCAAATTCTTGAAGCAGATGGGACAATTCATCAATAGTCACGCCATATTTTCGGCTTGCGCCGCGTAGGGAGAATAATCGTTCCTCTATTTCATCAATTTGTTGAGGATCAATTTCAATCGTGTTTACAAGCTGTGAAAGTGTTGTTTCCGCTTCCGCTAAAGATTCTTCTGCTTGAGTGATCGCTTCCAATGCTGCTTGAATGGATTTATTAGATTCGGAAAATGAAGTGTTTTCAGAATTGGATAAGAGACGTTGAAGAGTTTTGCTTGCATTTAGCAAGACTTGGGAAGGCTGGTTATTTTTACGGTCCTGGGGAGCAAGCTGATTAAGAGCAGAAACCAGTAATTCCAGATGTCTTTCATTTTGTTGTAATGATCGTCTTTTATGAACAAGCTCTTGTTCCTCTTCAGCTTGTGGAGAAAGATTTTTTAATTCCTCAACTGATTCTCGTAACCATTTTTCTTCATGTAATGTTTCTTCAAGATTTTTTTTAAGAGCGGCAAGTTTGGCTGTTGTTTCAGTCCATTGATAATAGGTTTTGCGAGTTTCATTCAATAAGTTTAGTGGAGTGCCAAAATTATCGAGAAGATAAAGATGATTTCGCATATCCATTAGACCAATCTGCGAGTGCTGTCCCTGTATCTCGATAAGTAGTTGACCAATTTCTCGTAAAAAATTAAGACTGATAAGCTGATCATTAATATAGGCGCGTGAACGTCCATCCTGTGAAATAGTACGACGAATGACCAATGGCTGATCGGTTATTTCCGGAATTTCATAACCTTGTAATTGTAATTGCTGATAGACAGGATGCGTTTTCTCGATTTCAAAACAAGCTGTGACCGAAGCCTGATTTGATCCAGTCCTGATCAAGGAAGAGCTTGCTCTTTCACCTAATGTTAAGGCAAGGCTATCTAGTAAAATAGATTTGCCTGCCCCTGTTTCTCCAGTAAAAACCGTAAGTCCCTGATCGAAGGTTAAATCCAGCTTTTCAATTAAAACAACATTACGTATAGAGAGTTGTATTAACATTGGGGCTTCAGTATATAAAACAGGGATGTTTTATTAAAAAATAGAAGTGAGCGAATACCACATTCGTTTGAAGAATCCAGGTTTTTTACTGGTTGGTTTGGCTGTTTGTTCTGAAACAAGGTGATATTTTCTTAAATCATTATATGTATAGCGATACCAGTGACTGTTGGGATAGTTATATCCCAATACAGACGCTGTCTTACGGGCTTGATCTGTAAGTCCCAATTTTAAGGAGACTTCAACGAGACGATGTAATGCTTCTGCTACATGGTTGGTCGTTTGATAGTCTAAAATAACCCGTTGATAACGGGTAACAGCGGCCTCATAGTTTTTTTGCTGTTCATAAAAGCGTCCGATGAGCATTTCTTTACCGGCGAGATGGTCACGGCATAAGTCAATCTTGAGCTGTGCATCACGGGCATAGGAGGTCCCGGGGAAACGGCTTACTACATCATTCAAGGCACTAAGCGCTTCCATTGTGCCTTGCTGATCTCTTGTGACATCTGAAATGCGTTCGTAATAACATAAGGCGCGAAGATAAAAGGCATAGGGTGCATCTGGGCTATTTGGATGAAGCTGTAAATAGGTTTCCAATTGTTTTACCGCTTCCGGATACTTATTTTGCAGATAATAAGCATATCCTTCCATTAGTTGGGCATTAGGGGTATAGCCTGAATAAGGAAAATTCTCCTGTAATAACTCGAATTGTTTAGTGGCTAATTTGTATTTCCTAATCTTGATGCCATCTATACCGTTGTTGTACAGTTGTTCAGGAGTATTTTCCTGATATGTTGCTGCTGAATTATCATTCAACTTTTTTTGATCTTTATGACCGCCACCACATGCAACAAGACTCGTCGCAAGTAATAATGGGAAAAAATGTCGTATTGGATAAAAATAACGTTTTTGATTCACTGTATCCACAGTTTTAACGACTTTCTATTCTATAAAATGGCACAAAATAAAAATAATGTTTCTTTTATAACATGGAAGAAAGAAAGAGGAAGATTTTAATTTAGTAAAATTAAATTTTGTTTTGCAGGTGAGGTTTTTATGTTTCTTGTCTGAGAGGATATCTGTCTAGGGAAATGACCTGGGAATCATGGTAAACCCTGCCTGAAAATTTATGAGAAAATTGAAAGCGCCATGTATCTGTTTGTTTCATCAAGGCGTGAAGTAACATATTGTTTAGTTTATGTCCTGATTTAAATCCAATAAATTTTCCATACAGTCGGTGGCCTGCCAAAGATAAATCGCCTATGGCATCAAGCATTTTATGTTTGACAAACTCATTTGGACAATATAATCCTTCCGGATTTAGAATTTTTTTGTCATCAACAACAATGGCATTTTGTAGGCTACCCCCTTTTGCCAAACCCATTTTATGAAGTGTATCTATTTCTTTTTTAAAGGTGAATGTTCTGCAGAAGGCTATTTCTCTTTGAAAATTCTGAGGGGTTAGGTCCATGTCAAAGGTTTGTTTCCCAATTAGAGAATTTGGAAAATCAATCGTTAATGACAATGATAGTTGATTTTCGGATGATGGATGAAATTCAGCAAAAGCGTCGTTATATTCTACCCGAACAGGTTTCATAATTTGTATGGCGGGTTTGTCTGCATAAAGAGATTGTCGGCCAGCCTTATGTAAAAGCGTGGTGAATTTGGCGGCAGATCCATCCAAAACGGGCATTTCAGGCCCATTGCATTCGATAAAAAGATTGTTAATTTGATAGCCTGCCAGCGCAGACATAATATGTTCAACCGTTCCTATTCTGATATTTGGGTTATTCGGAGAAGCAATAACCGTGCTAAAACTTGTATCAATAACGTTATTATAATGGGCTGGAATTGGTGTGTCATCAAGATCTGTTCTAAAAAATACAATTCCTGTTCCTACTGGGGCTGGAATCAATTTTACATGAACCAACTTGCCTGTGTGCAATCCCATTCCTGAGAAATTAACAGGAGAGGCAAGGGTATATTGCAAGGATAAGTTTATATCATTTGTAAATTTGGAAGATAGCAATGAATTATATGCGATGTTTACCTTTTTTGAAGCGGGTAGAACCTGCGGATAATTCATAGTTTTTTCCTCTAAATAATTACCAAGATTTAATAACTCACATGAATTTCATTATAATTTTTAGTAAGGGAATACTAGTCAAAGATTATTGCATAGTGTTACGCATTTAATATTTTATTAGAGGCTTCAAAACTTTTGAAGCCTCTAATAAATAATATTATCTTGATTTTCTACGAAGAAAAGCTGGTATATCTAGGCTTGCCTCTTCAGCTGAAGATTGACTTTTCTGGTCATTTTTGTTGGAATTCTCACTATTGGAGACAGAGGGTTCATTCTTTTTTTGATGATAGGAAGGTGAACCATTATTGCTTCTTCCTCGTAAGGCACCGGTAACAATACCAAAAAGACTGCGTGAGGGAGCAGTGTTAGTTTCGGGTTCCTGATGACGTGAATCTGAAAATAAACCTGAACGTGGTGATGTTTTTGACACACGTTCTGGGACAGAATCAGGGGAGGGAGGGGTTGGATCATTAGAAAAATTTGTTTGATTCTTTTCTTTCGATTGATCAAATGATGCCTTGGCCTCAGATGATACATTTAAAGAAGATTCATCCGATTTTTTTTCTGTATCAAACTGTGTCTGATTATTTTCAGAAGGTGTATCTGTTTGTGCGTTATCTGAATCTTTTGATTGTGCGGTATCGTTTGAAGATATCTGCTGCTCTTGTTGTACAGTTTGAGATTGCTTTTCATATTGCACCGGGCTGTCTATGCCGGTTGCTACCACTGATACACGAATTTTTCCTGTCAGGTTCTCATCAATGGCGGACCCAAAAATAATATTGGCATCTTCGGCAACTTCTTCACGAATGCGGTTGGCTGCCTGATCGACTTCAAACAGAGTCAGATCATCACCGCCCGTAATGTTAATCAACAATCCTTTTGCCCCAGCCATAGACGTATCTTCAAGCAATGGATTGGAAATGGCTTCCTCTGCTGCACGGATAGCCCGATTTTCACCTTCCACCTCTCCTGTTCCCATCATAGCCTTACCCATTTCAGCCATGACTGTTCTGATATCGGCAAAATCAAGATTGACAAGTCCAGGCGACATCATAAGATCTGTCACCCCTTTAACCCCCATATACAACACTTCATCCGCCATTTTGAAGGCATCTTTCCATGTTGTATTTTCAGTTGCTGTACGGAAGAGGTTTTGGTTTGGGATTACGATCAGCGTATCAACAAATTGTTGAAGTTCGGCAATGCCAGCTTCCGCCAATCGAGCCCTGCGAATTCCTTCAAAGGTAAAGGGTTTAGTGACAACTCCGACGGTCAGAATTCCACGTTCACGTGCCATTCTTGCAATGACTGGTGCGGCACCGGTTCCTGTTCCACCACCCATCCCAGCAGTGATAAAAACCATGTGAATATTGTCAAGATGCCGGGCTATTTCATCAGCGGCTTCCTCTGCAGCCGCGCGACCAATATCCGGTTTTGCACCAGCTCCCAGCCCTTGGGTTAGATGGGGACCTAATTGAATACGATTATCAGCATGACTGTTCATCAATTGTTGCGCATCGGTATTGGCAACAACAAATTCTACGCCTTTCAAATGCAATAAAATCATGTTATCCACAGCGTTGGTTCCTCCTCCACCAACACCAATAACAGTAATACGAGGGGTGAAATCTTCATAAGCGGGCTGTGGAATCGTTAAATTGAGTGTCATGAATGTCCTCGAACCGATATTTCGTAAACTATGTGTAAGGTTACAATGGAAAGTTACTATTATACAAAGAAAATATTTATATGTGTATCCTTATAAACTCAATCATTTTTTTAAGGAAACCATTGTTTTTTTTATTCGAGAAATCGAGATCCGCAAGGGTTCTTCCCTCGCCAGCCGCCCAGCAGAGTAAACCGGCAGCAGTAGAAAAGGCAGCCGAGGTTGTACTATCATTAGGTAAGCCTATAATATTGTTGGGTTTTCCCAAGCGGATTTGACGGTTCAGGATACGGGCTGCTAAGGGGCCGAGTCCTTCAAGTAATGAACCTCCTCCCGTTAATACAACCCTGCCATTTGCTGCTTTGCCAATATTTGAATTATCCAGGCGGTCTCGAATCAATTCAAGTGTTTCTTCTATCCGTGGCCTGATAATAGAAATAACTCTTGATAGCGGAATTTTTGTCATGATTTCGTAATCATCGTCACCGATCATTTGAATGGGCAATTGCTGATATTCGTCGTTATAGGAATATTCAGCACTGCCATATTTAGTTTTAAGCCATTCCGCTGTATCAATTGAGGTTGAAAGAATACCTGCTATATCCCTGGTGATATGGGATCCACCAATCGGAATTTGTGAAGTGTAGAGAAGTTGATTGTCGCCGAAAATGCCAATAGAGGTTGTTCCGCCACCCATATCCACAATAGTGGCGCCTAAATCCCTTTCGTCTGGTGCCATTACTGCCAGTCCAGCAGCTAGAGGGGTGGATATGATGCTTTCAATTTCCAATTCAGAACGCATTAAGACGGTTGCCAGATTTTTAAGGGATGTGGCGGAAGTGCTGATGATATGTAATGTTGTACTCAGTATTTCACATTGATGTCCTCTGGGATCTTCAACCCCAGCGGTCTCATCAACATTAAAACTTAGAGGCAAGGCATGAATAATTTCACGACCTTCAACTTGGGCTCTCAAAATTCCTTCGTTAACCAACCGGTATATGTCATGATTGGTGATTTCTCTTCCGCCAATTGGCCATTCGATATTGTAAAGCTGGCTGTCAGGTTTACCGCCAGAAAGATTTACATAAATTTTATTTAACCGACGCTCGGCTGCCTCTTCTGCCTGTCCAACGGCTGAACGGATTGCACGTTCAGCACTTTTAAGATTAATGATACCACCTTGTTTTACGCCATGAGAGCGTCTCCATCCATATCCAAGAACTTTAAGTTTTCCGTTGGATTTACCCTGTCCAATTAGACAGGTGATTTTTGTACTGCCAATATCCAATACACCGAAAACACCGGGTAAAAATTGTTTTTGCGCGGGTAAGTCATCAGGGGGAAATATATTACTTTTTACTAATTGCCTGGATCGGGCAATAGCTATGGTCTGCTTTGCATGATTGGGGGAATTTCCTTGACTTGTTTTATAATTCAGTTGTTTCATGCACTTAACCATTTCCTCAAGAATTACATTATACCAGAAAAGATTTGATCAAGGTGTTTTTTCGTCATTGTCATTAGAGGGTTCCGAATTATCATTTTCAGGATTGGATGGTGTCGGTTCTTTATCTTTTAGTATGATTAAACGGTCGGGAAGACGCAAATCAATATGTTTCAGGGGACGATCCAGTAACTGGAACTGTTTTTCATATTGAATCAGTCGTTGAATGGCAGCAATTTCCTGATTTTCAGGAAGTAAAATGATTGTACCATTCTTCAAATTTAGGTTCCAGCGTCTATTTCCGATTCTTACGGCTGCCACCATACGATTTTTGATATCTGGATAAACAGATAAAATGTCGATCAAATCGGAAGCTGTTGTATTTGCACCAATACCGACAACCAAGGGAAGTTTTAAAAAAGCCTGTCCATCTTTTCCATTCATTCCCTGATCGTTGACAATGTTTCCTTTTTTATCAATAAGTTTGAATTTTCCTTGGTTTTGCCAAACGGCAAAGGGACTGCGTTCAATAATGTGGATAATTAAAGTATCCGGTAATTGACGTTTGATAACGGCATAATTGACAAAAGTTAGGCCATTTAGGCGTTTTTGCGCATCTTTGATGGAAAAATTAAGGATCGGATCACCAATGTTGATACCAAGGGCCTGTTTTATTTCATATTCAGTGGTCAGTTTACAGCCATCAATAATGATATGAGCCAGTTTCATCGGAACAAGTTTGGCTGTTTTTGTTCTGAAAAGTGAAAATTCCTGTTCCGATGCGAACTTATAAATGGCCCATCCACCCCCGATAAAAAGCCCAAGGATGATAAGAAGAAAGAAAAAGGGTCGAAGCATCCGTTTCAAACGGCGATAGGCTATTTTTTGTTTTGAGGGACGATCATCCTGATGATTCGGTCGCCTTTTTAAGTACGACATTTTGCTTTTTCCACAAGATGTGAACATAGTTCAGGATAGGTTATCCCACAAAAAGCGGCTTGTTCTGGCAGCAGAGAAGTTTTGGTCATGCCGGGTTGTGTATTTACTTCCAGAATATACAAATCACCAGGTTGGTCTTGTGTTTCATTGTGATTATCGTACCGAAAATCAGTGCGGGAAACAGAATCACATCCTAGAATCTTATGAGCTTTTTGCGCATAGTCTAACGCTGTCTGAAAAGCTTGTGGATGTATAACCGCGGGGACAGTATGGGTTGATTGTCCAGCTTGATATTTTGCGTTATAATCGTAAAAAATATGTGTTCCAGATGATATATCGGTTACGGTAAGGGCTTTGTCATCAAGTACGCAGACGGTTAGTTCTTTTCCTGGAATAAATTGTTCAATCAGCGCCTCTTGACCAAAAATCCATTCCTTTATGATTTTTTCACGTTGTTTCTGTCGGATACTGGCATCGTTTGATTGAATGATATGAACACCTACAGATGATCCTTCTTGAATGGGTTTTACCACATATGGAACAGGAAAGGGATCCCCTGAATCCAACAGCGTGATAGGAACAGATTTACCTTTAGCTACCGGAAGACCGGCTTCATGAAGTAAAATACGGGTAATCTTTTTATTCATTGCGATTGCTGAGGAACATATATTTCCATGGGTATAGGGTATATTCAACCATTCCAAAACACCCTGAATGGCTCCATCTTCGCCAAAGTTTCCATGCAGAGCATTAAAAACAACATCGGGACGGTTTTTGGTCAGTGAATTGACAATTTCATTTAAATTATCGTTGGCGATTAAATCCGTTACTTCATAGCCTGCCGTATTCAATGCTTCGATTATGTTCTTACCACTGGCCAGACTGACTTCTCGTTCAGATGATAATCCTCCCCGCAGAACGGTTACTCGTTTAGCTGACATACTTATTTTCCCTTTGAGCATAAGGTATTCCGATACGTTTTATTTCCCATTCAAGTTCAATACCAAAATCGTTGAAAACCCGTTTTCTTAATTCCTCGCCTAAATTTTCAAGATCGCCAGCTGTCGCTTCCCCTGTATTGATTAAGAAATTACAATGTTTTTCACTGACTTTTGCCCCTCCCATGGTAAGCCCTCTGCCTTTAACCATATCGATAAGTTCCCAGGCCTTGTAAGAGGAAATATTCGGTGAGGGGTTGCGAAAAGTGGAACCACCTGTTCTTGAATGAATTGGCTGTGAATTTTCGCGTTGAGCTTTTATTTCGTCCATTGTTTTGTGTATGGTATCTTTGTTGCCGGGTGTACCCCGCAATCTTACACGAGTGACAATACCATCGGGTGGTAAAACAGAATGACGATAGCTTAATTTTAGGTCAGATGAGGAAAGACGGAATAAATCTCCGTTTCGAGTAAGTATTTCTGCCCAGTCCATAATTGTTGCAATATCGGAACCATGGGCTCCTGCATTCATTTTGACTGCCCCTCCAATACTACCGGGAATACCACTCAAGAATTCCATACCTGTTAAACCAAGCTGGGCGGCATATTCCGCGATTGTCATATCCAAACAAGCTGCACCTGCAACAAGTCCTTCACGGTCGGGAATAATTTCATGAAATCCCTTGCGCAATTGAAAACTTATTCCTTGAAGCCCACCGTCACGAATAAGAAGATTAGAGGTGGCCCCTATGGTAAAATAAGGCCACTCCAAGGGCATTGTTTTAAGAATATAGGCAAGATCTTCCGTGTCTGCGGGGTTGATAAGGATTTCGGCATTACCTCCTACACGAAACCAGCTTCTGTTTTTCAACGGGGCATTGTAGGTTACGCGTCCCCTCAGTTCGGGTAATAAATCGGAAATTGCTTCTTTGGTGAAAAGCCCCGTAGACATTAATTTTATCCTTTATTTCATTTTTTTTGTAAGGCTTTTAATTGTTCGGGCAAAGCATGGGCCCAATTTGTAATGGAACCTGCTCCCAAACAGATAACGAAGTCTCCAGGTTCGGCAATTGCATTAATCATTTCTGCCAATTGATCCTGTTGGGGCAATGCAACGACAGATTGATGTCCATGCGCTCGCAATCCTTCAACAAGCGCTTCTTTATTGATACCTGGAATAGGAGTTTCTCCTGCTGGATAGACATCAGAAACAATGACAGTGCTGGCATCATTCATGCAGGAGCAGAATTCGGGAAATAAATTTTGTAATCTTGAATAACGGTGTGGTTGAATGACTGCAATGACATTATGAGTGGTTGCCTGTCTGGCAGCTTTCAAAACCGCTGCAATTTCGACGGGATGATGTCCGTAATCGTCAATAATGGTAATTTTGTTTACTTCCCCGACACGAGTAAAACGACGTTGCACTCCCTTGAAACCGGCAAAGGCAGAACGAATGTTGTCTTCACTGATATCCATTTCCAAGGCTACGGCAATAGCGGCAAGGGCATTTTGTACATTATGCTGCCCGAGCATTGGAATACGGAATGGACCCAGATGTCGATTGATCTGTTTTTGCCGATCTGTAAAGACAACGTTAAATGTTGTTCCTAACTTATCCATAATAACCTTTTCCGCCCGCACATCAGCTTGTGGGGAAAAACCATAAGTAATGAGACGACGGTCTGAAAGTCGGGGTAACATTTTTTGGACGCTGGGATGATCAATACATAAGACAGCAAAACCGTAAAAGGGGATATGGGAAACAAATTGCTGATAGGCATCTTCCATGGCCTCGACTGTTCCCCAATGATCCATATGTTCTGGATCCATGTTGGTAACAACTGCTATAACAACGGGGAGGCGAAGAAAGGAGCCATCACTTTCATCTGCCTCAACAACCATCCAGTCTCCAGATCCCATTCTTGTATTGGTACCGTATGCTTCAATTATTCCGCCATTGATAACTGTTGGATCAAGTTTGGCATATTCGAGCAATGTTGCGATAAGGCTTGTAGTTGTTGTTTTTCCATGAGTTCCGCCCACAGCAATTGACCAGCGTAACCGCATAAGTTCCGCAAGCATTTCCGCTCTTTGTACAACAGGTATAAAATGAGCCCTGGCTTCTATAACCTCTGGATTGTCTTTATTAATGGCAGAAGAGACAACGACAACTTGAGCTTTTCCAAGGTTTTCCGCCCTATGACCAATTTTGATCGGAATGCCTAATTTACGCAGTCTTTCCACATTAGCGTTTTCCGCAATATCAGAACCCTGAATATGATAGCCTAGATAATGTAGAGTTTCAGCAATACCGGACATGCCAATACCACCAATACCGACAAAATGAATGATACCAATTGAAAGAGGAAGGGATCTCATGAAAATGCTCTTGTTAAATGAAGTTAGGATGATAGATCTGCAACAGATCGCTCTATTAAATCAGCCAGATTTTTTGCCGCATTGGGATAGGCAGTTTTATGGGATAAGGCAGCTTTTTGCAATTTTTCTGGATGGCTGAACAAATCATTAATTAATTGCGTTAGGTTTGCAACAGTAAAATCAGGTTGATTAATCAACCATGCCGCTCCTTCTTTCTCAAGAATTTGGGCATTATAATACTGTTCCTTGTTGGCGGCATGGGGATAGGGAACTAAAATAGCCGGACGGTTAGTCAGGGCAAGTTCTGCCGTGGATGATCCTCCTGATCGGCCAATTACCAGGTGGGTTTTTTGCAAAAGATCTCCAATGTTCGTTAAAAAAGGTGATAGCTCTGCTTTTATTTCGTTTTTCTGATAATATCGGGTTATTGTTTCAATATCTTCTTGACGTACCTGTTGCGTGATGCGCAGTTTTTTACGTAAGGATAGAGAAAGATTTCCCAAAGCGTAAGGAACAATTTCACCAAAAATTCTTGCTCCTAAAGATCCTCCCCAGATTAATAGATGAATTGTTTCTTGAGGAGGTTCATAAACGGATGGATAAAGGGAGGTGATATCAGGTCGCACGGGAAGACCGGTCACTACTATTTTATCAGAATTGGAAAGCCCTTTCGTGACAGGAAAAGATGTCGCTATTTTGGTGGCGAAAGGTGCAAGAAAGGCATTGGCCTTGCCAATAATTGCGTTACCTTCATGAAGAATGATGATGGGTCTATTTTTTTTGGACAATAATCGTGTGGCAAAAAGAGGCGGAATGGAAGGATATCCACCAAACCCGACAATTGCAGAAACGTGATTCTGAACCAGGATCTTTCTTGCCTCGATAATCCCCTTCATCAAGGAAAAGGTATTACCTATTTTTTTCATTATTGTTTTTTTGTTGATGCCAGCACTATCAATAACGAATTGACGAATGTCACGCCATGAAGCCAATTCTCGATCTTCAATCCTTTTATCCGTCATAAAAAACACAGGATAATCTCGTCTGGTGAGCTGTAGGGCAAGGGATTTGGCTGGGAAGAAATGACCACCTGTTCCCCCTGCGGCAATGGCTATAGCAGGTTTGTTCATTGAACTAAATTTCTCTTACTGAATGGCTGGAAACAATTTTTTGAAAATTTGGGGGGCTCTATCCTGTGTCTTGTCAAAGCAAGCACCATACCAATGGCCAATGCAACAGACATGGCGGATGAACCACCGTATGAGATGAAAGGTAAGGTCATGCCTTTTGTTGGAATAAGGTGAAGGGTAGAGGCCATGTTGATAAAAGCTTGTAATCCAAAACCGGTAATGATGCCTGTTGTTGCCAAAATGATGAAAGGATTGTCTTCCTTGATCATTTTTAACAAAGAACGTACAACAATGAAACAGAATATTAAAATAATAATCATGCAAACAATCATTCCGTATTCTTCACCCGCAACAGCAAACACAAAATCAGCATGTGCATCGGGCAAGAGATCTTTCACGCGTCCTTCACCCGGTCCACGTCCCATCATTCCACCATTTCCAAACGCACGCAGAGCGGTGTCAATCTGATAATGATCACCAACATTGGGATGAAGAAAGCGTTCAACACGAGAACGTACATGTGGAAAAACGGTATAGGCACCGATAAAAGCGGCAATCATGGCCCCAAAAGCAGAAAATACCCAAAACAGGTTGAGACCATTTACGAAAAGCTGGGTTAGCAAAACAGCGGTAATTACGACAAGCATGCCGATATCGGGTTGAGATTTTAAAAGGAAAAGGATAACACCATAAAAAATAAAAGTTATGAGAAGATTAGGAATATAAAATCGTTTGTTCCATCGAGTTAAAAACCAAGCCGTTAAAACCGCAAAGCAGGGTTTTAAAAATTCAGAAGGCTGGACAGACATCATTGGTAAGGCAATCCATCTACGGGCCCCCTTGATTTCCATACCATGAACAAGGGTATAGGCGGTTGCCAGTATGGCAATAAAACTTCCAATAATTCCAAGTCTTTTTATCCCTTCCACAGACAGCATTGAGGTAACCATGATAATCAGGGCTGCAATACTCAGGAACATGATCTGTTTAAAGATAAACATGTCTCGTGATGCTCCAATTCTCTGTGCAACGGCAGGGCTGGCAGCCAGCATTAAAATATAGCCAAACCCGATCAACAAACCGACACTTCCCAACATCCAATGATCGATATTTCGCCACCATCGTGCCAGTAATGAATTATCGAGACGGGAAATATTGGACATGATAAATTTCCTAATCGTTCAGGTTTTGACGGAATGATGTTTCTAGTTGCTTGACAAGTTGAATAAACACATTCCCTCTTTCCTCAAAGCTATCAAACTGGTCAAAGCTGGCACAGGCAGGAGAGAGCATTACAGTATGAATATGATGTTGTTTGGCAAATGCAAAAGCGAGAGGGACTGCTTGATCAAGTGTGTGAACAATCTGGTAATGGACGTGATATCTATCCAGGGTTTTGGCTAGCAGTGGTGCATCTTTACCAATCAATAAAGCGAATTTTATTTTAGAAAAATAGGGGGCAAGATCGTCTATTCCTTTAACCTTGGCCAATCCACCAGCAATCCATACGATTTTATTATAGCAGGTAAGTGCCTTCGAGGTTGCATCTGCATTGGTGGCTTTACTATCATTGATAAAAGTCACTGAATCAATGGTTGCGACAGGTCGCTGTCGATGGGCAAGTCCGTTAAAAGAATTAAGACTTTCCGCTATCTGTTGCCGTGCAACGCCCAAAGCGAGGGCCATTGCCGTTGCAGCCGCAGCATTCTGTGCATTGTGTTGCCCTGGAAGAAGCCTTGCTTGATTTAAATCAGCAATAATGCCTTTCTTGTCTTGCAGAAGATGCTGATCAATCCAAAAATCGGCATTGATATCTTTTTTCCCAGATATTTTTTTAACGGGAATATCATTTTGGACAAGCCGTTTCGCAATAGATTTACAGTAATCATCCTCAATTCCAATAACTGCCATATCCTGTTGATTTTGATGATCAAAAATATGATATTTGGCTTGAACATATCCTTTCATGTCTCCATGCCGTTCAATATGATCTGGCGTAATATTTAACAAGCATGCGATATCTGCTTTGAAACTGGATAAGCGCTCAAGCATATAGGAGGACATTTCAAGAATGTAAACACCATCGTCCTCCAAATATGGAAGGGATAGGGATGCCGGTCCCAGATTACCTCCTGCTACAGATGGTATTTTAGCTTCTGTTAGAATATGGTTTAGTAAAACTGTGGTCGTTGATTTACCATTTGTTCCAGTTATAGCCACGAAACGTGCTCGGGACCCCGATTTTTTGATAGCTTGATATAAAATCTCTGCATCTGAAAGAATTGGAATTGCATTCATCCGGGCAAGTTCTGCAACAGGGTGGGGTTTTGGTAAAAAATGCGGAATACCAGGAGATAAAATTAAGGCATTGAAATTTTCCAGGTTTTTAAAAGGTGCAAGATGGGGCTTTAACTTTTCAGGGATTTGCTGACGAGCTTTGGGTTGATCATCCCAGACCTGTATTGTTGCTCCCATTTGCAAGAGACGTTGGGAAGCGGCAATGCCATTTTTACCTAACCCTAAAATGGCGTAATGATTATTTTTGAATAAATCTTTTGGGAAATCCATTTTAACGCAGTTTCAATGTTGCTAAACCAATAATGCCTAAAATAATGGAAATAATCCAGAAACGAATGACAATTTTTGATTCGGCCCATCCTTTTTTTTCAAAATGGTGATGTAAAGGTGCCATGAGAAAGATTCTTGTTTTAGTTTTTTTATACCATGCGACTTGAATAATGACGGATAGCGTTTCAATTACAAATAAACCGCCGACGATACACAAGACCAGTTCATGTTTGACGGCAACGGCAACAGATCCAATGGCGCCACCCAATGAAAGAGAGCCTGTGTCCCCCATAAAAACAGAAGCCGGAGGGGCGTTAAACCATAAAAATCCTAGTCCTGCCCCTATGACAGCAGCACAGAATATGGCCAACTCCCCAGTTTTAGGAATAAAATGCAATTGTAGATAATCGGCAAAAACACTATTTCCGACAATATAGGCAATCAGCGCAAAAACAAAAAAGGAGATAACAACTGGAACAATGGCAAGCCCGTCAAGTCCATCCGTGAAATTAACCGCATTACCAAAACCACTTATGACAATCATCCCAAAAAGAGGGAAAAAATAGCCTAATGGAATAAGGACATTTTTAAGAAAAGGAAGCGCTAGATCATTGGCCATTCCTGAAGGGGTCAGTTGTTGTAAAAAATAAGTTGCAACCAGTGAGATTAAAAATTCCCCGCCCAAACGTGTGCTTTTACTTAATCCATCACTGTTATGTTTTGCCAGTTTTTTATAATCATCAAAAAAACCTATCAGGCCAAATCCAAAGGTGACGAATAGTACGATCCAGATAAATCCGTTGGTCAGGTCAGCCCATAAAAGCGTTGAAATTAATAAAGTGGATAAAATTAAAATTCCTCCCATAGTAGGAGTTCCTGCTTTTTCTTTCAAATGCCGTTCCGGGCCAAGGGCACGAATGGGCTGACCTTCACGCTGAATCTGGTGAAGTTTGGCTATTATATAGGGACCCAACCAAATGCTAAGGAAAAAAGCCGTGAAACAGGCGGCAACAGCACGAAATGTTATATAACGAAAAAGATTAAGTAAAAAGGCATAGGCCAGCCCATGATGCATAATCAGATCATATAGCATTAATTTTTCCTTTGATTCATTTTTTGAGTTAACGCCCTAACAATTTTTTCCATATGCATTCCATGACTTCCTTTCACCAGAACAGTGTCTCGATCTTGCAATTGCTGATGAATGAAAGGGATTAGCTCTTCTGCATTTTTACACCATTTCCCTTGTATAGGTCGGGGAAGTTGATCAAATACAATTTTCATTGAGGAGCCGCAAGTAAAAACAAGATCAGAATTCTGTATAATACTGGGAATCAAGGAGAGATGCTCCTTTTCGCTATATTCATCCAGTTCGAATATATCCCCTAAAACTGCGATACGTCGTTTGGGACTCAATAATGTCAGGGTTTTTAATGCGGCCTGAATTGAAAGGGTTGATGCATTATAGCTTTCATCTAGAAGAATTCCTGTTTTATCTATCAAAGGTAAGATTTCTCCTCGTCCTGACCCAGCTGTAAATTGATGCAGGGCGGTAATTGCCTGTTGCAAATCGAGTTTCAAGGAGAATACTGCACCGAGTACAAGGGAGGCATCATGAATGAGATGTTGCCCGGGAGACGCAAGAGAGACGGAAAAGATTTCATTAACTGTTTTAAATTTGAAGATTGAATAATTTGCACCAAGATTTATGGACTGGATTTGAAAATCAGCCTTTTCTGATAAACCTGTTCTGTAAAGATGAACATGATATTGCATTGCTCGTTTTTCAAATAAAGTGAAATCATAAACTGTTTCAGGCAGAATAAGGATGCCGTTTTTTGACAGAGCGGTGATAATCTGGCTTTTTTCCTCGGCAATTGCATCCAGGGTTTTCATCAATCCAAGATGGGAGGATGATACCGTAGTAATAATTGCTATGTCAGGTTTAACCATGGCAGCAAGGGGCGCTATTTCGCCACTGTGGTTCATGCCAATTTCACTGATACAATAGTCGGCATCAGAGGGAAGCCTTGCCAAAGTGAGGGGAACGCCCAGATGGTTGTTATATGAACCTTCGGCAGCATGAATTTTTCCAAAAGGCTGCAAAGCGTTTTTAAGCATTTCCTTTGTTGTGGTTTTACCGACACTTCCAGTGATCGCTATGGCTTTTCCATGAAAACGCTGTCTGGCATAAATCCCCATTTTTGTAAGGGCATGTAAAGTATCCGAGACAATTAAAAAGGGTAATTGACTGTTAAATTGGGAAGGAATATGCGTGACAATGACACAAGATGCTCCATTGGCAAGAGCCTGTTGAATATAGTCGTGACCATCGCTATTTTCACCTTTAATGGCAATAAAGATATCCCCGGGTCGCAAGGTTCTGGTATCAATGGAGACACCCGTTCCATGTATGGCCTGATGAATGGATAAGGCACCTCCAGTGGCCTGGATAAGATCAGTTTCGTTCCAAAGGAATGTCATAAATATCTCATATATTTCTGTACTATTTTTACATCATCAAAAGGATGAATAATATTCCCGATAATCTGGCCTTGTTCATGCCCCTTACCAGCAATAACTAAAATATCGCCAGGTTGAAGTTTTTTAACTGTTTGTGCAATGGCCTCTTCTCTGTCAGCGATTTCAACGGCCCGTGGAAAACCTTTTTTAATTTCATTACGGATCAGTGCGGGATTTTCATGACGGGGATTATCATCCGTAATAATGACATGGTCTGCATATTTCCCTGCCTCAAGAGCCATCAGAGGGCGTTTGCCTTTGTCACGGTTTCCACCTGCCCCAAATATAATATATAACTCATGATGAACATGTGGACGCAAAGATTGTAAAAGATGGGTCAATGCATCAGGTGTATGGGCATAGTCAACATAAACAGTTGCCCCATTTGGTAAGAAGGCAGCCTGTTCCATGCGTCCTTTCACGCCTTTTAGTTTAGGAAGTAGAGGAACAAGGGATTCAAGATGTTCAGAATCTTTTGCGATAAGTGCCATAGAAAGTAGAATATTATCTATCTGATAACGGCCAAGTAAAGAAAGGGTTGTTGTAACACGGTTTCCTGAAGCTGTTTTATAGGTTATTTCCTGACCATGGGGTAAGGGTTTAACATGATTTAGACGCAAAAAATTTCCTTTGATGCCAACCAGTCTCAATTGTTGTTTTCTTTTTTTTATTATATTTAATAATGTTTCAAGAACGGATGCATTCATATCACTGTTCAATGCGGCAATGGCATTTGATGGTAATATATCTGTAAATAATCTTTGTTTTGCCTGAAAATATGCTTCAAAACTGTGATGGTAATCCAGATGGTCCCGGGTTAGATTTGTAAAAGCTGCCGCTTCTAATTCAATATTGTCAAGCCGATATTGAGCCAATCCATGTGAAGATGCTTCCATGGCAACATGTGTTACATGTTTTTTGGCAAGATTTTGCATAATTTCATGTAAAATAATAGTGTCAGGTGTGGTTAATACTGGTCCTGTATAATGATAGCCAGCATTATTGAGAACGCCCAAAGTGCCAATTGAAGCGGATTTCAGATTTTCCAGTTCCCATAACTGTCTGGCAAAATCGACGGTGCTTGTTTTACCATTTGTACCTGTAACCGCTATTTTATGATGGGGTAACTTCGGGTAAAATAAGGAAGTTATTTTTGCTATCACTTGACGGGGATTATCACAGTAAATGGGAACGCACTGGCTCGGCAAATCCATGTTTGACCCATTGGTCAAGAGAATCGTATTGGCTCCATTTTCAATGGCCTGTTGAATGAATGCTTGTCCATCAAGCTGATTTCCAGGCAAAGCCGCAAAAAGGAAATCTTTTTGCACTTTCCGGCTGTCCAGTGCAATTCCCCTTATTTCATGATTGGGGAAATAATCGGGAATATTGATATAGGATCGTAATGTATCAAGTGAAATCATGGTAAAATGAAACTGATTATTCTGAGGGGGAAGAGGATGATATATTTTTGTGTCTAGATTTTGTTTTTAATGCGGATTTTGTTTGTCGATTAAGGCGAGGATCGCCCGGATCATTTCCTGGACCGAGAGCTTTTACTCCTCTAGGAACCGCAGGACGTAGAGGAATGGATAACTCATTATCTATCCTTCCGGCGTTCTTTATATCTGGAAATAATCCAAGCATGGGTCCAATACGTGCAATGATTTTGGATACAGTTGGTGCCGCATTCCATCCGGCTGTTGTCCAGCCATGAGTAAATTTGGTTGGCTTTGGACTATCCAGCATGACATAGACAGCATATCGGGGATTGTTCATCGGAAAAACAGCAGTGAAGGCTGATACATTGACATGTTTTAAATAACCCCCACCTTTTCCCACTTTTTCACTGGTACCAGTTTTCCCTCCTACAAAATAACCTGGAACCTCTGCGTTTTTGCCTGTTCCCTGTGTAACATCTAAACGAAGTATTTTCCTTAGAATAAGGGAATTTTTATCGGAAATAACTTTTTCTCCATCAGGTATGTCAGTTCTAGATGAGGTTGGATCAATAATTACCGGAGGCATTGTCTCATCCTGTCTTGATAATAGAGTGGGCCTGATCAGGTAACCGTCATTCACTGTTGCCGCGGTTCCACGAACAATGGCTAATGGGGATTGTGCGATACCGTGACCAAAGGCGACAGTCATGATGGTGGATATTCCCCAATTTCTGGCAGAGGGCACTAAAGGACGACCTGCTTCGGGTAGTTCAATTGGAACGCGTGCTAAAAAACCCATTCTTTGTAACCAGGCACGCTGTTTTTCTCCCCCAACATCAAGGGCGATGTGTGCAGATGCAGGGTTTGAGGAATATGCTAATACTTCAGGTAAGGAAAGATAGGGAGCAAAATGATCTGTTTTCAAGTCGTGAATGGTAAAGCGACCCACCCTGACTGGTGCTGTTGCAAAACGGTCCCAAATGTGTATACCGCCAACCTCCAAAGCCATAGCTGCGTTTTGAAGCTTAAAGGTTGATCCAGGTTCGTACATCCCGTTTGTGGCGCGATTGAATCTTTGATTTGGGGGGGCTTTATTGAAAAAATTTGCATCATAATCGGGTAAACTCACCATTGCCAGAATTTCCCCGGTATGAACATCCATGATAATACCGCATGCAGCTTCTGCCTGAAAAGTTTGCATCGCTGCCTCCACTTCTTCCTGTACCGCGGTTTGAACATGGGTATCAATGGATAATCTTAAAGAGGAATGATCATTCATCAAGCGCTGGTCAAGATATTTCTCAATACCTGCAATACCGTGATCATCAATATCCACGCTGCCGAGAATATGGGCCGCCAATCGTCCTAGTGGATAATGTCTGCGTTCGCCACTTTCAAAATAAATTCCTGGAATGCCAAGGTTATTGATATTAATCTCCTGTTTTGGAGAAATATCGCGAGCTATATAAACAAACTGTTTTTTAGACGAGAGTCTTTGAGTGGTTTTTTCAAGATTAAGATTGGGAAGAATGGATTTCAGTTTTTGAGCAACATTGTCAGGGTCAATAATTTCGACAGGATTTGCATATAACTGTGCCACGGGGAGAGAAATGGCCAAAATCTGTCCATTTCTGTCAATAATAGAGGCTCTGTGGATTTGAGGTAACGAAAAATCTCCAGCAATGGTTCCTTTTGGATCGCTAATTGGAATTGGGGGAACCTGGGGAGCGATTTGCTGTTTTTGAGGGGGCAAAGGTGCTATGATAGTTGCGAAAATTAATTTTAGCATAACCGCGCCATAAATGACGCAGAAGCCGCATGCTGTGATAAATAAGCGAAGTCTGGTTTTATCTATTTGATAGGTATTAATTTTTTTTTTTTGATTTTTTTTTCTTTTTTCAAAAGATTGTCTATAAGGTTGACCCTTTTGTGAACCTTTTCCATAATTTATCATTTATTTTAACTTTATAGAATTCATTGAGAAAAAGGAACAGGTGCGGGTAGGGAATCATCAGCGTCGTCCCCAAAGGCTGATTCAGAATGATAATGCTGTTTTTGTTTGCTGTTTTGGGCGATTTTTACTGGCATTGCATGTTTTGGTTTTGCATTGGTCGATACGACGGTGTGTATTTCTTTTTTACCGATGGTGTCATTGTTATTCTTTTCTTTTACAATTGACATCGGCTCGGAACTGTCAGCAATTGAAAATGCAGGTCGAACTGCAGGTTTATGGGCGGATTTTTTGATTAAGGCTGTTGTTTTGATATTTTTTTTATCAATTCGTGGGATATCAGGGAAATCATTTGTTGCTAGATTTTCGTCATCATCCCTAACATTTTGAACAGGTTTGCTTCTGATAGGAGATTTTTTAATGTTTTTGTTTGAAATATCATCAGAGGAATCAATTGTATTATTCGTTTTTTTAGCAGTGTAGATTTCGGGTTTTCTGGAAGGGGAATTGAAGGATGAAGATTGGTTTTCTTCATCCGAAGTGCTCGGTTTTGTTGGGGAGTCATGATGTTGTCTGGTCGTATTACTTGAAACAATAGCAGGTTCGGGCTTGTCATCAGGGTTGTTCAAGGTTTGTCCATGATTATTAGCGACCGCAAGGAGCAGCTGTTTGCGTGTTTTATCCTCGATCTGTTCCTTTTGAATGGGAGGAAGCACATTGAGCAAGGATGACATTTGTACAAATTGAGTGGGAGCCAAAGGGTGCAATTTTGGCAGAAAGTTGTTGGCCAGAGTTTTTAAACGGTCAGGCTGATTAAGTAAAGTCCATTCTGTCCGTAACATTGCCGTCCGGGCTTTTAGCCGTTCCGTATCATGCACAATTTTGGCGATTTGATGATCCAGTACGGTGGTTTTATGTTTTTGAGTGTACAGGATCATTCCAGATAGGCCGGCAAGTACTGAGCAAAATAACGTTAATGGACGGATTATCATCAGGATATACTCCTTGTTTTCTCCCCTGCAAGACGTTTAATGGCTCGTAATTTCGCACTTCGTGAACGGGGATTTAAAAGGGCTTCATATTTTGAAGGGCGAAGAGGCTTATGGGTTAGGGCTTCAAACTTAATCAGTTCGGATTTTTGATGTAGGGATTGAGGATGATGTCTTGAAGGACTTGCAATATTGCCAGTTGCCTGATTCATGATTTCTTTGACAATACGGTCTTCCAGGGAATGAAATGAGACAACAATCAGTTTTCCATCTGGTTTAAGAAGGGAAAGTGCACTTGTTAAGACTTGCCTGATTTGTGTCAATTCATCATTGACGGCAATTCTTAGCGCCTGAAAAGATCGAGTTGCGGGATTAATCTCATTTTTTTTGGACGGAACAATCCTTTTAATCAGGTTTGCCAGTTGTTGTGTTGTTTCAAAAGGTTTTTCAAGTCTATCCTGAATGATGGCTCGAGCGATACGACGTGAGAAACGTTCCTCACCATAATACCATAGAATATCTGCTAATTCGGTTTCGGACAACTGGTTAACGAGATCAGCCGCAGTTTTTCCAGATTTACTCATTCTCATATCCAGCGGTCCATCAAACCGGAATGAAAAACCTCTTTCTGCCTCGTCCAACTGAAAAGAGGAAACTCCCAGATCAAGAACAATACCATCCAGAGATTGGATGTTATTTTCATGAGCAAGCGTTTCAAGTTGAGCAAAATCCCCCTGTAAAAGACGAAGCGTGGGATAGTCGTCAACAATTTTTTGTCCTCGCCTGATGGCATCGGGATCACGATCAATTCCCCATACATTGCAATTGGCTGCGGAAAGAATGGCCTTGCTGTACCCACCTCCACCAAAGGTTGCGTCAATATAAACCGCTTCGGATTTTGGTTGTAAAAGGTTAATTACTTCGTTAAGCATGACGGGGAAATGACCATTGATATCAATTGCTGAATAATTGTCGGCCATGATTATTGGTCCGCTTGCTCAGTTTTAGCCTTGGCGGCGTGTGGCAGAATGACCATTTTTGTTCGTTTAAGCACGGATTCATAATGTTTTTGTGCGGCTACAGGTTCCCAAATTTGGAAAATTGTCCCAAGTCCCATAAAAGTGACCTTATTGGTCAGGTTGGCATGTTGTTTTAGAATGTCAGGAAGGATAATCCTTCCCTCACGATCAACTTCAATAGGCCAGGCCTGGGCGTAAATAAGGGTTGCGAGGTCATTATGTTCTGTTGAAAGAATGTTGACATCATCCAATACGGCGGTCAGTTTGTTGAAAATGGCAAATGGCCATCCTTCGATACAGGGTAAAGTATGAGAGGGGCGAAGAATAAAGGAAAGTTCTTCCTTGGTGGTTTTTTCTTTGCGTAAATTTAAGCGGAAATTTGCTGGAATAGATACTCTTCCTTTGGCATCCAGTCGATTTTGATGTGATCCAAGGAACAAATTCATTACAGGCTATCCCAGATTTAATTTGAATTGATATTGATCTTTGCTTTTGTTTTACATTATAGCCTTTGGGATATCATGGGTAAATATGGGAGGTCAAATAATTACGTTGGAAATCACTTTTATTTCATGAAATCATGATTGAGATGTATATGGAGTATCGTTAAAATGTCGTAAATGTTATAGTTTTGCATCTTGATGGAAATTTATGGATAAAATTAAAATCAGATAGCGTGTAAGCCGGGTTCTGTTTTTATGAAACATAAATGATGATCATTCATCTTGAATACGATTCGCACCGTATTTCATGCAACCAACCCAGGTAACAGGGCGGAAAAACCCTGATTTAACTGTAAATCTGTTACCTCTATTAGGTTTTGCTCCCGGTGGGGTTTACCATGCCATTCCTGTTGCCAGTCATGCGGTGTGCTTTTACCACGCCTTTTCACCCTTACTTGCATTTATAAATAAATTGGCAAGCGGTTTGTTTTCTGCGGCACTTTCCCTAAGGTCGCCCTCGCCAGTCGTTAACTGGCACCGTTTTTCCGTGGAGCCCGGACTTTCCTCTATTTACGATGCAGATCATGTAAATAGCGATCATCTGGCTATCTGATGGTGTTAAGATGTCGCTATTTCGTGCAAAAAGCAAGATGATTTTATAAAATATCCAACAGGTGAATGATTTTAAAGCTGCATTATGGATGTGAAACTAAAATTTTCCCCTTCTGGGTTTTCACCAATACGAAGAATTCCGGGTTTTAAAATTTTATAGGGGGGAACGGGAAGGTTATAAGGTGCTGGAACATTGTTATATACTCTTCCCGCCAAATCAAATTTAGATCCATGACACGCACAATTATAATATCCGCCAAGTGAATTTCCCAAATTAAGGCTTGGAATACATCCGAGATGCGTGCATACACCAATCAAAACCGCAATTTCTGGCTGAATTGATCGGTGCCAGTTTCTTGTATAGGGAGGTTGTTGCAACTCTTTACTGCTTGGATCACGTAAACGGATCAAAAGTTCTTTGTCTTGTAAAAGTGCAAGTGTTTTGGCTGGACGATGAAGAATAAATACAGCATGTCCCTGCCACATAACGGTAATTTGCTGACCCTCTTTAAGCGAGGAAATATCAACATCCGTGTAATTATGAGTGATGGTGGTATTTTGAGTGTTTAAACTGTTTATAAAAGGCCATGTGCAAACCACACCTCCTACCGTTACTGAACTTGCGGTAAGCAGGGTTAGGAAACTACGACGTGGTACAGTAGGGGGAGAGGAAGATTGATTCATTATGAAAGTTGAAATAATGATTATTTAATGAAGCGGATAAAAATGATTGGGTGTATTTTTATCAATTTGTATACTACCATTTTGCCTATTAACACGAAAGGTGAAAATTGTCGGAAAATTCTTTCTTGTATTCAGACATTCCTGATTGTGTTTTTCATGAATTTCAACATTTAAAATTGTTGATCCATCATCATTGTTGATCACGGGAATTAAGCATCTAAGAGGGATTTCTGTTAGATTTTTATCTGTGATGGTCTGTTTTAGATATTTTATTACAGATTGATTATTAGACCAGTCGATTTTCTGTCTTACAAACTGATCGGTCAATTGATTTAACCAACCCATTTCTTGGCAAAAAATAATACCGCCAGATAAGAGTAGCGCAACAATCACGCGTTGTATTATCCTTTTCTTTAAAGAGTTTCTTGATGGAGAAAATGCAGGTCTATCGGATTTTGTCATCAGTTTTTCAGATTGATTAAATAATGGAATTATATAATTAAGTTAAAAAATGGAATTGGATAATCAATATTGAGACTTTATTTAATTCAAAATGAAGTCGTTGCAAAGATCATCAAATTAGAATGGAAAAGATAAAAACAAAAGCTATGAATTCATTCTATAAATAATTTTTAGGTAGTTATTAATAAGTAAAAATTCATTAACATCTATCCATCTTATGGATTAAATTTTTTATCTTTAAATGCAGTTTTTTAACCACCATGACTTGAATTGATAAAATCATGGTGATCAACAATCACTATTCTGTCATATTTTCGTGCCAAACATGATTTGCCCGATCTAATAGGTTAAGAGCTTCTTGTGGTCCCCAGCTACCAGCCTTATAATATGTCAGTGGGGTTAGATTTTTTGCCCAACCATCAAGAATGGGTTCTATCCAGCGCCATGAAGCTTCGACTTCATCACGACGGATGAAAAGAATGGGATCCCCTTTGACGACATCCATCAAAAGCCCTTCATAGGAATCGGGGTAGCGGATATGAAAGGCTGTAGGAAATTCAATATTGATTGAGGTGCTGCGTAAATTCGTATAGGTTTTTTGTGGATCCTTGATTTGCAGGGATAATGAAACACCCTCGTCTGGTTGAATACGAATCACAAGACGGTTCGCTTTTGGTGGCGTGGCAAAAAGATTCCAGGCGGAGGGTTTGAACTGAATAATGATTTCACTGACTTTTTTTGCAAGCCTCTTTCCTGTTCTCAGGTAAAATGGTACACCTCCCCAACGGGCGGTATTGATTTCGGCTTTTAAAGTAATGAAAGTTTCTGTATTGCTTTGATCCTTACCAAGATCCTCAAGATATCCGGGTATTTTTTCATTTTTGTAAACGCATGATGTATATTGGCCGCGAACAGTATTATTCTTGATATCCTGTTCCGTCATGGGTTTTAAAGAACGAAGGACTTTTAACTTTTCATTTCTCAGGTCATCGGCATTTAATGAAATGGGAGGATCCATGGCCACCATACATAAAACCTGTAAAAGATGGTTCTGAACCATATCCCTTAATGCGCCAGCTCCATCATAATATCCACCCCGTTTACCCACTCCTACGGTTTCAGCAGCGGTGATCTGGACGTAGTCAATGGCATCCGAATTCCAAAGCCGTTCAAAAACTGGATTGGCGAAACGAAGGGCAATAACATTCTGAACAGTTTCCTTGCCAAGATAATGATCAATACGGTAGATATTATTTTCAGGGAAATGCTTGCCAACACGCTGGTTGATCTCTTCGGCAGTTTTTAACGAGGTTCCAATGGGTTTTTCAAGGATTATACGGGTTGTCGGAGTAATTAGTTTTTTCAATGCAAGATTGTCACAAATATCACCATACAATCTTGGTGCAGTCGCGAAATAAAAAATGCGAATATCATTAGCCTTGTTATGTTCGAATTTCGCTTGCAGTTCTGGCCAGTTGCTATCAGCTTCTGCACCATTTAAGCTGACGTAGGAAATAAGATTTAAAAAATTTCTAATATTTTCTGGATCTTGATAGGATTCTTGAACAAATTCAACCAATCCGTCATGAATGCGTTTTTTAAAATCGTCGTCTGTCAAAGGTGATCTTGCTGTACCGATAATACGAGTTTGGGGTGGAATTTGTTTGTCCAGATAACGATAATACAATGCGGGTAATAATTTCCTTGCAGTTAGGTCGCCTGTTGCCCCAAAAATGATAATATCAAAAGGCGCATAGGCTTGTGTCTGTTCCATAAATTTGGTCTCTCTACATTCTATAAAGTTTAATTTTTGAATATTATTTTGAATCGTATATATTTTGTGAATCTACTCTGTAATATTTTTTTGATAGTAACATGGTTTTCAAAACAGGAAAAAATATTCTTTAAATTTTCAAAGGATTAAAATTTTCATATTCTGAGGCTATTGGCGATTGACCTGGCATGCAGGGTTACGTAATGAATAGAAACAGCTTTAAATATATTTTAAAAAAATCAAAATAGGAAAAGTGGATGAATGAATTTGATAATAAACCCGAAGTCGGAGGGATCGCCGTTGATCGTCTTCGGACAATTGTTGAACGTATCGAGCGTTTGGAAGAGGAGCGAAAAGGGTTGGCAAATGATATCAAAGATATTTATGCAGAGGCAAAATCTGCGGGATTTGATGTCCCCGTAATCAGAAGGATAATTCGGGCACGTAAACAGGAGCCTGCTGAAGTGGAAGAACAGGAAACCCTTTTTGATGTTTATCGTCGTGCATTGGGTATGTAGTAGAATATAGATTTAATAAAATTGTTGAAATAATATCATGAATTTAACTTTTCCAGAGTGGATCCCTTCTTGGGCGCAGTTTGTTATCCTAATATTGACTGTTACTTTTGGAATTTGTTTTTTGTTTATGCCTTTTGCTGTTTTTGGGCTAAAAGGACGTTTAAATTATTTAAGTCAACAAATGGAGGATATTCAGGCCCAATTACGTATCTTGTTAAAGCGCACGGCTGATTTGCGGCCTCGTTCGGAAACTAAAATACAAGTGGTTGCCAATCATCGAGATGATACAGAAAAAGCAGGTAAAATAGAAAATTCAGAAAAAAAATTGTATGAGCCTGAAAATTATGTTTATCCCTTACCTGCCTTGAAAAAGCGTTTTGCAGCTTCTGATATTTCAAATCAGAATTCATGTGATGTATCGTGGTCATCCCTGAATAAATCCGGTGAGAATATTGGTAAGGTAGAGGTTAAGAAACCGGAAAATAACTTTGATAAGCAGGCTCAGAAAATTTATGTAGAAAATGGGGAGGGGGGATTATATGACCCTCCCTCTTCTCATGATGAAAAAAAGGAGATTATTAATTTAAAAAAACGTAAAGAACCTATTTTACGCTGGCCGCCGCTGTAAGTGGGGGAATAATCACCATATCATCATGATGGATAACCTCATTGGGGCCGTCCCAGCCCAGTTGGGAATTAATTTTATCAGTTTGAAGACCTATAATTTGAGTGATTTCTGAAGAATCATAAGCAGAAATACCATTTCCGACAATTTTTCCATTCTTGTTGGCAATTTTAATGATATCTCCCCGTTGGAAATGGCCTTCAACTTTGATAATACCGGCAGGCAATAAAGACTTTCCGTTTTTCAATGCTTTTTCCGCGCCATTATCAATAAAAATAGTGCCTTTGGTCGAGATGCTTCCAGCAATCCAGCGTTTACGGGCAGGATAAGGTTTGCGATTGGGAAGAAACCATGAACATCTTGCTCCTTCTTGAAGGGCCTTGAGAGGATGAAGCAGTTTTCCATAAGCGATTGCCATGGCACATCCTGCAGTTGTGGCTATTTTTGCAGCTGCCAGTTTTGTTGCCATGCCACCTGATGAATATCCAGTTGGCGCCTTGCCTCCCATGGCGTAAATTTGTGGAGTAAGTTCAGGAATTGAGGCAAGATGCTTGGCTGATGGATTGGTTTTGGGATCTGCGGTATATAACCCGTCAATATCCGAGAAAAGGATTAGCCGGTCAGCTTTGACCATTTCTGCAACTCTTGCTGCCAACCGGTCATTATCTCCAAAACGAATTTCGGAAGTGGCAACGGTATCATTTTCGTTAATGATGGGAATGCAGTTTAATTTCAAAAGTGTTTCAATGGCTGAACGGGCATTGCTATATTGTAACCGCGTTTCCGTATCATCCAGAGTCAATAAAATTTGTGCAGTTGTGATTTTATGGGCAGCGAAAGCCTCATGCCAGGTCTGAGCCAGTTTGATTTGACCTATTGCGGCGGCAGCCTGTTTTTCATCGAGGCGAAGCTTATATCGATTTAATTTTAACTTGTAACGTGCCAAAGCGATCGCACCTGAAGATACAATTAAAATCTGGCAATTTTGCTGACGTAAATGGATTATATCCTCTATCAGGCTTTCTAGCCATGATTGACGAACGCAAGCATTTTTCCCGTCAATTAATAAGGCGCTGCCAATTTTTATAACAATTCTGCGGGCTTGGTTAAGATGTAGATTTTTCATTATATAGGACTGAAATGTTTTGATTTTAAAATTATATCCTGTTTATATTTTGTTATGTAGTTCTGTAAATAAAATAAAATTTCTTTCACCCCATTATGGGTAGCCCCTGAAAAAAGGAAAACCTTATGTCCACTTGCTTGTTCCAGTTCTTTTTGTTTTTGCAGAATTTCTTCAGGGGTAAGCAGATCAGTTTTATTAAGTCCAATCACTTCCCGTTTATTGGCAAGTTCCGTTTGATAGGATTCCAATTCATTGCGAATAATTTTCCAGTTGTTGACAACATCATCAGCTGTTGCATCGATAAGGTGCAATAGCATACTGCATCGTTCAACATGCCCTAGGAAACGATCACCTAATCCATTGCCTTCATGGGCTCCCTCAATGAGACCGGGTATATCTGTTAGGACAAATTCCTCAGTTGGTGACAATCTTACCATTCCCAGTTGTGGATGCAGGGTTGTAAACGGATAATCGGCAATTTTTGGCCGGGCAGCAGAGGCAACAGAAAGAAAGGTTGATTTTCCTGCGTTGGGTAAGCCTACTAATCCTACATCGGCAATAAGCTTTAATCGCAACCAGACCCAACGTTCTTCTCCAGGCCAACCTTTATCAGCATGACGGGGTGCCCGGTTTGTGCTGGATTTGAAACGTGTATTGCCAAATCCTCCATCTCCCCCCCGACAAAGAACTATCTTTTTCCCTTTTTGATTTAGGTCTGCAAGCAAGGTTTCTTTATCTTCGGCAAATATTTGTGTGCCTATGGGAACTTTAATACAGATATTTTCTGCATTTGCACCAGTTTTATTGGCTCCGGATCCATTTTGACCCTTTTTGGCACGGAAATGTTGGGTATAGCGAAAATCTATCAAAGTATTTAAATTGTCAACTGCCTCAAAAATGATATCGCCACCACGTCCGCCATCGCCCCCGTCCGGACCACCAAATTCAATATATTTCTCTCTTCTAAAGGCGACCGCACCATCGCCTCCATTTCCTGATTTAATATAGATCTTAGCTTGATCCAGAAATTTCATGTTTTAAAACCTTTAAAATAAAAGGGCCGATTCTTATTGAATCGACCCTTCGTATAATAGTCAATACTTAAAATTGTTTAAGTATATTTTGATCTATTCTGCAGCGTTGCTGATTGCATCCACAGAAACATGTACGTTACCTTTTGAACGGCTTTCAAATCGTACATTTCCATCAATAAGGGCAAAAATGGTATGATCACGACCTAAACCGACATTTTGACCTGGTTTGATTTTTGTACCGCGTTGTCTAACGATAATGTTTCCAGCAACAACATGCTGTCCACCAAATTTCTTAACGCCAAGACGACGTCCAATGGTATCGCGTCCGTTTCTGGATGAACCTCCGGCTTTTTTATGGGCCATTTTTTTCTCCTATTCTAAAAATATCAATATGGTCTGTTTAGGCTAGAACTAAGCAGCGTTGATTTCAGTGATTCGTAAAACTGTTACAGGTTGACGGTGTCCGTTTTTACGACGGCTGTTTTGACGGCGACGTTTTTTGAAAATAATGACTTTTTTAAGACGATCTTGCGCAACAACTGTTGCCTTAACGCTGGCACCTTCAACAACAGGTGTTCCGATTGTGCAGTTTCCTTCATTACCGACACTTAAAACTTCGGTGAATGTGACTGTATTACCTGCCTCGATATCCAGTTTTTCAACTTTTAGAACCATATTAGGTGTAACGCGATATTGTTTTCCACCTGTGCGGATGATTGCGAACATAATAAACCCTTTAATTTTTCAAACTCTTGTTAGAAAACCTAACTTAGTTTCTTTTTATCAATATCCCACAAAATAGGAATATATTTATTGTGAAGTCTTGTTTATATTGATTTTTAAAGTAAAAAGTCAATAAGCTATTTAAATAAATACAAATTGTTTAATAAATTTCTTTTCATAATTCCGTTAAGTTTGAATATTTTGTCTGGTTTTCTTTGAAGGAATAGATTATATATTCGTTGGTTTTATAAAAAATCATGGTTGTTTCTGTTTGTGGAGAGATGCCAGAGCGGTCGAATGGGGCGGTCTCGAAAACCGTTGTGCAATTCTGTTGTACCGTGGGTTCGAATCCCACTTTCTCCGCCATGTTTGAATAAATAAATGAATATCAAAAATGATATTTTCCTGTTATCGTGGTTAAATATTTATAATTCGTAATATTATAGATTTTATTATTATGGTTGAACCCCATTATTGATCCCTATATAGGGACCAGTAGAATTGTGAGGTGTATTATTTTTACAATTTGTTGTGCATAACAATATTGTTATCAAAGATAAAATTAAAATTCTTTTAATTCCGAAGTTACTCATTGTTTTTGCAAATAGTGTTATTCAATATATTGTACAGCAATATCATAATTATTGATCATAAGTAAGTTACTATTAACATTTGTGCATATTTTATTAATTATCTTCTTTAATTTTCAAAAAATAATGCTAAGTATTATTCGATATTAAATTATTTTAACATGAAGTATTTGATATACTTTATTTATTTTAGAATTTAAAAAATTATTTGGTGAATAAAATGGAATTAGAAGACAAGAAAATATCATTATTACAATTGACGTCCAAGATTGTGTCATCACACATATCCAATAATTCAGTGGAGGCCGAACAATTGCCTGAACTTATTCGTCAGGTATATCAAACGCTTTCCTCAATTGAAAAAAATGGTCATGAGGCAGAAAAATTACAGCCTGTTGTTCCTGTAAAACGGTCTGTATTTCCGGATTACATCATTTGTCTCGAAGATGGTAAAAAATTGAAAATGTTGAAACGGCATATTCAGAGTGCCTATGGTTTAACCCCTGAACAATACCGTGAACGTTGGAATTTGCCTCCTGATTATCCAATGGTTGCCCCCAACTATGCTGAACGTCGTTCCAGTCTGGCTCGAGAAATCGGTCTTGGTCGTAAAAATACCATCAGTGATATTCGCAGTGTAAGGAGAGGGAGAAGAGAGGCCTCTTAAGACAAAATAGAACCCTATTAAGTAATTTTTATATAATGTTTTGACTGTTTGCTTCGTGATCGTTATAAATTTTAGATTGATAGATTTGATGCTTTTATTAAAAAGTGGAGAATGAATTTACGTGGATAGTGATTTATTAATGGAACGGCAAAAGATGAAACGCAAATTGGTTTTATGGCGTTTATTTGCTGTTTGTCTGTTTGTTTTATCGATAATGGCAGGTTCTGCCAAATTAATAACGAAGAGGCTTGGTAATCATGACGCGCATTTGGTGAAATTGAAAATTGAGGGTGTTATTGGAAATGATGTTTCCAAACAGGTAACCCTGATCAATACTGCTTTAAAGGATAAATCTGTTAAGGGAATGATCCTTTATGTAAACAGTCCTGGTGGGGCGGTTACCGGTGGGGAACAGTTACATGATGCGCTGGTAAAATTCTCAAAAACCAAACCTGTTGTTGTTTCAATGGGAGGTGTGGCAGCTTCAGCAGGCTATATGATTTCAGTACCTGCAAAACGTATTTTTGCATTTAATTCTACCTTAACCGGATCAATTGGCGTCATTATGGAATCTCCTGATTTTTCTGGGTTGTTAGAGAAGGTCGGTATTTCATTTGATCAGCTTGTTTCAGGTCCTTTAAAGGGTCAGCCGTCAATGGTCAAACCCTTGTCTCCAGCCGGTCAAAAAATGCTGCAGGGATTGATTGGCAATTTTTATGATCAGTTTACGAATATGGTTGCTGAAGGGCGACATATGGATATCGCCCGTGTCAAGGAATTGGGGGATGGGCGACCTTATAGTGGTCAGCAAGCCGTTAGATTGGGATTGGTCGATCAGATCGGTAATGAAGAGGATGCGAAACAATGGATAATCAAAACATATCATCTTCCAACAGACATTGAAGTTGTTACATTAAAAAAAGATAAAAGTGAAAACTGGTTTGGGCTTGGCGGCAAATCAATCATGAATTTTTCGTTAAAAACAATTGCCAATCAAATTTTTTATAAGGAAAATGAAAATTTTGGTGGTATTTTAGCGATTTGGCACCCATAAAAGAATCATTATAAGCTATAATAACATTTGAGTGAGTTAATGACTAAATCTGAACTAATATTAGAAATTGCATCCGAACATCCTAATTTAATGTTGAAATATATTGAGGAAATTGTTTCAACAGTTTTTGATGAAATAGAGACAACGCTGGCGAGGGGTGATCGGGTTGAGCTTCGTGGTTTTGGTGCCTTTTTTGTAAAAAATCGTAAAGCCCGTACGGGAAGAAATCCTCGGACAGGGGAAACTGTAACTGTGGAGGAAAAATATGTTCCCTTTTTTAAAACGGGGAAGGAATTAAGGGAAAGGATAAATCAGCAATAATTTTTAAAACATTATAAAGGGAAACAGCAATGCAGGATATATCCATAATGAAAATTGTTCCTGTTATTTTGTCAGGTGGCACGGGTAGTCGGTTATGGCCCCTGTCTCGTGCCAGTTTCCCTAAACAGTTATGGCCCCTTATTACTGAAAAATCCATGTTTCAAGACACGGTTTTACGCGGTAAAGGGGATATTTTTTTAGAGCCAATCGTTATTTGCAATCAGGATCATCGTTTCTTGATTGCAGAGCAATTGAGAGAAATTGGCGTTGAAAATGCCCGTATTGTTTTGGAACCAGTTGGACGAAATTCAGCACCAGCCATAGCAACTGCAAGTTTGTTGGCGAATGAACTGGATGCTCAGACAATTTTATGGGTAATGGCGGCAGACGCATATATTCAAGATGTTCCAATACTGGTGAAATTGGTAGAAGAGGCAGCCGCTTTTGCACAAAACGGGAAAATTGTAACTTTCGGCATTCAACCTACACGTTTAGAGACAGGATATGGATATATTGAGAAAGGTTCAGTTATTGATAAGATCAAGAATATTTATGCCGTAAAGGCTTTTACTGAAAAACCTGATATTCGACAGGCTCAGCTAATGGTTGAGTCGGGAGGATATTTATGGAATTCGGGCATGTTCATGTTTTCTGCACAAACGATGTTGCAGGAAATGAAACATTATACCCCAACATTACTATCCTTGGTTAAAAAGGCTGTTGACAATAGACAGTCAGATTTATATTTCGAGCGTATATTATATGATGATTTCATAAAGGTCCCTGATCTTTCAATTGATTATGCCATTGCCGAAAAAACAAAAGCCATGGTCGTAGTATCTGCCGATCTTGTCTGGTCAGACATCGGAAGCTGGAATGGATTATGGAATGTAAGCCAGAAGGATCGGTCAGGGAATGTGGTTATAGGAAATGTATTCTTAGAAAACACGCATAATAGCTATATTCGTTCTGAAGAAATGGTAGCGGCTGTTAATGATATAGATAATGTTGTTGTGATTGTGACAAAAGATGCCGTTTTGGTTTCTGATCGAAACAAATCGCAAAATGTTAAGAAAATTGTCCAAAAATTGAATGCTGTAAAACAACAGGAAGCTGTTCGGCATAACCAATGTTATCGACCCTGGGGGCATTATGAAACGTTGGCACATGGAGAACGGTTTCTTGTCAAACAGCTTATTGTAAAAACTGGAGCGCAGCTTTCTCTGCAAAAACATCATCATCGTTCAGAACATTGGGTTATTGTTTCCGGTATTGCTGAGGTAACCCGTGGAGATGAAGTTATATTTCTGCATGAAAACGAAAGTGTTTACATTCCTCTGGGAATGGTGCACCGATTGAAAAATGCGGGTGACATACCTCTAATTGTCATTGAAGTACAATCTGGTTCTTATCTTGATGAAAGTGATATTGTAAGACTGGATGATCAGTATCATCGTATTGTATGAATATACTACGACTATTCAGAAAATCCAGATATTTGAACCCTATTTTTCGATATTCATCCTTCCGAGGCGGAAAGGAAACGTTCAGCTTCAAGTGCAGCCATGCATCCTGAACCCGCTGCGGTGATCGCTTGACGGTAGATTTTGTCTTGAACATCTCCAGCGGCAAATATGCCAGGAACAGATGTTTTTGTCGTTCCCGGTGTTGTTTGTATATAGCCTTCTTCATCAAGATCAATTTGATTTTTGAAAAGTTCTGTATTTGGTGTGTGACCGATTGCTATAAAAACACCATCAACAGGTAATTGGCTTATTTCTTTTGTAAGTGTATTTTTTAATGTAAGTCCTGTAACAGAAGGAGGATTACTTTCCGCCAAAATATCCTCTACAACGCTATTCCAGATAATCGTAACTTTTGGATTTTTCATGAGGCGTGTTTGTTGGATTTTTTCCGCCCGTAAACTGTTGCGACGATGAATGAGGAAAACATGAGCTGCATGATGGGTTAAATAAAGAGCTTCTTCAACAGCGGTATTTCCTCCACCAATTACCGCAACCTGTTTACCACGATAAAAAAATCCATCACAGGTTGCACAGGCGGAAACACCAAATCCCTGCAGTTTTTTTTCAGCCTCAAGACCTAGCCAACGGGCTTGGGCACCTGTAGCAATGATGACGGTTTTTGCTTTGTAGGTATTTCCCATATCGGTTTGCAATATGAAATAATTATTTTCTTTTTGTTTCTGTTGAAGGGAGCACCTTGTTACGCTGTCATTGATAATCTTGGCGCCAACATTTATGGCTTGTTGAGCCATCTGTTCCATCAACCGGGGGCCTTGTATGGGATCAGCAAAACCAGGGAAATTCTCGATTTCATTGGTAATAGTCAACTGACCACCGGGCTGTAATCCAGTTAGGAGAGTTGGGCTTAGATTTGCTCTGGCTCCATAGATTGCCGCTGTGTATCCTGCCGGGCCTGCCCCGATAATTAATAAATCCGTAAGAAATGTCTCACCCATATTATTCGTCCTATTATTACAAAGATTTTTTATATATAAGTCATCTATAGTATAATAAGAAACTATTGTTTAAAGAATAAATTGTTAAATTATATAAAGTGAAAGTTTTGGTAGGATAATCGATTTATGAATCAGGCAGCGGATCTTGATAAAATTGACTGGCTCATTTTAGATGAGCTTCAAAAAGATGGGCGAATAACAAATATTGAATTGGCACAAAGAGTTGGTATTTCTGCTCCCCCCTGCTTAAGGCGGGTAAGACGTCTGGAAACGATGGGGGTTATTCAAAGTTATCATGCGGATATCGATATGAAATCTGTAGGATGGTGCCTATCAGTATTTGTGCTGGTTGGTCTTGATAGCCAAAAAGAGGCCATATTAAAAGAATTTGAAAAGGAAATGGCGGATATTCCCGAGGTAAGGGAATGTCATATGGTGCGTGGTGGCGTTGATTTCTTAATTCGTTTTATTGCGCGAAATACCGAAGATGAAAATAGAATAACGCATGAATTGATAACGCATCCTCACATTGCCAGGGTTCAGACATTACAAGTTATTCATACCAGCTTTAATCGACATGGCGTTCCATTGGAATACGATCATCCAGATATATCCAAATAAATGCTTGATGATCAAATGTAAACTTTTATTGAAAAATGAAATATTTATCCGCTTCAGAAAAAGCGATGGGCGCGGAAGTTAGTATTATTGTTCCGTGTTATAATGAAAAAAATAATGTCCTTCCTCTTTTTAGAGCTTTAGAAACGGCTTTGGTAGGGTGGCGATGGGAGGCTATTTATGTCGATGATAATTCTCCGGATGGTACAATTGAAGAGATTAGAAAACTTGCCAGACAAGATATAAGGGCACGTGGAATACTTAGAGTTAACAAAAGAGGCTTGTCGTCTGCAGTGATTGATGGTGTCTTATCCTCTTCTGCTGATTATATAGCGGTAATTGATGGAGATATGCAGCATGATGAGACACGACTGCCAGATATGCTTGAGGCTGTAATTCATAGAAATTTTGATTTTGCAGTTGGCAGCCGTCATGTATCGGGTGGCAGTAATCAGGGATTGGCAAATTACTGGAGGAGATTTTTATCGGATCGTGGCATTGCATTATCACAAAAAATTTTACCTGTTCCATTAAAGGATCCAATGAGCGGTTTTTTTGTATTGAAAAGAAAGCTGTTTTTAAATCTTATGCCGACATTAACAGGAACCGGTTTTAAAATATTACTTGATTTGATATTATCCTGTCCCTCTACAATACGTGTTATCGAAATTCCCTTTCAGTTTCGAAAACGTTTTTCAGGACAAAGTAAACTTGGTTTAAAAATAATGATGCAATTTATTGTAATGCTGCTTCAAAAAAAATTAAAAAGATATCCTAGATAATTCAAATTTAATGATGACAATCTGATAAACCCATTTTGCTGCTTTGAAGAATTTATCAAAAAAACTGACGAAAATTAAAATATTTATATACTGGGCAATCCAATCATTCTTGATAACGAATTATAATTTAAAATATGTAAAACAGATGATTTCATGAATTTTGGTTAGTGGTATGTGTTCTGTAAAAGCTGATTTTGAATGGGTAAAAAAGTTAACGGTAAAACCTTGTTTATTATGGTTTTGGTTTGGTTTATCTATCGTGACACTCATTCGTTTATGGGTTGCTGCCGCCAGCCCGCTTTCGCCAGATGAGGCATATTATTGGTTATGGTCAAATCATTTAGATTACAGTTTTTATGATCATCCACCAATGGTGGCGTTGTGGATAAAATTGGGATGCTGGATTGGTAATAAAACCGCTCTGGGTGTCCGTTTTCTTGCCCCTTTTGCCGGTTTGATAGGAAGTGTTTTTATATATTTTAGTGTTTTGGATTTTTGTTATACCAGTCATGATAAAGAAAAAAATGCGATTACTGCGGTTGTGATATTAAATACAACCCTTGCTATTAGCGTCGGTAGTGTAACAATAACCCCCGATACTCCATTACTTTTCTTTATTTGTATTTTTATATGGGGATGTGGACGTTTAATTGCCACTCAAAAATTGGGATGGTGGCTGGTTATTGGTATAGCTGCAGGATGTGCATTGCTCAGCAAGTATACTGCGTTGTTAATGATTGCGGGATTAGGAGTTTGGTGCATTCTGACAGTTTTGGGTCGATTTTCTTTAAAATCCTGGAAATTATGGGGAGGGCTGTTTTTAACGATACTTATTTTCTTACCCGTGATTATTTGGAATTCAAAACATCAATGGATCAGTTTTTTAAAACAGGGTGGAAGAACAGCGGATTGGCATCCCAGTCGTGCGGTTCAGTTTTTGTCTGAATTAATGATCGGCCAGATCGGATTGGCCACTCCCATCCTTTTTATTTGTTTTTGTTGGGCCATGATTAAACTGACAAAAATTGTTTGGCAGAGTAAAGCGGAGAATGATTTTTTATTGTGGTTATGGGTTATTATTCCAGTTTGTGTATTTGTTCAGCATGCCTTTGGGGATCGTGTACAGGCCAACTGGGTGGGAATATTATATCCAGTTCTGTCTGTCATAACGGCAATTTATTTTCATCGTTTTATCAAGTCAGCCTGTATCCTCGGGAATATAATGGTTGGTTTGATTTACATTCAATCGGTTTTTGCATATTTTCCAATTCCGGCCAAATATGATCTCATATTAAAACGATTGGGGGGGTGGGCTGAATTAGCTAAAGTGGTTTCATGTCAAATTCCTGATTCAGTTCCAATCATTGTTGATGAATATGGCATAGCTGCAGAATTGGCATTTTATGAGGTGCATCATCCAATTATTCTGGTTGATAGACGCTGGAAATATTTTGCTTTAGCTGATTACCATGGGAAAAATGGCTATTTAATTCGTACACAGCGTCGCAAAGATATGCCACCTTCTGTTTATTTTTTAAATTCAGAAAAACAGGGGATTGTCGTAAGAAAAATCAAACAGAGAATCGCGGAAACCTATAATATCTATAAAGTAGAGTTAAATTATTCAAATGCTAACGAGCATGAAATCGTTTATCTGCCTTAATGAAAATTTCAATTAGGAAGCGATTTCTATCAATTCATCTGATAAAGGATTGGAAACGGTTTCTTCCACTTTTTTAATTAAATTCTTTATCCTGAATGGTTTTTCAATACGTGGAAATGGTAAATCATTAATACGCTGGTTGATTTGAAAATTTCCACTCATCAAAAGTACCCTGCATTTTTTTTGCAACATTTTAAGAATCAGCGGATATGGATCTCCGTCAGGTAAATAAACATCGACAATCATGAGGGTAAATGAAGTTTCTTTGATTAGTTCAGCAGCTTCAGCAAGAGAATGTGCCAGTTGAATTGTTGGAATTCGATTGGCAAAGCTTAACTTAATAAGATCGCATATTTCAGGCTGATCTTCTATAATAAGAAGAGACGTATTAGAAAGCATTTAGAAATCTATCAAAAAAATTACTTTTTTATCTTTATACCAAAAAAAAACGTAGAAATAAAGTATAATTTAATATGTATAAAGGAATAGTTAAATAATATTAATAAAGCTTATTTTAACTTTTTAATCAGGTTTTCAATCTAGGTATGAAATTGACCTCTAATTTAAGTGGCGCACCCGACAGGAATCGAACCCATAACCCCCAGATTCGTAGTCTGGTGCTCTATCCAGTTGAGCTACGGGTGCGTCTTGCCCTAGGCTTTTAACCGATCTTTTTCCGCTCTGCAAGTGTTTTTTTAACTTTTTGTGATTTTAATGCGCAATAGCGTTTGATAATCCGTAATGATGTGGACGATAAAAGGTAATTGTCGCCCGACAGTCAGGAGTTCCATAGGTTCCAATTATATTTTTATCTTTGGCTTTCCCTTCAAAAATGAGATCGTATGGTTTATGATCCATATCCGTACGGTGGAGGACAGCGACAAGATGCCTTGGATGTTCCTTTTTATGATAGATACCTGTCAAGACCAATGCCCCATTATCAGGTGAAAACAATATTTTCTTTTTATCGATTCTCAGGGCGGCCATACGATCATGTGGACAAATTCCCTGTTGTGTTTCCATTTTGCCTAACCATATTCCTGTGGGGTGGTCTTCGGCTAAATGACTGCAGGCAGCAGTCAACACTAATATAAAAATAGGGATAATCCGTATTTTTCGATGGATTAATTTCAGGCGATACTTGTTCACGGAATGCTCCAGAGTGAAAAAATATGAAAAGGAATTTATTTCTATATAAAGGAGAAATAGTTTTTTTTCAGATAAATTGTTTAATTTACATTTTTTTTTTCTATTTGTGATATGAAAACGTATTTTACTGAAAGAGGAAGTGATTGATAAAAATGACCCAGGTAAGCGAATTGGAACAATCTTTACATCAAGAAAAGATTCTTATTCTTGATTTTGGTAGTCAGGTAACCCAGTTGATTGCACGCAGAATAAGAGAAAGTGGCGTTTATTGCGAAATATGGCCTTATACGAGTGATGATGAAAAGATTCGTTCATTTGCACCAAAAGGGATTATTTTATCTGGCGGCCCTTCCAGTGTCACTCAAATGGATGCCCCAAGGATTCCGAATGAAGTTTTTACATTAAAGGTTCCCGTATTGGGAATTTGTTATGGTGAACAGGCAATGTGTCATCAATTGGGTGGACAGGTGGAATCCGGTGACCACCGTGAATTTGGCCGTGCGTATGTTAAAATTCTTGAGGATAGTGCCTTATGTCAGGGTGTATGGTCAAAGGGGAACCGTGAACAAGTATGGATGAGTCATGGTGATCGAGTTACAAAAATTCCACCCGGATTCAAGGTGGTAGGGGTTAGTGAGGGTGCACCCTATGCCATGATTGCTGATGAGGATCGTCACTATTATGGTGTTCAGTTTCATCCTGAAGTTGTTCATACACCTCACGGTGCCGCATTATTAAAGAATTTCACGCATAATATTGCCGGGTGTCAGGGTAATTGGACCATGGCCGGTTTTCGTAATTTGGAAATTGAACGTATTCGTCAAAAGGTTGGTGACAAAAAAGTCATCTGCGGTTTATCAGGTGGGGTTGATTCCGCAGTGGCAGCTGTATTGATTCATGAAGCTATTGGAGATCAGCTAACCTGTATTTTTGTCGATCACGGCATGCTGCGTCAAAATGAAGCGGATGAGGTTGTTAAAACATTCAAAGAGAAATTTAATATTCATTTGATTGCTAAAGACGCGTCTGACTTGTTTCTGAAAGAATTGACTGGAGTAACCGATCCAGAGGTTAAACGTAAAACCATTGGCCGTTTGTTTATCGAGGTATTTGAACAGGAGGCGCAAAAACTGGGTGGGGCTGATTTTCTGGCTCAGGGTACCCTTTATCCGGATGTTATTGAAAGCGTCAGTGTCACGGGAAAATCAGTAACTATTAAGTCTCATCATAATGTGGGTGGATTGCCTGAACGGATGAATATGAAGCTTGTCGAACCTTTACGTGAACTTTTCAAGGATGAAGTCAGGGATTTGGGTCGGGAATTGGGTATTCCAGAAAATATTGTTGGTCGTCATCCATTCCCAGGACCAGGCCTTGCCATACGAATTTTAGGGGACATTACGCGTGAACGGCTTGATTTGTTGCGTCGTGTTGATGCCGTGTATTTGGATGAAATTCGTAAGGCTGGGTTATATGACAAAATTTGGCAAGCGTTTGCTGTTTTGTTGCCTATTCGTACGGTTGGCGTTATGGGGGATGGCCGAACATATGATCAGGCTTGTGCATTGCGGGCTGTTACAAGTGTGGATGGTATGACTGCCGATGTTTATTCTTTTGATATGGAATTCCTTACTAGAGTGGCGGGGCGGATTGTTAATGAAGTCAAAGGCATTAATCGTGTAACTTATGATATTACATCAAAACCACCCGGAACCATTGAATGGGAATAAGATTGCAAGATAATCAATATCTTGAGAAAGTGTCACCCCAATTATTTCATAGGTTTGATTGGGGTGATATCTATTGTTTAGATTACGCATTGACAAGTTAAAGACTTGTTTTTTATTTAAGGAATTTATGATAATATAATTGTATAGCCATTCTATTTTTTAAACCCGATAAATATACAGAGGTTTCTGGCTAATATATTTTTTTAAAAAAATTTAAAATTAAATATATTGTTAAACCAATAAAGTCTGACCTATATTATACCATATTGTTATCATTTCTGATCTTTTTCGATTGTAAAATTAAAGTTTTTGTTTTTATCAAAATCTTGCATGTCAAGCTTAATGTTATGTTGATTTTATATCATCATATAGGTATGTATGTTTTTTTAATATACTATATATAGAAATTTATCATTACATTTAAAATTTTATAATGGTATAGTAAGGATGTAAAATCCTTAAAGGTTTGTTGTTTTGCGAGGATATGGTTGTGACCCCAGTTGATCTGCTTGAAAAAAAGCCTGTTGCCAATGCTGGAAAAGGTAAAACAGATAATGCTTCTCTTTTTACAGATGCCTTGGCAGGAAAAATACAGTTGTATGGGCGTTATCAGGTTAAATTAGATCATTCTCGTGATGCTTTATTGACAGATTTTGGTAAAGCGACGCTTGATGACCGTTATCTTATTGAGGGTGAAAGCTACCAAGAGCTGTTTGCAAGGGTGGCTTCCTACTACGGGGATGATGCGGAACATGCCCAGCGTTTATATGACTATATGTCTCAGCATTGGTTTATGCCGGCCACTCCAGTACTGTCAAATGGTGGGACGGCCAGAGGGTTGCCTATTTCCTGTTTTTTGAATGAAGCGGAAGACAGCCTGAAGGGAATTGTTGAACTGTGGAATGAAAATGTCTGGCTTGCCTCTCGTGGCGGGGGAATTGGATCCTATTGGGGAAATTTGCGTTCTATTGGTGAAAATGTTAGTCGGAATGGCAAAACTTCAGGTGTCATTCCATTCATAAGGGTGATGGACAGCCTGACCCTGGCAATTAGTCAGGGATCTTTGAGACGGGGTTCAGCAGCTGTTTATTTGCCTATCTGGCATCCTGAAATTGAGGAATTTATTGAATTACGCAGACCAACGGGTGGAGATCCCAATCGTAAAGCCTTGAATCTACATCATGGTGTTCTAATTTCTGACGCTTTTATGCGTGCAGTTGAAAATAATGAGGATTGGGCGCTTGTCTCCCCAAAAGATCAGTCGGTCATTAGGAAAATTTCTGCCCGTTCTTTGTGGATCAGACTGCTGACGACACGAATTGAACAGGGTGAGCCTTATATTGTCTTTTCCGATACGGTGAATAATGCCCGTCCTGAACATCATAAACTGGCTGGACTGGAAGTAAAAACCTCTAATCTTTGTGCTGAAATTACGTTACCTACAGGAATAGATCATAAAGGAAAGGAACGGACGGCTGTTTGTTGCCTTTCCTCTTTAAATCTTGAATATTGGGATCAATGGTCAAGAAACCCACAATTTATCCAGGATGTCATGTTGTTTCTTGATAATGTTTTGCAGGATTTCATTGATCATGCTCCTGACGAAATGGAACGTGCAAGATATGCTGCTGCACGTGAACGTTCCGTTGGTATGGGTGTAATGGGTTTTCATTCTTTTCTTCAAGCTCATAAAATTCCGTTTGAAAGCGTTATGGCAAAAGTATGGAACAAGAAAATGTTTCAGCATATACGTCAGGAAGCAGACAAGGCATCCGTTACCCTAGCGAATTTGCGTGGACCTTGTCCGGATGCCGCCGATTATGGCATTAATGAGCGCTTTTCAAACAAGATTGCGATTGCGCCAACGGCTTCCATTTCGATTATTGCGGGAAATGCAAGTCCCGGTATTGAACCAATTACGGCCAATGTATTTTTGCAGAAAACCTTATCAGGCTCCTTTACCGTAAGAAATAGGCATTTACGTAAGGTATTGCAGGAAAAAGGCCAGGATACTGATGCAGTCTGGTCTTCTATCACTTTAAACAAAGGGAGTGTTCAACATCTTGATTTTCTGACTCAGGATGAAAAGGATATTTACAAAACAGCATTTGAATTGGATCAACGTTGGATCATTGAACATGCTGCTGACCGTTCACCGTTTATCTGTCAGTCTCAATCAGTTAATTTATTTGTTCCAGCCAATGTTCACAAGCGTGATTTACATATGATGCATTATCAGGCATGGAAAAAAGGAATAAAATCCCTGTATTATTGCCGTTCTCTTTCTATCCAGCGTGCAGATACTGTTAGTAATTTGGCAGTTAAAGAGGATATTCTAAATAAAGGTGATCAGATACAGGCTGATACCTCGACAAGTTATGAAGAATGTCTATCTTGTCAATAATATTGGTTTGAAGGCCTTTTTAGAAGAAAAGGTCTTTTTTGTTAACTGGGCAAAAGTCTGATCTAAACGGATTTTATTCTTTCTATATCCTTAATATTTTAAGATTTAGGAAGATTTTTGGCCGATATAGGTGATATTCATTTATAAACAAGATGATATTGCTTTTTAAACAGACATCTATTTATGATATCAATCGAAATATTGATTTTGTCTTTAATATTTTTTGTAAAAAGGACACATATTGAATGTCATCTATTCCTCAAATTAAATTAAATGATGGGACGAATATTCCTGCTGTTGGATTTGGCACTTACAAACTTAACGGTAGGGAAGGGGTAAAATCTATCATCAGTGCCATTCATAATGGTTACCGTTTGTTGGATTCAGCTTTTAATTATGAAAATGAAGGCGCTGTTGGTGAAGCGGTCCGACAATGTGGAATTTCCCGTGATCAGTTGCGAATCACTTCCAAATTACCAGGACGTCGTCATCAATATGATCAGGCATTGTTAACGATTGAGGAATCTTTATATCGTGCACAGCTTGATTATTATGATATATATTTGATTCATTGGCCCAACCCGATAACAGGAAAATATCTTGAAGCCTGGGAAGCTTTGGTCGAGGCGAAAAAAAGAGGGATGATTAAATCCATAGGCGTTTCAAATTTCCTGCCTGAACATCTTGATCGTATTATTAAGGAAACAGGGGTGACACCAAGTATTAATCAAGTGGAATTGCATCCATATTTCTCCCAGGCAAAACAGCGTGTCTATGATAAAAAATTGGGAATTGTTACAGAGGCTTGGAGTCCACTGGGCCGTGCCAATGATCTGTTGACACACCCGATCCTGAAAGAAATTGCCAAAAATTATCATAAGTCGGTAGGACAACTAATTTTGCGCTGGCACGTCCAGCTTGGTGTTGTTCCCATTCCAAAAGCAACATCAGATCAAAGGCAAAAGGAAAATCTTGACATATTTGATTTTGATATTACGACAGAAGATATGCAAAAAATTGATGTATTATCAAAACCAGATGGTCGTTTAAAAGGACAGGATCCCTCAAAATATGAAGAATTTTAATTCTTAATATTATTCCCTCAGGATTAATATCTATTTGACCCTGAGGAATAACAGGGAATTCCTAAACTGTCATGCTTTCAAAAGCTTCTTCCCAGGTTCCTTCTGTGGCGGCTCGGCTATATTCAGTGGCACGATTTTCAAAGAAATTGGTATGTTCAACAGCATTGAGCATTTCATCCATCCAGGGTAACGGATTTTTATCAATATCGTAAATTGTATCCAGACCTAACTGTGTTAAGCGGCGATTGGCAATGAAACAAATATAATTTTTGACATCCTGTGCGGTTAGTCCTTCGACAGAACCCATTTCGAAAGCTAGGTCAATAAAGGCAAATTCATGTTCAACGATAGTTTTACATATATGGATCAGCTCTTGTTGAAAGTTTTCCGTCCACAAATGGGGATTTTCTTGAATGAACGTGCGGAAAAGCTTGATAATGGATAGGCAATGTAATGTTTCATCTCTTACTGACCACGAAATAATCTGCCCCATTCCTTTTAATTTATTAAAACGTGGAAAGTTCATAAGGATGGCAAAGGATGAGAATAATTGTAATCCCTCAGTGAATGCTCCGAAAACCGCCATTGTTTTGGCAATTTCGAGTGGATTATCAATTGAAAAATTCTGCATGTAGTCGTATTTGTCTTTCATTTCCTTATATTTGAGGAAAGCAGAATATTCGACTTCCGGCATACCAATAGTATCAAGAAGATAACTATATGCCGCGATATGAATCGTCTCGATATTGGAGAATGCTGACAGCATCATAAGAACCTCAATAGGTTTGAATACCTGGCTGTAATATTTCATATAGGCATTATTTACCTCGACATCTGATTGCGTAAAGAATCGAAAGATTTGGGTGATCAAATTCCGTTCGGGTTCGGTCAATTTTTTATGCCAGTCCTTGACATCTTCCGCCAATGGAACCTCTTCAGGTAACCAATGTAGTCTCTGTTGGGTCAGCCATACATCATAGGCCCAAGGATAATGAAAGGGTTTGTAAACTGGGTTATACGTCATCAGATTATGTGTTTGTGCTGGTTTTGAATCTTGCTTTTCCACAGTTTTAACTCCTTGGGTGATTTATGATTTAATTATGCTCTTTTATCAATATATAGTCATATAAATAAATTTAATATCGATATATAGTGTTTTATAAAAATAAACTTCTTGACTTAGATTCATCCCATATAAACGCTTATATCAAGATAACAAGGTTAGTTTTTTTCCCTGACGCAAGATTCGATTTGTTTCATTGGTAAATTCTCCATTGTCATTATGTAGTATCAGGCCTGGTGCAATCTGACTCCCTCCGGTCGATCCCATTCGTCCTTGTAAAAGTATAATTCGGGGTGGCCGGTTTAGTTTTGGCCATAAAGGAAATAGAATAACCGATCCCAGTTTATATTGATACATAAGGGCACTTGCTTCACTATACAGGCTGGCTGAAAGGGCCAGAGTTAATGTTCCTCCTTGTCGTAATGGACGGCTTAAAGCATAAATCCATTCAGCAAGCAAGCCTCTGGGAAGTTTTTTTGCCAGATTTTTTTCTGGGTCTGGTGAAGGACAGCTATTATGTTGATGCCAGGGAGGGTTGGCGAAGACATGATCAACATGTTCCTGACCATTAGGTAAAAATGTAAAAGGACGTTTTGGAAGTTTCGGTAATGTAACCTGCATTGCCTTTAGATTGGACATCGCATTAAGTTGAAAATTTTCATTTGCCAGTTCAACCATCTCTGGATGTTGTTCAAAACCTATTCCAGTAATCAAGGGAATACGATAGGCAAGACACATCAATCCTGCACCGGCTCCACATCCACCCTCAATAATTATCTGTTTTTTTTTGGCTGGAATACTGGCTGCCATCAATATGGGCTCGAGGGCTGTCCTGTATCCTTTTTGGAATTGTTTATAAAATATCTTTCCTTCTAATAACGTTCCATTGGATGTATTTTTTGATTTATGGTGTATATAAGGTGACGTAAAAGAAAGCGACTGCATAAATCATTAACCAAATAAATATGTTAGACAAATAAAATGTATTGTAGCGTAACCGATAATGAAATGTTAATGATAATGATCAATTCTGTTTTTATTTTTACAACTTGAATAAATTTTTATAAGTTTTATATAGGGTCGGTTGGATCAACATATGCCAATGAGACAGAAGGTAGAAAGTAAAATGCCTGTTCTGATGGGGAAAGAAGAACCTTTACAAGCATTAGTGGATTATTTAGCTGTTGACATGCAAGCTTGTAATCATGTCATTATGGATCGGATGCAAAGCTCCGTACCGTTAGTTTCACAATTGGCGGCACATCTTATTGTGGCAGGAGGAAAGCGTTTAAGACCTTTACTAACCTTGGCCTCGGCACGATTATGTGGATACGAAAAAGATTCTGCAGATCACATTACACGTCATGTCCGGTTGGCTGCCTGTATTGAATTCCTTCATACCGCGACCCTGTTGCATGATGATGTGGTTGATGAAAGTATGTTGCGACGGGGGACGGAAAGTGCAAATGCTGTTTTTGGCAATTCAGCGTCTGTATTGGTGGGAGATTTTCTTTTTTCCCGTGCATTTCAGATCATGACAGAAGATGGTTCCTTAGAAGTTATGCAAATCATTTCAAAGGCTTCGGCAACCATTGCTGAAGGTGAAATTTTGCAAATGACCGTACAGAATGATTTGTCAACTTCAATATCACGCTATTTTGAAGTTATTCATGGAAAGACTGCGGCATTATTTGCAGCTTCTTGTCGAGTTGGGGCTATTGTAGCCAATCACTCAAGACAGCATGAATTGGCGTTGGAATCTTTTGGTACAAATTTGGGAATGGCTTTTCAGCTGGTTGATGATGCATTGGATTATTCAGCGAAACAGGAAGAATTGGGTAAAACGATTGGCGATGATTTTCGTGAGGGTAAAATAACCTATCCAATTTTGATTGCCTATGAAAAGTCCACTCCAGTGGAAAAGGAATTTTGGCAACGGGTAATACAGGATGGCAAGCAGGAAAAAGGCGATTTAAAACAGGCCCTAGTCCTTATTCGAAAGTACAATGTAATTGAAGAAACCCTTAAAGAAGCTATGGTTTTTGCAAATAAAGCCAGTTCAGCGCTCGATGTTTTTCCAGAGAGTGAATTACATACTATCTTAAAAAATATTGCTAATTACACCGTGCATAGACATTTTTAAAATTGGTTTATTGCAATATAAATGTTTTGATTTGTGTAAATTTCATCAGGGCAAGCCGACTTAAAAGAGGTTTGTCCTTAGTTAATGGTGCAGTAGAATAAAAACAGTTATTTACGTTATTATCAGTATGTGAAAATTTCTCTTGCCGTAAAATGTCAATAGTGTGCTTGGCTACAGCAGCTGCAGGATCCAGCCATTGAATGGATGGGGATGTGTTCTGACGTAAAAGATCAAGAATAAAGCTGTAATGGGTACATCCTATACATATTGCATCCATTTGATCAGAATATGGATGATTAAACATATTATCAAGTTCTTGCTGGATTAGATGTATATCGCAAGACTTTGTCCGGAAATAATTCTCTGCCAGTTTTGCAAGTACAGGAGAACCATAAGCGATAAGTTTGCAATCCGAGGCAAATTGTTCTTTTAAATGACATAAATAGGGTCGTGCAATGGTTGCACGTGTTGCCAATAATCCAATTATTTTGCTTTGACTCACACGGGCGGCCCATCGAACAGGTGGAACACAGCCAACAAATGGAATGAAAGGATATATTTTCCTCAGCCTGTCGAGTGCAATAGTACTGGCGGTATTACAGGCAATGATAACAAGGTTTGGTTTAATTGACTGAATCGCCTGTCCGATAAGATTGATAATTCGTTCAACCAGAAAATTATCTTCTTGCTCACCATAAGGGAAAACAAGATTGTCGGCAAGATAGTCAATTGAAACCTGTAAATCGGTTGTTTTCAATTGTGTTTGGAGGTTTTGAACGATGCCTAAACCTCCAATACCAGAATCGAATGCTAAAACACGATAAGGCATAGGGTATAAAAGATTATAAACGGGATTGTTTATAAGCTAGAGCCTCCTGTTCATTGCTGACTCCGCCATGCTTGGCAGACCATGCGCAAGGATCTTCAAGGAAACGTCTGATTTCTGAGGTATCTCCATTTGAAAAGGCTGGGTATTCTGAACTGACTTCTAAAATATCCCACCAAGTGCAAAGGGAATGCAGACTGATACCAATATCATTTAGTGTCTGATAAGCGCTTGAAAAAACTCCATAAAAGAAAACAACAAAAGCATGATCAACAATTGCACCAGCCTTGCGTAAAGCTTTGGCAAACCCAACCTTGGAAATACCATCTGTAGTTAAGTCTTCCACCAAAAGAGTACGCATATTTTCAGGTACATCCCCTTCGATCTGTGCATTTTTACCAAATCCTTTAGGTTTTTTGCGGACATAGGCCATTGGAGTCATCATTCGGTCTGCGAACCATGCAGCAAATGGAATTCCAGCTGTTTCACCACCCACGACGGCATCAAAAGATTCATATCCAACGTGACGATAAATTTTTTCAACCCCTAATTCAATAATCTTTGCCCGGGCACGAGGATAAAAAATAATTTTACGACAATCAATATAAACAGGGGATTTCCAACCGGCGGTAAGTAGATACGGATCATCAGGACGAAAATTTACAGCCTGGATTTCCAAAAGAAGCCGAGCGGTAATAAGAGCGGCGTCACGATCCCATTCAGTTACACGAGGTGAACGTGGTTGTTTTTTATTAAAAAGTGAAGTATGAGTTTGTGACATAGAATGATTGCCTTATTCGTAAAGTAGAGAAAGCAGGTAAATAAGGTTTTCTTATATACTTTTTAGAAAAAAAGTGCAGTAATTAAATTTTTTTATAAAAAAATTGATAAAAACTAAATTAATAATATATTTCTATCAATAGATACTGATTTTGGGATATACTACCAAAGTCAAAGTAAATCGTTGGTATTAAGTAGAAAAAGTATGGCTATTCAATTAGACCACATTCATCGTCGGTGTGAAAAATCGGTTATTACTGCCTATCAAGAGTTAAAAGCTGTTGGTGTAGGGGAAATGCAAATTTTTCAGAGCTGCGTTCTTTTATATCAAATTTATCATCCGGAATCTTCAGTAAATGAGGCTCGTCTTCTCGTGTCTGAATGGATTGACTATCATATTTATGATAAAAAACAGAATGGCAAAACCACTGGATGCGATTGCAATTAGAAGAAAAAACAAGTAAGGAAATTGTTATTTGAATTTCCTTACCTGAAAAGTTTTTTTATCTAAAATTAGTTTATTTATTTAAATCTCTACGCTGATGGCCTGTATATAGCTGACGAGGACGATAAATTCTTCGTAATGGGTCATTAAAGGCCTCTTTCCATTGACTTACCCATCCCACGGTGCGTGCAACAGCAAAAAACGCGGTAAACATTGATTTAGGTATTCCCATTGCCTTGAAAATGATTCCAGAGTAGAAATCTACATTTGGATAAAGTTTACGTTGAACGAAATAATCGTCATTCAGTGCATATTTTTCTAGTTCAATAGCGAGTTCCAGTAATGGATCGTGTTTAATACCCAATTCCTCAAGGACTTCATAACAGGTCTGTTGCATGATTTTTGCCCGTGGATCGAAATTTTTGTAAACGCGATGTCCAAATCCCATTAACCTGACATTACTGTTTTTATCCTTCACCTTTGCAATAAAATCAGGGATATTTTCTTTTGAGCCTATTTTTCCGAGCATTTGTAAAACCGCTTCATTTGCACCACCATGTGCGGGCCCCCAAAGAGCGGCAATACCTGCGGCAACACAGGCAAACGGATGTGATCCTGTTGATCCTGTCAATCGTACTGTGGATGTTGAGGCATTTTGTTCATGATCAGCATGTAAAATCAAAATACGGTCCAATGCATTGCTGAGGATTGGATTGACCTTATAGGGTCTATCCGCACGGGCAAACAGCATGTTAATAAAATTTTCTGAATATGAATAATCCGCTCTTGGATAGACAAAAGGTTCCCCTCGGGAATATTTGTAGGCCCATGCCGCAAGAGTGGGCATTTTTGCAATCAGACGAACAGCGGAAAGATCACGACTTTCTTCGTTAGATATGTCAATGCCTTCTGGATAGAAAGCTGATAATCCACCAACTGTTCCACATAACATGGCCATTGGATGTGCATCGCGACGATAGCCGTTAAAGAAATTTCGAATTTGCTCATGAAGAAGAGAATGATTAAGTAACCGTTCTTTAAAATCCTCGTGCTCTTTTTTGGATGGAAGTTCTCCGTACAAAAGAAGATATGCCACCTCTGCGAAACTTGATTTTGCAGCAAGCTGTTCGATTGGATACCCGCGATATAAAAGGATACCTTTTTCACCATCAATGAATGTGATCTTGCTTTCACAAGCGGCAGTACTGCCCAATCCAGGATCAAAGGTAAATAAGCCCAATTCTTTGGTCAAACTGCGAATATCAACGACACTATTTCCACTTGCCCCTGATAGAACTGGTAATGTAGCTGTTTTCCCCTGAAAAGTAATGGTAACGGTTCCGTCATCTTGAGGAGGTGAGAAAGACATAGCTTCCGTGTCTGACTGTTTCATACTATATTCAACCTTATTGTGATTTAACAATGTCTTTAAATTTAATGCATAAAAATGCTCAATCTTCACCATACCAGAATACACAGAGAAGTTTTTTCACGTCTCTGAGAGCTTGGCATTTAAATAAATTATATTTAAAATTGTTTTGCTGAGTCTTAATATAAAGAATTGCATGCACAACCAAAAATAAAAAATAAGAGATGATTTAATTTTTCTTATCAATTTTTTGTTTGGCAATTGCTTTATGATGTTGAATAACTTCCGTAATGATGAAATGAAGAAATTTTTCGGCGAAATTGGGATCCAGATGGGCGGACTTGGCCATTTCTCTCAATCGTGCAATTTGTTCAGATTCTCTTTGAGGATCAGAGGGGGGTAACTGATAGGTTGCTTTCAATTCACCCACTTTTTGGGTCAAACAAAATCGTTCAGCCAGAATATGGATTAACGCATTATCGATATTATCAATACTTTGGCGCAACTTTAATAATTCTTGTTTGGCTTTTTCTGGGGAGAGTGATGGTTGTTTAATCATACAATCTACCTTCTTACATAAATTTTGGATAATGATTTTGTTGTTTGAATTAAATTGGAATATCGATCCACGATAAATGACCGCCTTTACCCGCTCCAGTATCCATAAAAACGGCTGTCCCTCCGGCATACCCCTTGCGGATCCAGGGACGTCCGTCCGTGGATCTGCAATCATGTCCGCAATATAGGGTATAACCTGATGGAATATGATTAACCCAGTTTAGTCTGCGGACCGGATAACCATTTGCAAGGGTTTTATTGGTTGTTTCCCCATACAATGTGCGGGATAACAAGGCATTTATCGGTGTCAATGGATTGGCTGGCGGGGGTTCAACCAGCATCCTGGTATGAAATCCGCCATGAACAAAAATAAAATTCTTAAAAATTAACCAGGCAGGAGCTTTTTCCAAAGCTTGCAAGATTTTATCGGTTAGTTTTTTATCAGGATGTTGGTTGATTTGATCAAGGGTTCTGGTCAGGATATTATCTTTTCTTACCCTGAATCCCTTGAGAAACAATCCCAGTTTTCGGTCATGATTGCCAATCAAGAAAATCCCTCTTTTTTCATCCTGAACCTGTAACATTAACGCCATTACAGCACCACTATCCGGTCCGTAATCGACCAAGTCCCCCAGTTGAATGATGAAGTGATCTGTTTCAACAGCATGTCGAAAACCGTTAATATCACCATGGACATCCCCGATAATTCTGAAATTTTTGAAACGAGTGGATAATGTGGCAAACATTGCTATAGTATAAACCATAAAGTTTTTTATTTTGCATCTATATATTGCAAAAATGTTTTTTTTATTGAATATCTCACTTTTTTTTGTTGGGAGAATTGAACTTTATGATCTTAATTAAAAGAAAAAAAAATATATAGTTTTATTTAAATTAAGATTTTTAAAGGATTAGTCATGTCTCAAAATAATCGTATTCAACATCAGGGATTAAAACGAAAAGTCTGCTCGGCTGAAGAGGCCGCGCAATTTATTCATGCGGGTGATTTGATAGGTACAAGTGGATTTACGGGGTCAGGATATCCGAAGGCAGTTCCTCAGGCTTTGGCTAATAGAATTAAGGAAGCTCATGCGTTAGGTAAGGAATTTAAAGTCAAACTGATAACTGGAGCGTCAACAGGGCCAGAACTTGACGGTGCATTGGCGGAGGTTAACGGAGTTTCTTACCGTTCCGCGTTTAATACTGATCCAATTATGCGTAAACGGATCAATAGTGGGGATACTGATTATCTTGATATGCATTTGGGACAGGTTGCCCCCTTATATCGTACAGGTGTTTTGGGTGAAATGGATGTCGCCATTATCGAGGTCGTACGTATTTGCGAAGATGGTCGGTTGGTTGCCTCTTCGGCTCTGGCCAACAATCAGCTTTGGTTGAATAGTGCAAAAAAAATTATCCTTGAAGTCAATCAATGGCAAAGTGCAGGTCTGGAGGGTATGCATGATGCATGGGAGGTTTCAACCTCTTTTCCACATCAAATTATTCCATTGTCCTCCCCTTGTGATCGTATAGGTCAACCATATATGACTGTTGATCTGAATAAAGTGGTGGCTGTTGTGGAAACGAACGCTCCAGATCGAAATGCCCCTTTTAGTCCCAGTGATGAAAACGCAAAATTGATTGCTGGACATTTAATGGAATTTTTCAGGTATGAAGTGAAAAGAGGTAAAGTGCCGCCTCAACTTTTTCCGTTACAATCCGGGGTTGGCAATGTTGCCAATGCGGTTATGGAGGCTTTGGGCGAAGGGGATTTTGACAATCTGACCGCATTTACGGAGGTGATTCAGGACGGTATGTTGAATATGCTTGAAACTGGGAAAATGAAGGTTGCTTCGGCGACATCCTTTTCTCTAAGTCCTGAAAAAGCGGAGTATTTTAACGATAACACTGATTTTTTCCGTGACAAAATCATTTTAAGGCCTTCTGAAATCAGTAATCATGTTGGTGTTATTCGCCGGTTAGGATGCATTTCCATGAACGGCGCCATCGAAGCGGATATTTTCGGCAATGTCAATTCCACCCATATTATGGGTTCAAGAATGATGAATGGAATTGGTGGTTCTGGGGATTATGCAAGAAACGCCTATGTATCGATTTTCATGACTCCATCCTTGGCCAAAGGAGGAAAGATTTCCTCAATTGTTCCGATGGTGTCTCATGTGGATCATATTTATCAGGATGTTCAGGTTATTGTAACCGAGCAGGGATTGGCAGATTTACGGGGACTGTCACCGCGTCAAAGGGCAAAACTTGTTATTGAAAATTGTACGCATCCCACTTTTAGACCTCTATTGAGGGAATATTATCAAATGGCCCTAAAAAATAATATGGCTCATACTCCTATTTTGCTTAAGGAAGCCCTGTCATGGCATGAACGGTACATCGATACAGGTACAATGATCCCCTGATTTTTCATGCAATTGTTAATTTGCTTAAATTAGATTTTTTAAGCAAATTATAATGGATAGTTTAATAGGAATTATATTGAACAGATCCAAAATGGTGACGATTATATTCAAGCTGGTTTGGAGATAGTTGAAAGCCAACAGTAAGTTCATATCCATCAGGGGTACGGGCAGTTGTGGCGGGAACTTTGAACATCAATTTTTTGGATTCAAGCTTCACTTGATCAATATTATTGGGGAAACTAGCTTCCGCAATCATTTCCTGTTTATCAACGACTTTTCCATTATGAATGGTTGCAATGAAATATGGGATTTTGAAAGAATGAGTCTGGGCTGCTGGTCCTCGCTGAATCTGAAGGGTCACACTCATTTGTGTATCAATGTAGTCTTGATAGCTTAAATTTCTCTTTCTTCGTTCTTTATTTTTTTCGTTCTTTGGATCATCAGTACAATTGCCTGATATTTCTATGATGCTGGCTTTAGTTATAAGATGAGGGAGACTATCCTGATTATTTTCAAAAACAAAATAATCTGATGCTGCAGGAAGAATACTAACTTTGGGACAGGCAGGAGGAAAATCATATGTTACTTTTTCTGCACATCCCCACAGAAAAAATGTGAAGGGTAAAAAGGCGAGGGGTGTTTTTATCGTCTTTTTTGTCAAAACACTTGAAAGGATCATCGCTTTCCTGCCATTTATAGAGAAGAGGTTGTTAATAAATAATAAAATATATACCATAAAACAAATTGTTTTAATGTGAAATATATTCTTTATAATTAATTTTAAGTTCTGATGTTTAATAACAGCTTGTTTACCTGATAAAATCCAAATATAAAGTTTATAGATTTTTAATAACTTGGAAAAATTATGTCTGACCAACATTTAAAGAATTCAGAAAATCAAACTCGTGCGTTAAAAGTATTATTGGCTGGCCCTCGTGGGTTTTGTGCCGGGGTTGATCGAGCTATTCGTGTTGTAGAAGAAGCTTTGCGACGGTACGGGGCACCGGTATACGTTCGTCACGAAATCGTTCATAATCGGACAGTTGTTGAAAATTTAGAAAAAAAGGGGGCTATTTTTGTGGAGGAACTGGATGAGGTTCCAGCAGATGCACATGTGGTTTTTTCAGCGCATGGTGTTCCCAAAACTGTGCCCCTAGAAGCCCAAAGACGTAACCTGTTATATCTTGATGCTACATGTCCCTTGGTTTCCAAGGTCCACAGAGAGGCGGAACGGCATTTTGCCAATGGCGGTGAAGAAAGCCGTCATATCTTGATGATTGGTCATGCAGGTCATCCCGAAGTTGTTGGAACGATGGGGCAATTGCCACCAGGTGCGGTAACCCTTATTAAGGATGCAGAGGAAGCCCGTACTGTACAACCTGAAAATCCAGACCGTTTGGCATTTATAACACAAACTACGCTTTCTGTGGATGATACCGCAGAAATTGTTGCCATTTTAAGGCAACGATTTCCCAAGATCGAGGGGCCAAAGCGTGAGGATATATGTTATGCAACTACAAATAGACAGGAAGCCGTAAAAAGAATTGCGGCAGAGTGTGATTTGATGTTCGTGATCGGTTCCCCAAACTCTTCTAATTCACAACGGTTGCGTGAGGTTGCTGAACGATCGGGAGCGCCACGGGCAATTTTGATACCGAAACTGGAAAACATGGATTGGAAAGATCTGGAAGGCGTGAATGTATTGGGGATCACGGCAGGAGCCTCTGCACCTGAATCCCTTGTGCAAGAGATACTTGAAGCCTTGTCCAAACATTTTACGCTCGATATCGAAGAACGGATTGTCAAAGAGGAACATGTTACATTCAGTCTGCCAGCTCCCCTAGGATAAAATAGAGAAACATAGAGTTAATACATGGCTGTTTATACAAATGTTTCTGAACAACAAGTATCATCTTGTCTTCAAAATTATCCTATCGGTCAACTTGTTCGGTTAAAGGGTATTGCCCAGGGGGTCGAGAATAGCAATTTTCTTCTTGATACCACCCAGGGGAAATATATTCTTACCCTTTATGAAAAACGTATAAAAAGAGAAGAACTTCCATGGTATATGGATTTGATGCAGTTTTTTGCGCAACATCATATCCGTTGCCCCTTACCTGTCAGAACAAAAGAGAAGGAATGCCTGATTGAGCTGAATGAACGTCCGGCAGCAATTTTTACTTTTTTGGATGGAAAAGAAGTTTCGGAAATTTTGCCGGAACACTGTTTTGCCTTGGGCGTCTCGATGGCTCGGATGCATCAGGTTGGTCTGGAATTCAAGCAGAATAAAAAAAATCATGTGGGGCCGGACAGCTGGAATGCGTTACTTGAAAAATCGGTTAATCACGGGCATGATGATTTAATAAGGGAAATCGATCCTGTCCTAAGAAAAATCATTCAATCCTGGCCTACCCGACAAGAGGGTTTGCCAGTGGGTCAGATACATGCAGATTTATTTCCTGATAATGTTTTTTTTCAAGATAATCGTCTAAGTGGATTTATAGATTTTTATTTTGCCTGTACTGATTTTCTGGCTTATGATCTGGCAATTGCTTTAAATGCATGGTGTTTTAAAGAAACGGGTGAGTATCTTGTCAAACGGGCAAGGGCTTTGGTTGCAGGTTATCAGTCTGTTCGTATTCTGACTGAAAAAGAAAGGTTGTTGTTACCCATTTTTAAAATGGGGGCGGCATTGCGCTTTTTACTGACGCGCCTACATGATCTGGTTTATACCCCTTCAACAGCTTTGGTTACTCCTAAAGATCCGCAACCTTATTTATACAGGCTAAGATATCATCAACTTAACAAAGTTGAAACATATGAATTTTGATCGAAGCAATTTTCAAAAAGGTTTTGTTGAAATCTGGACAGATGGAGGGTGCAGTCCCAATCCAGGTCCTGGCGGATGGGGAGTGTTATTACGCTTCAAGGGAATTGAACGTGAGTTAAGTGGTGGGGAAATGGAAACGACGAATAATCGTATGGAACTGACTGCCGCTGCTGTGGCTTTGGAGACATTGACCCGTTCTTGTCATGTGGATTTGTATACGGATAGTCAATATGTCCGCCGTGGAATTACTGAATGGTTTGAAGGCTGGAAAAAAAATGGCTGGAAAACAGCGGGGAAAAAACCGGTTGCGAATACTGATTTATGGCAGCGATTGGAAAGTGCCGCTGCCAGGCATCAAATTCAATGGCATTGGGTAAAAGGACATAATGGATGTCCTGAAAATGAACGGGTTGATCAGTTGGCCACGTCAGCCAGAAAAAAAATAACAGAAACAGGTTAACTAGCTAGCGCACTTTGTTTTGTTGTAAAATTGCATTGCGATTGCCTCCTGGTTGCCCGGCAAATGTATCATAGGATGCACTTGCATTATAGGGGGGTTGTACAGGTGCGTTAAAATACGCCCGAATTCCTGTCCCGGGAATATTGACTGAAGGACCATTATAGGGTCTGACAGGCGATTGGCTTGGTGTGGACCCTGGCAATCCCTCACCTTTTTGAGAAGTTATGGAATCCGACTGTGTGGTTGTCATTGAATTATCATAGCTGACAGGTTTATATTCTGACATGCCAGGTCTTGAAGGAGGTGGAGGTAATGGATTTGGAGCCTGGTTTTTCGTATTATTTGAAACTGCACCAGAAATTTGAGCCTGAACAACCATAGGAATGATGCCTGTCAATAAACAAATGGTTAAAATCAGACCGGTTCGAAAATGAGAAACAGATTTCATTTTGTTATATGCCATTATTTTTAAATTCTTACTTAATATATAAAAATAATCTATTTTTAAAAGTAATCAATTGGCAACTTTTTCTTTTCTAAAAAAGATGACTTTTTTGTCATATTATTTCCCTTAAAAGGGATTATGGTTAATGATATCAAATTATAACCAATTTATCATCATTGGAATAGGTATTGACAAATGAATACAGAAAATAATCAGACGATTGTTCCTTATTCTTTAAATGACCAAGAGGTTCAGGATCTTACAGTTGCGCTGGAACAGCTGGAAGCAGGACGCGGCGTGTTATTGCGATTGGCTGATATTATGGGAGGAGCTGTTGGACAAGCCATAAAATTAGGTGAAAGAGGACTGAGTCTTTCACCAAGGATACAGAAAAAAATAGAGAAATTCACCAATGTTTCCATTCAGCGCGCTTTTGAAATTGCCATTTTAGGATTGAAAAGAAAAACAGAGAAAACGGATTCAGATTTATCAAAAGCTGTCTGGCGTGATCGAATGATGAATGCCATGGTTGTTACGTCAGGTGCAGTTGGAGGGTTCACTGGATTGGGTGGTATGTTGCCTGATATCAGTCTGACTACCCTTGCTCTTATGCGTGAAATTGCTCATGTTGCGCAAGAGGAAGGGGAGAATCTGCAAAATGAAGATACTAAACGCGCCTGTCTAGAAGTATTTGCATTACGGTCTTTTGCTAATTTGGGTATAGATAAAGATAATCAGCTGGGTTTTTTTTCAGCCAGATTAATGTTGCGTGGTCGTCCGATGATTTTGCTCATGGCTGACGTTTCTTACCAATATGGATTGAGCCTTTCCCAAAAACTGAGTATGCAGATGATGCCTGTTGTTAGCGCATTATGTGGTGCCTCATTAAATATGGCCTTTTTAAATCATTATCGTTCTTTGGCAAGACTACATTTTGTTATACGTCGATTGGAACGTGAACATGGAATGTTAGCTCGGGAAACAATTGAGTATATTTGTAAAAATCATATAAATTCCGATAATTTTTTTTAATGACATGATCAGATCATGTTCATGTTATCATGATTTAATCATTACAATAGAATTGGACGTGCAAAGTTTATTCAAGATTAAGGCATTATAGATTTTTAGTTAACGAGATATCAATTAAGTTTAGTTTAAGGGGGGATTGAAACGGAATTGATTCCGTCTATAATTCGGTATTTGTAAAGTCAATATATTAAGGATAAAGTGATGTTGTATAATTTTAGGGCGCTATGCTCTTCTTTTTATAAAAAAAAGGGTTATACGGGATCAATTCTTATTGGTACCACTTTTTTTGCCGCCCTATCGGCTTATGCCCAAGAAAAGCATCCTTTATTTATGCCGAAACGAGATGTAACGGTTGTTTATGCCGTGCAGCCGGAAAATTCATCATTGGCCCAAAAACGCAAGATATATTTTTCTGGAAATGGAACTCTATTTCGAATTGATGGTCCCAACAATATTGGGTTCACCCTTATTGATTCAGCTAAGCAAACGGCAACGGTTGTTTCCAATAAGTCGCGAGTTTATACGGTGATACCAAGTAAATCGGGCAAGGGTGGTCTTTTTTTGGATGAAAGTCTACATTTCAGAAAAAAGGGAACAGATCGTATATTGGGTATTTTGTGTCATCATTGGTCAGTTCAAGGAACAAAAGGACATTCGGATGTTTGTGTAACTGATGAAGGCATATTATTACGGCAGGAAGGAATGGATATTGATGGTATTGATGGTAAAACAGAAGCCCTTTCAGTGCAATTTGATGCTTTGTCTCCCTCCATATTTCAAGTTCCGGTAGGATATCAGCAGGTTAGACTTCCCCAGCAAAAGGGGGAAAGTCCAACCTTGGTTTCACCCAATGCCAACGCTCAGCCTCTTTCACCTATCCAGGCTAAAAAATCGGAAAATGGGAATAAGGTGGATGCCAGCCAAAATCCTTTTATTACTCCTCAAAGGGATGTTGATGTGGTTTATGCAATCGCTGGTCCCATGCCTGGTTTACCTCCATTTCATCAGAGAATGCGCTGGTCCGTGGAACAATGGAAACAAAGAATTGATTCCCAGGGGATTGATACATACATGATAACTGATTATCGCACGCAGCGATTAACCGTTTTAAACCCCCAGTTAAAGAAAAAAACCGAACTTGTCGCGCCGGGTGCATCTATTCAGGGCGCGGGAAAAAGGGCAGGGGGAGATTATGTCAAGGTTGGTGAGGCCACGGTTGCTGGACAATTTTGTAATGAATGGGAGGTGGCAGATACAGAGGGCAATATTAATGATGTATGTTATACAAATGATGGAGTTATGTTACGCGTTGTACGTAATAATATTCCATTAGTTGTGGCCTTAAAAGTTGTTTACGCACATCAAGATGCCAGTTTGTATCGAATACCTACGGATCTGAAGATGTTGGCACCGGCACATCCGTAAGGTTCACAGAAGATTATCGATCAGGTGCATCGAGAGTTTTCAAAATTTCGTTTACATGGTTGGTAACTTTGACTTTATGCCAGATTTTAAGGATTCTACCCTTTTCATCTATTAAAAAGGTCGATCGTTCAATACCCATGTATTTTCGGCCATACATTGATTTTTCTACCCAAACGCCATAGGCTTCTGTCATTTCACCTTTTTCGTCGGATGCCAATGGAAAGGTGAGGTTGTGTTTTTGGGCAAAATCCTTCAGTTTTTTAACTGGATCACGGGATACACCAATAACAGGGATATCGAGCTTTTTGAAAGCGGTCAGGTTTTCTTCAAAGGCACAGGCCTCTTTCGTGCATCCAGATGTATTGGCTTTTGGATAAAAATAAAGAACAAATTTTTTTCCTTTTAATGCCGTCAGTGAAATTGAACTTTCAAGTTGGGTGGGGAGATCAAAATTGGGTGCCTGGGAACCTTCGTTTAGTTGGGTCATGTAACTTACTTTTCTAGATGGATATAATGAAAATTGAATATTTTTTCCAAGTTAATAATATAGTTATTAGGTGACAGGACCAAGAAGTTTTATAAAGAGACCACGAACCTGTTCACTGGTTTGATGTATTTTCTCCATAATCAGAGAAAAGGAATCTTTGGTGTGAAAAATCTTTCCCAGAAGTTTTTCGGTCATGATTTCAATAATGATTGGAGTTGCATCCATTTCCAAAAGTTCGGGAGGATATTTACCGAAGAATAATCTTAAAAGACTTTGCAAATTTCGCCAGAAATAATCAGCTTGAATCAAATATCTTGCCTCTTCAATAGAAAGATAGCCATTTTGAGCCAATTTTCTGAATGCTATTCTTGTGCAAGGATGTCTTGCTTTATTATTATGCGAGATTAATTGCAGAGTTTGAGCAATAAATTCCACTTCTATAAGTCCACCTTTAAGATATTTGACATCCCATTGTGTGGTGGGGGGCATATCATTTTCCAGCCTTTTGCGCATGTGAATGGCGTCTTGTAAAATGATTTTATTGGTCACGCCAGAAGGGGAAGAATCCAAAGCCTTGCCAATGGCATTATTGATCCGGTCCTGCAAGATTTTAGTTCCACCTATAACCCTGGCCCGCGTTAAAGCCATCCGTTCCCATGTCCAGGCTTCTTTTTCATGATATCGCTGGAATGAGTTCAGGGATACGGCAACGGGCCCTTTGCTGCCAGATGGACGTAAACGCATGTCAATTTCATATAATGGACCTGTATAGCTTGTATTGGTCAAGGCAGTGATAAAACTTTGTGTTAATCGTATATAATAAGGATTGATGGCTAACGAACGGAATGCTTTATTGACCAATCCTGTTTCTGCGACACTGGCAGTAATTCCAGATGGATGGTCATAGACCAGCATCATATCAAGATCGGAACCCACCGTCATTTCCCATGATCCGGCTTTCCCCAAGATAATGATGCATATGCCTCCATCCGGAATAATCCCATATTTTTGTTCATGATCTTTGATTACTCTTGCCAGAAGTTCGTTTAAAATGATATCTGCCATTCGTGTACGCTGGATTTGACTTTTATTTAGAGAAAGGCGGTTTTCCATATAGGAAACGGACAGCCTGAATTCCTCGCTTTGAATAATGTTATGAAGAATGGGCAGAATTTCTTCCAGAGACTGGGTGCTGTTTAGATGCTCATGGATCGTTTTTTGCAGTAGATTTGTTTTTGTTTTTAATATATCGACATGAATTAACGCATCAAGTGCTGCAGGATTATTGGTAATATAATCAGCCATGAATTGTGAGGAACCCAATATTGACGCCAATTTTTCGATTAAAATGGGATTACGTTCGAAAAGGGACAAAAGCTGTATCCCCGCATGATGTCGTGCCAGCAAACTGTCAAAACGCTGTAGGATCAAAAGAGGGTTTTTCTGTTCTGCAAAAGCCTGTAAAATATTAGGTAAAATATTTTTTAGAATCATTCTGGCCCGTGCGGTTCTTAAAGTACGGGGGCCGCTATTGCTCCATGATTGTAAAATAGATGCGGCTTCATCGGGGAAACCTTTTTCATTCAGATAATTGATTAATTCATTTTTAGGTAAATCAAGAATGAAATTTTCTTCATTATCCGGAGACGTAAAAAATCCCTCGAATATATGTCGGACCTTTTGCATAAGCGGGAATAAATCTTCAACAAATTTGTCTGTTGATTCATATCCCATGAAAATGCAAAATGCATCAAATGCCTGTTGTGTATTGGGAAGGGAATGGGTCTGATAATCGGATTGCATTTGCAGGCGGTGTTCTATTTTACGAAGGAAATAGTAGGTTTTAATTAGGATCGTTGCGGATTCATCGGAAATTAATTCTTTTCTGGTCAATTGCTGTATGGCTTTGATTGTTTGTGGTGTACGCAGTTTTGGAAAACGTCCTCCCCAGATCAATTGCAAGGTTTGGGGTAAAAATTCGATTTCACGAATACCACCATAACCTAACTTCACATTTTGACCGATTAACCAGTGCAGGGCATCTTGTCCAAATTTTTTTTCAGAGAGTATTGGCGGGTTGGGTTTGCCTGAATTTTTATGACAATCAATCCTGTTTTTCATGGCATAAATGTCCTCGACAACAGCAAAATCCAGATGCCTGCGCCATATAAAGGGTTGAATAGCCTCCAGGAAAGAATATCCTCCTGCAAGATCTCCCGCGACAGGTCGTGACTTACTCATGGCACTTCGTTCCCAGGTTTGTCCCAAGCTTTCATAATATGAAATGGCGGCGGGTAACGAAACGGCGAGTGGGGAAGAAGAGGGATCAGGCCGTAATCTCAGATCAACACGAAAAACATATCCATTTTCATCTCGATCCTCCATGAGGGATACGAGTTGTCGTGTGATCCGGATAAAAAGTGTGGCAAGATCGGGATGATTCGGATATTTGTCTGGATCATAAAGAATAATAAGATCAATGTCAGAAGAGTAATTAAGTTCCCTACCACCAAGTTTGCCCATTCCTAAAACAATAAATCCTGAGTTTTCCTGAGGATTTTCTGGGTGGGAAAGTGTAATTTTTTTATTTTGATGTGCTTGTAATAAAAGATAATTGATTGCAAAATGAAGGGTGATTTCTGCAAGATAACTGAGCGTGTGGGTTATTTTTTTTAAAGTCCATACATTTCCAATATCTGCAATTGCACAGGCAATGGCAATTTTTTGTTTGGTAATCCGTAATATTTTGGCGATACTGGATCTGGATTCTTGTATTGATGAATTTTGTAGGCAAGTAAAGGCTTTATTGCAGGCCTTATCAGGTCCATTTAATATAAGGTATTCAAAGAAATGAATGTTTTTTATAATCAAATCAGCAAGAAAGGGGCTGTTCCCACCAATGGCATGGATAAGGCGGACAATACCGGGTTGCTGAATTAATACTGGATCCTTGTTATTTTTAACCCATGCTTCTTTAACTGCATTTGAAAGAAGGTCTGCTGAACGTTGATCTGCCGCTTTTGGCCAATTCTGATCAAACCAAGGGATAGAAGACAGGTTTTTGTGAGACATGATACATGATTTCTGTTATTTGGTTTTTTTCAGTTTACAAATATTAAGATGAAAATGCCCATAAAGAAAGAGCAAGAATTTCATAAAGATTCAAAAATAAAACACAGACGAAACTGGTTGCGTAAATTTTTACTGGCAGGCTGTTCGGTAATTGTATTGCTGGTCGTGATGGTGTCAGCTTTTATATTATTCATATTAAGCGCACCTGCCAACCTTACCTTTATCGCCCGATATTGGCTTCCTTTAACGGTTATAGAAGGTATGGAGAAGGATAAACCTGCTGGAAGACTGACGTTTGACAAGTTGGTTATGAAATGGCCTGTTCTAAAGAAAGGCTTTAATACACCAGTCACTTTCGAACTGGAAGGATTAAAGTTACTGGATGTCTATAATCAGGTAAGGGATCATTTGGACTTTGCAAAATTAACGCTGGATACATCATCATTACGACATAAAAAAATTGTTCCTTTGTATATCAAGTTGTCAGGTGCACAATTACATTTAAGAAGATATAAAGACAATCATGTTAATCTGGATTTGTCAGGATTGGGTTTGTCGAGACAATCCAGGCTGGATATCGACTTTCATCGTTTGTATCATGTCAAAATTGAGAAAACCGTTTTATCTTTTAAAGATGACATTGATCATAATTTGATTCAATCAAGACAGATTGATGTTGATGTGCATCCTTTTTATGCTGACAAAACATTGACCATTATTGGAAAAGTCTATTTCAATTTTGATATTAATGGTCATAAGGTTCAAATTAAAGGTCAAAGCTCTGTTCAGTCCATAACTTCATCAGATATTGTTAATTTGCAAAAAACGGGAAAGCTCCAATGGCATATGGAGATCGATCAGGTCAATCCCGCCAATATTGCAGAAATGATACCGGAATTGCGTTATTTGCAATCTGTTAATATGCCTATTTCAGCTGAGGCGAATATAGGTTTTTCTATCCAGAATAAAGCTTTCATGCAACCTTATATGGCAGATATTAAAATAAATTCTGCTCAGGGGAATGTAAGGATTGGAAATATGGAATATTTCCCATCTTTTTTCAATGCTCGTATAAGCGCTTTTTTTGGTGAAGATGCCAAATATCCTGCAAAGATTGATTTTTCCGACATTTGTCTGCAATTGAGATCACCGTCGGATTTGGAAAATGCAAAAAGCGGGCCTTTTTTTCATTTCAAGGGTTGGTTGAAATTATCCTCACTGTTAAATCCAAAAGTGGTTGATGCAGATTTTTCCGCAGATAGTCCGTTGCTAGACTTTTCAACATTAAAAGAATATTGGCCTCGTCATATAGCCAAAGGGGCCAATGAATGGGTTACAGGCAATATTACAAGAGGGCAAGCGCGAGATTTTTCAATTCATGCAAGACTTACGGGGCATGAGGGCTGGCATCATTTGAGACTGGTTAACTTGGAGGGTGGAATTGGTCAGGCAACGGGTTTGGAGGTTCACTGGTTAAGGCCCATCCCACCTTTACAGAAAATGAATGCACAAATGATATTTGTAGATCCTGATCGGATATTGATTAAATATCGAGGAGGTTATCAAATTGTCAGGTCAGGAAATGGAACCACCTCGAAATTACGCAAGTTGAATATACCTTCTGGTAATATGTGGATTACAGGATTAAGCAATCATCGGGATTTGGGTATTATAACGCTTTTGATAAAAGGTAAGTTGCAAGATTTATTAACTTTATTATCTGAACAACGATTACATTTGCTATCTCGTCATCCTGTCCCTTTTAAAAATCCTTCCGGGGATTTGTCTACGCATTTACATTTGGAAATCCCCCTCAAGAAAAAGGTGAAAATCGAACAGATTGATATTCAGGGACATAATGAGATTAAAAATGTCTATCTAAAAGATATAGCGTTAGGACAGGATTTGAGACAGGGGAATTTAGTGGTGGACGTGAATGCCCGTCAACTTGATTTACATGGGTATGGTCTTTTATCTTATTTTCCTGCACGTATTGAGTATAGACAAAATTTTACGCATCAACATCTTGGGTCGCTTGTTGAAAAAGCAAAAGTTGGCTTGACCATTACGTCAGAGACCTTGAAACAAACAGGTTTTGATATGGCTAAGGATATAGGGGGCCAAGCCTATCTAGATTTAAACTATTCAAAATTTTACGACAAAAAAGCGATAATCAATTTAAATTTGGACCTATCAAGAACTGAATTGAAACTCCCGATTTGGCACAAGCTAATTGCAAAACCCGCGAAGGCTTCGGGAACGATAATATTGAATGACAACAAACTGGTCGGTATTCAAGACTTGCATGCTCAGGGAAGTGACTTGTTGGTGCATGCCAATATGAATATCGAAAATAGAATTCCAACCCAATTAAATATTCAATATTTTAAAACTGGACGGTCAGAAGGAAAAGCGACCATTAATTTTCCAATGACGGATGAAGCGTTTCATAACCCTTTAAAAGGTGATGTACGTATTTCTGTCAAGGCAGATACATTGGATCTTTCCCCATTTATTCAGGATTATCTCGGATCATCCAGGAAAAAACATGCCGTTTCCAAGAAATCACAGAATTATAATATTCCTGTTGCAGCTACAGGAAAGTACAAAGGACTTAAGGGAAGACGTTGGATCTTTAACCTTCAGGCCAAGAAAATCTTTTATGATAAGAATAAGAATCTGGGCGAAGTGACAGCCTATATTGAATATAATGGATTACGGTTGATGCGTCTTTCTTATGGAATGCGCCAACCAACTTTGGTAACTGCGTCATTATTTCCCAAGGACTCAAATCGACAATTTTATCTGGATGCTCAGAATCTTGGCAATTTATTGGATATTGTTGGAATATCAAATAGAATTTCAGGAGGGCATTGTGTTCTGAGTGGTAATTTTGATGACAATGATCCTGAGGCCCCGTTTACCGGCAAGATACAAATCGAGCCTTTTGTTGTTGATCATGTTCCCACCGCCTTAAAACGGATCAGTAATCTTTCTGTTTATGGTTGGTTCAAAAGGCAAAAGGCGGATGCGTTGAATATTGATGCTCTCAAAGGAAATATCTTTTTGAATAAGGGGATTCTGAAAATAAAAAATGGTCGTGTTTTCAATGATGAACTTGGAGCGACTTTGAAGGGCGATATCAATCTTGATAAAGCGGTTTTGGATTTGCAGGGAACAATAGTGCCGATTTATGCGGTGAATAAACTATTCAGTCATGTCCCGGGGGTGGGAAAATTATTTGTTCCAGAAAAAGGGGGGGGGTTTATTGCCGTTCCCTTTGTCATTAACGGAAAATTCAAAGACCCCCATATGGAGGCATATCCTTCAATGTTGCTAACTCCGGGCTTTTTACGAAATCTATTTTAATAATTGTATAGACAATTGAAGTTGAGACGATAGATCAATGATAAGTAATTATACGGAATATTTTTTTATTTTCATTATTGTATTGATTGGCTTTGGTTTGGCTGCTGTTTTTATATTGAAACAATCAATGAAAAAAAATGATCGGCAGGAGGATATTTTAAAAAGAATAACATTTTTAATCGAGAAGGAATCTTCCGCACGAATACAGGATCAAGACCGTCAGCAGCAACATCTTGATAAAATCGAGAAGGAATTGTTCGACCGTTTACAGAATGGTCAAAACCAACTGGCTGAGCGATTGCATGTCATGAACGAAAGCTTGATGAAGGAACAATCCACGTTACGGTTGGATCAGGCAAGGGCGATGCAGCTTTTAACAGAGCAAAGTTCACAGAATTTAACAGAGTTGCGCCAATCTGTAACGGAAAGACTGAACAAGGCTGTTGAAACTCAAATGCAGTCATCTTTTCAGCGTGTGGTTGAACAGTTTTCCGAGATTCAAAAATTGATGGGTGAGGTTAACTCTGTAACAGCGCAGATGAGCGATTTAAAGCGATTGTTTACAAATGTTAAGACGCGTGGCGGCTGGGGTGAGGCGCAGCTACAATCAATATTAGATGATATTTTACCAACTGGAACTTATGAACGGAATGTGCGTTTAAAGGATAACAGCATGGAAATTGTCGAATTCGCCGTTCATATGCCTGCACAAGGTTCCCATAAACCTTTAATGGCCATTGATTCCAAATTCCCAACGGAAGCTTATGAACGATTAATACAAGCTATTGAAGAAGGAAATAGTGGCGCGGAACAGGCTGCCCGTAAAGCTCTGGAAAGTTGTGTCAAGCAGGAGGCGAAAAAGATCGCTTCAAAATATATTGTACCGCCAAAAACGGTTGAATTCGCTGTTTTATATGTTCCAACTGATGGACTTTATACGGAAATCGCTCGAATTCCCGGTCTTATCGACGAAATCGGCAGAGTTTATCATATTTTAATTATGTCCCCCGCCTTAATGCCGCCTTTATTACGGACTATTCATCTCGGTTATGTTTCATTGGCATTGAGTGAGAAGACGGAATTTGTTTCAAGTTTATTGGGCAAGACCAGACAAGAAATGATAAAAATTGACATGATTTTTGAAAAATTGACCCGTTATATAGAAAATACGGCTACTTCCGTCACTGATGCCCGTCGTAAAACCCAAAAACTTATTCAATCGCTGGAAAAAATTGGGGAAAAGGAAACTGAATAACCAGAATGGATAAGATTATTTTAACGAGAGATGGGTATGTTTTAAAATAGTTTAACAGCATTTTATCAAGGAACGAGCAAATCATATGGTTAATTAAAGAAAGACGGATGGGATCTTAATAAGGTGAATGCAATTGTAATTACGGCATTAAAGCGTCCATATACATTTGTTGTTCTGGCTATTTTAATTCTTGTTTTTGGGGTGTTGGCTATATTCCGGACACCAACGGATATATTTCCTGATATTAAAATTCCAGTGGTAGCTGTTGTCTGGAATTATACAGGTTTGATGCCAGAGGATATGTCGGGGCGGATTGTTTACTATTATGAACGGGCCTTGACATCCACGGTTGATAATATTGAGCATATTGAAAGCAATTCTTACTATGGGCGTGGAATTGTGAAGATTTTTTTTCAACCCGGTACTGATATTGCAGAGGCCCAGACACAAATTACCTCGGTTTCCCAAACCGTTTTAAAACAGATGCCCAAAGGTACGACGCCCCCCCTGGTCATTAAATACAGTGCTTCATCCATCCCTGTCATGATGTTAAAGGTCTCATCCAAAACTATTACCGGGTCCCAGCTTTATGATATGGCATCTAATCTAATACGACCGGCCTTGATTTCTGTTGCGGGGGCGGCATTACCTTCACCTTATGGAGGTGTTTCCAATTATGTTCAAGTTGATTTGAATCAGGCTCGCTTACTGGCTTACGGGTTAACGGCAACGGATGTAGGTAATGCCCTTGGCAAGCAAAATATTGTCTTGCCAGCTGGTGACCAGAAAGTCGGTTCCATTGATTTTATGGTTCAAACCAATGCCAGTCCCAGAGCTGTTGACGAATTTAACAATATTCCAATTAAAAAAGTCGGCAATGCAACGGTTTTTTTAAGGGACGTTGCCTGGGTACATCGAGGTGGCCCGCCGCAAACCAATCTTGTCTTGGTGAAGGGGCACAAGGCAATTTTGATGGTCGTTATGAAAACAGGGGATATTTCCACCCTTCAGGTAGTGGCTGGTATCAAAAGGTTACTGCCACAAGTGCAAAAGACACTGCCACCAGGGGTTGATGTTAGCATTCTATCAGATGCCTCAGTTTTTGTTAAGGATTCTGTTCATGATGTTCTAAGGGAAATGGTCACGGCTGCATTTCTGACCAGTATTGTGGTAATTCTATTTCTGGGTTCATGGCGATCAACCCTGATTATAGCAACCTCCATCCCCTTGGCGATTTTATCCGCCCTGATTGGTCTAGAGGCAATGCATCAGACAATCAATGTCATGACATTGGGAGGTCTGGCTCTGGCTGTCGGGATTTTGGTGGATGATGCCACCGTCATGATTGAGAATATTGACACGCATCTTGAAATGGGTAAACCCTTGTATGATGCAATTGTGGATGCGGCCAATCAAATTGTGATTCCAACTTTTGTTTCAACGCTCTGTATTTGTGTCGTCTGGTTTCCGTTGTTCCAACTGACCGGGGTGGGAGGATGGTTATTCATGCCTATGGCTGAAGCGATCATTTTTGCAATGATAGCATCCTTTATTTTATCCAGAACTTTTGTTCCCACCATGGCTTATTATCTGTTGCGTGGACAAGTGGAAAATCATGGCGTCAATAAAAAAAAAGAAACTTTTTTCGCACGATTCCAGCATGATTTTGATCAGGGATTTGAGAAATTCAGAAGATACTATCGGATTTTTTTGCATAAAATTCTTTTTGTTAAGAAAAAATTTATCCTAATTTTTTTAAGTTTTTCTTTTTTGTCTGTAGGTTTATTATTTTTTGTCGGACAGGATTTCTTTCCAGAAATTAAATCTGGTGAACTAGATTTACACATGCGTGCTCCTCTGGGTTCAAGAATTGAGGAAACAGGTAAAATTTCTTATCTAGTCAATTCAGAAATCAGTGATTTGTTACCTGGGCAAGTTTATGAAATTGTCAATAATTGTGGTTTGCCCTTTAGCAGTATCAACCAGGCTTATGTTGCAACTCCGACAATAGGGTCACAAGATTGTGACATGACAATCTCATTAAGGAATTCTGAATCTCCTGTTGCGGCATATCGCCAGATTCTCAGACATGGATTAAGAAAAAAATTTCCAGGAACAGACTTTGCCTTCACGCCGGGTGATATCACCGCCAAAATTTTAAATTTTGGTTTACCTGCCCCGATCAATGTGCAGATCGTGGGTCGAAACTTGGCAGGTAACTATGAGTATGCAAAACATATTGCCGCAAAATTAAAGCGTATTCCTGGTATTGCGGATGTAAGGGTTCAACAAACGGTTTCTACACCAACCCTGATGATTAATACCCGTCGTGATTTTGCTCTTAGTACAGGATTAACTGAGGCGGATATTGCAAATAATGCTCTTGCAACCTTATCGGGAAGCGGACAGGTCGCACCCACTTATTGGCTGGATATCAAGACAGGGGTGTCTCATTTGGTGAATATTCAAACCCCACAATCTGATTTACAGAATATGAATGATCTGGAAACCATTCCTGTCAATGGTTCCGAAAGAGGGGAAAAGAAAATCAAGTCGCAGATTTTGGGATCCTTGAGCCGTATTGATCATACAGGATCAGGTGGTGAAATATCCCATTACAATATCATGCCCGTATTTGAGATTTATGCCAGTAATGAAGGACGAGATCTGGGGGCTGTCAGCAGGGATATCAAAAAAGTTATCAAAAGGGAAAAGGCGACAATACCCCGTGGCTCTACAATAGCCATTCGGGGGCAGGCTACAACAATGTATAATGCTTATATGCAATTACTGGGGGGATTGGCATTATCTATATTGTTTGTCTATCTGATTATCGTTGTCAATTTTCAATCCTGGCTAGATCCATTTATTATCATCACTGCATTGCCGGGTGCCCTGGCAGGGATTTCTTGGAGTTTGTTTATCAGTCATAATGCATTGTCTGTTCCCGCGTTGACAGGGGCAATTATGTGTATGGGAACGGCCACTGCTAATTCCATTCTTGTTGTTTCTTTCGCTCGGGAACGGCTTGCTGAGCATGGAGATGCGGTAAAAGCCGCAGTTGAGGCCGGATATGGTCGTATCAGGCCTGTTTTAATGACGGCTTCGGCAATGATAATTGGCATGATACCGATGTCATTCAGTAACACACAAAATGCCCCTTTAGGCAAAGCCGTTATGGGGGGGCTAACTCTGGCTACATTTGCAACCTTGTTGTTTGTTCCATGTGTGTTTGCATTGGTTTATAACCGTCATGGCCGGATAAAGGAATAGTGGATGTCCAACTTTTCAAAAAAAACCAAGGCTATTTTTTTAATGATTGGAATTTGCGCTTGTATTTACGCAATTTTTGGAATTGTTGAGCGACAGCACGATGTTGTCAAACTGACAGAACAGGCCAGGAAAGATTCATTTCCCATTGTTCAATGTATCCAGCCACAAAAAGGTCCAGCGATAAGAAGTCTTACTTTGCCTGGAGATGTATCGGCATGGTATCAGGCGCCAATCTATGCACAGGTATCAGGATATGTCCAACATTGGTACAAGGATTATGGTGCGACTGTAAAAGCGGGTGAATTACTGGCAACAATTGACACTCCTGGTCTGGACGCGCAGTATGAGGCAGCAAAAGCAAATTTGAAAGTTGCCCAGACACGCTATCAATTGGCGGCAGTTACGGCAAAACGTTGGCGGGCCTTGTCAGGAACCAGAGCGGTATCCCAGCAGGAAGTTGATGTTCAGGTCGCCAATGCTAAAGTTCAAAAGGCTGAAGTGGATGCAGCGGGCCATGAAGTGGCCCGGTATGAGGCTTTACAGGCATTCAAAAAAATCAAGTCTCCCTTTAGTGGCGTTGTTACATCGCGATTAACGGATGTAGGGGATTTTGTGAATAATAATGGAGATTTAAGCCGTCAAGGTAAGGCAACCGAGTTGTTTACGGTTTCTGATATTCATAAACTCCGTATTTTTGTAGATGTGCCGCAGGATTATGCATCAATCCTGAAAAAAGGGTTAAAGGCTGAATTGACAACAATTCAATATCCAGGAAAAACCTTTCAGGCGGATTTTTTGACATCTGCAAGGGCGTTTAATATGGCCAGCCGTACAGTGACAACTGAATTGACCGTTGAAAACGCCTCTCATATATTATGGCCCGGAACTTTTGTACAGGTTCATTTTATAACCCCAGCAGATCCAGATATTTTGATCATTCCAGAACAGGCTTTGATTTTTCGTAGTGAGGGTATGCAAGTTGCCGTTGTCGGGAATGATCATCGGGTTCGGATGCAGAAGGTAAAATTAGGAAATAATCTTGGTAAATCAATTCAGGTATTGGCAGGGATAAAAAAAACGGATTGGATTGTGAATAATCCATCAGCTGGGTTATTAAATGGGCAACAGGTTAAAATTGTAGATAGCACACCAGGATATAACGATAATTTTCAAAATAGCGAATCTGTAACAAAAAAATATGATAATGATTCGTTCAAGAAAAATGCGGCTGAATCCAATGTGGAATAAGAAGGCAGATAAAGCCAATATACCATATGGTTATTTGTTAATGGCATGTCTTGTTTTTCTGAATGGATGTGATTTAGCCCCGCATTACAAACCTGTTCATTATGTTCTGCCTGAAAATTGGCATGGAACAGCCCCTTTTCATATTGCTCAACCTGAGGATCAGATTCCTAAAGGTGCATGGTGGGAGATATTCCATGATCCTGTGTTAAATCAACTGGAAAGCGATCTGGAAAAAAATAATCCTGATTTGCAAGCGGCAGCAGAAACCTATATGCAAAGTCGCGCTGTTCTTGGAGAGGTTAGATCGAATTTGTACCCACAATTAAATCTTGAAGCTGGTGGTGGAAGATATAAACAATCCCATCACCGGTTATTCCGAAGTAAAACCAGTCATGCTCCAATTGAAGAAACAAATATTCAATATCAGGCTTCTGTTTTATGGGAAGCAGACTTATGGGGTAAAATTAGAAATGAAATAAGGATGCAAAGAAACCTGGTTCAAGCGAAAGCTGCTGATTATGAATCTGCAAAACTATCTCTGGAAGGGGATCTGGCAGGCAGTTATATGCTTTTACGTGGGTATGATGCTCAGAATGAGATTTTAAGCCAATCCATACAATATTATGAAGCTGCGGTTGATATCACGCGTATGCGTCAGGCAGGTGCCATTTCGGCTGGGATAGACGTTTCACGTGCCGAAAATCAATTGGCAATTACAAAGGCACAACAAACAGAGATACAAGCCAGACGGGATTTGACCGAACATGCGATCGCTGTTTTGGTTAATCAATTCCCCGCAGATTTTCATATAAAATCGGTAAAAACAAATCTAAATGATTATATACCGAATATACCGGTGGAATTTCCATCATCTCTATTACAACGTCGACCTGATATAGCCAGTGCTGAGCGACAGATGGCCGCTGCCAATCGCCATATAGGCATATCAAAAGCTGCATTTTATCCTGATATCACGATTAACGCGGCAAGTGGTTTTCAGGACAAGGGATTTGGCTTGGCAAATATGGCCAACAGCATGTGGTCTGCGGCAATTCAGGGGGCTTTACCCTTGTTTCAGGGGGGATTACGTCGGGCAAGTTTACAAAAGGGCTGGTCAGTCTACCGACAAACACGGGATCAATATCGCTCCACTGTTTTGGATGCGTTTCGTGAGGTTGAGGATAATCTTACCTTAACGCAAAAGATGCGGCTGGAATTAGAACAAAATAAGGAGGCCTCTGAAGCGGCCTTACGGACACAGGGAATGGCAATGTCATTATATACAGGAGGATTAACCACTTATCTAGACGTTGTTACAGCCCAGAATGCCGCATTAGCCGCCCAATTGGCTGAAGTCCGAAGTCAAATTAGCTTAATGCAGGCTTCAGTTAATTTGGTGGTGGCATTAGGTGGGGGATGGGGTAGACAGAATTTGCCTATTAAAAATTTAGAATCTTTTAAAGTTTTGCAGTATAATCATCTAGGATTTGATAAAAACCTACCTACAAAAAATAAAAAGATTCAATATTAATTTCATCAGATAAGAAATTAATGTCTTTCTTCTAAATAATGTAATTGATGTTCATTGCCATTGAATTTTCCTATTAATTTTATCTTATTATCAGGAGTTATTTCTTTATGATCAAATATAGTGGATATTTTCTGATCTTTGGAAATTAAATTTAAATTTCCATTAATGATTTTCCAATAATATTCGTTTTCATGATAATAATTATGAACACGGCCTTTCATGTCAAATTGCATATTATTACACCAACAAACATTGTCTGTTTGACTGCCATAAGCCCACTCACGAACAATAATATTACTTTCATCAGGTGAAAAATTTCTAATAGATAAAAGCTTTTGAACCGTGGAAAAAGATAGAAATTGTGAGAATAAAGTATTACGATGATTTGATTGATGGAGAAGCTCATTATGAATGGGATTCGCTACGTTTTCGAAGATTTCTTCGAATATATAGTAATTGAAGTTAATATGTTTTTTTAATTGAGAAGCAATTAAAAACTCAGGATCACTTTGATTGGTTAATCCAAAAAGTATAGTAGGTAAGGAGTGGTTGAATTTTTCCCCATATAGGTCGCGTGCTTTAGAATCATCCGCCAAAAAATCAATGTGCAATTTTTCTGCTGTTTGATATAAACTTCCTGTTCCAAGGGCTCTGGTATGTATTATAGGCCATTGATCGTAGATAAAAGCAATCTCTTGCATTTCCCATAATAGATGCTGCCAATATCTTTCAATACCCCATAGTGGGAATTCTTTTAGTTGAGCTAAGGTGTTTTTCAAAAATTTTCTGCTCATTATGGGAGCCATGCATTCAATAAAATCTGTTCCTCGTAAGAGTAATGTTTGTTGTTGCAGTGTAATAGGGTGAGTAAAAAAACTTTCTAACGTTAAAGATGGGGCAGATAAGACAGGTTGATATTTATTAATAAAATTAACGATTTTTCTTGCTGATTGATAGGAAATATATAAATCGTCTTCAAATAGCCAAAAGAAATCATATTGATTAATAATATCTGGGTTATTAATGATGAAGTCATGAACCCCACTTAATTTTGTTCCTTCAACTTTATATGTGTAAGTAGGGTTGTCTTGTGAAAAATCAGCATTATCATAATATACAAAAGCGATGTCCATTATTTTTTGTATAAGGTGTATCCATGATTTGTGAATGGATTTTGTACCGCAACGTAAAATCATGAGATGTTTCATTGATTGATTACCTTTAGATTATATTAATTATTGATTAATTGTAATTTTTAAAAGAATAATTTTTTTTTCAATCTTTAAGAATAATATTTTATTGGATTTTAAATAAAATCTTGACAAACTTTGTAAACTATAAGAAAAATATCAACTCTTATCGGAACGCGGGAGATTACTTTAGCAACAAGGAAAAAAGAATTTTTCTTTGGGTTTTCGTGTGAACCGCGGTCTGGGTAGATTAATGTTAAGGAGACCCGGATATGGCCAAAAAGATTGTTGGCTACATTAAATTGCAAATTCCAGCTGGAAAGGCGAATCCATCCCCACCTGTTGGGCCTGCCCTAGGTCAGCGCGGCTTAAATATTATGCAATTTTGTAAAGAGTTTAATGCTGCAACACAAAGCTTGGAACCAGGAATGCCTATTCCTGTCGTGATCACAGCTTATGCAGATCGTACATTTAGCTTCATCACTAAAACACCCCCTAATACTTATTTTTTGTTGAAAGCTGCAAAAATTTCCAAAGGTGCCTCTGTTATTGGTAAGGGTGCAACTGTTGGTACAGTAAAAATCAGCCAATTGCGTGAAATCGCTGAGCAAAAGATGAAAGATATGAATGCGAATGACGTTGATGGTGCCGTTCATATGTTGATAGGATCTGCACGTTCCATGGGCTTGAAGGTTGAGGAGGCTTAAGAGATGGCAAAGAATAAACGTATTGCTGCAGCTTATGCTTCTATTGAAAGAAATAAGCTTTACGCATTGAAAGATGCTGTTGCATTGATTCGTGATAATGCGAAGGCTAAATTTGACGAAACAGTTGAAATTGCCATTAATCTAGGTGTTGATCCTCGTTATGCGGATCAGATGGTTCGAGGTTTAATGTCACTGCCACATGGAACAGGAAAAACTTTGCGTGTTGCTGTTTTTGCACGGGGTGAAAGAGCCGAAGAGGCTAAAGCGGCTGGCGCAGATATTGTTGGTGATGAAGATCTTGCGGAAAAAGTGCAGGCGGGTCAGGTTGATTTTGACCGTTGTATTGCAACCCCTGACATGATGGCGCTGGTTGGGCGTCTTGGTAAGATTCTTGGTCCACGTGGTTTGATGCCTAATCCCAAATTGGGAACTGTTACAATGGATGTTAAGTCTGCTGTAACAGCTGCAAAATCAGGTCAGGTTGAATATCGTGCCGAAAAGGGCGGTGTCATTCATGCTGGTGTGGGTAAGGCATCATTTAGTGCTGAAAATCTTCTTGAAAATATCCGAGTTTTTGTTGATACTGTGCAAAAAGCACGCCCAACAGGGGTTAAAGGTACCTATATGAAAAAGATTTATCTTTCTTCAACAATGGGTCCTGGCATTGAAGTGGATATTGCTAGCGTTAACGCTGGTTAATAAAAAAGTTTTATTATCCCTTTTTAATAAGGGGATAGTATTGTCGAGACATTTTAAAATGTCTCAAACCTGTCCAAGACCGTACGTAATGTAAGATTTTAAAGGTTTAGAACCGCGCATGGAAGACGGGGCTGGTATTATAGATTGAAAAATTATTTATATGCTAGTGATTCCGTTAAGGACAGGCGAACCGGATCAATAAAATTCATTTTATTGATCTAAATGGTAACCTGAACAGTTATAAATTTAACTGATCAAAATGGAGACGGGATTTGGACCGCACGGAAAAACAAGCTTTTGTTGCTTCCATGGCATCTGTTTTCGCAAACACTTCAATGGTCGTTGTTACGCGCAATGCGGGATTAACGGTTGCTGATGTTACGGATTTGCGTCGTCGTATGCGTGCTGCTGGGGCAACTTATAAAGTTGGGAAAAACCGCTTGGTCACCCTCGCCGCAAAAGGTACCCCATTCGAAGGCATTACGCCAATGCTAACTGGGCCTACAGCTCTTGCTTGGGCAGAGGATCCAGTTGCTGTTGCGAAAGTAGCCGTCGAGTTCGCCAAAACCAATGAAAAACTTGTTGTGCTTGGTGGAGCGTTAAGTGGCCAATTACTTGATTTGAATCAGGTCAAGGCCCTTGCAGAGCTTCCATCCTTGGATGCGCTTCGTGCACAACTGGTTGGGCTTATTTCTACACCTGCCACACGTATTGCTGGTGTATTACAAGCTCCTGCTGGTCAATTGGCACGGGTTTTTGGTGCTTATGCGGACAAAGGTGATGTGCAAGCGGCTTAATAAAATAATTAAGTCTTTAAAAAGTTACTGAATAATCAGTAGACTTATCTCAAATCACTTATTAGTATATGAATAGGAAGAATATAAATGGCTGATCTAGCTAAACTTGTTGATGAATTATCTGCTTTAACCGTATTAGAGGCTGCTGAGCTTTCTAAAATGTTGGAAGAAAAATGGGGCGTTTCTGCTGCTGCTCCTGTTGCTGTTGCCGCTGCTCCAGCTGCTGGTGGTGCTGCTCCAGCTGAAGAAAAAACTGAATTCGATGTAATTCTTGCTAAATCTGGTGATAAGAAGATCAATGTTATTAAAGAAGTGCGCACCATCACAGGTCTGGGTTTGAAAGAAGCTAAGGATTTGGTTGAGGGGGCTCCTAAAACGCTTAAAGAGGGCGTAAGTAAGGATGAAGCTGAAAAAATTAAAAAGACCCTTGAAGAACAAGGCGCTTCAGTCGAAATTAAATAAGGCTATGAAGCAAACGGTAGAAAATTTTCTTTCTGCTGTTAGACTTTAAAATAAGGTAAGGCGGAACTCGTGAGTAGGGGTTTCCGCCTGCTTGGTCGTTAAAAGGAAATATATTTAACGATTGTAAAATAGTATTCCCTTTATATATTAGGGATTAGTGAGAGTGTGATCCCTTATTGGGATCATGAGTTTATAATTATCCAGATGGTTTGTGTGACAAATTTATCCGGAAGCAGGCGATAGGGCACAATACACGATGAACGCGGTAAGCAAATCGTTCACTGGGCGCAAGCGCATTCGTAAAAATTTTGGACGGATTCCTGAAATTGCTCCGATGCCAAATTTAATTGATGTGCAACGGGCAAGTTATGAGGCTTTTCTACAACGAGATGTAAAGCCGGAAAATCGTTCATTAACTGGTTTGGAAGAGGTTTTTCGATCTATTTTTCCAATCAGCGATTTTGCAGGTAATGGTCGTCTTGAATTTGTAAATTATGAATTTGAAGAACCTAAATATGATGTTGAGGAATGTCTTCAGCGGGGATTGACTTACGCGGCACCATTAAAAGTCGTTCTTCGTTTGATCGTTTGGGATATTGACGAAGATACGGGGTCTCGTTCTATTCGTGATATTAAGGAACAACCTGTCTATATGGGCGATATGCCTTTGATGACAGAAAATGGCACCTTTATTATTAATGGTACTGAACGTGTAATCGTATCTCAAATGCATCGCAGTCCAGGGGTGTTTTTTGACCATGATGGTGGGAAAACCCATTCATCAGGCAAATTTTTGTTTACGGCAAGAATAATTCCCTATCGTGGTTCCTGGCTAGATTTTGAATTTGATAGTAAAGATTTAATTTACGTCCGAATAGATCGAAAGAGAAAAATTCCTGTCACAACCTTTTTGTATGCTCTTGAGGGTGAAAATTCGATTGCTTTGCGAGAGGCGAAAATTAAAGAGGGTGGGGATGTGGATTCCGTTCTTGTTCATGGAATGGATGATGATGAAATCCTTTCATATTTTTATAATACAGTAGTTTTCAAAAAAGTTGCTGATGGTTGGTCTCGCACCTTTGAGCAGGATGCTTTTCGCAATTTAAAATTACTGTCCCCTTTGGTTGATGCGGATACTGGTGAGATTGTAGCTGAAGAAAATGTCAAGTTGACTGCAAGGCTTATTCGCAAGATTGCTGAAAAAACGAAAAACGTGCTTGTTAAACGGGAAGATTTGCTTGGACGTTATTTTGCTCATGATCTGGTCAATGAAGAAACCGGTGAAATTTATGCCGAGGCTGGTGTAGAGATTACCGAAGCTATACTGGATACGCTGGAAGAGCTTGGTTTAAAAGAAATACCGACGCTGGCGATTGACAATAATGTCGGTCCCTGGATCAGAAATACATTGATTGTTGATAAAAATACGTCCAGAGATGATGCGCTGGTTGATATTTATCGTGTCATGCGCCCTGGTGAACCTCCAACGGCTGAAACGGCAGAGGCGTTGTTTCACGGATTATTCTTTGATGCTGATCGTTATGATCTTTCTGCTGTTGGACGTGTAAAAATGAATATGCGTCTTGGTGTGGAAGGGGATGACACTATTCGTACGCTTCGTAAAATTGATATTTTGCGGACGATCAAAATCATGTGCGAATTAAAAGATGGACAAGGAAGTGTCGATGATATCGATAATCTTGGAAATCGTCGTGTACGTTCTGTGGGTGAATTGATGGAAAACCAATATCGTCTTGGTTTGTTAAGAATGGAACGTGCCATTCGTGAAAGAATGAGCTCTGTTGATATTGATACAGTCATGCCGCATGACCTTATTAATGCAAAACCGGCTGTTGCCGCCGTTCGTGAATTTTTTGGTTCATCACAGTTATCGCAATTTATGGATCAAACGAACCCATTGTCAGAAGTTACACATAAACGTCGTTTATCCGCTTTGGGACCGGGCGGGCTGACCCGTGAACGTGCCGGATTTGAAGTTCGTGACGTTCATCCGACACATTATGGACGTATTTGTCCGATTGAAACGCCCGAAGGTCCAAATATTGGTTTGATCAATTCTTTGGCAACGTATGCAAAAGTAAACAAATACGGGTTTATTGAGACACCTTATCGTTTGGTCAAGGATGGTCAGTTGCAAGATGGGTGGAAATATCTTTCCGCCATGGAAGAGGAAAAGCTTATCGTCGCACAGGCAGATGCCAAACAGGACAGTCATGGACATTTGACAGGAGATCTTGTTTCTGTAAGACAAAATGGCGATTTTCAACTGGTAAAACCAGAAGAGGTTACTGCTTGTGATGTTTCGCCAAAGCAATTGGTTTCTGTTGCCGCCGCCCTGATTCCGTTCCTTGAAAACGATGATGCAAACCGTGCCTTGATGGGATCAAACATGCAGCGTCAAGCCGTTCCATTAATTCGGTCAGATGCGCCATTAGTTGGAACAGGAATGGAAGCTGCAGTTGCAAGAGATTCTGGAGCAACGATTGTGGCTCGTCGTGGTGGTATTGTTGATCAGATTGATGGAGCTCGTATTGTTGTCCGTGCAACGGATGAAAATGGTGCAACGCAAGGTGTTGATATTTACCGTTTACGGAAATACACGCGTTCTAACCAGTCAACTTGTATCAATCAGCGTCCATTGGTTTATGTTGGTGATCATATTAAGGCTGGCGATATTATCGCTGATGGTCCTTCAACAGAGCTTGGTGAATTGGCGCTTGGCCGGAACGTTCTTGTTGCCTTCATGCCATGGAATGGTTACAATTTCGAAGATTCAATACTGATTTCAGAACGTATTGCGCGGGATGATGTGTTTACTTCCATTCATATTGAAGAATTTGAGGTGATGGCACGTGACACAAAATTGGGCCAAGAGGAAATAACTCGGGATATCCCCAATGTCGGGGAGGAAGCGCTGCGCAATCTGGATGAAGCTGGTATCGTGTATATTGGTGCTGAAGTAAATCCCGGTGATATCTTGGTGGGTAAAATCACCCCCAAGGGTGAAAGCCCGATGACACCTGAAGAAAAGCTTTTACGTTCTATTTTTGGTGAAAAGGCTTCTGATGTTCGTGATACATCCCTGAAATTACCGCCTGGAACAAGTGGGACCGTTGTCGATGTTCGTGTTTTCTCTCGTCGCGGTATTGATAAAGATGAGCGTGCAATGGCAATTGAACGTGCTGAAATTGAACGGTTAAGCAAGGATCGTGATGATGAGTTGGCCATTCAAGAACGTGCGTTCTATAACAGGTTGAAAGAGAATCTTCTCAATCAGAAAGCCGGGGCAGGATTCAAGGGAATTAGATCAGGAACGGATTTAACGGAAGAAGTGTTGGCCGAACATCCCCGTGGAACATGGCGTCATATCATTGTTGCCGATGATGATGTAATGGCTAATATTGAACAGATAAAACGTGACTTTGATCGTGAGGTTTCCAATATTCAGGCGCGTTTCAACAACAAGGTTGATAAGATCCAGCGTGGTGACGAGCTTCCTCCTGGTGTTATGAAAATGGTTAAGGTTTTCATTGCCGTTAAAAGAAAATTACAGCCTGGGGATAAAATGGCCGGTCGTCATGGAAATAAGGGTGTTGTTTCCCGTGTTGTGCCAGTTGAGGACATGCCATTTCTTGAGGATGGAACCTCTGTTGATATCGTGTTGAATCCGTTGGGTGTGCCTTCCCGTATGAATGTTGGTCAGATCCTTGAAACTCATTTGGGATGGGCCTGTGCAAATCTGGGTAGACAAGTCAGCCAAGTTGTTGATCAGTATATGAAGACTGGTGAAAAGAAACAGGAACTTTTGGATCGCCTTAGATTGATTTATGGCGAAAAAACGTTTAATGAAAAAATAGCCAATCTTTCAGAGGCTGAACTGCTTAATTTCTGTAATGATCTTCGTAAGGGTGTCTCGATTATGACTCCGGTGTTTGATGGAGCAAGCATTCCTGATATCGAAAACATGTTGAAAGAGGCGGGGCTTAATCCTTCGGCGCAAAGTACATTGATTGATGGACGTACGGGAGATCCTTTTGAGCGCCAAGTGACGGTTGGTTATATTTACATGCTTAAGTTGCATCACCTGGTTGATGATAAAATCCATGCGCGTTCTATTGGTCCTTACTCATTGGTGACGCAACAACCATTGGGTGGTAAAGCCCAATTTGGTGGCCAGCGTTTCGGGGAAATGGAGGTATGGGCCTTGGAGGCTTATGGGGCTGCCTATACCTTGCAGGAAATGCTTACGGTTAAATCAGATGACGTTTCAGGCCGTACTAAGGTTTATGAAGCGATCGTTAAAGATCAGGACGATTTTGAGGCTGGTATACCTGAAAGCTTTAATGTGCTAGTGAAGGAATTAAAATCCCTTGGCTTAAATGTTGAACTTGAACAAAGTGCTGAATAAAGTAGATTGTTAGGTTTTTTAAATATTATCAATGAGGTATTCAGTTTATGAATACCTCAACCCCCCAAAAGGTTTTTGGCGAATGAATGAACTTATGAAAATTCTTGGTCAGACTGGCCAAGCAATGACGTTTGATCAGATTAAAATTCAATTGGCCTCGTCTGAACAGATACGGTCTTGGTCTTATGGTGAAGTGAAAAAGCCAGAGACAATCAATTATCGTACTTTTAAACCAGAACGGGATGGATTGTTTTGTGCGCGCATTTTCGGTCCGATCAAGGATTATGAATGTCTTTGTGGTAAATATAAACGGATGAAATTCCGTGGCATAGTATGTGAAAAATGCGGTGTTGAAGTTACGCTTGCCAAAGTGCGTCGTGAACGTATGGGGCATATTGAGCTTGCAAGCCCGGTTGCACATATTTGGTTTTTGAAATCTCTCCCAAGTCGTATCGGATTAATGATCGATATGACTTTGAAAGATCTCGAGAGGGTTTTGTATTTTGAAAATTATGTTGTTTTAGAACCCGGGACATCGCCATTAAAACAATTTAGCCTGCTGACTGAGGATCAATATCTTGATGCCATGGAAGAATATGGGCATGAAGGTATTGAAATAGGGATTGGTGCGGAAGCGATTAAGAAAATTCTGGTCAATATCGATTGTGATGTTGAAAAAGTCGAATTACGCGCCGAATTAAAAGAAACGACCTCTGAAGTCAAACGTAAGAAACTTGTAAAACGTTTAAAACTTGTGGAAGCTTTTGCAGAAAGTGGTTGTCGTCCTGAATGGATGATCATGAGTGTTGTACCAGTCATTCCACCTGAATTAAGACCGCTTGTCCCATTGGACGGAGGCCGTTTTGCCACATCAGATCTCAATGATTTGTACCGTCGTGTCATCAACCGTAATAATCGGTTGAAACGGTTAATGGAATTGCGTGCACCGGATATTATCATTCGTAATGAAAAACGTATGTTGCAGGAATCTGTTGATGCGTTGTTTGATAATGGACGTAGAGGACGGGCAATTACAGGGGCGAATAAACGACCATTAAAATCCTTGGCAGATATGCTTAAAGGAAAACAGGGACGTTTCCGTCAAAACCTGCTTGGTAAACGTGTGGATTATTCTGGACGTTCAGTGATTGTGGTTGGTCCTGAATTGAAATTGCATCAATGCGGTTTGCCTAAAAAAATGGCATTGGAATTGTTCAAGCCATTTATATATTCCAAGCTTGAAAAATATGGGCATGCGACGACCATTAAGGCAGCTAAGCGTATGGTTGAGAAAGAACGTCCAGAAGTTTGGGATATTATTGAAGAGGTTATTCGTGAACATCCTGTCATGCTTAACCGCGCACCAACTTTACACCGCTTGGGTATTCAAGCTTTCGAGCCTGTTTTGATTGAGGGTAAAGCGATTCAGTTGCATCCATTGGTATGTACTGCCTTCAATGCAGATTTTGACGGTGATCAGATGGCGGTTCATGTGCCATTGAGTTTGGAAGCGCAGCTCGAAGCACGTGTTTTGATGATGTCCACAAATAATATTCTTAGTCCTGCTAGTGGTAAGCCTATTATTGTTCCATCTCAGGATATTGTATTGGGGCTGTATTATTTAAGTCTGGAAATTCCTGAATTTAAATTAACTCCAGATCAATCCGAATATGATTCTGAAGGTCATCTTATTAAAAAGGGGGCACCTCTTTTTGCGAATATCGGTGAGATTGAACATGCATTGTCATCCAGAACCTTGAAGCTTCACGATAAAATTCGTTGTCGTTTTCAAACAAAGAATGCGGATGGTGAGCTGGTTTATCAAAAGGTAGTGACAACCGCAGGTAGAATGCTGATTTCACAGATTCTTCCAAAACACCCAGCAATCAATTTTTCATTGATCAATCAACAATTAACGAAAAAGACAATTTCAGATATTATCGATATTGTCTATCGTCATTGTGGTCAGAAGGAATGTGTGATTTTTGCGGATCGTATGATGGGACTAGGATTCTCTTACGCTGCTAAAGCTGGTATTTCCTTTGGTAAGGATGATATGATCATTCCTGATGCGAAAAAGGAACTGGTCGCCAAGACAACCGAAGAGGTTAAGGAGTTTGAGCAGCAATATCAGGACGGTTTGATTACAGCAGGAGAGCGTTATAACAAGGTTGTTGATGCCTGGTCACGTTGTACGGATGAGGTTCAGGCAGCGATGATGAAAAAGATTTCACATGTAGAGCCTGGCCAACCCATCAATTCTGTCTGGATGATGAGCCATTCTGGAGCTCGTGGGTCCCCAGCCCAGATGAAGCAGTTGGCCGGTATGCGTGGTCTGATGGCGAAACCGTCAGGTGAAATTATTGAACAACCTATTATTGCCAATTTCAAGGAAGGTCTTTCTGTTCTTGATTATTTTACATCGACTCATGGTGCACGTAAAGGATTGGCTGATACGGCCCTGAAAACCGCAAACTCTGGATATCTTACTCGTCGTCTGGTTGACGTTGCTCAGGATTGCATTATTGTTGAGCCAGATTGTGGAACAGAACGCGGATTGGTTGTTCGTGCGGTAATGGATGGTGGTGAGGTTATTTCTTCACTTGCAGAACGTATTCTTGGACGTACATTGGCGGCAGATGTAACTGATCCAGCAACTGGTAAAATTCTTTATCCTCGTAACACGCTTCTGGAGGAGGCCGAGGTTGAGGCGATCGAAAAGGCTAATGTTGAAAGTGTGATGATTCGTTCTGTTCTAACCTGTGACAGTCAGGTTGGCGTATGCGCTCATTGTTATGGTCGTGATCTTGCTCGCGGAACTCCTGTTAATATAGGAGAGGCTGTCGGTGTTATTGCTGCTCAGTCAATTGGTGAGCCCGGGACTCAGTTGACAATGCGTACATTTCATATTGGCGGTGCAGCACAAAAAGGTGCAGAACAATCTATGGTTGAATCCTCCCGCGATGGCAAGGTCAAGATTGTAAATCTGAATGTTGTTCAAAACAGTCAGGGATTTGACATTGTCATGTCCAGAAACTGTGAAATTATCCTGTTGGATGATAATGGAATTGAACGCGCTCATTATCGTATTCCCTATGGTGCACGTTTGCTTGCTAAAAATGGATCGAATGTCAAGCGTCATCAGAAAATGGCAGAATGGGATCCATATACCCTACCTATTATTACTGAAAAATCAGGTACAATTGAGTATCAGGATCTGATTGAAGGTATTACACTGGTTGAACGGATGGATGAAGTCACGGGGCTTTCTTCAAAAGTTGTTGTTGACTATAAGCAAACAAGTAAATCTCGTGATTTGAGACCACGCTTGCAGTTAAAGGATTCAAATGGGGAAGTCATGAAGTTGGGGAACGGTAACGACGCACGTTACTTCTTGTCTCCAGATTCCCTGCTTTCTGTGGAAAATGGGGCGCAGGTTAATGCCGGTGATGTCTTGGCTCGTATTCCAAGAGAAGGTTCCAAGACGCGTGATATTACCGGGGGTCTTCCACGGGTGGCTGAACTTTTCGAGGCACGTCGTCCGAAAGATCATGCGATTATTGCTGAAAATGATGGTGTGGTTGAATTCGGAAAAGACTATAAGGCAAAACGTCGGATCGTTGTACGTAATGAGGACACTGGTGAAGAAACAGAATATTTGATTCCTAAGGGAAAACATATTTCTGTACAGGAAGGTGACTTTGTCCGTAAGGGCGATCCTCTTGTTGATGGGCCTCGTGTTCCTCATGATATTTTAAAGGTTCTTGGAATTGAAGCCTTATCAGATTATCTGATTGATGAAATTCAAAGTGTTTATCGTCTTCAGGGCGTGAAGATCAATGATAAACATATTGAAGTGATCGTTCGTCAAATGCTGCAGAAGATTGAGGTGACGGATCCAGGTGATACGACTTATTTAATTGGTGAAACTGTAGATCGCTTGGAATTTGAACAAGAAAATATCAAACGGATGAACGCCAATGAGCGTCCTGCAATGGGTTCACCAGTTTTACAGGGTATCACCAAAGCTGCGTTACAAACCAAATCCTTTATTTCAGCGGCTTCCTTCCAGGAAACAACTCGTGTATTGACAGAGGCAGCATCTGCGGGAAAGGTTGATACCTTGATGGGATTAAAGGAGAATGTAATCGTCGGACGTCTTGTTCCTGCAGGAACGGGTAGTGTCATGAACAGATTCCGTGCCATGGCCTATTCAAGAGATAGACAGCGAATTCTGAATGCAAATAAGATGAATGATGAAGTGGAAATTGAACTTTCTTCTGTTACATCAGAAAATAATGAAATAAAGGACGTGACTCAGGTCACTGAATAAGGTATAGGTATATAACTTTATTCGTTTTCAGTTTTATCAAATGGGTAGAAATGCCCATTTAATAAGTTAAAATACGGGTCATTTTTGTCTTTTGGCAAAAATAAAATGTTTTTTACAAGGATACCTAGTTCAATTTTAAGCTGTTTTAAAAATAGCTTGCAATTTAACAAGGGTCTTGTTAAAAAGCATCGTTGTCTGTTGAATAAATTTATGGCACATTAGATAAAACATCGTTTATAAGGTATATGGTTTTATTTTTATGCCAACTTTAGTGGCATTTATTTAATTAAATGTTAATTGTTGTAATGACCGTCGAGTAACGATATTGCGTTGCTTGACCTAGAAATAGTAAGGATCGGGAAAGGCGAATGCCGACCATTAACCAATTAATCGCTAAAGGCCGCGAACCTGCTGCCAAGCGCAATAAGGTTCCTGCTTTGCAGGGATGCCCGCAAAAACGAGGGGTATGTACTCGTGTTTATACAACAACACCTAAAAAGCCAAACTCAGCATTGCGTAAAGTTGCAAAGGTACGTCTGACAAACGGTTATGAGGTGGTGAGTTATATTCCTGGTGAGGGTCATAACTTGCAAGAACATAGTGTGGTCTTAATACGTGGTGGACGTGTTAAGGATTTGCCAGGCGTGCGTTATCATATTTTACGTGGTGTTCTGGATACACAAGGAATCGCAAAGCGACGTCAACGTCGTTCTTTGTATGGTGCTAAACGTCCAAAATAAGAGGAATTAAAAGGCATGAGTCGCCGACACCGCGCAGTAAAGCGTGAGATACTTCCCGATCCTAAGTTTGGTGATGTGGTCATCACGCGTTTCATGAATGCGTTGATGTATGATGGTAAAAAATCTATTGCTGAAAAAATCGTTTATGGTGCATTGGAATCTCTACGTGCCCGTGGCGGTGAATCAGCGGACCCTGTAAACCTGTTTCACGAAGCTTTGGATAATGTTAAGCCAGCCGTTGAAGTTCGTTCACGCCGTGTAGGCGGTGCAACGTACCAGGTGCCTGTAGAAGTTCGTGCTGACCGTCGTCAGGCATTAGCAATTCGCTGGTTAATTGACGCTTCCCGCAAACGTGGCGAAAATACTATGCAAGAAAGATTGTCAAACGAATTGCATGACGCTATCAATAATCGTGGAGCGGCTGTTAAAAAGCGCGAGGATACTCACCGTATGGCTGAAGCAAATAAAGCATTCAGTCATTATCGCTGGTAAGTATAAGTTTAAACTTAATTTATTTTAACCGAATTTCTTGGTAAAAACCGAGTTAACGGAGAGAGACAATGGCAAAGGCTAAATTTGAGCGGAATAAACCGCACTGTAACATTGGAACTATTGGTCACGTTGATCATGGTAAAACAACATTAACAGCTGCTATAACGAAAGTTTTGGCGGAAAAAGGCGGTGCGGATTTTACTGCCTATGACATGATCGATAAGGCACCTGAAGAACGTGCCCGTGGTATTACCATTTCAACAGCACACGTTGAGTATGAAACAGACAAACGTCACTATGCTCATGTTGACTGTCCTGGTCACGCTGACTATGTTAAAAACATGATCACAGGTGCGGCACAGATGGATGGTGCTATCCTGGTTGTTTCAGCTGCTGACGGTCCTATGCCACAGACTCGTGAACATATTCTTTTGGCTCGTCAGGTTGGCGTTCCAGCACTGGTCGTATTCATGAATAAATGTGACCAAGTTGATGATCCTGAACTTCTTGAGCTTGTTGAAATGGAAATTCGTGAATTACTTTCTTCGTATGAATTTCCTGGAGATGATATTCCCATTATCAAAGGATCAGCTTTGGTTGCCCTTGAAGATGGTGATCCAGAATTGGGTAAAAACCGTATTCTTGACCTGATGAATGCTGTTGATGAATATATCCCGCAGCCAGAACGTCCAATTGATCGTCCATTCTTGATGCCAATTGAGGATGTTTTCTCTATTTCTGGACGTGGTACGGTTGTCACCGGACGTGTGGAACGTGGTGAAATCACTGTTGGTGAAGAAGTTGAAATTGTTGGTATTCATCCAACAACAAAAACAACGGTTACCGGTGTTGAAATGTTCCGCAAGTTGCTTGACCGTGGTGAAGCGGGTGACAATATCGGTGCGCTTCTTCGTGGAACAAAACGTGAAGATGTTGAACGTGGTCAAGTTCTGGCTAAACCAGGAACCATTAAGCCACATAACAAATTCAAGGCGGAAGCTTATATTCTTACAAAAGAAGAAGGTGGGCGTCATACTCCATTCTTCACTAATTACCGTCCACAATTCTATTTCCGTACAACTGACGTAACTGGTGTTGTACATCTTCCAGAAGGTGTGGAAATGGTGATGCCTGGTGATAATGCGGCAATGGATGTTGAATTGATTGCTCCTATTGCCATGGATGAAGGTCTGCGATTCGCTATTCGCGAAGGTGGACGTACTGTTGGGGCTGGTGTAGTTTCCAAAATTACCGAATAGTCTCGGCTAATTAGTTTGGATTCCCAGCTGTTTTTGCGGCTGGGAATCTTGTTGTTCTTGGATCCGAAAAGGATTCGTTTTTGTAGGCAGAAATAAATGGAAAGCCAAAACATCCGTATTCGCCTTAAAGCTTACGATTATCGTGTGTTGGATAATAGCACTCGTGAAATCGTAAATACAGCGAAGCGTACGGGGGCACAGGTAAGGGGACCAATCCCGTTGCCAACGCACATTGAGCGGTTTACAGTTAACCGTTCACCCCATATTAATAAGAAGAGTCGTGAGCAGTTCGAAATCAGAACGCACCGGCGTTTGTTAGATATTGTTGAGCCCAACCCGCAGACCGTGGACGCTCTCATGAAACTTGACCTCGCCGCTGGCGTTGATGTCGAGATTAAGCTATAAGGTCCAGACGATGCGTACAGGATTGATCGCAAAAAAGTTGGGAATGACCCGACTATTTAAAGAGGACGGCACTCATGTGCCAGTCACTGTATTGTACTTGGATGAAGTACAAGTAGTTGATGCTCGTACAAATGAACGTGATGGATACACAGCCCTTCAATTGGGGTATGGTAAAGCTAAGGTAAAAAATGTTAGCAAGCCTAATCGTGGTCATTTTGCACGGGTAAAAGTTGAACCAAAACAGAAACTTGTAGAATTTCGTGTTACGGAAGACGCTGCTGTTGAGGCGGGGGCAAGATTGACTGCCGCTCATTTTGTTGTAGGACAAAAGGTGGACGTAACTGGGACCAGTAAAGGTAAGGGATTTGCAGGTGGAATGAAACGTTGGAACTTCAAGGGGTTGGAAGCAACTCATGGTGTTTCAATTAGTCATCGTTCGCATGGTTCCACAGGGAATAGACAAGACCCTGGCAAAACATTTAAAAATAAGAAGATGGCAGGCCATTTAGGTAGTGAGCGTGTAACGACGCAGAATCTTGAGGTTGCTGCTGTAGATGTAGAGAAAAATTTGATCATGATTAAAGGTGCAGTGCCTGGTGCGAAAAACGGGTTTGTTCTCTTGCGTGATGCGATCAAAAAGCCTCGTCATGCTGATGCACCATTTCCGGCAGCATTAGCAGCGATTGCTGAGGAAGGTTGAACACTATGGATGTAGAAATCAAAACCTTCGATAATGGAAGTGCTGGCAATATTACGCTTCCAGATGAAATTTTCGGTATTGAACCCCGTCCAGATATTATGGCAAGAGTTGTGCATTGGCAGCTTGCCAAACGTCGTTCTGGCAATCATAAGATTAAGGGGCGTGGTGAAGTTTCTGGAACAACAAAAAAACCTTATCGGCAAAAAGGTACAGGTAATGCGCGTCAAGGTTCGTTACGTGGACCGCAGTTTCGTGCCGGTGGCATTGTTCATGGTCCAGTAGTACGTGATCATGGGTATGATTTGCCAAAGAAAGTAAGGCGTCTTGGCCTTATTTCTGCTTTATCACAGAAATTGGCAGAAGGTAAGTTGGTCGTTATTGACGAAGCCAATAATACTGCAAGAACATCTGAATTAGCTGCAAAATTAAAAGTGTTGGGCTGGAATTCAACTTTAATTATTGATGCAAATATTGATGAGAATTTTGGACGTGCAGTAAGAAATATCGCTTCAGTAGATATTCTTCCAACAATTGGTGCAAATGTTTATGACATTTTAAATCATGACATTTTGGCTATTACGCGCGCAGCAGTTGATGGGTTAAAGGAGCGCCTGGTATGACGAATATTCTTTCAATTCGCCAAAAGGCGGAAAAAATGTCTCGTGAAGCGATGTTTAACATTATTCGCGCGCCCTTGATTACTGAAAAGGCAACCTTTTTGTCTGAAAAAAATCAAATTGCGTTTAAAGTTGCATCAAACGCTACTAAGCCTCAAATCAAAGTTGCGATTGAAACTTTGTTCGGTGTGAAAGTGTTGGGTGTTAATACGCTGATTTTAAAAGGTAAGACAAAAAGATTTCGAGGTCGGTTAGGGCGTCGTTCTGATGTTAAAAAAGCTTTTGTTCAACTTGCTGAAGGTCAGTCAATTGATTTGACAACCAAGTTGTCATAAGTGTGAGGTAGGAATTAATGGCACTTAAGCACTTTAAACCAGTTACTCCAAGTCTTCGTGGCACGGTTCTAATTGACCGTAAGGAGCTTTGGAAAGGTAAACCTGTCAAGACGCTTACCGAAGGTAAGAACAAGACGGGTGGACGTAATAATAATGGTCGAATTACCTCTCGTTTTATTGGGGGTGGGCATAAACAGTCATACCGTTATGTCGATTTTAAAAGACGTAAATATGATATGCCTGCAACTGTTGAACGGTTAGAATATGATCCCAATCGAACTGCTTTTATCGCGTTGATCAAATATGAAGACGGTGAGTTATCTTATATTCTGGCACCTCAAAGATTAAAAGCTGGAGATGTTGTAATCGCAGGTCAGCGTGTAGATGTTAAGCCTGGAAATGCAATGCCTTTAGCAGCTATCCCTGTAGGAACCATTATTCACAATATTGAATTAAAAGAAGGAGCCGGCGGAAAACTGGTTCGTTCAGCTGGAACTTACGCTCAGTTGGTTGGTAAGGATGCTGGATATGCACAAATCAAACTGCAGTCGAATGAATTGCGTTTGGTGCGTGGTGAATGTATGGCAACAGTTGGTGCCGTATCCAATCCAGATAACATGAACCAGCATTTTGGTAAGGCGGGACGTAGCCGTTGGTTAGGCCGTCGTCCACACAACCGTGGTGTTGTTATGAACCCGGTTGACCATCCTCATGGTGGTGGTGAAGGTCGTACTTCTGGTGGTCGTCATCCTGTGACACCATGGGGTAAACCAACTAAAGGTTATAAAACAAGAGTCAATAAGCGTACGGACAGCTTGATTATCCGTCGCCGTAAGACAGGCAAATAAAAGGGGCAAATAGAGATGGCAAGATCCGTCTGGAAAGGCCCGTTTGTAGACGGGTATTTACTTAAGAAAGCTGAAACCGCACGCGCTTCAGGTCGTAACGATGTGATTAAAATTTGGTCACGCCGTTCCACCATTTTGCCGCAGTTTGTTGGTTTGGTTTTTGGTGTTTACAACGGCCATAAATTTTTACCAGTGCAGGTCAGTGAAAATATGGTAGGTCATAAATTCGGTGAATTTTCTCCAACCCGTACATTCAATGGTCATGCAGCAGACAAAAAAGTAAAGCGGGGCTAGGATATGAGTAAACCAAAACATGATCGTGCACTCGCTGAAACCGAAGCTCAGGCAATTGGACGTAATATTCGTGTAAGTCCACGAAAACTAAATCTTGTTGCAGGATTGATTCGTAATCAACCTGCATCCACTGCTTTGGCAAAATTAACCTTTTCTAAAAGAAGAATTGCTAAAGAAGTTAAAACAATTCTGGAAAGCGCGATTGCAAATGCGGAAAACAATCATCAACTTGATGTAGACCGTTTGATTGTATCCAAGGCAGAGGTAGGTAAAGCGATGGTTATGCGTCGTTTTCATGCCAGGGGTCGTGGACGTTCAGCGCAAATTCAGAAATTCTTTAGTCATTTGAAGATTGTCGTTGCTGAGCGTGACGAAAACGATTCTTCTGAAGGAAAGGCAGCATAATATGGGTCAAAAAGTTAATCCAATTGGGTTGCGTTTGGGTATCAATCGTACTTGGGATAGTCGTTGGTATGCAGATAATGATTATACCAAATTATTATTTGAAGATTTCAAACTTCGTGACCATTTACGCAAGAAACTTGCAGGTGCGGGTGTTTCCAGGGTTGTTATTGAACGACCAGCTAAAAAGCCTCGTGTAACGATTTATGCGGCGCGCCCCGGAATCGTTATTGGTAAAAAAGGTCAGGATATTGATAGCTTACGTAAAGAATTAACATCAATGGCCGGTGCAGAGGTTGCATTGAATATTGTTGAAATACGTAAACCAGAAATTGATGCGACACTTGTTGCTGAAAATATTGCCCAGCAGCTGGAAAGACGTGTGGCGTTTCGTCGTGCTATGAAAAGAGCAGTGCAGTCAGCAATGCGTTTAGGTGCACAGGGAATTCGTATCAATTGCAGTGGTCGTCTTGGTGGTGCTGAAATTGCACGCATCGAATGGTATCGTGAAGGACGCGTTCCCTTGCATACTTTAAGAGCAGATATTGATTATGGTGTTGCCGCAGCTCATACAACCTATGGGAAATGTGGTGTAAAGGTTTGGATTTTTAAGGGCGAAATCATGGCCCATGATCCATTGGCCCAGGATCGCCGTGCTGCTGATCAGGCACCACAAAGGTAATTGATTAATTGGAGCATAATAGTTATTAATAAAGCTATTACAACGCATGAGGATTTTAAATAATGCTATCTCCGCGGCGGACTAAATTCCGCAAAGCTCATAAAGGCCGTATTCACGGAATGGCTAAAGGTGGGACAGAGCTTAATTTTGGAACCTATGGTTTGAAAGCACTGCAGCCAGAACGTATTACAGCCCGTCAAATTGAAGCGTCTCGTCGTGCGATTACACGTGCGATGAAACGTATGGGACGTGTGTGGATTAGAGTTTTTCCAGACCTTCCTGTCTCTAGTAAACCAGCAGAAGTTCGTATGGGATCTGGAAAAGGGTCTCCTGAATATTGGGTTGCTCGTATCAAACCGGGTCGTATCCTATTTGAGATTGAAGGTGTAAGTCCCGAAATTGCAAAAGAGGCATTAACGCTCGGTGCTGCGAAGCTGCCAATTAAAACGAAATTTGTAACCCGTATAGGAGAGGCCTAGAATGGCAAAGGCAAAAAAGCCAGCTGATCTGCGCGCTAAAACGGTGGACGAATTAAAGACGTTGTTAATTGATTTGCGACGTGAACAGTTTAATTTACGTTTCCAACGTGCGACTGGTCAAAATGAGGGTGTGGGTCGAATTGGGGTAATCCGTCGAGATATTGCACGGATTAAGACCATTATGACTGAAGTTAACAAAAACGCCGCAGGTGCTGCTGCATCTGCCGGCAAGTCCTGAGGAGTTAATGGGCGATGCCAAGGCGCGTTCTAACCGGTCGGGTGACAAGCGATAAAATGGACAAAACAGTTTCTGTTTTGGTTGTTCGTCGCGTTATGCACCCGCTTTATAAAAAATTCATTCGTCGTTCGAAAAAATATGCGGCGCATGATGAATTAAATGAGTGTCAAATTGGAGATATGGTTCGTATCATTGAATCTCCTCCGATTTCAAAAAGGAAAACATGGACTGTGATTTCTCGCAACGGTGCACCTCTTGGTGCGGCTGAGCAAGTATCCAGCATAGAAGCTTAAGGGAGGCTTAACTATGATCCATCCCGAGACCAACCTAACTGTGGCTGATAATTCAGGTGCAAGAGAGGTGCAGTGCATTAAGGTACTGGGCGGTTCAAAGCGGAAAACCGCTTCGGTCGGCGACGTGATCGTCGTTTCTGTCAAAGAGGCTATTCCTCGTGGCAAAGTAAAAAAAGGTGATGTCCATCAAGCTGTGATTGTCAGAACAAGCTATCCTGTTCGTCGTCCTGATGGAACCTCAATACGTTTTGATAAAAATGCTGCTGTATTGATAAATAAACAAAACGAACCAATTGGCACACGTATTTTCGGCCCGGTAGTAAGGGAGTTGCGTGCACGTCAATTCATGAAAATTATCTCCTTAGCTCCGGAGGTTTTATAATGGCTGCACGTATTAAAAAAGGCGATCAAGTAATCGTTATTACAGGGCCTCAGAAAGGTGTGCAGGGTGAAGTCCTGTCAATTTCTCCTGTTGAAAATAAGGCAGTGGTTCGTGGTGTGGCGGTTGCCAAACATCATAAGAAACCAACCCGCATGGGTGATGCTGGTGGCATTATTGAGCGTGAAAAGGCTATTCACTTGTCAAATCTTAAATTGGTAGATCCAAAATCAGGGAAACCTACTCGTGTTGGATTTAGAGTTTTGGAAGACGGTCGTAAGCTTCGTGTTGCCAAAGCCACCGGTGAAGTGATCGAAGGTTAAGAGAGGTGGATATGTCAGAAAATAGTCAAGTTCGCTCTGAAGCACGCCTTTACACGCTTTACAAAAATGAATTGCGTCAAAAGTTACGTGAACAATTCAATTACAAAAACGAAATGCAGATTCCGCGTCTTGAAAAAATTGTTTTAAACATGGGTGTTGGAGAAGCGGCAGGGGATCAAAAGAAACTGGATGCTGCCACGGAAGAAATGACCTTGATTGCCGGTCAAAAAGCCGTTAAAACACTTACTAAGAAAGCGATTGCTGGATTTAAAATTCGTGCTGGTTTACCCATTGGATGTAAAGTTACATTACGTAAAAACCGTATGTATGAATTTCTGGATCGTTTGGTTACAATCGCTTTGCCACGTGTTCGTGATTTTAGAGGGTTGCCAGCAAACAAAGGATTTGATGGTCGTGGAAATTTTGCAATGGGTTTGAAAGAACAGATTGTATTTCCTGAAATCGTTTACGATAAAGTAGACGAAGTACGTGGTATGGATATTGTGTTTGTAACAACAGCCAAGACCAATAACGAAGCCAAGGCTTTGTTAAAAGCATTTTCCCTTCCATTTATTGGATAGGAAATTGTTCTTTCGCTGCAAGGTGATACATTACCTTGCAAATTTGTTTTTTTTGGAAAACGGTCGATATAGTCGACAGGTTCCGGAGGGTAAAATTAAACATGGCAAAAACTTCAGCCATTTATCGTAATGCGAAGCGTGCACGTATGTCCGCACGTGATAAAGCAAAACGCATTGCGTTAAAAAATATTGTAATGGATAGAAGTTTACCAGTTGAAGATCGTTTTGATGCATCTTTGAAATTGGCTAAACTTCCTCGTAATGGTTCACGAGTAAGAGTGCGTTTGCGTTGTAAACTAACTGGTCGCTCTCGTGGGAATTACCGTAAATTTGAACTTTGCCGTATCGCATTGCGTGAATTGGCATCTACCGGGCAAATCCCTGGTATGGTTAAATCAAGCTGGTAAGGGATATATAGATGTCATTATCTGATCCATTGGGTGATATGCTCACCCGTATACGTAATGCACAATCAGCTCGTCATTCATTTTGTGTGGTTCCCGCTTCTAATTTGAGAGTTAATGTTTTGGAAGCATTAAAGCGTGAAGGTTATATTCGCGGATATAAGAAAGAAGAGCTTCGCAAGGGAATAAGCCAGCTTCGCATTGAATTGAAGTATTCTGAAGGTGCTCCTGTTATTAAAGAAATTCAGAGAGTATCTAAACCAGGTCGTCGCGTTTATTCTAAAATTAAAGAATTGCCACGTGTTTATGGCGGCCTTGGAGTATCCATTTTGTCAACACCTCAGGGTGTTTTATCTGATATTGAAGCACGTGCCGCCAATGTTGGTGGTGAAGTGCTCTGTCGTGTATTCTAAGAGGAGGGATCAATGTCACGTGTAGGCAAAAATCCCGTGCAGATTCCGCAAGGGGTACAAGTTTCTCTGAAAGACGGTAAAATTGTTGTCAAAGGTAAAAGAGGCGAATTGTCTCTGCCTGTATCTGAACATATTGAAACTGTTATTGAAGATAATCAGGTTACTGTTAAGCCAAAAGATGATGGTGTTGCCGCAAGAACAATGTGGGGCACTACCAGAGCATTAATTGCGAATATGGTCAAAGGTGTTTCCGAAGGTTATACCAAGGCCCTGGAAATCACGGGAACTGGGTTTCGTGCCGCTGTTCAAGGTTCAAATCTTGTTATGAATCTTGGTTATTCACACGATGTTGTTTATCCAATTCCATCTGATATTAAAATTACAACGCCACGTCCAACGGCAATTGTTGTTGAAGGTAATGATAAACAACGTGTTGGTCAAATCGCACTGGATATACGTAATTTTAGAAAACCTGAACCTTATAAAGGTAAAGGTGTTCGTTATGAAGATGAGATTATACGTCGCAAAGAAGGCAAGAAAAAATAATGGGTATGCAACGTGAATTACAAACGCGCCGTCGCAGACGGTTGCGTTATCAGCTTCGTCAGAAAGGAAACGGGCGTCCACGTCTTTCGGTTTTCCGTTCAAGCAAAAATATTTATGCTCAAGTTATTGACGATATGGCTGGTAAGACTTTAGTTGCTGCTTCAACTTTGGATGCAGCGGCTAAAGAACAAATTAAAACTGGAGCTGATATTAATGCTGCTCGTGTCGTAGGCAAGTTGATTGCTGAGCGTGCAAAGGCAGCAGGATTGGAACAGGTCGTATTTGATCGTGGCTCCTATATTTATCATGGGCGTGTAAAAGCGCTTGCTGAGGCTGCCCGTGAGGGCGGGCTCTCGTTCTAAAAGGAGTCGCGAATGGCACGTGAAGTGAAAGAAGGCGGTCGCGGTGGACGTGAACGTGAAAATGAAGATTTGATCGACAAATTGGTATCGATTAATCGTGTTGCTAAAGTTGTAAAAGGTGGTCGACGCTTTGCCTTTGCTGCATTGGTCGTCGTTGGTGATCAGCGTGGACGTGTAGGATATGGTGCCGGTAAAGCCAGAGAGGTGCCTGAAGCAATCCGCAAGGCAACTGAGCAGGCTAAAAAATCAATGATACGTGTTCCCATGAAAGAAGGCAGAACATTGCATCATGATGTGCAAGGTTTTTATGGCGCCGGTAAGGTCGTGTTAAGATCTGCCGATTCGGGAACTGGTATTATTGCTGGCGGTCCAATGCGTGCGGTTTTTGAAAGCCTTGGAATTAATGATGTTGTTGCGAAATCAACAGGTTCACGTAATCCACATAATATGGTAAAGGCAACTTTTGATGCATTGCGAAGATGTGCAAGTCCAAGAGTTGTTGCAGCAAGACGTGGAAAGAAGGTGTCTGAAATTCTTGGTCGCCGTGATTCTGGTCATGCGTCTCAAAATGCGGAGGCTGTAAATGGCTAGTAATACGGTAAAAGTAACTCAGATAGCATCTGCAATTGGTCGTAAGAAAGATCAAAAGCAAACATTGACTGGTCTTGGTTTGAATCGTGTTGGTGCAACCCGTGAGTTGGAAAATACACCAGCTGTCCAGGGAATGATCAATAAGATTCGCCACCTCGTTAAGGTGGAGGGATAAATGAATCTAAATGAACTTCGTGATAATGCCGGAGCGAGATACCGTAAAAAACGTCTTGGACGAGGTATTGGTTCTGGTAAAGGCAAAACATCAGGTAAAGGCGTGAAAGGTCAGTTGGCACGTTCAGGTGTGGCAATCAATGGCTTTGAAGGTGGACAGCTTCCACTTTACCGTCGTATGCCAAAAAGAGGGTTCAAGAATATTTTTCGCAAAAATTATGTGGAAATTAATCTTCGGACCCTTTCATCCGCTATTGAGCAGGGCAAATTGAATGCATCATCTTTAATCGATGAAAAAGCATTGCGTGAAGCCGGTTTATTTAAGGGAAAAAAATACTCTGGCGTTTGTTTGCTTGCTAATGGAAATCTAAATCAGGCCATCAACTTGGAAGTGTCAAGAGCATCAGCGGCAGCTGTTGAAGCGGTTAAAAAAGCTGGTGGTTCTCTAAAGCTTTTATCGTCATCTGGGGATGTTTCTGCAGATGCCTAGGAAATGAAGAGGTAATATAATTTAAGTTTGATCAATTTTTAGATCAAAACATTATGTTACATTCTAATTTTAAGGTAAAATTACAGCGTCCCGTTTTGTTACGGTGACGCTGTTTTTTTTGAAAGGATAAAAATTATGGCCTCTATGGCCGAACAACTAGCGGCGAATATTAATGTCAGTGCGTTTTCTAAAGCAACTGAATTAAAAAAGCGTATTTGGTTTACATTGGGTGCGTTAATTATTTACCGTCTAGGTACCTATATCCCGGTTCCGGGAGTGGATGCTACGGTAATGGCACAATTGCTGGCTAAACACCAGGGCGGTATTCTTGGTATGTTTGACATGTTCAGTGGTGGCGCCTTGGGTCGCATGACCATTTTTGCCCTGAACATCATGCCCTATATTAGTGCATCTATTATCATTCAGTTGATGTCCTCTGCGATGCCATCTCTTGAAGCCTTGAAAAAGGAAGGGGAGCAAGGACGTAAAAAGCTTAATCAATATACACGTTACCTGACGGTTTTCATTGCTTTATTCCAGGCTTATGGAATTGCCATTGGGTTGGAAAGTATGAAAAGTCCCGCAGGTTCTGCCGTTACCAATCCGGGGATGCTTTTTCTGTTAACCTGCGTCATCACGCTGGTTGGGGGAACAATGTTTTTGATGTGGTTGGGGGAACAAATCACGGCACGCGGGGTAGGTAATGGAATATCATTGATTATTTTTGCCGGTATTGTCGCCAATTTACCAACGGCTTTGGCAAGTTTATTTCAATTGGGTTACACTGGCGCTTTGTCTCCATTTTTTGTCGTTGCATTTCTTGTATTGGCAGCGGTTACAATCGCCTTTATCGTGTTTATGGAACAGGCGCAAAGAAGAGTTGTCATACAATATCCCAAACGGCAGGTTGGGCAACGCATGTATGGTGGTGATTCAACACATATGCCATTAAAAGTTAATACCGCTGGGGTTATACCGCCTATTTTTGCGTCTTCAGTTTTATTGATACCTGTAACAATAGCTGGATTTCTATCAAATGAATCGACACCTGGATGGTTGGCATATCTAGGACAGGAATTCGGTCAGGGTCATATTTTATATATGCTCTTTTATGCTGCCATGATTATTTTCTTCTCATATTTTTATGCGGCTGTATCCTTTAATCCCAAAGAAACGGCAGATAATTTACGAAAACAGGGTGGATTTATTCCTGGTATTCGTCCAGGTGCAAATACAGCAACCTATTTTGATAATATCCTGACACGGTTAACAACAATTGGAGCGCTATATCTTGTTGTTGTCTGTTTATTGCCACAATTTTTAATCAATCATTACAATGTACCCTTCTATTTTGGTGGAACCAGTTTGATAATCATAGTTTCCGTGACAATAGATACGGTAACGCAGGTTCAATCCCATTTGGTTGCGCACCAATATCAGGGTCTATTACGCAAATCTCGGTTTGGAAAAGGAAAAAAACGGTGAAGCTAATATTTTTGGGCCCGCCAGGGGCAGGTAAAGGGACGCAGGCTCAACGTTTGTCAGAAAAATATCATATCGCGCAAATCTCCACAGGAGATATGCTGAGGGCTGAGGTGAAATCAGGGTCAGAAATCGGGAAAAAAGCTAAGGATATTATGGATAAGGGGTTATTGTTTCCTGATGATCTGATGGTTGAAATGATTGCAAAAAGAATTAAAAAGGATGATTGTAAAAACGGTTTCATCCTTGATGGTTTTCCTCGCAATGTGAGTCAAGCAAAAGCGTTGGATAAAATGTTTGTCTCTGAACATCTGAAGCTTGATGCTGTATTACTATTAAAAGTGGATGAGGAAATGCTTGCAGAGCGAATTTCCAACCGGTTTAGTTGTGCAAAATGTGGTGCCAGTTATAATAAACTTTTTAAAAAACCAAAAAAAGATGGAGTCTGTGATGTCTGCGGTTCAACGGAATTTGTCTCAAGAGCTGATGATAATAAAGATACCGTTCTGGAACGTTTAAGGGTCTATCGCGAACAGACCGCTCCCTTATTGCCATATTATGAAGAAAAAAAATGCTTGTATCCCATTGATGGTATGAAAAATGTGGAGGAGGTGACAAAAGATATTGATTTAATTTTAAAAAAAAATAAAATGTAAGTTTATATTTTTGTGAAAAAATTATCATACTATATTGACTCTGTTAGTATGAAAGTTATATTGATGCTTTTAAAAGTATTTCAAACACGTTAGCTATTAATGAAACAGTTATTGATCTCGTAACTGTTGCTTTTTTAGTGGCTAGCTGTTAAGAATAGACCTAAATTATTAAGGCTAATTAAGGAGTATTGGGCGTGGCGCGTATTGCCGGCGTAAACATCCCGACGAATAAGCGGGTAACCATTGGTCTGCGTTATATATACGGCATTGGGCCGACAAAAGCGCAGGAAATTTGTAATAAATTGTCAATTCCTGACGAACGTAGGGTGAACGAACTTTCAGATGATGAGGTTCTGAAAATCCGTGAGTTAATTGATAGTGAGTATCAGGTTGAGGGTGATCTTCGTCGTGAAGTTTCGATGAATATCAAGCGTTTGATGGACTTGGGATGTTATCGTGGATTGCGTCATCGTCGTGGTTTGCCTGTAAGAGGCCAGAGAACTCACACAAATGCTCGTACACGTAAGGGTAAGGCGGTTGCTATTGCTGGTAAGAAAAAAGTAACACGTTAACCCTTGGTTTGTTTTAATTTTTTATAACTAAACGGACAGGATAATAAAAGCCATGGCGAAACCCGCCACACCGCGTCTCAGAAAAAAAGAACGCAAAAACATTACTTCTGGCGTAGCGCATGTTTTGTCTACGTTTAATAATACGATGATCACTATCTCTGATGTTCAAGGAAATGCAATTTCATGGTCTTCAGCGGGTGCTCAGGGATTTAAAGGTTCACGCAAATCTACACCTTATGCAGCACAGGTTGCAGCTGAGGATGCGGGACGTAAAGCTCGTGAACATGGTATGGAAACTCTTGAAATTGAAGTGTCTGGACCGGGATCTGGACGTGAAAGCGCATTGCGTGCTTTACAGGCGGTAGGTTTTACGGTTACTTCAATCCGGGATACCACACCAGTGCCACATAACGGATGTCGTCCACGTAAACGTCGTCGCGTTTAATAGTTCGTATATTATTTTCAATCAATAATGAATGGAAATAATATTCAAGTAACAAAAGCTGACTTCGAGGTTAAGATTTTGTTACTTTTTTTGGTAATAATTTGAATTGAAAGGCCACCACCTTGGTCCTCCAGAAAAACTGGCAATCTCTTATTAAGCCGGAGAAGCTGGAAGTCGAACCGGGCTCGGCGTCACAAAATGTGGCGACCGTGGTGGCGGAGCCGCTTGAACGTGGCTTCGGCATGACGCTCGGTAATGCGCTTCGGCGAGTACTTTTATCTTCTCTTCAAGGGGCTGCTGTTACAGCTGTTCGTATTGATGGCGTTCTTCATGAATTCTCATCAGTCAATGGTGTGCGGGAAGATGTCACGGATATTGTCCTGAATGTTAAGCAACTGGCCATACGTATGCACAGTGATGGTCCAAAACGGATGATTTTGTCCGCGGTAGGTCCGGGGCAAGTTACAGCTGGACAGATTCAGACAGATCATGATATTGAAATCATGAATCCTGATCTTGTGATTTGCACACTTGATGATGGAATAAAGTTGGGTATGGAATTTACCGTTGAAATGGGTAAAGGTTATGTACCTGCCTCTACTAACCGTCAGGAGGATGCTCCGATTGGGATGATTCCAATTGACGCGATATATTCACCTGTTCGTCGCGTTTCCTATAAAGTTGAGCCAACCCGTGTTGGTCAGGTAACAGATTATGACAAGCTGTTATTGACTTTGGAAACAGATGGTTCTGTAACGCCTGAAAATGCCGTAGCTTTGGCTGCGCGTATTCTGCAAGATCAGTTCCAGCTTTTTATCAATTTCGATGAGCCTAAACCAGTCGTGACGGAAGAGCCTAAGGAAGAGCTTCCATTCAATCGTAATTTATTGCGCAAAGTTGATGAGCTTGAATTGTCAGTTCGTAGCGCCAACTGTCTCAAGAATGATAACATTGTGTATATTGGCGACCTGGTGCAGCGGACAGAGCAAGAAATGTTACGCACTCCTAATTTTGGTCGCAAGTCATTGAATGAAATCAAGGAAGTTCTTTCTTCAATGGGATTGTCATTGGGAATGAATGTGCCTGCTTGGCCACCAGAAAATATTGAAGAGTTAGCTAAACGGCTGGATGAGCTGTTTTAAGCATAGTATGATAGAAGAGGATTGAAATTATGCGTCACGGTATATCCGGCCGTAAATTGGGTGTGACTTCATCGCATCGCCTTGCAATGTTCAGAAATATGGCCGTTGCATTAATTAAGCATGAACAGATTACAACGACTTTGCCAAAAGCTAAGGAATTACGTCCTGTTGTCGAGAAACTTGTGACATTGGGAAAACGTGGTGATTTGCATGCACGTAGACAGGCTTATGCCATGTTGCGTGACGAGACTATTGTTGCCAAGTTATTTTCTGTTATCGCTGATCGTTACAAAGCGCGTCAAGGTGGATATTTGCGTGTGTTGAAAGCGGGTGTTCGTTATGGTGATGCTGCTGATATGGCAATTATCGAATTTATTGAACGTGATGTAAATGCAAAAGGGCTTGACAGTGGACCAAAGCCCACTGATGAAGATTCAGACGAGTTAGCTGCATAATATTAAAATACCCTTTTGATTTTTAAAAAGAGATAGGTTTCTATCTCTTTTTTTGTTTGTAATGAACAAAATTGGGATTATAATTAAGTTGTAAAAAAAATATATGTTAACGCGTTAGGCTTTTGGTAGAATCTTGGGATAGATTGAAAAGGAGAGCCGGGATATGCTTAAAATTGCATTTACTTGTCTTTTAATTGCTTTATTGGCTTGGCTTCTTGGTTTTACAAGTGTGGCAATTATAGCAGCAGGTATTGCTAAGATTATATTTTTTATTGCACTGTTATTCGCTTTTTTATTTTTTATCCTTGCGTTTTTGGTTGGAAGAAAATTACTTAATAATTAATTTCTTGAGATGTTGGGTTATAAATTATTTTTAGTGATATGTTAAAATAATTTATTTGTTTGTCATTTTTTAGGGACATGAAACAAAGACAGGGAATGAGTTCGCAGTATTAAGTTTAAAATATCATTGATTTAAAAATGTCTTAAATATTGGTTTTTTATAAGAAACCAATTTTATTATGTAAATTTTTTTATGGTAGATTAATATAATTTACATGTTTGATTTTAAATCAAATATTTTAGGATTTTGGAAATTGTTCAAAATTAAAAAACCTTCTTCCTGAAAAAAATGAAATCACTAACAAATTATTATTTATTAAAATGATTTCATTTTTTGTATAATAGAACTAGTTTTTGTTTTGCTGTAATACAGGAGGTATAAAAGGTATATTGGAGGTTAAAGAGGATTTGCTTGGCAATCGATCATCTTTCCAGCCACCTCCAAGGCTTTCGATCAACAAGACGCTGTCCACCATTTGCTGTTGCCGTATTCCAAGAACTGTCTGCTGATTATTTAATAAAGCGACTTGTTGAGTTACAACAGTGGTATAATCGTGAGTGCCGCTCATATATTGCCCCAGGGCTACTTTAAGGGCTTTGTCAGCGTATTCAACGGCTGCTTGTTGCTGGATTTTTTGATCGGCCAGGATATTAAGGTTAGATAGTTGATCCTCGACGGATTGCAAGGCCGCAAGAATGGTTTGCCTATATTGAGCCACAGAAGCGTCATATTGTGCCTCTGCCTGTTTGACCATTGAACTTCTTACCCCGCCATCAAACAAGTTTTCTGAAGCGGATGCCCCCAAAGACCAGATGCGGTTGGCAACTTGAACAAGGCTGCCCACCGGATTGCCACTATAGGATAAATTGGCTGATAAGGTTACATCGGGGAAAAACGCTGCAATAGCAGCTCCTATCTGGGCATTTTTTTCTTGCATATGGCGTTCGGCTGAAGCTATATCAGGCCTTCTTTGTAATAAAATGGATGGAACACCTACTGGAATTTGAGGTATGTTGTCATTTAAAATACCGTGAGGAATTGATAAATTTGCCGGGGGCTTTCCAATTAGAGTGGCAATAGCATGTTCGTATTGGGCTCGAGAAATACTTGCAGCAGTCAATTGTGCCCTGGTTTGCTCAAGCTGTGTCTGTGCCTGTAATAATGCCGTGGGTTCAATAACACCGGCATTATGTTGATCCTGGGTTACTTTTAAGGATTGCTCATAGGCTTTAACGGTTTTTTGCAATAAATCGATTAATGAATCTTGATATCGCAAGTTAAAATAGGTCTGGGCCAACTGGCTTTGATAAGATAGTCTGGCATTGGCAAGATCTGCGGCACTGGCTTGTGCAGCGGCAACCTGACTTTCCGTGTTACGTCGTATTTTTCCCCAAAGATCGAGATCCCAGCTCGCAGAAGTTTGTAATGCATAAGTATTTCTGGTCATCCCGGTCGAATAATTAATATTTCCGCCCCCATTACCAATACTTCTTGCACCACCGCCGTTACCTTGACGATCAAAATTCATGCCAAGATTTAATGTTGGGTATAGAGCTGCCTTAGTTTGGTCAATCAATGCACGCGCATAACGATAATTTGCTTCTGTCTGTTTTAAATTCTGGTTGGAAATATCAACCTGTTCTTCCAGCTGATTAAGAACAGGATCATTATAGATAGTCCACCATTCACCTTTAGGAAAGGCGGCGACACTGGGATTGGCTGTCTGCCATCCGTTAACTGGTTTTAATTCCTTGAACCGTTGTGAAATGATTGGAGCGGGACGATGATAATTTGGTCCAACCATACAGCCGCTTAGCAAAAAAAAGAAAGTGGTCCCCACATATCGTAAGGAGAACAGGTTGATGCCCCTATTATGCACGTTGTTGTCCCCCATGAAAAAATAGCCTCTTTAACAGACGGTTATGTCGTAATCGATCCATATAGATATAAATTACTGGGGTTGTATACAAGGTTAGAGCCTGACTGACCACTAAACCCCCTACAATCGCGATTCCAAGTGGACGTCTGATCTCGCAACCATATCCATTGGAAAGAATAAGAGGAACTGCACCAAATGCAGCTGCAACGGTAGTCATGAGAATGGGACGAAAACGTAATTTACATGCTAGTAAAATTGCTGATTTTGTATCCATGTTTTCTGACTCTTCTGCCTTGATAGCGAAATCAACCAAAAGAATGGCATTCTTTTTGACAATCCCAATAAGTAGGATAATGCCAATCATGGTTATAATAGTAAATTCTTCCCCGAACAGATCAAGCGCCAGTAATGCGCCAACACCTGCCGAGGGAAGGGTGGATAGAATTGTTAAAGGATGGATGTAGCTTTCATATAATATACCCAGTGTAATGTAAACGGCGGCAATTGCGGCAAATATGATAATGATATTATTTTTGATGCTGCTCTGGAACTGGGCTGCATTGCCAGAAAAACTTCCTGCTATATTTTTTGGTAAATGAATTTTGACGGTTTCCGTTTTGATGAGTTGAATGGCATCGCTCAGTGATTTTCCTTTTGCCAAGTTAAATGATAAAGTCGCGGCAACGAACATACCCTGATGATTGACTGATAATGAGGTCAATGCTTTGTTCTGGTTAGTGACAAAAGATAATGGGATCATGGTTTCATGATTGGTGGAGACAGCTGAACCATTGGATGCACCATTACCTCCGGCAAGTCTATTCGCGATCTGGTTTCTAAAGTTTTCCTGCTCGATTTTATCCTCTTGACTTAAAAATGCATTCGATTTGACACGGATTGTATTTGATACGGTTCCGCCACCGGGTGATCCTCCTGCAACACTGACCCATACCTGATTCAAGGCACCGGTATGAGGGGCGTAACGCGGATCTGTTTCCATAATGACCCGATATTGGTTTAACGGATTATAAATAATTGAAGCGGCACGCTGTCCAAAAGAATCAAACAACGTATTTGAAATAAGTTGTGGTGTTAAGTTAACTCGTGCGGCTGTATCCCGAAGAATATCAATATTGATTGCCTCACCTCCCTGTTGGACATCGGAAGAGACATCTGTGATGATACCGGGATGCTTTTTTAGTGCTTCAACAAGTTTGGGCATCCATTTATATAATTCGCTAGAGGAATCTGATTGTAAAGTATATTGATAGTTTGCGTTACTTGAACGCCCGCCTACATGTAATATATTGGGAGGGAAAATATAGAATTTCGCGCCAACCATATTTTGTAATTTTTTAGAAAGTCGCGCTTGAGTTTCAAAAATATTATTTTTTCGTAACTTTTTATCTTTTAAGGAAATAAAGATATTTCCCTGATTGACCGCTTTGCCTCCGGTAAAGGAGGAAATGGATGCAATATCCGGATCATTTATAAGTATTTTCTGAACAAACTGGATTTTTTCTTTCATGTTTTGAAAGGAAATGGATTGATCGCCCTGAAGATGGCATAACAAAACCCCGATATCCTCATTAGGCATGAAACCTTTAGGCATGGTTATAAAAAGAAAAATCATCAGGATAATCGTTGCAGGAATTGATAGGACAACAAGAAGGGGATATTTAAGGATGTGCGAAAGAGTGCTTTGATAGAGTTGATCACAATAATCAAATAATTTTATAAAATAATGATTAATTTTATATCCCCGTTTATTATTGTTTCCTTGGTGTCGCATAAGAATAAAGGCACACATCATGGGAGTTAGGGTCAGGGAAAGGATCATCGAAATAATCAGGGTTATGGAAAGGGTCATGGCAAATTCATGAAACAATTTTCCTATCAAACCACCCATCAGCAATATCGGCAGGAACACGGCAATCAAAGATATAGTGATCGAGATTACCGTAAACGAGACTTCCTTTGCGCCATATAAAGCGGCAGCTTTGGGAGATATACCATTCTCCAAATGCCGGTTTATATTTTCCAGCACAACAATGGCATCATCCACGACAAAGCCGGTTGCGATGGTTAGCGCCATTAAGGAAAACGTATCAAGTGAATAACCCAATAATTTAAGAATGGCAAATGTGGAGATAATGGAGGCTGGCAAAACAACGGCAGGAATAATAATGGCTCGAATGTTTCTTAGAAAAACCAGAACAACCGTTATGACTAGAACAATGGATATGACCAATGTCATTTGGGTATCAAACAGGGTTGCCCTGATTGTGGTTGAACGATCAATGGCAATGTGCAGATTCACATCGGTAGGTAAGGCTGCCTTTATCAATGATAACTTTTTATGAATCAAACTGGTTGTCTTGATGACATTACTACCGGCTTGAGGGAAAATAACCAGAATGATGGAGCGTTTATCGTTATAATATCCCGCATGATGTAAGTCTTCAACATCGTCTTTTACTTTTGAGATGTTCTCTAACATGACAGGGGCATGATTTCTGTATGCAATTACGAGGTTTCGATAGGCTTCAGCCTTTGTTGCCTGGTCATTGGTTGCTAATTGATAGCGTTTGTCACCTTCTTCAATAAAACCTTTGGGTGTATGAGCGTTGGTTGATGCCAGTGCCGCCCTGACATCTTCAAATCCAATACCGTATTTGTAAAGGGCATGCGGGTTTAGTTCAATTCTGACTGCCGGTAGTGAACTTCCCCCCAGTTCAACTTGCCCGACCCCTTTGATACTTGAGAGCTGGTGTTGCAAAACAGTTGTCGCATAATCATAAAGCTGTGGCAAGGTTTTGGTCTTGGATGTCATGGCCAAGATCATGATGGGAGAGGTGGAGGGATTCATCTTGAAATAGGATGGATTGGAACGCATCGAAGAGGGAAGGTCGGCACGTGCGGCTTGTAAGGCGGCTTCTACATCCCTTGCCGCATTATTGATATCTTTGGAAAGATCGAATTGTAAAATGATCCTGACCTGGTTTTGGGTTGATTGTGAGGTCATTTCATTGGTGCCAGGTATCTGTCCCAGCCTTCTCTCCAATGGTGCAGCAATCGAGCTGGCAATTTCCTCTGGTGTGCCGCCCGCTTGTTGGGCACGTATCATGATTACAGGAAAATCCACGTTGGGGAGATCAGAAACCGGTAATAGTTCGTAACCCAGTATACCTGTTAGAAATAATGTAACTGTGAGTAAAATTGTTGCAACAGGCCGTTGTATAAAGGGTTTTGCTATATTCATGATTCAGGTTTTTCATCAATTGGTTGGTGATTGGATAATGATGAAAAAAAATGATGCCCCCAGTTTTTAAGTCTTTCCATATATAGATAAATAATGGGAGTTGTAAAAAGAGTGAGCAATTGGCTGGCAAGAAGCCCCCAAAAAATGCTGATACCCAAAGGATGCCTTAGTTCAGATCCGGTTCCTGTTCCCAGCATCATGGGAATAGCCGCCAACATGGCCGCCAGGGTTGTCATCAGAATGGGCCTGAACCGTAGAAGTGCTGCCTGATGAATTGCCTCCAGTGAGGATTTCTTGTCTTTCCTTTCAGCCTCCAGCGCAAAATCAATCATCATAATGGCATTTTTTTTGACAATTCCAATTAATAGAATGATGCCAATAATTCCCATAATATCTAAATTGCATCCATCAATCCATAGTGCAAATAGTGCACCAATCGTGGCCGAGGGAAGGGTTGACAAAATAGTTATGGGATGAATGAAGCTTTCATAAAGAATGCCAAGGATAATATAAACAGCAATAATGGCCGCTATAACAAGAAACAATTCATTTTTAAGGCTCTTTTCAAATGCAGCCGCTATTCCTTGAAAACTGACCTGGAAGCTTGAGGGAAGATTCAGTTCCTTGTGGATGGAATTGATGATTTGTGTTGCCTCCCCCAGGGAATGACCCTTGTTGATGTTAAAGGAGATCGATATGGCTGGAAACTGACCGAAGTGGGTGACTAGAAGGGGTGCGGTGTCATGAGTGATTTTTGTCACCTGGGATAAAGGAACCAGACCAGAGGTTGGATTTCTTGTTGGACCAGAAGTTGAAGCGGAATTGTTGCCATTTATTCCGGGAAGATAAAGCTGGTTCAAAGAGGTCAAATGTTTTTGAAATTTTGGATCGGCTTCCAGAATGATCCTGTATTGGTTTGATTCTGTAAAAATAGTGGAAATTTGGCGTTGGCCAAAAGAGTCATATAAAACATTATCAATTGTTTGAGGTGTGATGGAATAACGAGCACCTGTGGCACGGTCAAGGGTGATATTGGCAACCAATCCCTGTGATTGCAGGTTTGAGGAGACATCGGAAAGGGCAGGTTCTTTTTGCAGACGGTTAACAATTTTAGGTACCCAGAGTTCAAGTTGCCTGTAATCCGGATTTTCGATCAAAATTTGATATTGGGTGGCTGAAAAAGTTGTTTCTAGCGAGAGATCTTGTATGGGTCGAAGATAAAGTTGTGTTCCAACAACCTGTTTTGATGCCCGGGTTATTCTTTTGATTGTTTTTTCAATAGATGTTTTACGTTCCTTTCGGTTTTTCAAATTGATTAAGAAACGTCCCTGATTAAGGGTCATATTCTGTCCGTCAATGCCGATAAATGATGAAAGGTTATCCACGTCTGGATCGTTTAAAATTGTGTTTGCCAGAGCTTTTTGCTTGTTTGCGACCGCTTTCAGCGAGGCATTTTGAGGCATGATGGATATGCCTTGTGCCATACCGTTATCTTGAACGGGAAAGAAACCTTTGGGGATGTAGTAAGCCATTATGAGGGTTATGACAAAGGTGCAACAGGTGATAAATAAGGTTAGAGGCTGGTGTTTGAAGACAAATTGTAGTCCGGTATTGTAAAATTCTATTATTCTGTCTATCACACGATCAAAAAAATAGTTGTTCTGTTTTTTTTCGGTTTCGGTCAGAATATGCGCACACAACATTGGAACCAGGGTTAGGGAAACAATGGCGGATATGATGATTGTAATAGACAGGGTAACTGCAAATTCGTAAAATAAGCGACCGATAATATCCCCCATGAATAATAGAGGGATAAGGACAGCGATTAAAGAAATCGTAAGCGATATGATTGTAAACCCTATTTCTTCTGACCCTTTTAAAGCGGCTTGAATCCGGTTTTCGCCCATTTCGATATATCGTGTAATGTTCTCTATCATAACAATTGCATCATCCACAACGAAACCGGTCGCTATTGTCAATGCCATCAAGGATAAATTATCTAGTGAGAAATTAAAAAGATACATTACCGCCAAGGTTCCGATCAAGGATAGGGGAACGGAAAGACTGGGAATGATTGTTGCGGAAATATTTCTTAAAAAGATAAAGATGACCAAAATAACCAAGATAATTGACAGAATGAGCTCAAATTTTACATCATGAATTGAAGCGCGAATGGATGTCGTGCGATCGGTTAATGGCGTTAATGTTATACCAGAAGGCAATGATTTTTTTAATTGTGGTAATATTTCATTGATATTGTTAACAACCGAGATGATATTGGCCTTGGGTTGTCGTTGTACATTTAAAATCAAGGCTGGTGTTTTATTTGCCCATGCCATCAATTGACTATTTTCTGGCCCGTTTATGACAGTGGCCACATCACGTAATCGAACAGGTCCATTATTGTTATAGGCGATAATTTGGTTAAGTAACTGTTCCGGATTTTTTATTTGTCCATTGGTCTGGATGGTGACGGCGCGTTTTGGGCCATCCAAATTTCCGGTGGGGGAATTGACATTAACGTTACCGATTGTTGTTCTGATACTGTCCAGATCAATTCCATATGAAGTTATTTTAGGAATATTGATTTGTACACGGATTGCCTTACGTTGTCCTCCTGATAGGGTAACCAGTCCTACCCCATTAATCTGGCTTATTTTTGTGGCCAACCTGTTATTAACGTAATCCTCAACCTCGGTCAGGGATAAAGATTTTGAAGTAATGCCAAGCGTAAGGATAGGTGTATCAGCAGGATTTACTTTTGCATAAACAGGAGGTGCAGGCAAATCAGTGGGCAAAAGGGAGTTGGCCTGATTGATCGCTTCTTGCACTTCCTGGGCCGCGACATCCATGGAGACTGAAAGATTGAATTGTAACGTGATGACTGAAGCCCCTCCAGAGGATTGGGAAATCATTTGATTTAATCCAGGGATGGATCCCAATTCACTTTCCAATGGTGCTGTGACCGAGGTCATCATGACATCCGGACTTGCGCCTGGATAAAATGTTGAAACGGTTATTGTTGGATAGTCAACATCAGGTAACGCGGACAGGGGTAAGAAACGATAGCCTAATATTCCGCAGATCATGATGGCAATCATAAGCAGGGTTGTTGCCACGGGGCGCAAAATAAAAAGGCGTGATGGATTCATAAAAATCTCGATTTATTTATAAACTTGACAAAATTAGGAAACTGTTATGATTTTCAAGTTAATTATTATTCAGAAGATTGCGTATTTTCGGGAATGATGACTTTTGAACCTTCATGTAAAGTATCAATTCCGTCAGTAACTATTTTTTCATTCTCAACTAAACCAGCGGTTATAACCGTATGTTCACCATCATTATATCCTGTTTTGATTGTCTGTATTTTAACCGTTGAATCTTTTTGAATAACATACACAAAGGAACCATTTGGTCCTGTTTGAATGGCATTATTTGGTAAAATCAAAGCATCTTTAATAACCTTGACTAGTAAATGGGCATTTACAAATTGGTTTGGAAAAAGCTCCCAGTTTTTATTTTCAAAAATGGCTCTCAACCGAACGGTTCCTGTTGATGTGTCAATCTGACTGTCTATCACGCTTGTTTTTCCTGTGGCAAGTTTGGTCGTATTATCGGTGTTCCAAGCCTCAACGGTTAGTTCTTTTTTATTTTTCAAAGCTTCCAAGACAATGCCCAATTGATTTTCAGGTAAGGTAAAAATAACTGACATGGGGGTCATCTGGGTTAAAGTGGCCAATCCTCCGCTTTGGCCTTCGGTAATATAATTTCCCGCATCAACCTGTCTGATCCCGATGCGACCGTCAACAGGTGCACGGATGTGACAGTAGATAAGATTTAATTCTTGCTGTTTGATTAGGGCCTGATCTGTTTTGACCTGTCCTTCAAGCTGGGCAACCTTATATTGCTGATCTTGAGCCGTCATGGGGGCGATACTGTTTTGTTTTAGAAGGGTTTGATAGCGCTTATTGTCCAATTTTGCCTGTTGCAGTAAGGCCGTGTCGGCTTTTAAATTGCCTTCATATTGTGCCTTCAAAGCTTCTGCGGGACGTGGATCAATAAGGGCAAGTAAATCATTTTTCTTAACCAATTGCCCTTCCGTGAAAAATACTTGTTGTAAATAGCCGGAAATTCGTGTTTGTACGGTAACATTGGAAATGGGAACGACTGTTCCAAGTTCAGTTAGAATAACAGGTAGATAACTTTTCTTTACAATTGTTGCTGCAACGGGTTGTTCAACAACATAATGGGAATGCTCGGAAGTTGATGAAAATATACCATAAAAACGATATGCTACCCCAATAATGACAGCTATTAGACTAATATATAAAAATATTTTTAACCATAGATGCAAACGTGAGTGAGATTTATCAGAATTTGTTGTATTTTGGGGTAAAGTCATATGCAAGAAACTTATTTTTAATGGCAATATCTAAATTTATATAATTAAAAATCAAAATAACAAAACTAATTGTGACAAAATAAATCATTGCAGAATATAATCAATATTAAAGTTGATCACTTCATTTTTTAATATTCCTTAACCCTGGAGATTTTATATCTCTAAAAAGCGGTATTGTAATCTAAGTGATTGATAATTTTATAGACTTTTTGGTTTGGAGTTGTCATAATTACCAATAGTCTATGAATTGTTGTTATAAAAGGTGCATAATATGAGTAATGTAAAAGATTTTATTAAAAATACTGCTGAAAAAATTGAAAATACATTAACGGATGGAAAGGCGAAATTAAAGGACGCGGTTGACCATGCCAAGCAAAATTATGAATCGGTGAAAAACGAAGCAAAAGATACACTTAAAAACATAAAAAAATGATAAGATTGCAATCCTTTTTTAAAGGAGGGAACAATGTCAAAGAATATGGAAGATACTTTAAGGGAAGTTGGTGCAAAAATTGGCAGTTCGATTGATGATGCCAAAGATAAAGCACAGGATGCCTTTTCTCGTGCCCAGGATAAAAAACAGGATACTATTGATCAATTAAAAGACAAGGTTCAAAATGTCGCGGATCAGGCCAGAGAAAAAGGCCAGGATTTAAGAAATAAAGCATCTGATCAAAAAGGAAAACGTTTTGAGGATTTTGCGCGTGTTGCCGATGATGAATTTTCGCGTCTATATGGTTCTGAGGGAAAAATGGAATGCTTGATGAATTTCATTCGGAACCGTCCTGTTGCAACATTGGTTATCGCTTTGATTGCCGGAACATTTTTATCAAGGATGTTTAAATGTTGTTGTAAACATCGTAAATGTAAATAAGCGAATAATTAAATTTAAAATTTAGACTTAAAAAAGCTGTTAATCAGAAGTTATTAACAGCTTTTTTTATTTTTTTCATTTTAGGGCTATTCATTTGCGACTCGTTGAGTATAGTAGGTTATTGGTTTAGAAACGAATTATTTGAGTAGAATGCATCATAAAGTATCAATTGCAGGCGTGGATGAAGTGGGAATGGGTTGTCTTGCTGGTCCTGTTGTTGCTGCCGCTGTAATGTTTCAGGAAAATATTCCTGAGGATATTTCAGAATTGCTTGATGATTCAAAGAAAATCAGACCTGCGTTGAGACAAGAAATTTATGTGGTTTTAAATCAAATGCCGCATGTCAAGATTGGTGTGGCCGCGGCATCAGTTGATGAAATTTTCCAATTAAATATCAGGAAATCTGCCAGCTTGGCAATGCAAAGGGCTGTATCAAAACTAAATATTCTTCCTGATCTTGTATTGGTTGATGGAACGATCGCTCCTGATTTTGGATGTGCCACGCAAACCATTATCAAGGGGGATGGATTTTCATATTCAATTGCTGCGGCATCAATTATCGCAAAGGTTTTGCGCGATAAGCTGATGGTTGGTCTGGCACGGAAATGGGATCGGTATGGATGGGAGCATAATGTGGGGTACCCAACGGTTATGCATCGTGAGGCCTTGAGGAAATATGGTTGTTCTCCACATCATCGCCAAGGATATATCACCGTAAGACAATTTTCGTTTTCAATGGATGTAGAGCAAAAAGAGCAAGTAAAAGGTCAAGGATTTTATGAGTGAAGCAGTAAAATTAAATATACCTTTGGATCAGATTTTGAATGGTGAATGTATTCAGGTCATGAAAACCATACCTTCTGCGTCAATTGACTGTATTTTTGCCGATCCCCCATATAATTTGCAATTACAGGGAGAATTGCGTCGTCCAGATGATACAATTGTGGATGGGGTTAATGAAGATTGGGATAAATTTAAGAGTTTCCAACTATATGATCAATTTTGTCGAAGCTGGTTGAAGGAATGTCATCGTTTATTGAGAAAAAATGGAACAATTTGGGTTATTGGTTCCTATCATAATATTTTCAGAATTGGAGCAATTTTACAGGATCTTGGTTTCTGGATCTTGAATGATATTGTTTGGCGGAAATCCAATCCCATGCCAAATTTTAAGGGAAGACGATTTACCAATGCGCATGAGACATTAATATGGGCAGCCAAAGATGCTGATAGTAAATATTGTTTCAATTATCAGGCCATGAAAACCTTAAATGATGATATTCAGATGCGTTCTGATTGGTTTCTGCCTTTATGTACTGGACATGAAAGACTTCGAAATGAACATGGACTAAAATTACATCCGACCCAAAAACCAGAAAGCTTGCTATATCGCGTTATCTTGTCCTCTACAAATATTGAAGATGTTGTATTGGATCCTTTTGCTGGAACTGGAACAACCCTTGCCGTGGCAAAAAAACTTCAGCGACGTTATATCGGGATTGAGCGTCATCCAGACTATATGAAAGCCGCCCTTCGACGTGTGAACAATGAAAAGCCGTTATCGATTGAAGATATTAAAGTCACCCCTTCCAAACGAGAGATTCCTCGTGTTCCTTTTGGAAACCTGATTGAACAGGGATTTATTCAGCCAGGAACAATCTTGATGGATCGAAATAAACGCGTTTTTGCTACAGTAACATCCGATAGCACTGTTATCAGTGGAAACAAAAGAGGTTCCATTCATAAAATTGGGGCCCTTGTAACAAATTCACCTTCTTGTAATGGATGGACCTTTTGGCATTTCGAAAGAAATGGAGGATTATATGCTCTTGATATATTGCGTAATGAATATAATGCAATGACTAAATTGGCCAAATCTTAAATTCAAATGTAAAACCTAGCTTTTGTTAAAACCGAGAAAGCCGATTTCAGGTTTGGAAATATTGTTATAATGTGAATATGTGTTTGATTGGTTGAGATTTGAAACAGTTTTACGTTGATTTTGACCTTTAATGGATAAATATCCTTTTTCACTTTTAACCGAAACCGTTGATATTTCTCTATCACCATTTAGTTTTTGAGGTGAGTTATTATAGCCACGCATTGACAAAAGCAAAAAGGTGATGCGATCGCGATTAAGATCAATGGACATTTCCAGAGGTGTTTGACCCAAGACGTTGGTTGCATGTAAATCGGCACCACGGTTTAAAGCATCTTGTGCAGCGTAAAGGTTCCCGACATTGATCGCTTCAAAGAGGGATTGTGTTGGATTTTTGCTATCATCATCATTTGAATCATCATCAGTTGGATCATCATCGTCATCATTTGTTGATGTTTTGTTTGCTTGACTATTTTGCTTGTTGTTTTTGGATGAAGAAGTTACTTTTGATGTTTTTTGTTCAGGGTTGTTTTTTGCTGTCTGGGCAACGCCAGACAGGACAGGTAATGTAAAATATCCGCTGAACGCAAGGCAGAATAGCAAAGATAATAAACGAGATTGATAATTCATGTGATTATTCTCTTGATAGAAACCAAAATCCTAAAGCTAATATTTCTTTTATCAAATCAATCATGAATAAGAAACACTTTCTTTATATCATATTTCAAAAGATATTTTGCATATTAAGTTCATGGATATGCATTTACAGTTTATTTGTTATGACATAATGATAAAATTCAGAATAGGGATGATGTGGACATGATAGATTTATAACATAACCATTATTCATCAAGAAAGAATTGAAATGGGAATGATATAAATTTTCAAGAAAATAATTTTAATTTTGTATTGTTTACTGACGGGTTTGCAAAGCCGCAAAGAATTATTGATGGGTCTGTTGTTGAATTAATCTCTAAGGAATAGGATGGGTCGTTTCAATAGAATGATTATAAAAGTGACTGTTTCATGAATATTTTGGATAAATTACCTGATCAATCCAAAAAGGATTTAAAAAAATTATGGGATATTTTTCCTGATGCACGTTTAGTTGGCGGTGTGGTTCGGGATTTGCTTGTTCAGAAACCAATTTCTGATATTGATATCGCAGCCATGGATCTCCCTGACCGTATAATTGAAAAATTAAGTCGGGCAGGGATAAAGGGGATACCTACAGGTATTGAACATGGAACAGTTACGGCAATAATAAATCATCATTCATATGAGATAACGACATTACGTAAGGATATTAAGACTGATGGGCGACATGCCAAGGTTGTTTGGACACAGGACTGGCGAGAGGATGCTGCCAGACGTGATTTTACAATTAATGCTTTATATTGTGATAAAAACGGAAAATTATGGGATTATTTCCATGGACAGGAAGATCTTTCATTAGGTCATGTTCGTTTTGTAGGAACGGCACATGAACGTATTGCAGAAGACTTTTTAAGGATTTTAAGATATTTTCGTTTTTATGCGCGCTATGGCAAAACTCAACCGGATTTAGATGCTGTGAATGCCATTCAGTTTTATGCGAAACAGCTTGATACTTTGTCGGCAGAGCGAGTTTGGTCAGAATTAAGAAAGATTATCACGGGTCCAAGAGCGGGGGATGTATTAAATTTGATGGATAGATATGGGGTTTTAACCGTTTTAATGCCTTTTGGCTATCGTCTTGATCCGTTTCTTAAACTTATCGCGGCAGGAGTGCCTGATAATGCAATTATTCGCCTGTCTGCCTTAATTAAGGGGTCTGCCACATTAGTTGCAAAAAAGTTTAAATTGTCCAATAAAGATGCTAAATTCTTATCAAGATTGGAAAAACCGTTATCCTTAAAAGCCGATGCATCGGATAAGCGGCTTGTTCAATTAAAGGCATTATATTCTCTTGACGTTCTTATTGGTCAAAGCTGGCTAGAACAGATTAAACACCGGGATGATGATTTCATTCTATGGGATAAATGGCGTAAACGGGTTATTGATATACCGACACCAGTTTTCCCCGTAAAAGGTAGGGATTTAATTGAACTGGGAGTTGAAAAAGGTCCAATAATGGGGAAAATTCTTGAATCGGTTAAAATATGGTGGATTGATGGTGGATGTTATGCTTCCGCCTTGGATTGTATAGAGTGGTTAAAAAGACACAGTTTGAAAAATACAGATTAAATATTCGATTTAATATTTTAATTTGGGTTAAAAAGCTTTCATATCATTTGCTCCATGTAAAAGTATCAAAGCGTGAATCAAGAACAGAAAAACAATAAGAAACAAACTAAAAGAAAGATGATTTTATCCCTGATACTGGGGGAAGATAAAAGCTGGCCTTTTCTTCAACGTTTATGGAGAGAGCAAATACGTTTTTATCCGAAACGTATTTTATTGATTGTTATCTCGACAATTTTTATGGCCGGATTGACAGCTTTATATCCTTTGGTGATAAAGCGCGCATTGGATATGTTTAAGGATAATGATCCTCGAATTTTGTATCAGATCCCTGCCCTGGTTGTTATGGTGACGGCCGCAAAGGCCGCATCACAATATATTCAGACGCTTTCCGTACAAGATTTGGTTTTACAGATTATACGGGGGCTGCAGAAAAAAATGTTCTTGCATCTGGTTCATGCAGATATCTCGTTAGTTGAAAAGGAAGCCCCCGCACAGCTTTCCGCCCGTTTTACCACTGATGCATTATCCATACGTGAAGCCATGATAAGAATGGTTAATGCGTTTGGAGATGCAATTACGGTTATTAGTTTGATTGTTTCGATGTTCTATATGGATTGGGAGTTGAGTCTAATCGCGGCTCTATTATATCCAATCGCTGCTGTACCTATTCAAAAATTGGGAAAGCGAGTGCGCAAAGCATCCGGAAATATGCAGGAACAGGTTGGAAAAACCGCAGCGTTATTGAATGAGACTTTTTCACAGGCCAGAACCGTTCGTGTCTATGGAATGGAAAAGCGTGAAATCAGACGGTTGGGTCAATCATTTGATCAATTATATGATGCTACTCTAAAAATTATTCGAGGTCGTGCAAAAGTTGATCCAATTATGGAAGTTTTGGGAGGAAGTGCCGTTGCGGCGGTTTTAGGATTTGCTGGCTGGCGTGCCGCGATGGGCGGTGCAACCTTGGGGGATTTTTCAGGCTTTGTTGCGGCTTTGCTTTTGGCGGCAAGACCGTTGCGGGCCTTGGGATCTTTAAATGCGGCAATGCAGGAAGGCATATCTGGTCTAAACCGTATTTTTAATATTATTGATCAACCTATCAAAATAAAAGATAAAATGAATGCACTGCCTTTACCTAATGGAAAAGGGAAAATTCAATTTCAAAATGTGCATTTTATTTATCCAGATCGTGAAGTCGGATTGCATGGTTTGAATTTTGAAATTGAACCGGGCCAGACTGTTGCCCTTGTTGGGCCTTCGGGTGCGGGAAAATCAACGGCGTTGACTTTGATCCCCCGTCTACACGATATACAGCAGGGACAGATCATTTTTGACGGAGTTGACTTGCGGAACATCAAAATTCATGAATTGCGTTCAGCAATCGCCTATGTTCCACAAGATCCGTTGTTATTTGATATGTCTATTATCGATAACATTCGGATCGGTAATCCGTATGCAAGCAAAGAGGAGATCGAAAAAGTCTTGGAAGGGGCAGCTATCAATCGTTTTCTTGGAGATTTACCAAAAGGCCTGGATACAAATGTTGGTCATGGTGGACAATGTCTTTCAGGAGGTCAGCGTCAGAGAATTGCCCTTGCACGTGCGTTAATAAGAAACCCTCGTTTATTGTTATTGGATGAAGCGACAAGTGCATTGGATACGGAAAGTGAACATATCATACAAAAAGCCTTGGCTAAACTGCGAAGGGATTGCACGACTTTAATTGTGGCCCACCGTTTGTCTACTATACGAACCGCCCATGTCATTATCGTTGTTTCGGATGGGAAAGTTGTAGAACAGGGAAATCATGATTATTTAATGAAACAGCAGGGCATGTATGCCAGATTGATACAGACGCAGAATCTGGATTATTAATAATTTTATCATTGTGGATGGACATTTATGACAGCGGATACAACTGACTCGAAACAGGATCTTGATTCATCTGAAGAAAAAAAATCCACCAATCCCAAAAATAAAAAAAAGGCAATCCGGTATCTAATGTTTTTCATTATGATCATTGTTGTCATTTTAATTGGTTTATATTGGTGGTTTACACGTAATGATGTTAGTACGGATGATGCGTTTACCGCCGGGCGTGCCATTACGATCGCACCGCATGTCAATGGTTACGTGACTGAATTATTGGTCAATGATAATCAGTTTGTCCATAAGGGTCAGGTTTTGTTGAGGATTGATTCAAGGGATTACAAAGCATCTCTTTTACAGGCGCAAGGTAATTTGGAAAGGGCAAAAGCCCAGTATCTTGCCTCACAATATTTATTGGAAGTTGCAAAAAAGAATTATCCAGGTCAGCTAAAAGTTGCCGAGGGACAATTGGAAGCCGCGAAAGCGCAATTATTCAAGGCCAAAACGGATTATGTTCGTCAACATAATATTGCGCGTCCTGCTACAACCCAGCAGGCGATTGATTACGCTACTTCCGCTTTTAACCAGGCAAAAGCGGAAGTGGACAGAGCTGAAGGTAATTATTTAATTGCCACTCCAGTCGAAGCCAATATTGGCAATGTCAAAAGTAAGGTTTCTGATCAGGGTGGGGCTGTTAAGGCAGCTGAAGCACAATTGGAAACGGCAGCTTTAAATGTTGGATGGACTGAAATCAGGGCACCGCATGATGGATGGATTTCTAAACGTAACGTTGAGCAGGGCAGTTATGTAACCGTTGGTCAATCCCTTTTATCCATAGTTGAACCAGAGGTTTGGGTAATTGGAAACTACAAGGAAACACAGATTACCAATGTTCGTCCGGGTCAAAAGGTCAAAATTGAGGTGGATGCATATCCATTTATGAAATTAAAGGGGCATGTTGATTCAATCCAGGCAGGAACAGGATCTGTCTTTAGTGCTTTTCCACCAGAAAATGCTACGGGTAACTATGTCAAGATTGTACAGCGTGTTCCTGTTAAAATATTGATTGATGAAGGACTGGATCCCAAGGTTCCCTTGGCCATAGGTCTTTCAGTCGTGCCAACGGTTTACACAAAATGAGTCAATCCGCTACCTTAAATACCGTAAAAGAGGAATGGAAGCCAAAATATAATCCATGGTTAATTGCCATTGTCGTAACTCTTGCCGCTTTTATGGAAATTCTGGACACGACAATTGTCAATGTATCTTTGCCCCATATTGCCGGTAGTTTATCAACAACCTATGATAATGCGACTTGGTCATTGACCTCCTATCTGGCGGCTAACGGAATTGTTTTAACAATTTCGGGATGGTTAGGTAGGATCCTTGGACGAAAACGTTATTTTCTTATTTGTATATTCATGTTTGCCGTATCTTCTTTTTTATGTGGTATCGCGAATAGCTTGGCGCAGCTTGTTTTATTCCGTCTAATGCAAGGATTTTTTGGAGGGGGGCTTCAACCAAACCAGCAATCGATAATTCTCGATACCTTCCCTCCAGATAAACGGGGGGCAGCTTTCGGACTAACGGCAATTGCCACTGTGGTTGCACCTGTATTGGGTCCATCCTTGGGCGGATGGATCACGGATAGTTATTCCTGGCGATGGATTTTCTTTCTTAACGTTCCTGTCGGAATCATAACAGTGTTTGCGGTGGCCATGCTTGTTGATGATCCGCCATGGGCCAGAAAGCGTAGTGAACGAATTGATTATATTGGAGTCAGCTTAATAACACTGGGACTTGGTTGTCTGGAAGTCATGGTGGATCGTGGGGAAAATGCTGACTGGTTTGGTTCGGGTTTCATCTGTTGGTTGGGTTTTTTTTCGGTAATTGGTATCATAGGCGCAATAATATGGCTTCTTTATACAGAAAAACCTGTTGTTGATCTAAAAGTATTCAAAGATCGTAATTTTGCAATAAGCTCAATTTTAATGGCTGGATTGGGTGGATGTCTATATGCATCAGCTGTAATTGTTCCACAATTTACGCAGCAGATTATTGGATACACGGCTTTTCTTTCTGGATTGGTTCTGACACCAGGTGGGATTGCCATCATTATTTTAATTCCTGTTATTGGCAAAGTGATCAATGTTGTTCAAATACGTTATGTAATAGCGATGGGTTTTTTCCTATTCGGCTGCGCGTTGTTTTATTCAGCCAACTTGGTGCCAAATTCAGATTTTTTGCATTTGGTCATGTACAGGATATCACAATCGGTTTGTCTCGCTTTCCTATTTGTTCCTCTTTCAACCATTGCCTTTATGACAATTGAAGAAAAATATAATGCAGATGCTTCGGCATTGTTTAGTATGACAAGAAACGTGTTGGGAGCCTTATGTATTTCTGGAGCAACAGCTTTAATCACTGAAAGAAGGCAGGTAAATCAGGCACACATGGTACATTGGATGTCTCCTTTCCATCAGCCTTTTAATGATTATTTGGCACATATGCGTGCAGTGGCTCAGCAATTGGGATATGCAACACAGGATCAGGCAGAAACAGCCATGAAGTATCTTTATCAGGATTTCATTAAACAGGTGGCAATTTTGGCCTTTAACGATGTATTTATGATTTTAGGTTGTTTGGCTTTTCTTCTCGTACCATTTTGTTTTTTTCTGGATGGCTATACAGCAAAGAAAAAAAAGGCAGATAGCTAATTATATGTATTTATGAAAATATTCGGCTATTTTTTGATAAAGATCATGTTTGAACCCGGTGTTGATTTTCGCCAATTCGGAAGATGAAATCCATTTCCATTCATTGAACTCTTTTTCATTATGGGTATTTAGATCAATATCGCTATCTTTCCCCAGAAATCTAACAGCAAACCATTTTTGGGTTTGTCCTTTATACTTACGTTTAAGAGGATTGCCAATCATATTGGATGGGAAATCATAGGATAACCATTCGGGATATTCCTCCAGAATTTCTATGTTACTTGTACCAATCTCTTCCAACAATTCACGTTTAAGCGCTTCTTGCGGGGTCTCATTTTTGTCGATCCCACCTTGGGGAAAGGCCCATATCTTATCTTTTGCCAGATCATGGCGTAATGCAATGAAAATTTCCCCTTTTTTGTTAAGGATAAAAGCTGCAACATTACGACGATAAGGTAGGGCTTTCATGATAAAATCCTTATTTGGAATGGATAGCAGGATGATCAGGAACAGACTTGTCCTGATGATTGGGCTGCTTTTGTTCTTGTTTTGAAGAATTGGCTTTGTTATCGTTGGAAGGTTTTTGCTGAACGGTGTTTTTACCTTTACTGTCCAAAGAGGCCGATTTTTTTAATGGGATAGGAAAAGGTTTATCGTTGGATAATCCGGCCATGGATCTTATAACTTTTAGACCCTGTTGTAACTGGAAATCAGTTGAGGGGTTCGTATAATCAAATTTTGCCCAATCTTTAGGAGGCTGGGCCGGTATTGATTTCGCAATTGCAGGTAGATCATTTCTGATGGGAGCTTTGGTTTGGTTTCCGCCTTCATTTTTGATAATATGATTTAGGTCAGCTTCACGAATGCTAAATTCTGGTGCATCGTAACTATCTTGCACCTTGATATCGGGGCTGATACCCAACCCCTGGATTGAACGGCCAGATGGTGTGTAATATCGCGCTATCGTTAGGCGGATTGCACCATTTCCAGGAATAGGCATGACAGATTGAACAGATCCCTTACCAAAGGTTTTTTCCCCTACGAGGACAGCACGATGATGATCTTGCAGGGCTCCAGACACGATTTCACTTGCCGATGCTGAACCTCCATTAATAAGAACGACAATAGGCAATCCATTGGTAATATCCTTCCCCTTGGCATTCCATCTTTGATTATCCTTAGGATTGCGTGCTTTGGTTGAAACAATGGCACCTTCCTTTATGAAATCCCGGCTGACAGAAATAGCCTGATCAAGTAGCCCGCCTGGATCATTACGAAGGTCAATGACCAGACCTGCAAGTTTGTGGTTGCTTTCTTTTTGTAGTTTATCAAAGGCCTGACGCATATTTTTCTCTGTTTCTTCGTTAAACTGAGAAATTCGAATATAGCCTATACGATCATAAAGAGCTGACTTTATTACTTGAATGTGAATGATTTCACGGATCAGGGTTACTTTAATAGGTTTCGGTTCTTTCAGACGGATCAAAGTCAGGGTGATTTGTGTTTTAGGTTTGCCACGCATTTTATCGACGGCTGCATTTAGGGTCATTCCATCAATATTTTTGCCATCAATCGCAATGATATAATCCCCGGGTTTTATACCGGCCCGTGCGGCAGGTGTTCCATCAATTGGTGAAACTACCTTAATATGCCCCTCATCTTCTTGTACCTCCAAGCCAAGGCCACCAAATTCACCTTTGGTTTGAATCTGCATGTTGGCAAATTGTTTTTCCGTCATATATGAACTGTGGGGATCAAGTCCTGTCAACATTCCATTCAACGCATTGGTGATCAAGTCCTTGTCCGCAACAGGCTCAACATAGCCGGCTCGAACGCGTTCAAACACATCTCCAAATAAGGTGAGTAAGCGATAGGTTTCAGCACTGTTATTTTGTACCTGATCTTTATTTACATCTTCGGCCAATGCTTGAATGGTCAGTTGGTTATCCGACCGTATACAATTTTGAATCTGTGGTTCCAATCCAATGCCAGCGATAAAAAGTGTCGTACCTAGCAATAATCCTGTACGGAACTTCATGCTGATTTTCTCCTAATACTTGATCCTAAAGTGGAAATGTTAACCTGTCTTTTATAAATAAAATCATGTTATATGTTAAGAAATATCTTTACCATTATAAAATTAAACGAAATTATCTTATAAAAAAGGAGATGGATTGATTGCTCTCTCGCCCCTTCGTAATTGCACAAAAAGGGTGGGACGTCCGGTTTTTCCGCCTGACCAGGCCGGCATTTGACCGATCATAATCCCTTTTTGGATCGATTGTCCAATGGCTACGGATAAACTATCCATACCAGCCAACACGAACCGGTAGCTTTTTCCACAATTCAGAATAATCATGTGCCCATACCCTCTAAAAGGTCCAGCGAACTCGATTAATCCGCTGCAAGGGGAACGGACTGTTGCTTGAGATTGGGGGGCATAGGTAATTCCCTGCGCTGGACCAGTTTCTGTTTTACTTCCCCATAATGAGACAATGGGTCCGATGACGGGTGCATTGGCCTTGGATGTGGTTCTTGAATTGAGACCAGGACCGTTGTTGGCTGATGAGATCATGGCTGACTCTTTCCGTGCTTTCTGCAATCGTGCCATATTATGTGCTCTTTGCGCGCGGATAATTTCAGCTTTTAAAGCGTGTTGTGCCTTGATTTTTGTTAGATTGATCTGTCGAATTGCATCATTAAGACTTTGCGCCTTCTGAGCTGCATTAGCGGCATTCTGGGAAATCTCAAAAACCGTTTTGGCAGATTCCTGTTGAGTGATGCGGGCCTGCTTTAAAGCCTTGGTTAATTGATTTTGTTCATTTTCCTGTTTTTTGTGAAGTTGGGCAAGATTCGTGATCTGAATTGTAAATTGATTTTGTATCTGATTGATTTCCTCTTTATGTTGCTTAAGAACTTTTGCCTGATTTTCCATCTGCTTGGATAGGTTCTGTATGATGGACAAACCTATTGTTGCATGGGAGGATGGCGAAGACGCCGCGAGTAATGTATCTGAGGGATACAGGGATAACCGTTCAATTAAGGGGAGGAATTTTGAAAAATTTTTTGATTCGTTTTGCAACTGTATATTCAAGGTTACAATCTTAGATTTCAGATTTGTTATTTCCTTGTTAATTTCCTGAATTCGGGTTTCGGTTGTCTGTAGTTTTTCAGTTGCCTGAACCATATTGTTATTGATTTGATGCGTTCGCTTTTTATCTTGCCGGGCTTTTAAAATTGCACGTTGTTTTTCTTTTTGAATAGTTTCCAAATTTGAATTTATTTTTTCTTTTTCTTTCAAAAGCTGTTTTTGTGTTTGTTCGCTTTTATTCAGAATTTGCTGCAATCTCGTTTGCTTTTGCTGTTGAGCACAGGCATGATTGGGTAATCCGGTAAGGAAAATACTTATCTGAATTATAAATATAAAAACATGAAATTTAAAAAATGAAGATAAATGACAGAGTTTCAGAACGGCCTCGATAAATTCAATTTATGTAAAAATATTCAATCATTGATATATTAAAATTTTACAGTGATAAAATGAAGATCATAAAAAACCTTTAGAATGAATTATTCTAAAGGTTCGTTAATGACATGCAAAACTCGGTTAATAAATACTTTATTCTTTGATCAGCACTTTACCTGTCATTTCCTTGGGCTGAGATAAATTCATCAATTTTAAAATCGTTGGTGCCAGATCTGCCAAACGGCCGTCATGCAGTTGAACATTCTCAACACCATCAAGGATAACGGGAACTCTGTCAAGCGTATGTTGAGTATGAGGTTCACCAGTTTTTTCATCAACCATCATTTCACAGTTTCCATGGTCAGCCGTAATAATTAGGGCTCCATGTTGTTTCCTGATGGCTGGAACAATTTTTCCAATAGCTTTGTCAACCGCTTCAACCGCTTTAATGGCAGCTTCAATCTTACCTGTATGACCGACCATGTCAGGATTTGCGAAATTGACAACGATCAGGTCATATTTTTCACTGTTGATGGCATTTACAACTTTTTCAGTTAATTCGGGTGCCGACATTTCAGGTTGAAGGTCATAAGTTGCAACTTTTGGAGAGTTGACCAGAATACGATCTTCGCCAGGGAAGGGGTCTTCACGACCACCATTCAAGAAATAAGTGACATGAGGATATTTTTCCGTTTCCGCAGCCCTGAGCTGTTTCAATCCAGCGTTGGAAACGATTTCACCCAGAACATTGGTTAATGTTTCTGGTGGGAATAGCACGCCCATTTTCTTGATTAATGTATCGCTATATTGTGTCATCCCCAACACTTTAGAAAATTGGACGGTTTTGGTACGTTTAAAACCTGTAAAATCAGGTTCCAATAACGCATCCATTAACTGACGGATACGATCAGCTCTGAAATTAAAGGATAAAACGGCATCTTGATCCTCCATTCCCTTATAATCACCAATAACTGTTGGCACGATGAATTCATCGGTAACTTTTTGATTATATGATTCAGAGATTGCAGCTAACGCATCCGTTTTGTGAGGACCCTTGCCCTCTACAATAACATCATAGGCTTTTTCAACACGATCCCAACGTTTATCACGATCCATTGCATAATAACGTCCTGAAACAGTGGCAATCTTTACATCCTTTGGTAGTTCATTTAAAGCCGTCTCAATATAGCCCCTCGCAGATTCAGGAGGAGTGTCACGTCCATCAGTAAAGACATGTAGTGCAACTTTAATGCCATAATCGTGTAAGGCCTTGGCCAGACCAATGGCATGTTCCTGATGGGCGTGCACGCCTCCTGGTGAGAAAAGTCCGAGTAAATGGCAAGTCTTGCCATTTTTTTTCAGGGTTTCAACAAAATCCTTAAACAATGGTTTTTTCAGAATGTCTCCAGTTTTAATGGCATGGGTAATTTTTGGAAGTTCTTGCATAATGACACGGCCAGCGCCGATATTCATATGTCCGACTTCAGAATTTCCCATTTGTCCATGAGGCAATCCAACATCTTCATTACTTGCATCAAGAAGAGCATGTGGAGAATTTTTAAAAAGTGCATCAATATTGGGAATACTGGCATTGGCAATAGCATTATCTTTTTTATTTGGGTTATACCCAAATCCGTCAAGGATTGTCAGCATAACGGGGCGATATTTTTTTTGAGTCATTTTTATGTCCTGTTTATTTGTTCATGGATCGTTTTGATTTTTGTTTTTGATGAACGTTATATAGTTAAAAGTTAGTTAAGTAGATAAATGAATGCAACCAGAATTTGAATTTTATCAATGATTGACTATGATCTTATAAACTAACCATATTTTGGAAAATCATAATATTATGATTCATAATCTGATTTCATGGGGATATTTATTTAATGCTTGAAATAATATCAGTAATTTTAACGAAATTATATAAAAATAATTAATAAATATAAGTATAATTGTTTAAATAAATTAAAATTATTTATTATTATTGAAATAATTTGCAAATAATAGATTTTTTTATAAAAAATTAAAAATATAAAGGTTTTAAAAATGAAAAAAGAGAATTCATGGATGATGAATCTAACTCCAGAGCAATTACACGTTATCAGAGATCATGGTACTGAAGCACCCGGCAGCAGTCCTTTGAATTATGAATGGAGAGAAGGGGTGTATCAATGTATTGCCTGTCATGCACCCCTGTTCAAGGCAAATACGAAATTTGAAAGTGGTTGTGGCTGGCCATCTTTTTTTTCTGTAATAAATGGTGCGATCGAAACGGAAGTAGATACAAGTCATCATATGAAAAGGATTGAGGTTCATTGTGCCAATGTAAGGCACATTTGGGTCATTTGTTTCAGGATGGACCTGCGCCAAATGGGGAAAGGTATTGTATCAACGGGATTGCACTCAATTTTGAAAGACAAATAAAATAGTTCATTTAGCCAAAAGATACGTCTTTAGTAAAAACCAACCAGAAAACCAGGGCACAAAGGGCAATCAGTGAAAGCGTGAGAAAAGCCTGATCATAACCATGGTATTTTGCTATTGTTCCTGCAAGATAATGACTGCATGATGCGCATAATCCCTGACATGTGAAGATAATGCCTAGTCCCGTATTAAATCGTCCTGATCCTTGCATTATCTTGGCGACGATTCCAGGGATGGCAACACCGATCAGGCCAGCACCAACACCGTCAAGAATTTTGGCAGGAAGCAAAACAAGGGGATGTTGAATTGTTCCAATCAGTAATCCTCTTGCAGGTAGTACAACAAGGGCTAAAACAAGCAGAATTCTATATTCATGCCGTTTTGCAAAAAACGCGGCAAAAATGGCCATTGGGATCATTGTTGTCTGAGCAATTATGATCGTCATGGCGGTATAGGATCCCGGTTTATTGATAATATTTTTTGCGACCATTGATTGACTTAAAAGTGGAAGCATCGCTGCATTGGCAAGATGGAACAAACCGATCGTAACAGCAAGAATAAAAAGTTTTTTATTTTTTAAGAGTTTGAAAAAGGGTTGGGGACTGGTTTGGTTGACATTTAATCCCCGTGCAATTTTATTGTCAATTTGTCTGGATGGGATTAATGCAAGGGCTGTAATAGCCAGGAATGCTGAACAGCTCATTAAAATAAAAATAGCCTTTAATCCAAAATAATAACTTGCTATTCCGGCTATAAGGGCTGCACAAGCATTTCCTGCATGATTAAATGATTCATTATACCCAATTTGTTTATCAAAGAGATCGGGTCCCACCAATCCCATTGTTATGCTGACTGTTGCTGAAATAAGGGTTGCTCCGGCAATGGCAATTAACATTTGAGAAATGATTGTCATTGGCAAATTGGGATAATGATAGATAAAATAGCAGCCGATAATGATACTGATTGTGGCAATAATACCTATATTTTTTTTGTAACGAATATGATCAATCAGCATACTTACGGGTGTGGTGATGATTATGCTGGTTAACCCAGCCAATGTCATGACAAAACCGATTTTATTAACTTGCCAATGATTTTGCTGCAGAAACACACCTAGGAAAGGTCCTAAACCGTCCCGAACATCGGCTACAAGAAAATTAAACAGATTAAGAAAATAAAGTGGCATAAAATCTTGAAATTGTCATTGTTATGAAGAATTGATTATATATGATTTATTTTCTTTAAAAAGCAGCTTAAAAGAAATAATTAAGTTTAAAATTACTTTATTTGGTGAATATTCAATATTTTATAAATAATTTTATGAATAATAAAAGTAATTTAAAAGTGTTATAATTAATTGTATTAATTTTTATATAAAAGTTTAAGTATGACAATGAATTTATCAAAAAATATTTTTGAATGTTTAATTCAATAGCTTTAAATAAATTTTAAAATAAATATTTATACAGGATTTAAAATCATTGAATTAATTAAGGTGATTGAATACGAATTGGTTGAAATATATCTGTATTCAATCAATTCAGACTAAATTCTTTCGACAGTATATTTTTCTCGAAGGCTTTGTATAATTTCCTCTGCATGTTCTGCACTGCGTGCTTCCGCCATAATTTCGAGAATGGCCGATTGAACGCTTGAGGTCGAGAATAACCGTTGATGTGATACCTCTATGATATTTCCACCCTTTTCAGTTCCAATAATGTGGGAAATGTCAGCCAATACACCTGGACGATCAGGAATTGAGAATCTTAGACGTAATAGTCTTCCTTCCCGTAGGAGGGTTCGAAGTAGGGTGTTGGCCAATATACGTGTATCAATATTTCCCCCGCTGATGGGAAAGGCAATATTTTTACCCTTAAACCGTTCTGGATAGGTTAGAATGGCAGCCAGACCACTTGCCCCCGCTCCTTCGGTAATTTGCTTGGCATGTTCCGCTACAAGGGTTATAGAATCCTCAATGGCCTCCTCTGGGACGGAAACGATATCTTCCACATATTTTTCTATGACTTCAAAAGGATAAAAACCTAGTTTGCGAACGGCTATACCTTCCGCAATGGTTGCACCGCCAGGCGGTTTTAACGCTTTATGGGTGGCAAAGGAATATGAAAAATAACGATCGCTTTGAACACCAATTATTTTTGTGTAGGGTCTTAAAGCGGCAGCTACAACAGCACATCCCGAAATCAGTCCACCCCCGCCAACGGGAACAATCAGGTAATCAAGGTCTGATTTTGTATCCTCGAAAATTTCCAGAGCCAATGTTCCCTGTCCAGCCATGACTGCGGGATCATCATAAGGATGAATGAAAACACGTCCATCTTCCTTGGCGAGTTGATTGGCATATTGGGTGGCCTCGGTAAAATCTTCACCTTCCAAAACAATCTTGGCACCCCAGGCCGCGGTTCGGTTGATTTTTGTCACAGGTGTGAATTTGGGCATGACAATAATCGCATCAATACCAAGTAATTGTGCATGGCGTGCAACGCCTTGGGCATGGTTGCCGGCTGAAACGGTGATAACCCCCCGTTTTTTTTCCTCTTCAGTCAGCAGGGCAAGCCGGTTGGCAGCGCCACGTTCCTTGAAAGAGCCAACGGCTTGAAGATTTTCAAGTTTCAAGGTGATATCTGCATTTACTCTTTTTGACAGGGACTGACAAAACAGGGTGGGAGTGCGGATAATATTTTTATTTATCCGTTGCGCCGCATCATGGATGTCGTTAATTGAAATCATAATAGTATAAATCAGGGGTTAAGCGTAGATAACATCAAGGATTTCATAAGATCGATCTCCCCCAGGTGCAGGGACAGAGATCGTTGCTCCTTTTTCCTTACCGATCAGAGCCTTGGCCAAAGGGGATGAAATTGACAATAGACCTAATTTGATATCGGCTTCATGAAGTCCAACAATTTGAAAGGTGGACTCTTTTTCTGTTTCTTCATCAATCAAAACAACTTTTGCGCCAAATTTAACAGTGTTTCCTGATAGGCTTGATGGATCGATAACCTGAGCCGATGAAATTATCTGTTCAAGTTCCAGTATGCGTCCTTCAGTAAAAGACTGGCGTTCACGCGCCGCTTCATATTCTGCATTTTCAGAAAGATCGCCATGACTGCGTGCCTCAGCGATCGCACGTATAATTTCTGGCCTTTCTTTATCTTTAAGTCTGCGTAGCTCTTCTTCCAGACGTCGTAGCCCTTGAGCCGTCATTGGAAATTTTTGCAAAGTTGAATGTCCTTTAAGAAACAAATTAAGAATATTATATAAATACAATTGTTATTATAAACATATTTTTCTATAAAGAAAATTTTTGTAGCATATTACATTATTTTATTTCTAAATCAATTCTCAATCTCTATATTTGATTTCATGTATCATAAAAAGTTATGCTGGGCAGATCATTCCCGATGGAAATCCCGTCTTTCAACCCATGAAGATGAATGGCTGTTCAATTCGGAATCTTTGACAAAACGGTTAATTCGTTTAAGTCGAAATCAATTTTCATTAAAGCGTCTGTCTGAACAAAAACAAAAAATCAGGGAAGATGAATGCGGGATATTAGAGGTTGGTTATCCAAGTCTGAAACAGGTCAGGCAGGTTGTTTTGGAGGGACAAGGTCAAGCATGGATATATGCCCGTAGCATTATCCTGTCCAAAGGGGAGGATCTCAGGGGAAACCTTTTTCAGGCAATTGGCAATAAACCGCTCGGGTCTGTATTATTTCAAAAAGATGTTTTTGAAAGGTCAAAAATTGAAATAACAAAATATCCTAGAGAACTCTTGCCAATAGATTATCGCCATGTTGATTTATGGGCAAGAAGATCGGTATTCATTTGTTCCAGTCAATCAGTACTTGTGCAAGAAGTATTTTTACCGGATTTATGGAAACATATAGTTAATAAAAAAAAGCAGGTTTATAATAATCACCTGCTTTAGTTAAGAAAATAACCTTAGAATTTTAATGATTAAAATAAGATTGCAGCGGGGCCACGTCCAGTTTGCCTTCACGCAAAGCCGCAATGGCATGGACGGCGGCGGCGGCACCTGCCATAGTTGTATAGTGGGGTATATTATGGGTCAGCGCGGAATGGCGTATGTCGAAACTATCGGCGGTTGCCTGTGCACCCTGAACAGTATTGATAATCAGCTGGACTTCTCCGGAAAGGATCGCGTCGACACAGTGTGGACGACCCTCCAATACCTTGTTAACCACCTTGGCTTCAATACCAGCATTCTTTAAGGTTTCGGCTGTTCCACGTGTGGCCAGAATTTTAAATCCCATTTCTGTCAGTTTTCTGCCCAGAGGCAATAGAGAGGGCCGATCACTATGACGTACCGAAAGGAAAACATTGCCTGTTAAGGGTAAGGTTACGCCGGCACCCAATTGAGATTTTGCAAAGGCACGTTCAAATGACGTGTCAATACCCATGACTTCACCTGTAGATCGCATTTCAGGGCCGAGAATGATATCTACATTGGGAAACCGCGCAAAGGGGAACACCGCTTCTTTAACGGCGACATGACCTCTAACAGAACGCTGTTTTAACGAAAAGGATCTCAATTTTTCCCCGGCCATGATTCTTGCCCCAATCTTGGCAATGGGTACCCCGGTTGCCTTTGCAACAAATGGAACAGTTCTTGAGGCGCGTGGATTGACTTCCAATATGAATATTTCATTATTCTTGATTGCATATTGTACATTCATCAATCCAACAATCCCCAAAGCTTTTGCCAGGGTCGTGGTTTGTGCCTGCAATTCTGTTACCAGGGCGGGTGAAAGGGTGTAAGGTGGAATAGAGCAGGCACTGTCACCAGAATGAATGCCGGCTTGCTCGATATGTTCCATTACACCGGCGACGTAGACATCCTCTCCATCGGCCAGACAGTCTACATCGGTTTCAATGGCATCATTAAGATATTGGTCAATCAATAATGGGCCGGAAGATACATCGACACCAGCAGAGGAAAGAACCTCATTCAGATAACGATGCAGACTATTTCTATCATGGACAATTTCCATGGCTCGTCCGCCCAGCACATATGAGGGGCGAATAACCACTGGATAACCGATTTTTTCCGCAATTATTTCGGCATCTTCGGCATTATGAGCAATTCCATTTGACGGTTGCCGTAAACCAAGTTTTTGTAACAGGGCCTGAAAACGTTCCCGATCTTCTGCAAGATCAATAGCATCCGCTGGAGTACCCAATAGGGGGATGTTAGCTTCTTCCAGTGCTTTGGAAAGTTTAAGTGGCGTTTGTCCACCATATTGCACGATACATCCCTTTAAGACCCCTTTTTCCTGTTCGCGACGAATAAGCGCAATGACATCTTCTGCCGTTAGAGGTTCAAAATAAAGACGGTCAGACGTGTCATAATCGGTTGAGACAGTTTCAGGGTTGCAATTGACCATAATGGTTTCATATCCCGCTTCCCTTAAAGCATATGAAGCATGAACACAGCAATAATCAAACTCGATGCCCTGTCCAATACGGTTGGGGCCACCCCCCAAAATGACGATTTTTTCACGATCAGTCGGATGGCTCTCGCAAATTGGTGTATTAAAACCACCCTCATAGGTTGAGTACATATAGGAAGTGGAAGAGGCAAATTCACCCGCGCAGGTGTCAATTCGTCTGTAAATTGGATTAACGTTGAGTTTTTGACGATATTGCGCGATTTCCTTTTCTGACTTTTGTGTCAATTCTGCAAGCTGTTTGTCAGAAAATCCCATAGCCTTGATATTTCTTAGTTCAAATGGGTCAGAGGGCAATCCGTTTTTCTCGATCTGATTTTCAACAAGAATAATCTGTTGAAGTTGTTGTAAAAACCATGGATCAAAATGGCAGGCTTCATGGATATTTTCCAGTGAGATTCCCGCACGGATGGCTTGAGCGGCCACTAGAATTCGATTGGGTCTTGGTTGGGAAAGAGCTGCACGGAAAGAATCTTCGTCACCATCTCCGGGAATGGTTACCGGATTAAGTCCCGTCAAGCCGATTTCCATAGAACGCAGACCTTTTTGAAGTGCTTCCGGGAAGCTACGTCCGATAGCCATCGCCTCACCAACAGATTTCATGCTTGTATTGAGCAGGGCAGGGGTACCAGGAAATTTTTCAAAGGTAAAGCGGGGAATCTTAACTACAATATAATCAATGGTTGGCTCAAAAGAAGCAGGTGTTGTTTTGGTAATATCGTTTTTGAGTTCGTCAAGGGTGTAACCTACCGCCAATTTGGCCGCAATTTTGGCGATGGGAAAACCGGTGGCCTTTGAAGCCAGAGCGGATGAACGCGAAACCCGGGGATTCATTTCAATAATGACCATACGTCCATTTTTTGGATTCAGACCGAACTGAACATTTGATCCACCTGTATCAACCCCAATCGCTCTCAGGCATGCAATTGAGGCATCCCGCATGCGTTGATATTCTTTATCGGTGAGAGTCAGTGCCGGTGCGACGGTGATTGAATCCCCGGTATGAATTCCCATGGGGTCAATATTTTCGATGGAACAGATGATGATACAGTTATCCGCCTTATCACGGACCACCTCCATTTCATATTCTTTCCATCCAACAATACTTTCCTCAATCAGGACTTCTGATGTTGGAGAGGCATCCAAACCCGCACTGATGATATTTTCAAATTCATCCGTGTTGTATGCAATACCGCCCCCAGAACCACCCAGAGTAAAAGATGGACGGATGACCACAGGTAATCCAATTTCCTTTAAGGATTCTCTTGCCTCTTCCATAGAATGAGCAATGGCGCTGCGAGGGCTTTCAATGCCAATGGCATCCATGGTCTCACGAAATTTCAAACGATCTTCCGCCCGGTCAATAACATCGGCTTTTGCGCCAATCAGCTCAACATTATTTTTTTCTAGAAAACCTGATTTTGCAAGGGAAATGGCGGTATTTAAAGCTGTCTGTCCCCCCATGGTTGGTAAAATGGCATCGGGTTTTTCTTTCAGAATAATGCGTTCTACCGTTTCAGGAGTAATTGGCTCGATATAGGTTGCATCAGCCATATCAGGATCTGTCATGATTGTCGCGGGATTCGAATTCAATAAAATTACGCGATACCCTTCTTCCTTCAGGGCCTTACAGGCTTGGGCACCCGAATAGTCGAATTCGCAGGCCTGGCCAATAACAATTGGACCAGCACCAATAATCATGATTGAAGATATATCAGTTCTTTTAGGCATATTGGTTACTCTATGATCTTTTATGGGAAGAGGAATGCTGATCCATCAATTCAACAAAGCGTTTGAAAAGATAATGGCTATCGGTTGGGCCGGGGCTTGCTTCTGGATGATATTGTACGGAAAAGGCCGGATAAATCTTTGAGGCAATCCCTTCGTTGGAATGGTCGAACAAATTGATATGCGTTTCGTGTACGGTATCGGGTAAGCTTTTTGGATCAACAGCAAAACCGTGATTTTGGCTGGTAATTTCAACCTTGCCCGTCTTTAAATCTTTAACAGGTTGATTTGCCCCGCGATGTCCCTGATCCAGTTTGTAAGTTTTACCGCCCAAGGCATGAGCCAAAAGCTGATGACCAAGACAAATTCCGAAAATTGGAATATTTCTTTTTAGCAACTCCCTTAAAACTGGAACTGTATAATGAGCTGTTGCCGCTGGGTCTGCAGGCCCATTCGAAAGGAAAACACCATCAGGGCTATAGCTCAATATTTCCTCAGTTGATACTGTAGCGGGAACAACGACAAGGTCACATCCGACATTGACAAGATTACGAAAAATATTACATTTTGCACCGTAATCAATGGCCACGACTTTATAGGCAGGCTTGTTTTGATTTTTTTTATCGCTTTTCCAGCACCAGACATCTTTTTTCCAGGAATGGGATTTTGGACAAGTAACCTCTTTTGCGAGATCCATTCCCTTTAATCCAGGCCATCTTTTAATTTCTTTCCGTAAAAATTCCAGATCAAAATTTCCGTCTTCAGGCCAGAAGATCAAAGCATTTTGTGGACCTTTTTCACGGATAAGGAGGGTAAGGGCACGAGTGTCAATTCCATAAATTCCTGTCACATTTTGCTTTTTAAGCCAGCTGTTTAAATGACTGGTCGATCTCCAGTTGGAAGGTTCAGTAATTTTTTCTTTGATGATCAGTCCTTTTGCAACAATTGTATCTGCCTCGTTATCATCGTCGTTAGTACCTACATTTCCAATGTGTGGAAAGGTAAAGGTAATAAGCTGGCCAGCAAAAGATGGATCTGTGAGGGTTTCTTGATATCCCGTCATTCCGGTAGAAAAGCAGATTTCTCCAAGGGCAAGGTTGTTTTTTGAAGAATGGGCACCAAATCCCATTCCCCACAAGACGGTTCCATCCTCCAGTAAAAGAATGGCATTTGCTTTTGATGGGCGTTGGGTCTTTAAGCTGATAGAATTATCGTCATAATTATTTTTTTCAGGTTGCAAATCTTTTAAAGTTAATCCTGTTGCTTGTATTATTGTAGCCCAGTGTTTAGAAGGAATGGCATGAGCCTGCTTCCATTTGCGAATTGCTTCGGTAGAGACTCTGGCAATCTTGGCCGCCTTTTCAATACCGCCGAGCTTGGAAATAACTGTGTCAATATCTGTCATGTCCCTAGACCTTATGTTGGACGAATATAATTATTAATATTATATGTATATAGGATTGGGAAAAAAAATCCCAGCACTGAATGTAAATAAATATGATGGGAATTTTTTTCCTTATCAAAAAATGCTATACTTTAAGAATGGAGAAAGAAATGAGTTTGCGTGAACGTTTTAAAGAAGAATTGAAAACCGCCATGAAGGCTAAAGAGGCAGGGAAAGTCGCCACGTTACGGATGATTGGGGCCAAATTGAAGGATCTGGATATTAATGCTCGTCCAAAGGGCATTGATCAGGTTGGCGAAGATGAAATTATCGCAATGCTTAAAAGTATGGTAAAGTCCCGTCGTGAATCTGTGGAAATGTACCAAAAGGCAAATCGTCAGGATTTGGTTGAAAAGGAGCAGGGGGAAATCACGATTATTGAAACGTTTTTGCCTGCGCAACTAAATGAAGATCAAATGCGGGACGTTGTAGATGAGGCAGTGGAAAAGACAGGAGTCTCGTCTATTAAGGAAATGGGCAAGGTTATGGGTTACCTAAAGGAAAATTATGGTTCTGTTCTTGATTTTTCTAAGGTAAACGGATTGGTAAAGGCTAAACTCTCTTAATTTATTTAGGGTGATTTGTGGCGTTTGATCAAAGATTTCTGGAAGAATTGCGGCAACGTATCCCGATTCATACCGTTATCGGACGGAAAGTAAAACTTACTCGTTCAGGGCGTTTCTGGAAAGCGTGTTGTCCTTTTCATGGGGAGAAAACACCTTCATTTTATATTTATGAGGATCATTTTCATTGTTATGGATGTGGTGTCCATGGTGATGTCATTTCCTTTGTTATGCAAAGTGAGGGAAGAACCTTTGGTGAGGCAATTAAAGAGCTTGCCGCGCTGGCAGGATTGGATATTCCTGAACAGACATATCAGGACAGGCAAAGGATTGAAAAACAGCATAGTTTATACGATGTTATGCTTGCCGCACAGGATTATTATCGTTTGGCCCTAGATACACCTTTGGCTAAGACAGGTAAGCAATATCTACTTGAACGCGGAATTCTGAAAGAAACTTTTGAAACGTTTAAACTGGGATGGTCTGGAGATGGTCGTGGAGGTCTTATCCATTTCTTAAAGGAAAAAGGATATGATCTTGAACTTATTGGAGAGGCTGGACTTCTACGAAAAAAATCTGATACTGAATGGGGTGGGGAGCTATTTTTTAATCGAGTAATTTATCCCATTCATGATCGTAAGGGTCGACCTATCGCTTTTGGCGGAAGAATTATTGGCGATGGACAGCCGAAATATTTGAATAGTCCGGAAACCCCTTTATTTTCAAAGCGTCGTACCTTATTTGGGCTAAATCATTTATCATCACTTTTTGTGAGAAAGGAGGTGGATCCATTATATAATACAGTTCTCGTTGTTGAAGGGTACATGGATGTCATTGCGTTATATCAGGCAGGATTTCATGGAGCGGTTGCACCATTGGGTACGGCTTTGACAAAAGATCAGATGGGTTTGTTATGGCGTGTAACCCCCGAACCCGTTCTCTGTTTTGATGGGGACAGGGCTGGGCACAAGGCCATGTTGCATGCAGCTGAGGAATCTTTACCGATTTTAACTTCTGAACATACATTGAATTTTTTGACACTTCCCGAAGGTGAGGATCCTGACAGTTTTGTTAAGAATCAGGGTGGAGAGGCATTTTTAAAGCTTATTCCTAAAAAACAATCCTTATGTGATGCCATATACGGGATTGTATCGGCTCATGTGGATATAAAATCCCCTGAACAACGGGCTGCGTTGAAAACGCGGCTAATTTCAATTGCTCAGCATATTGATGACAAGATTCTGTCAAAGGAATATCGCCGTATTTTATTGGATCGCTTTTATCAGCAATTCTATCCAAAAGCCGACCGATATGGAACATTTGCAAAAAAAACTGATGTAAATTTGTCAAATCGGATTCAAAAAATTGATAAGGAACAGATTGATTATAAAAGGATTTGCATTTTATTCGCTATCTTGCTGCATTATCCAGAACTTCTTTTTTCTGTGGAGTCCGCTTTTTGTCAGCTATACTTGCCTGCAAAATTTATTAAGTTGAGAGAATTTTTTGTTGGAATTCCTTTTGAAGGAACGACCTTAGATGATAGAATAAATTTCCTTGAAAAAGAGGGTTTTTCTGATTTAATTAATGCAATTAATGATGAATTTTCTATTTCTTCTTCAGATCAATTATCGCAAAAATTTGATTTACATTTAATTGAAAAACAATGGTGGCATTTCTATGGGTTATTGAATATTCAGGAACTTGAAAACCAAGTTGAGCTGGCTCGCAAAGCATGGGTTGAATCTCCAGATGAACAGCATCAGAATATTTTTGTCGCACGTGTAAAAGCCCTTGAAATTGCCAGGACAGGTTCAAACAATGAACAGGAGGATGATTTCTTATAATAATTGTTAGCTAGGGATATGATAAAGACTTGATTTATCTTTCCGTAGATATCATGTCTAATATATGTTGCTTTAGATTTGGCTGTAAATGTTGTTTAGTAATTCTTTATAGTATTCATCGTGCGAAAGTCAGTTTTGTGAGCCAATGTTAATATTAGCAAGCATATAAATTTTATAAATAATTTAAAGCATACCTTAAAGGTAAGTTTGAAGTTAAGGTTTAGGTAGAATTAGGAAGCTTTTTTGAGGCAAAAATGGCAGTCACAACACCATCTAAAATTGAAGAAAATTCAAGTGATAACGATACAAATGTTTTGGATACACAATCCGCTGTTGTAAAACGTTTGATAAGTAAAGGGAAAGAGCGCGGTTACGTAACTTTAGATGAATTGAATGCTATCTTGCCCCAAGATAAAATGTCTTCTGAACAGATTGAAGATGTTATGGCTATTTTTTCAGAAATGAACATCCAGATTATAGAGAATGAAGAAGAGGATGCGGATGGTGAAGAATCCGAAAATGAGTCAGATAAAGATGATTCGGAAGAAACGGTTGCAACTGAAACGAATACAGGTCGAACCGATGATCCCGTTAGGATGTATTTGCGTGAAATGGGGGCGGTAGAGCTTCTTTCACGAGAGGGGGAAATTGCCATTGCCAAGCGGATTGAGGCTGGACGGAACCAGATGATTGGGGGGTTATGTGAAAGCCCCCTGACTTTTAGGGCAATCATTGGGTGGTATGAACAGTTAAAAACCGAAGAGGTGCTGTTAAGGGATATTGTTGATCTGGAAGCAACTGAGAATGAATATGACCAGGTTGAATTGTCAAATATGGATGATTCTTTGTCCGCTTCGCTTGATCATGATACTTCTGACGACAGTGAGGAGGAAAATGAGGATGGTGAGGAAACGGAGAGTGGCGCGGATGAAGAAAATAATCTTTCTCTTGCTGCTCTAGAGGAAAAGCACAAGGACGAGATCCTCAAACATTTCAGTGAAATTGAAAAGAACTATCCCAAGTTATATGAGTTACAGGCTCAGCGCTTGGAAACGATTCAGGCCGGTGAAAAACTTACCAGTAAATTTGAGACAAAATATGAGGCTTTAAGGGATAAGCTTATTGAAGAGGTTCAGCAAATTCATTTGCAAAGTAATAAAATCGAATTTCTTGTTGAACAGTTGAAAATGGTTTTCAAAAAGCTTGCCAGCCTAGAGGGAAGTATGTTGCGTGCAGCGGAAAAATGCAAAATTTCCCGTGATGACTTTTTATCAAAATATCATGGTCATGAATTGAATCCTGACTGGCTTGAAGCGGTTGGAAATTTACCTGGCAAATACTGGAAACTTTACGTTGAAAAATACGGTAAAGAAATTGGTCAATATCGTGATCAAATTGCCGAGCTTTCTCAAAAGGTGGGATTGCCGGTAACAGAATTTAGACGGGTTTTTTCTACAGTTTCGTATGGTGAGCGAGATGCGTCTCGTGCCAAGAAAGAAATGATCGAAGCGAATTTGCGCTTGGTCATTTCAATTGCAAAGAAATATACGAATTGTGGATTGCAATTTTTGGATTTGATTCAAGAAGGCAATATTGGTTTAATGAAAGCGGTTGATAAATTTGAATATCGTCGGGGATATAAATTTTCAACCTATGCAACTTGGTGGATTCGTCAGGCAATTACCCGTTCAATTGCCGATCAGGCTCGAACAATCCGTATTCCTGTTCATATGATTGAAACAATAAATAAATTAGTGCGTACTTCACGACAGATGCTGCATGAAATTGGCAGGGAACCAATGCCGGAAGAGTTGGCGGAAAAACTCGGGATGCCTCTGGAAAAGGTAAGAAAAGTATTAAAAATTGCTAAGGAACCTATTTCACTGGAAATTCCAGTGGGTGATGAAGAGGATAGCCATTTAGGGGACTTCATTGAGGATAAAAGTGCTGTTATTCCATTGGATGCGGCAATCCAGACAAATTTGCGAGAAGCGACGACACGTGTTCTGGCTTCCTTGACCCCAAGGGAAGAACGCGTTTTGAGAATGCGTTTTGGTATTGGGATGAATACAGATCATACGCTGGAGGAGGTTGGACAGCAGTTTAATGTCACACGTGAACGTATTCGCCAGATTGAGGCAAAAGCCTTGCGTAAATTAAAACATCCAAGTCGTAGTCGCAAATTACGGTCATTTTTGGATGACAATTAAGATCCAATAAGATTTTTTCAATTTGATACAACTCTTAAAATTGTAGTCTTCTATATAGATATTTTCTAATAAACAATAAGGAAACTAATTATTTATGGAAGATTATAGTTTATAGGACTTGCATTTTTTTATTTTTTATGGTTTCTAGAAATCTTCTTTCCTGCCAAGGTTTAACGGCTATGCCTTGGCTATACCCGCTAGATGAAAGAATATATGCCAATAATTTTTTGGTAATTGGGTTGAAGTCAGCCGAAGGGAGATATTATGCCATTATATGAATGCGTGTTTATTGCACGTAATGATGTGACTCAACAACAAGTTGAAGACATTGCTAATGGAATTGCTTCTTTGATTGAAAATGAAGAAGGTTCCGTTAAAAAACGCGAATATTGGGGATTACGCAACCTTGCTTATAGAGTCAAGAAAAACCGTAAAGGTCACTATATGCTCTTGGGCATTGATGCTAAACCAGAAACCATCAAGGAAATTGAACGTCAATTTAATCTGAATGAAGATGTTTTACGTTTTCTGACCCTAAGGGTGGAAGAAATTGATGATACACCTTCTCCAACATTTTCACGTAAAGGGGATGAAAAGGAACGTACTTCAAATCGTTCTGTATCAAAAGCATCCGGTCGCTTTGACAGCGGTCGTAAACATGCTTCAGAAGATGAAGATGCTTCCGATCTGGTTGACGAAGAAGTGGTTGTTTCTTCAATCGAAGTTGAAGAGGATAGGGAGGCTTAATTCATGTCAGAAGAAATTCAGGTAAATATAGCTGCACGTCGTATTGCTGTTGGTGCTCGTCGTCCTTTTCATCGCAGACGCAAAACATGTCCTTTTTCATCAGCAAATGCACCAAAGATCGACTATAAGGATATTCGTTTGTTATCTCGTTTTCTATCAGAAAGCGGTAAAATCGTTCCAAGCCGTATTACAGCCGTATCCGCAAAAAAACAGCGTGAATTGGCACAGGCAATCAAACGTGCCCGTTTCCTCGCTTTATTGCCATTTGTTCAGGATTGAGGAGGAACATTAATATGTCTGCAACTGAAGTTATCCTACTTCAAAGAATAGCAAAATTGGGGCAAATGGGGGACGTTGTTAAAGTTAAGCCTGGTTATGCCCGTAACTATTTGCTTCCTCAAGGTAAGGCCATTCGTGCAACAGCGATAAATCGTGAACGTTTTGAGAGGGAACGTAGCCAGCTTGAAGCACAAAACATTAAACATCGTGAAGAAGCTGAACGCCTCTTGGAACGTTTGGAGGGACTTTCTGTAACGATTATTCGTCAGGCAGGTGAAAGCGGAAACCTTTATGGATCTGTTTCCGCACGGGATATTAGTGAAGGCGTTTCCAAGGAAGGGTTAACGATTTCCCGTCAACAGGTTGAAATTCACCATCCAATTAAGATGTTGGGATTATATCAGGTGAGAGTTCAACTTCATCCTGAAATCCATTTGGATGTTAAAGTTAATGTTGCCCGTTCCGTCGAAGAGGCTGAACGTCAGGCACAAGGTGAAGCAACGGCTGTGGAAGTTTTTGAAAATACACCACAGGATGACCCAACTGAAGAGGTTTCAGAGGAAAAAGCTGTTTCTGAATAAAACATTTTGAATATATTCTTTTTTCATGGAATTTTGATAAAACGAGAGGTTTATCCTCTCGTTTTTTTTATCTGTTAATGAATAATTTTTTGCGATATCATTGATTTACAAATGGAAATAATTTTTCTCATATGATTATTCTATTTTTTCAAAATGATAAGAAATAAGCAAGATATGATGAAATTAATGGATTCAATTTTTAAGCATTTGATAAAAAAAGGATATTTGGAGGTTATTTATCCTGATAAGCATAGTAAATTTTATGGACATGCACAAAGTAAGCATTATGCTTGTGTTGAATTGCTAACACTTGAAATATGCAAACGATTACTCATAAATCCTGGGTTGGCTTTTGGTGAGGGTTATATGAGTGGCGAAATCCGTCCTGTCAATTGTTCAATTTACGATGTTCTGAATATTTTAATGAGTAATGATTTATCTCATGATCATATCGGTGAAAAAATTGCTTCCATATGGCGATATTGCAAACGGTTCTGGTCACAACTAAATCGTATTCAGCAATCCCAGAAAAACGTTGCACATCATTATGATTTAAGAAAAAATTTATATGAGCTTTTTCTGGATCAAGATTTGCAGTATTCATGTGCTTATTTTAAAAATGGAAATGAAAATCTGGCGGAGGCTCAGAAAGCAAAGAAAATACATATTGCCAATAAGCTTTTGTTAAATAAACCCAATCTAAAAATTTTGGATATCGGTTGTGGTTGGGGCGGCATGGCTTTATTCCTTGCCAGAGAATATGATGTGGAAGTAACAGGGATAACACTTTCCCAAGAACAATTGCAAGTTGCTAGGAATCGAGCCAAAGAGGAAAAGTTACAAGATAAAGTTCAATTTTATTTAACGGATTATCGGCTGGTCAAGGGATCTTTCGATCGGATTGTATCAATTGGTATGTTTGAACATGTGGGTATACATTACTATACGGATTTTTTTAAGGAAATTAAAAATATATTGATGCCTGACGGAGTTATGCTTCTTCATTCCATAGGTCGATCAGATGGTCCAGGCTCGACAAATGCATGGATTAATAAATATATATTTCCTGGCGGTTATTCTCCTTCGTTAAGTGAGACATTTGCTGCTATTGAAAAAAACGGCTTATGGGTAACTGATTGTGAAATCCTGCGTTTACATTATGCAAAAACCATTCATTTTTGGTTAGGGAATTTTAAAAACCATCAACAGGATATAATTGCTATGTATGATGAAAAATTCTATAGAATGTTTGAATTTTATTTATCAGCGGCAGAATTGTCTTTTTATTACCATAATCATATGAATTTTCAGTTGCAAATTTCCCCTTCCTTAACCGCCGTACCTTTGACACGAAACTATATGCTTGAAAAATAAGTGTCCAAGTTGAATTTTATGAATGTTGCTTATCAAGATAAAGACGGGCTAGCAGGTCGAATTCATTAATACTCAAAGTTTCCGCTCTTCTTGTTTCATCAATACTGGCTTTTGCAAGTAGGGTTTTTCCGTTAATTGATTTAAGAGAACTTCGCAACATTTTTCGACGTTGGCCAAAGGCGGCGGCAGTAATGGTCTCCATTGCTTTAAATAAGGCAGGGGAAGTTTGTTTTTTATATGGAATAATTTGTATCACGGATGAATAAACTTTTGGAGGAGGAAAAAAAGCACCCGGTGGAATTTGCTTAAGAATGGTACAGGATGCAATCCATTGAGAAATAACGGATAACCGACCATAAAATTCAGTATTCGGTGCCGCACAAATTCGATAGGCAACCTCTTGCTGAAACATCAAGGTAAAGCGTTCCCAGTGATTTGCCTGTTTTAACCAATTTAGTAAAAGAGCGGTTCCAACATTATAAGGTAAATTTGAGATAATTTGTCTTGGTGCTTGACATAAAGTGCTTAAATCAAACTCCAAAGCATTTCGTTCAACAATTTTAAATCGTTGCGGGTAATATTTTTTTAATTCTTGTAATAGGATAACGGCACGATTATCAATTTCTACACCTATGACCGTTTCGGCATTACTTGATAAAATAGCACGTGTGAGTCCCCCTGGGCCTGGGCCAACCTCGATAATGTTCTTATTTTCAAGATCTCCAGCAAGATCAATAATCTGTTCGTTGATTTTTGGATCAAGCAGAAAATGTTGTCCCAGTGATTTTTTAGCCAAGAGATTATGTTTATGAATTGTTTCCTTTAGAGGGGGAAGAATGTTGTTTTGTTTGTTTTTTGTCGGAGTCATTATTTTGTACAGGGGTGTGATATTCGATAATAGCTTGTCTATGTAAATCGCGATCTAATTGTTGAGAGGCTTGTTCAACACGTTGATTCAATAACTGATTGGCAATTTCACTTGCAGAAATGTCGGAAAGATTTTTGCGTTCCTTTGAACAGACCATAAGCAATGAGATACCGTCAAGGGAAACTAAAGGTTTGCTGATTTGACCCGGTTGCAAATCTTTAAGTATGTTAGCCATTTCAGGATTTAAGCGTTCAAGTTGAAGTTCTCCAGGATCGGAAGGTCTTATGTTTCCAGCCTTTTTATTGGCATCTTCCATTTGTTGGCATGAATGTAAAGTGTTTTTATATTTTGTTGTTTGGTTTAATGTGGCAACCTGTTGCGGGGTTGGTTGTTGAGGGTTCAGTTTGGAACTAAAAGGTAAGAAAACCTGTCGTATTTTCATCAGGGTTCCCATCTCATTACCAATGGTTCTGCGTCCGCTAAGCATTGCGATAATATAGCCGCCTGCTACCTTAATAGGATTTGAGATTGCACCAATAGGCATTTTTCTTGCAATAGCTACCACTTCTGGATCCAGATTGTCTTCTTGAACCCATCCCAATGCACCACCCTGTAATGCACTCTGGGATTGTGAAAATTGGGCCGCTACAATCGGAAAAGCAGCACCATTACGTAATTGCTGAATAATGGTTTCAGTAAATTGCAATTCTTGTTCAGGGTGACGAGCATTTTCAACCGGTACGAAGATTTCGTTGATAAGATATTCAGGTTGTCCCACTTCTTGTTTAAGGGCTTTTTCACGTTGTTCAACTTCTTTCGCAGTAATTCGCGATTGGGTGCCCAATTCTTGTTGCACCACTTTTCCCCAACCAATTTGCAATCTGATTTGATCAATTAAAGTGGTTAAAGAAACTCCATCTTCAGCCAATTTATCCCTTAAGGCGTGTTCAGGCATATTATTTTGTTTTTCAATTCCTGAAATTGCCTTGGCAATCTGTTCAGGGGAAATGTTGACGCTGCGTCTTAGCATTTCTTGAATATGCAGGCGCTCGGTAATCATCTGTTTAATCAGTTGTGGACGCATATGTTGCATCACTTCAGGACTTAAATGAATTCCGGCTGTTAATTCAAAGAGTTTCTCACGATTTGCTATATCGCGCTGTGTCAATAATTGACCATTAATAATGGCGATAATTTTGTTTTCATCATCAGATGAGGTTGCTGTAGATGAGAGATCTTCACCATCATGCAAAGTTGTTGGAGGTATTGGGGAATTGGAAATGGCGTGATGTTTTATATTTGCCATGGTATGTGCAATACCGTGACCTGTAAAAACGTAACCAGCCAACAGGAATGATATGATATATTTTTTATATTTTAATACAGTTTCTGAAAGCATAAACATAATAATTGTCATCATCCGTTAATTCCAAATACGCCAATTGTCTTGAAGTTTAGCATAAATAGGACCATGTCACTATTTTCTTCACCGTTAATCATTGTTTTTTGTTTGAAATAAATTACATCGGCACTAAAACAGTCATTTCGATAACCAACAGTACCTCCATAGGCAACTGTTTCCTTTCGTGAAATGCTTCTTCTTCCAAAGGCGGAGGCATGCCAATGATCCCAATCGGTTGAAACACCCAATGTCAATTCGTTTGTTTTCTGCCAATATAATTTGGAGGCGCCCTCATGATCATATGGATTTCTATAGAAGTAATAATAAGGGGTTACAGGTTCATATATATATCCACCATTAATGCCAAAATGAGAGAATCCAAAATTGAATAAAGCGTCTGCAAAATTGACTTTACCGTCATAAGGGTCAACACGAGTTCTTCCTGTTGCGGTTAACCATTGGACAGGAGATATACGCAGGCGAGAGACTACGTCAGACATATGATGATCGAGACCTGAACGTGCTGGCATGTGTCCTTGAATATGTTCCTGATAGCTTTGCCCGACAAGAAAATCGACTTGATGGCCATTCCAGGTCCAATTCCCATGTACACCAACATTGGCACGGGCGCCGCCATCCAAACGATCAGTGCCTTGAAAACGGTTTAAGGCAAAAAGGGTTGTATCTGTGAATTCATAATTCCAGCTGTCTTCATTGGGCATATAGAAATTGCGGCCACCTTTTGAATGAGGAGCGGCAATTAATTGAACAATAGGTTCTATGATTTGAGTTCCTGTTGAGTCACCTATGTGAAACTCTCTCAGGAAGGGCCAATTCATTTTAACGGCAAATGTAGGAAGTGCTTGTCCTGTAAATTGGCTTTTTCTGGTTCTGTAAAACCCGGGCTGTTCATTGAGATGTGTTCCTCGATATATATTTGAATCAACATGTAGTGTAATAAGCCATTTTCTACCTGCACTATCATCAAAAGGTCTATCCCAATTCAAGGCAACTTCACCACGTTGGTCATTAACACCACGTGGACGATAAAGAACAAAATCAGTGGTGTTTAATGAAAATCTTCCGCCTAGTGCATCAGGTTGTCCAAAATAGCTATAAGTATATCGAGGTAAAGAAAAAGGAAGATCGGAATTGTTTATAACTCCGCGATTTAATCCTTGAAAGGCTTGTACGCTAACTTTTGAATAGGATCCTTCACCAAACCCTTCAAGATACAAATCAGATTCTAAAGTATCTTGTCCATAACCGTTAATACGGTAATCACGCATGTAATTTGCAGAACTTGCGACATTGATATTTCCACCATAACGCCAGTGATCATTCAATGCCCATTCTGTTTTTAGGAATAAATAGCCTTGTGCACCTTTTTTAAATTTATCTACAGATCGGTCGGCATAGGAATTATACCAGGCATGTTGACCAACAGTATCATCGGCAATGCCACCTTCCACTCTTAACATTCCCTTGTTGAAACGGGCGCGATAGACTGTGGAAAGCTGTGGTCCTGTTTTGGTCGCAAAAAGAGGAATAAAGGTTAGGTCAGACCATTTATTTATAGCCCAATAATAGGGAATGGTTGTGTAGGCCCCGATATATTTACTGCTCCAATTGATACTGGGAATCAGGAAACCACTACGTCGTTTTACAGATGGATCCGTAATTGAAAAGAAAGGCATGTAAAATACCGGAATTCCCCAGAAATCAATGAAAGTATCTGAGAAATCAATGCGTTGATTTTCCATATCACGGATAGCCTGATAGGATCGAAACTGCCAAAAAGGTGATTTTTTGGGGTTTTTCGCGCAAATGGGGCAGGCGGTATAAACTGATCGACTAAAATCATGGACTTTACCTCCTGTCCGACGTGCCCCGTTGGCAGCAAGTTTACCTCCATCAGCAAGCAGGGCATAGACCTGATCCATAATTCCCTCCTGCATGTTATTTCCCAGTTGCGTATGCTGGGTAAACAAGATTTCACCATCGGGTTCGACCATGGCGACATTACCTGATGCAGTAGCGATGTTTGTTGTTTTGTTAAAAGTAACCTTATCAGCCCTCAAGGTGTGATCATTTTGCCAAATATGCACGTCACCTTCCCAAACAACCTCACCAGCCTTGGAATCATAGGAAACTTTGTCAGCCTGAAATGTGATGGGGTCTTTTCCACTGAAAGGGGCCGCATTGGTTTTTCCAATATTACTATGAGCCATTTGCATTTGTTGTTGGGCATTGGTGACAGAACAAAAAATCCATAAATTAGCGATAAAAGAACTGCTTAAAATACTGAATGCAAGAAAAGAGTAATATTGATTTTGAAGGATTCTTGCTTTCATGATTTTTTGAACAAGTAAGGAGGATAAGGATCTAGACATTAGCCGTCTTCCAGATGAATAAGTAGGGATATTGCGAGACACAAGCCAGCTACGGTCGGAGCCCATGCCGCAATAAAAGTTGGCAAGGCACCTGATTCTCCAAAACGTTCAGCTATTTTGGAGATAGTGAATAAGGCAAATCCCGCTGCAATACCAGAGCCTATCATTCTTGCAACACCTCCGCGTCGAGTTGATCGAGTGGCAAACCCCGCCGCAACCAACGCCATTGTACTTGCAAGTAAAGGTTGGGCTAAAAGCGCTTGAAAATGGAGCCTGTGGCTAATGGATGAAAAACCTGATTTGTCTAGCAATTTAATAAATCCTGGTAACGCCCAAAATGATAAGGTCTCTGGAGATGAAAAACTATCTTCGATATTATGTAAAGTTAAATCAGTTGGTATTTTAATAGTTCCTAATTTAATCGGGAACTTATTCGGTTTTATAGAATAAGCATTGTATAATACCCAGTAAAGATTATGTTGCAAATATCCTGATGGCGATTCAATACGATCCAGTAAATGATTCGCTTCATCTAATCTTAGAACACTAACATCGCTTAAATGTAAATTGCGGTTGATAACATGAACTTGTTGGGCATGTAAAATTGCCACACCTCGAGAGGTTAATTCTTTATCAGATTGTCTTATCCATAAAGAGCCACCTGACATATTCGTGAGTTTTCCACCACCGGTTGTTAAATAGGTTTGATCCAGAATTTCTGCCTGTCTGTAAAGGGTGGAAGAAACGGGGGATATGATTAGTGTGGAAAATAATCCAATTATAAAGGCACAGGCAGTAGGTGCCATTAGGAACTGCCATACGGAAATTCCTGCTGCCCTGGTTACAATAAGTTCAGAAGATCGTGTAAGCTTCCAAAAACAGATTATTCCCCCCAAAAGAATTCCAAAGGGAAGGATCTGCATGCAGAAGTTGGGAATATGATCCAGGGCAATATACGCAACAATACTTGTTGAAACTCCTGGTCTTGTGGCAATGCGACGTAACAGGTCAATAAAATCGAATAATGATACCAATCCTGTCAAGGCTAGAATCATGGAAATGGAAGCCGAAAAAAATTGTCGAGCGATATAGATCGAGATTGTATAAGCGGTGAGCATAATCTATAACTTTCGGCCGTATGAGGAAGGATGGAATGATGCATTATGATGTAATTTAGCCATCATTTCAGATCCGAATAAAGTTACGCCAGCGATTATTCCTGGAAGTATGGCAATAATCCACATTAAAAAAATCAGGTTGGTATTGCGACTGGCCAAATTTTGCATAATCAGCGAGGCGGCGAGCAAACCTACAATCGTAAAAATTGCTGCCAGAGGTCTTAGAATGTTGCCAAACCGAGCAAAACTTCCTTTTAAAACACTGACAAGAGCAATGAGTGTAAAAGATATAATTGTCAGAGGTGAGGTTAATCGTCGGTGAGCCTCTACGGCAAGTTTCCCGTAATCTTTATTGGCAACCTCTTCTGGATCGGGATGTAATAATTCGTAAATTGACATTTCTGTTGCATCACGGGATCGTGCGGCATCGTTACGATTAGAGGACAAATCAATGGTATTACGTTCGAAATTTAGAATATTCAAACGGCCGGTTTTGTGATCAATGACCTCTCTGGATCCGTTAAATAACACAACTTGAGGTTGATCATTTAGAATGACCAGATTTCCTCTTTCTGCTAGAATGGTTGCCTTATTATTGGGTTGGCGATCATCTTCAATTAGTATTCCTTGTAGATTTCCGTTACTGTCTTTGGATTTAATATAAACGGTTAAATTATCAGAAGCGTTAGTGAATACTCCTTCCTCCAGCATGAATGCCGCCATTTTATTGCGAATTTTGTATTCAAATTTCCGGAAAGTGTGATAGGAGGTTGGAACAATCCAAACATTTAATAAATAACAGAAAATCATTGAAATAATTGAGCATATTAAACCTGGTCTCGCCAGGGAAAAAGAGGATATGCCAGCCGCGCGCATAACAATGATTTCACGATCACCATCCAGTCGCTGATAAATGAATTGGACAACGACAAATGTTGTTATCGGTAAAATAACGGCGACAAAAGATGGGATTAACAAGCCGGTTAATTGCAGGAAAACTTTAAGGGACAGTCCTCTTTCAACAACCAAAGAGACAAAACGTAAAGACTGGGTTAGCCAGATTAGAGCCGCCAATCCACCCGTGGTGGCAATCAGGGCAATTAGTAATTGCCGTAAAATATAACGGTCAATCATAGGTAGACGCAAGAATGTAAAAAATTGCATTAGTTAATATCCTGCTTTATACCTAAAAGGCTTTCTCTAATTAAATACAAAAGTAAAATTAATTATAATAACGAATGATAATAGCAATATTTTATTCTAGGCAGATATTGCAAGAATAAAATATTACTAATTTATTTTTTTCTGAATAAGTTGCAGATGATTTTATTCGTGATCTTTAAGATTTAGGGAATATTTTTCCAGGATTTAAAAGATTATCGGGGTCAAGTGCCTTTTTGATTTTTTGCATCAAATCAAGTTCAGTTTCGCTTTTCCATTCGGACATCATATAATTTTTAAGTTGTCCCACACCGTGTTCTGCTGAAAAAGAACCGTGTAGATCAAACACGATTTTGGATACAATATTCATTAAATTGTGACTTTTTTGCATAAATTCATCAGGATCTTCATGTTCAGGCTGAACAAGGTTAAAATGGATATTTCCATCCCCCAAATGACCAAATGGTGCGACGCGGATACCTGGATACGTTTCCTGGCAAGCTTGGGTGGCACGAACAATAAATTCAGGAATGGCTGAAATTGGAACGGAAACGTCATTTTTGATATTTGCACCAGCCCTTTTTTGGGATTCGGCTTGTTCCTCTCTCAATTTCCATAGGTTTTGCCGTTGAGTTTCACTTTCGGCCAGAACTGCATCCAATACAATTCCCTTTTCAAAAGCCTCTTCAAGAACGGTTTCCAGTAATGCTTTTAATTTATCTCCTTTTTCAGGCAGAGCCAGTTCAACCAAAATATAAGTTGATGTTTCTGTTTCAAGGGGAAAATAGATGTCCTCGATATTAGAACGAACTAATTGCATTCCTGTTGATGAAATATATTCAAAAGCTTGTAGTGCAGCAGGATTATAATTGTGAAAAAGTCTTAAAAGTTTCAAGGCTTGATGGATGTCTGTAAGGGCGCATAACGCAACTTCAGTTGATTTTGGTTTCGAATGCAGCTGGATAACTGCCGCGGTTATAATGCCAAGCGTTCCCTCTGATCCTATAAATAATTGTTTAAGATCATAACCCGTATTGTCTTTTCTCAAATGCCGCAAAATATTTAAAATTTCACCTTTTGCTGTAACAACTTCCAATCCTAGAATGAATTCACGTGTATTACCGTAACGTAAGGTGTTGTTACCACCTGCATTGGTGGCGATAATTCCGCCTATTTGGGCTGATCCTTGTGATGATATCATGATTGGGAGATATAAATCAGATTTGAGAGCAATATTTTGCGCCTCTTCAAGAACAAGACCCGCTTCGACGGTCATAGTGTAGTCAATTGTATTGATATCCCTGATTTTATTCATACGATTGAGGCTAAGCACGATTTGTTTTTTATCTGGAGTGGGGGAGGCTCCTCCCACCAGACTTGTATTTCCGCCCTGAGGTACAATTGCAATTTGGTAATCATTGCATAATTTTACAATTTCAGCAACCTGCTCTGTTGTTTTTGGACGGACAACGGCAAGACTGTTAGCGTGAAAAATTTCGCGCCAATCCGTATCATAGGAAATTTTTTCCTTAGGATCTGTAATTATTCCTTGTGTGTCAAGAATAGAGGTCAGGTTATTGATAAAATCAGAATTATCCATAAAAACTCACATTAATTTAAATAAATTGAATTATTTGGAGGGGGTGTTGAAGAAACAGAGTGATAAATAGCGGTAGTGGCAATGCCAATTAATAAACCACAAATGAAAAAAATGATGCCAAGAATTTTTTTAAAGGGTTCTTTGGCCTGATTACTATAAAGTACTGATTGAATTTCTGCCCGTGATTGTTGCGTCAACAATAATTCGGAACGTAACGATTCGTTTTGAACCCGTAAGCTGCGAATGACAGTATCCAATCGATTAATATCTTGAGTAAGGCTGGTAATCTGTGATCGTGCTTTGATAAGATCAGCATTGTTAGTAGTGCTTTTACGACTGCGGGATGATGGTTTTGTTTCAGGTTTTGGTGGATTTTCCGCAATGGAATAAAAAATGTTTTTTATTGCTCCACCAGTAACCATATTCTTTTTTGCCCTTTTTTTCAGGGTTTCAAGGGCATTTGCTGATTGACCTGGTTCATTTTCAAGAACCAAAGCCAGGATATCGGCCAGTATTTTCAGCTCTTTTTTATCAATGTTTTCGGTCATGATTCCAACTATGGTCTAGGTGCGGCAGCACGTTGAAGTCTATCACAAATAGCCCGACCGATGCCATAATCGGGAATAGGCATAACGGCAATTTTTTGCAATCCGAGTTTTTTCCCTTCTGTATCAAGAAATCTCAAATTTGCAAATAAATTCCTCGCAGCTTCTTCAAGATTTGAAGTCGGACTTAGGTTAACCGAAAGAGGGGCCTGTAAGGTGGTTGTACCGAAGGCAAGCAATGCTTCATTTGCCAAAACATGTGTGCAATTCAGACGAACCGTTAAAGAAGGTGCATAATGCGAACTTAATTGCCCGGGTGCGGTGATTTTTGTTTCTACAGAATCTTTAAAAGATAGCGGTCCGCAAATGGAACTCAGAGATTCAGCAGAAATTCCGCCAGGTCGAAGTAATTTGGGATAATCATCGCTTACATCCAAAATTGTACTTTCGACACCAATTTGACACGGACCAGAATCAAAAACAGCATCGATTTTTCCATTAAGTTCCTGATAGACATGTTGAGCTGTTGTAGGACTGACGTGGCCCGAAACATTGGCGGAAGGTGCGGCAATCGGCTTTTGACTGTATTCAATAAGCTGACGGGCTGTTAACGAATTTGGAATACGGACGGCCATTGTTGACAGATGAGCTGTTGCGGCTTGGCTGATTTGTGTGTTTTTTTGTTTGTTTAAAATAAGAGTTAATGGACCAGGCCAAAATTTAAGACCCAATTCATATGCCAGATCATTCTTTTCAACAAATTGGAAAACATGCTCAAGTTGTGCAAAATGGATAATAAGCGGATTAAAATTTGGACGTCCTTTTGCTTGATAAATTTTTGCGATAGCGTGGTTATTGGTGGCATCGGCGCCCAATCCGTAAACTGTTTCGGTTCCAAAGGAAACCAATCCGCCATCATGTAAAATCGAGGCGGCTTTGTGGATATTGAATGGCGTGTTGGTAAGTAAAAGTGTCATTGAAATTAAAAGTCTGTATTTTTTAAATAAGAATCAATCGGTATGCTTGAACAGTAGAAATTATGATTTCTCCAATTTTTTTTACCATATTGCAATGGCTGATTATTGAAATCGTGAATAATTCCACCTGCAGCCTCGAGAATTGCCTGAGGTGCAGCGGTGTCCCATTCCATGGTTGGACTGAAACGAGGGTGTAAATCTGCCTTTCCCTCTGCAATGCGCAGGATTTTTAAGGTTGAACCAAAACGTTCAACAGATGAAGTGTTAAATAATTTCAAAAATTTTTCAAAGGATGGATTTTTTATGCATCGAGGTGAAAAAAGAACACGAAACTGTTGATTGGGTGGGGAAAGAACATGAATGGGTATAATTCGGCCAGTTTTATCAATTTTCCAAGCCCCTTTATTCACAACACCAAAAAAATATTCGTGATAAGCAGGACAGGCCACAACACCAAGAACAGGTTTATGATCCCTTATCAGACCGATATTAATCGTGAAATTGTCACTATGTTGAATGAAGCCTTTTGTTCCATCCAGGGGATCAACCAACCAGAATTCGGATTTTACCGGAATTTGTATCCCTGAAGCTATTTCCTCTTCAGCGATAACGGGAATAGAGGGAGTATATTTTTTCAGCCCCTGAATAATTATTACTTCTGAAGCTTTATCAGCCTCGGTAACAGGGCTTGAATCGTCTTTGATTTTTATGTCAAAATTCGTTTTACGAATAGAATTGATCTCGTCAGCAGCCTGTTGAGCAATGGAGATAACTCTCGATACAAGTTCTGTATCAGAAAAATGGGTCATTAAATAAAATCCAACACTAGGGTCAATTGATCTGATAAGATAGGCAGAAAGCTGAGAAAAATACTTTAAAATCAGTGACAGATTGATTTTCGGTATCTTTTTTTCAAAAAATGGACGTAATTTATAGTCATAAATACTACGATCAATGATAAATTTGAATAGAATATAGTAACTTTATTTTAGGGGAGATAATTTCGTGACACTCGATATTCAGTTTACGAACCTGCATAAACCAGAAAAAGGTAATATTGTGTTATTCTCGTTTGAGAATGATGAGGGTGGTGATTCTGTAAAGGTTATTAATAAGATTATTCATAATGCCCTGGATCGGGCGATGAAGGCAGATAATTATACGGGTAAGTTTGGACAGGTTTGCAAAATTGTTTCTCCTGATGAAAATCATGATTATATCTTGGTCGTTGGTCTGGGAATGAAGGATAAGTTTTCCGTCAGTAAAGCCAAAGAAGCAGGTGGAATTGCGCTTCAGGCCTTGCAAAGGAAAGTGGAATCTTTTCATATTATGGCGGACTGGGATTTCACGGAATATGCGGGGTATCTTGTTTTAGGCGCCGTTTTGAAAAATTATGAATTTAAAAAATATTGCCTTGATAAAAGTAAAAAAGATGAATTCAGGCAATTAAAAGCGATAAAAATTATGGCTTCTGACTATGAAGGGGCGCAAAAACAATGGACGGACTTGTCTGCGGTGGCTGACGGGGTCTATTTGACCAGGGATCTTGTTAATGAACCCGCTAATCAGTTAAACCCTGCCGAATTTGTAAATCGTATCAAAAAGCTTGAATCATTGGGCCTTATGGTTGAAGTAATCAATAAAGAGAAAATGCAAGAATTAGGTTTTGGTGCTCTTCTGGGTGTGGCTCAAGGTAGTAACAACGAACCTTATACGGTTGTAATGCAATGGAAAGGAAATCCTGATGATAAAGATCCGCCTCTCGCCTTTCTTGGAAAGGGTGTCACTTTCGATTCCGGAGGGATTTCCTTAAAACCAGCGAATGGCATGGAAGACATGAAAATGGATATGGCTGGCGCCGCGACTGTAACAGGATTGATGTCTGTTCTGGCCAAGCGTAAAGCCAAGGTGAATGTCATTGGTGTTGTAGGTTTGGTTGAAAACATGGTATCTGGTCATGCGCAACGTCCCGGAGATATAGTTCGCAGTGCCTCTGGACAGACAATCGAGGTTCTGAATACGGATGCAGAGGGACGATTGGTACTGGCAGATTTACTTTGGTATACGCAGGATCGTTTCAAACCGCGTTTCATGGTCAATCTTGCAACATTAACCGGAGCCATGGTTGTTGCACTTGGATATGAATATGCCGGTCTTTTTTCAAATGATGATGAACTGGCAGGTAAATTGTCGACAACCGGTCATGATTCCGGAGAAAAATTATGGCGTATGCCAATGGGCGATGCTTATGATAGAGCGATCAATTCTGACTTTGCGGATATGAAAAATATTGGTGGGCGTGATGGAGGATCCATTACCGCCGCACAATTTTTAAAACGATTCGTTAATGATACTCCATGGGCTCATTTGGATATCGCCGGAACAGCCTACACGGCAAAACCCAATTATTGCGGTCCAAAAGGGGCGACAGCTTTCGGTGTAAATCTGTTAAACCATTTTGTTGAAACTTATTACGAAAAATAAAGGAATTCGATGACCTCTGTTGGTTTTTATCATTTGACCCGAACAAGTATGGAGCAGGCGCTTCCCTCTTTGCTGATACGCACAAGACAACAAAAACAAAAAGGGATTGTTCTATGCAAGGATGATGAACAGTTGAAAAAACTGACAGAGATTTTATGGAATATTATAAACCCTATTTGGTTACCACATGGTTGTCATGCAAAAGACTATCGGGATGAATATCCTGAATGGCAACCAATTTGGTTGACGACTTTTGAGGAAAATCCAAACCAGGCAGCCTATCTGTTTGTTGTTCATGGTCAATCAGTGAATGATATCAGTCAATTTGAACGGGTGTTCGATTTATTTGATGGAAAAGAGGAACAGTTTGTATTGGCGGCTCGTGAACGGTGGCGTAAACTGAAAAAGGCTGGGCATGATTTGACTTATTGGAAACAAACAGAAAAAGGGTGGGAAAAAGGTTGATACAGTTGATCAAGCGATTATGAAATATTATTCGTAAAATCATATTATTTGAAATTACTATGAGTTTTTAGGGGTAAAATTCTGTCAACATTAATTTTGTGTTTGATCATATTAGGAATCGTTTTATTGTTTTATCAAACAAGTATACTCTATCTTGTTAACGTTGGGTTTATAAAATCTGAAAGATATTACTTTCCTAAGTTATTTTTTAGTTTTCCACTTTATGGATCTATCACTGGGGTTTTTCTTGCCTTTCTTGCACTGGTATTTCATTCCGACCCATTATCATTTTATCCTTTTATTCTAAGTGACGTATATAAAATCAGTTTCTATTTAGATGGACTATCTTGTTTTTTCCTTTTGTTGTTGTTTACGACTGCCTTTTTATTCTTATATTATCAACCGTTGTTGTCTAAAAATTGTTATTTCCTCTTTTTAAATATTATCGCCATATCCTTTTTTGTTGCAGGAAATTTCTTTTTTCTGATCTTTCTTTTATCATTGGTTTTATTGATTATTTATCAGGCAGATCAGAAGAAAAATTTGGTTTATTGGATTGCTTTTGCATGTTTGTTGGGGGTCATGAGCTTTTTACCTGTTATGAGTGATAACCTGTTTAGTCCAAGAGATATTGATTTTTCTAGGATTATGCAATCCAATAATATAGATTGTCTGTTTTTTTTATCGCTTTTGCCTATATGTTTTCTGCTTGGATTATTTGATTTTTTTCATAACGAAAAATCTGATGAGAAACTTAATAGAATTGGTGATATTTCTTTCTATTTGATTTGTTTAAAAAGCTTGATTGGATTTTATGCATTATTAAGATTTATCATCAGTGTTAATGATTACAAATTTTCCCTTATCTTGATTTTATTTACTGGATTTCTAGGCTTAACATCTGCATTGCGTTTGGGTTGGTCCAGTTTAAAAAGTATAACTGTATACGATCGGTTACGATATTTATATTCTTTGAACAATGCATTATGGCTTGAGCTTGTTTGCATCCTTTTATTTTCAATTCATTTTCAAAAATTAGCCATACTGTCTTTGACGTATGATTTTCTTTTCTTTGGATTACTAATTCAGAATTTAGGATTTGCACTGGCTTTTCTATTAACATTTTTTTTGAAAAGACAAATCAATACGGCACTTTCAATTTGTACCTTTTTTTGCCTCGCACTGTTGTTATCTGGTTTTCCTCCATTTCCCGGATTTACGCTGTTATGGGGGAATTTGCAACTAGGCATGAATGTCATATTCAGTCATTATTTATTTAATATGATATTTGCATTATTTTTTATAGGATGTAATTCTGTTATTTTTCTTTTTTTGGTTCTGGGATGGATCAACTTACTTATAAATCTTTATAAAAAAAATCGGTATCAATTTAATCTATCGTCAAAATTATCATTTAATTTTTTACAAAAAAAAGGAAAAGGGATCAGGATTTATTTATCCGGTCTATTTCTTTTGTCCTTTTGCCCGGGAATAATATCGTTTCTAATCTATCCAATAAAAAAAAATCTAATTCACACGGAAAAATTATACTGGTTTGCATTCAAAAATGATGAATTGCAATTTTCGTTTTCCCCTGTTTTTCCAATGATATATTTATTAATCTTGGCGGGTTTATTTTATCTTGTGAAAGAGAAAATTAAATTTAAAGCGTTGATAAATCAAACAAAAAAATATGTTGTTTCAGAACAGGGTGTCTATGAGGGTCATGTTGATAAAACAAGTTTCGGTTTTGGTGAAAAAACATTCATCTATACATTGGCTGATATTTTACTTTTTAAAAAATATTTGGTTATAAAACGTAAAGGATATGTAGAAAGTGTAAAATTTTATCGTTGCTTTTCTAATTATAGAAATTATTTTAATTTATTGATTTGGGAAAATGAGCAGAAAGTTTTTATATCTATAATTATTATCTCTTTGTTATTAATAGGATTTTTTGTTAGATGATATTTCTGTATTGGCTGATGTCCCTATTAATGATCCTATTTCATGTATTATTGATTTTAGGTATGGCACCTTTAATTATGGTGTTTATGGAAAGGTTGAATGGAAAAATTCAGGGAAAACCTTTGGAATCATCCCAATATGTATTACAAAATATCAAAATTATATATTCACGAATTTTAAATTTTCTTTTTAAAAAAATATTGTCTGTCAATACCATGATTTATTTAATAACTATTGGATTATTAGTAACTGTGGCAATATCTATTCCGATATTTTCAACAAATACCCTGGTTAACAATAATTCCGATTTTATCTTTGTTACGATATTGTTAATATTTGTACCTTTTTTGATATTTTTTCTTGTTTTTCAAGATTGCTCACTGTTATGTTTCAAAAATTCGCAGCGGATTATGTTCCAAACCTTCATGTATATTCCTGCAATTTTACTGATCGCTATGGTTTGCCGTTTAAATACAAAAAGTACAGAGCTTTCGCATATTGTCCTTTTTTTTCATAATTCCACAAGTTTGATAAATTTGGCCCTATGCCCTCTTTTTATATGTGCATGTTCTCTATTTTTTCTTGTTCTAGATATACCGGATTTTTTGAATTTTATTGAGAAAGATGGGTTTGATGGAGACGAGAAGGCAATCTTGTTTTATATTTCCAGTCTCCAGTTTCTGATCTGGCTATCCCTGATTGCGTTTTTGATATGGCCCCAGAGTATTGCCATCTTTGATTTACAGACAAAATCCTTGATGTATTGGTTGTTAACCGCTTTTTTTGGATTATTGGCATGGAGTGGTAAAATTGTCATAGAATGTATTGTAATTTCTATAATGAGAAATTTCTTATTTTTGTCCAAGGGTTATTACAAGATTGGTATCGCAACAGTATTGAATTTTGTGGCCGTTGTCATTTATTTTGCAGGTTTAGGCGGAATATAGAATGGTATTTGCCTTTTTTATGAGTCTGCTATTACTGATTACGATAAGCGGCATTTCCTCGTCTTCGTTACAGGCAGTTATTCATTCTATACTGACGGGATGCTGTCTTTTATCTGGTTGGCAGAATGCACTTAACAGTAAAATTACGTTATTGAGTTTTTTTATGCTTTTCATTGTGGCAATTTTTTTTACAGTCATTTTGAAAGGACAATATTTCCAGTATACTTTGAAAACCTTATTTACAGGATTATTCTTGACCATTCTTGCTGTTTCCTTTGTTGTCCATGTATTGCCGCCTTCATTGTTCCGCTTGGAATATGGAATAGTTTTATCTATAATTCTGGTTGGGGTATTTTATAGCATGAGCAGTCAAGCAATCGGAGGACAAATTGCTGGTATGCTATGTGTATTGAATGCTTTAACCCTTGTCGTTGGATTGAATAGTCAATTCTATGCATTTTTTACTCTTTTTGCTTTTTATGTTGTGTTTTTGCTAGCTTCTATTTTTATCATGCAACGTTTTGGACAGGTTGACTGTGTTCGGAAATGGTGATTTAGCAAAAATTTTGTATTGGAGTTGTGTTCTCTGGCCCGTGGCAGGAATCATAGGAATTTATGCCTGTCGTCATCAGCGTGCAAAAATCCGATGTCATTTTATTGTAACAATAATCCTTTTTTTTATTACGGTTGCATCGGCATTTATTCATGATGATTTTTATCTTTCCGTTATTTGGAAACATGATGAGTTAACAAGTTTTTTAAGGGTTATGATCGCTATAGGTAGCATTATTGCATCAATAGTTTTGAAATTCATGGTTCCTGGCCAATTAAGTTCATCTGGAAAGCAAAAAAAATTATCCTATAGTTTCGGCCTCTATCAATTAATTATCTGTACCGCCATGATGGCTGTAGCTATTAATAATTTTTTTATAGCGCAGATTTGTTTGCATAGCATGATTTTCCTGTCTTTTTTGGCTTGTTTTATTCATGGTGGGGGAGAACAGATACAGGCGGCCTGGGAATACTTCCGCTATATGCTTTTTTTTATGATAATGGCTTTGATGGGTGTTTTCATTCTTGAGTTATCTGTTGGACAAACCTATCCCTTGTTACCCCGTTTTGGCAGTTTTATCCTGGCGTTTAGTATTGTTCAAATGATCGGGTTGTTTCCCGTATTCATTACTTTTCTACGTTTTGTCAATCATTTGCCCACTTTAATTGGCAGTATTATCTTTTTTATCATCCCAGTTGCTTTTCTCTCCTTATTCATAAGATTATTTCAAATCTCATCTTATCAAAACCCTCAATCATTTCTCATGATATTAGGGTTGATCAGTTTCATTATCATTATTATAAAGGAGAATGATGATCCTTTTTTGTATTCCCCGTTTTTGATCACTATTTTGGCAGCTTTGGCTGGTATTTTTTCCAATGGATTTCAGGGTTTATACAGTTTTTGCCTTTTCATAACCGTTCTGGTTATTTATGCACCGTTAGGGTATATTCTTCGAAAAAGTCCTTTTGCTGTGGATTCTAGAGGTTGGTTTGTCATTGCCATATCTGCATTTCCGCCATTTGGCATATTTTTTGCATGTGCAATTTTGATTGCGAGTTTGTTTGCACAGTTTCCCTGGTTGGGATCATGCTTGTTTTTATTGTTTTTTGTAAGAGGCTTTTTTCTGTTTAAAAAAAATAATATTCAATTATTTTCTCGAAATATTTTTACAAAAGAGGGTGGATGTTTATTGAGCCTGATTTTTTTACCCTCTTTGGTTATTCCTATCATTGCCAAATATTGGCTATTTCAAATTGCAATGCAGTTTATACAAAAGTGATTGTTTCTGAAAAATGGTTGATAAAAAAACATTTGTTCAGCGTTCCCTAAAATTAATAGATTGTCTTAAAAATCATCAAACAGATAGTAGGTTTTTCATTTCTCTTGATGAACAAGAATGGACGGAGATGCTTGCGGCATTAAAAACTGATCGGCTTATGTTTCTTACGATGTGGTGTAAGGAGGATATTGTTTTTGTTTTATTTCTTGAGAATGGATACAAGCCCATTGGCGTTCGTATTTCCGCATCAATGAACCGTTATCTGGCCTTGTCTTCTGTAAGACCCGCTGCCATTATATATGAAAGAATGATCTGGGAGTTATGGGGTAAGGAAGCAATGAATGCTGTTGATTTACGCCCATGGTTGGATCGGGGTTTATGGAATAATTGCTGGCCATTGTCAGAAAAACCAGGGCCTGTCTTATGGCCTCCAGAAAGACAAGAAAATCCATCTGTCTCTCATTTACTGAATAATGGAGGGGAGATAACGGTTATTGATCCCTCCAATGCGACAGAAAAATTGCCTGTGCTGTGGCGTTTTCTTAATATGGGTGAGCGGATTATCCGAGCTGAATCAGTGTACGGATATACGCATAGAGGAATTCTATCCAATCTGTATAATAGAAATAGTTTGGAAATATTACCTTTAATAAGCCGTATTAACGCACTTGATTCCGTTGCGCATCAGATTGCCTTTTCTCATGCGATTGAAGATATTGCAAATTTTGTCCCTTCCTTGCCTGTTTTGAGAAAACGTATCTTATATTCTGAATTATCCAGAGTTGCAGCCTATCTGCTTTATTTAACACGCTTATTTCGCGTGTTAGAAGTAGAGTTGGTTGCCAGCCGGTGTGATTTGGCGCGTGAACTTCTTATGCGTTGGAATATACATTATTTCGGGCATCGCTGGTTAATGGATTGTGTTTTTCCCGGGGCCGTTTTTTTAGGGCAAGAAAATGATAAAAAAAGACATTTTCCTAAAAAAATTAAATATCTGATTGATCAGGCATTTAATCTGGCTATAACCTTGCCTGGCCTGGGTGACTATCTTCAAAATATGGGAATTTTATCTCTAAAAAAAGCGATTGATTTCAATATAGGTGGAATTGTTGGGCGGGCTTCCGGACGGGATGTGGATTTGCGTCGGTACATGTCTGAATACCGATTGGAATGGCTGCCACCTCCGAATTTTACAAAAGGGGATGTTGATGCACGTATGCAGTCATGGTTTGTTGAAATAAAAACATCGTTAAATATAATCGATATACTTCTAAGGGAAGAAAATAATGAGGAAGCGTTCAAATCCTCTCAAGAAATTATTATCGAAAAATTAAATGGGGAAGGGGTTGGTGTTTGTGAAGGGGTACAAGGGGATTTATGGTATTATGTGAGACTAGAAGCGGGGGTTATAAAAGACGTATTTATACGTGATCCTGGTGCCAATCAAGCCTATGTCTTGCAAGATGTATTAAAAAATGAACATTTTGATAATCATGTATTGATAAAGGCGTCATTTGGTCATTTGGTAACAGGCGTAGATCTATAAAAGGAAAACTAGTGGTTTTTATTAAATCGTTAATCGATTCATTAACTGGAAAAATAAAACCTGTTCAAAAATTTGCCGGTCAAAAAAAACAGGATATACATGTATTTCATATTGGATGCGGAGACTGTAATGGATGCACGTTTGAACTGCAGGCCTTAAACGGGACCGCATATGATATAAAAGATACGGGGATAAAATTTGTTGGACATCCTGCTGATGCAGACTTGTTGTTAATATCAGGGCTGATTACTCGTGCTATGCTTCCTTATATTGAAAAAAGCTGGAAATTGATTTCTAAATCACAAGCGATTGTAACAATTGGATCATGTGCAATTAACCGACATATTTTTGCAAGTAATTATGCGATCTTGGATGAAAATGTTGGTGACGAGGAATGTATTTTGCAAATTGAAGGATGTCCGCCTTTACCTTCCACAATTATGGATTGTTTAATGAAATTGAAACGGAATACGTTTTCTAATTTTTATTCAAAAAGTCCTCCCCCTTTTTCGTCTTCACAAGAATTGTCTGGGCATCAGCTTTTAGACGATGGTAACTGCGATAACTCAGCGGAATTAGACCCAGATATAAAATCCCGCTTAAAGCCAAGGTTCCCCAAGGATCTGCTACCAGAATAGTTGCGAAGATGCAGGTGCTTAAAAATATAGGCATGACGTAAGGTGTGGGAATTTTAAAATTTTTGAATGACCAGATCGGCAAGGTAGAAATCAGCAAAAAAGATGTTATGACTAAAATTGTAATTGTCAGGATTTCGGAATGGGCGATGGAATTAAGAAAATCAATTTGATAATGCTTGCTTTCCAAGCCAAGAAAAACAGGAAATAAAACTATTCCAGCACCTGCCGGGGCAGGGACACCCGTAAAAAAATTGCTGGCATATTGAGGTTTGTTATCATCAAGTGCGGCATTAAACCGTGCCAGACGTAAAGCCATGCATACCGTAAATATTGCACAGGGAATAAAAGAATAATCCCCTCCATTTTTAAGGGACCATAAATATAAGACAAGACTTGGAGCAACCCCGAAGGATAAAAAATCGACAAGACTGTCCAATTCTGCACCAAATCGACTTGTACCACGTAATAAACGGGCAATTCGCCCATCCAACCCGTCAAAGCAGGCAGCAATCAATATGGCGATAACAGCTTCATTGAATCTTCCATGAATTGCACTGCGAATACTGATCAGACCGGCACACAATCCAAGGATTGTCAATAAGTTTGGAATAATCCGATTAAAGGAAATTCCCTTGACTCGAGGACGAATTTTTTGTCGTAACATTAATTTATGTTCTGGGTTAAAAGAGCGTTTATAATTTTGCAACAATTGTTTCGCCGCCGATCATGGTTTGCCCAACCTCAACACAGGGTTGACACCCATCGGGCAGGTAAAGATCCACTCTGGAGCCAAATCGGATCAACCCATAAATATCACCCATATTAAATTGTTGATTTATATCGGCATTACATACAATTCTTCTGGCAATCAATCCGGCAATCTGAACAACCACCACCTTTTTTCCATCTGGTAAAGTTATGCAAATTGCGTTGCGTTCATTATGTTCTGATGCTTTATCCAGTGATGCGTTAAAAAATTTCCCCTTGATATATGATCGTGCGGTAACTTTTCCAGCGACAGGGATGCGTTGTAAGTGGACGTTGAAAATGGAAAGAAAAATAGAGATGCGCCAGACCGGTTTGTCACCCAAACCTAAATCAACAGGAGGGGGAATATAGTTTATGGCTGAAACGGTTCCATCTGCTGGGGAAATAAGAATATCATTTTTATGGGGGATAATTCGCTTGGGATTACGAAAAAAATACCAGCAAAACCCAAAAAATAAGCTTCCTATAAGACCAATTAAATATCCGATCCGAGCATGAATGCGATAGCCAATAAAACTTATCAAAGCAGAGATGCAGAGAAAAGGGTATCCAGCTTTGTGCGGTTTACTAATATTTGTTCGGATTGAATGTAAAATAGACATCAGGGAATTCCTTAGGGGATGGTCGTTTGTTATTTTTACAATTTTCTTTTGCGATTCCAGTTGGGTTTCGGTAATTTTTGTTTTAAAATTCTTTTTTTTGAAGCGGAAAAGATTGTAATCGGGGCATAGAGATTTTTTCGGATTTCAATCAGATGGTATTCTCCTCCAAAGGGAATGAAAAAATGACCTAAAAATTCTAACAGCTTATTTCCATATAGGGAAAAGGAATTCATTATTTTAGATGGAAAATAAATAATTTTTTCATAATAAACAAGTTGAAACATATGTTCTTTTAATATTTTTCTTAATTGATAAATGTAAAAACTTTTTTTTTGATACTCAAAAAAATTAGATAAATTAAATATTCCCCACCATTTTAATTTATTAGGAAGTAAAAGCAAAATTTTGCCATCATCATTTAAAATTTCCCAACAAGACCTTAAAGTTTTATGAATGTTATAGATGCCGATCGGAAAGAATGGATAAAAAATGATTCGGTCAAAACTGCATTTTGCGAAAGGAAAACGATTGTATGTAAAACAACATGTTTTTACTGATGGAAAATTTTCTAAATTGGATAATTCATTTAGGTTCTCTGCAAGATTACCCTGAATATGATTATGGGGTGAAGATTGCAGAATGAAATCTTGAGGAATAGTACCAAGGGTGAGTAAAGAAAGCCCTCGTAGATCTGGCCACAGGTGCAGAAACTTATCTGTAAGATAGATCACTGATCCTGGTTGAGTATTATTTGGTATAATACTAGAATTAGCCTTAGGATTCATTATTGATTTCCAGAAGAATCGTTTTGTTATACAAGAATAAAATATTGAAATAAAGAAAGAGAATGTCTGTTCTTATTAAGCCTATTCCTTTTTATGAAACCAATTATGCGTGGCTATTATATGATAAAAAAACCAGAAATGCAGCTATTGTCGATCCTGGTAATTTTACTCCCGTTTTTAATACTATAAAAGATAAAAAGCTGAATTTGCAATCGGTACTTGTCACGCATCATCATTCAGATCATACAGAGGGCATTCGCCAATTGAAAGACAAATTTAATTGTCAGATATATGCGCCTGATAAAGAAAGAAACAGTATTGTGGATGCTACGGATTATGTACAGGATCATGAACATATCGACCTGGGTTTCGGTTTTTTTGAAGTTATAAATACGCCAGGTCATACTCTGGGATCTGTTTGTTATTATTCATATGATTTAGGTATAATTTTTACAGGAGATACTCTATTTAGCCTTGGTTGTGGTCGTTTATTCGAAGGTAGTCCAGAACAGATGTTTCAAAGTTTCAAACGGATAAAGTCCCTGCCTGATGAAATTATGGTCTATGCCGCTCATGAATATACTGAAGATAATGGTCGTTTTGCCCTGACAGTGGATTCAAACAATGAAGATTTGTTAAATCGTTTGAAGCAAGTGCAGCAATTGCGTTCGGAAAATAAACCATCCTTGCCTGTCATGCTGGCAATTGAAAAGAGAACCAATCCTTTTTTGATGGCCTTGACCGTTGAGGAGTTTGCACGCTTACGTAAGGCAAAAGATCAATTTTGATAGGTTTAAAAAGGAATGATTTCAATTTTTAATGTGTGGATATTAAGTAAGCAAGCATGATTTAGCAAGATTTAATTTTGCGATAATAATTATGGAGAATTATTAATTATCGGTAAATTATCCACATTTTGTCAAAGCATGTGTTAAATCGAAAAGGAATCGTAAAGAATGGCTTGTAGGCGCAAATTATTATCTTTTCGTTGTGTTCTTTTTTTTAAAGTTATTTTATTTTCAATAAATAGATCCACCAACTTATCCACAATTCATAAAAAATGTTACATGATATTATTATCCCAGCTTTTTTCTATGGCAAATAACACTTTCTTGCGATTTGACAGGTCTGTAATGACTGGATGCAAATTAATATAAATTGTTCCAGGTTTTTTTAGGAAAGAGTGGCGCCCCCAATGTAACCCTGAATTGGTGCTAACTGGAACAATTTTAAGGTCAAGTTGACTTGCAATAGCTGCAACACCGGCTTGCAGTTTAACTTTTTTACCATATTGTGAACGTGTACCCTCAGGAAAGATAATAATTTGTCGTTGATCTTTTATAGCGTTTTTACAATTTATGACAAGTTTTTTCAAAGCCCTTGCACCCCCTTGACGGTCAAGGGGAATCATTCCGGATAAGAGAAGCATTGGCCCGACAAGTGGAAGATGTATCAACTCTTTTTTCATTATATAGGCAGGACGCGGTAAAAGATTCATCCATATCAGGGTATCAAAGGCGGATTGATGCTGAGATGCTATTATAAAAGATGAGTCATTGGGTAAGAATTCCTTGCCTTTTATATCAATCTCTATTTTACAGATTTTTGTAAGACCCTTGATTGAAAGCTCAGTCCATAATTGTGCATAGGCCAAGGCATGTTTTTTTGCAAAATAACGGATATAAAAAGCAAAAAGACCCATGAACAGGGTTAGGGTAAAAAAATATATTGAGAAAAGTAGTGATCGAATAAAAGTCATAAAGGTCATGAAATCCGTTAATGTTTAATATTGATTAAATCATGCTTTGGTTTTGTCGTGTGAATTAATCCTGTATAGGCTATAAGTAGCTTATTGTATTCGATAAATAATAATCGAATAGAAGATATTTTTAAAACATTATCCTTATTGATGGTGTTGATCGAGAAGGGATAAAGAGGAATATCGTATAGAAGGTTTCTAAGTTCAAGAATGGCTCGACGTATATGGTAATTTGAAGTTATTACCGTCAGGGATTGCAAACGGTAATAATGAACCCATGCCGCTGTTTCAATGGCATTACCCATGGTGGACGTTGCATTATGTCCCAGTAAAATATGGTCTTGACATGAAATTGCAGGAAAATTCGTAATTGAATTCTTTAAATCTTGCAGGGTTGTTGTTGCTCCAACTCCAGATATAAGCAGATATTGAGAACAATCTTTTTCAAGAAATCTAATAGCTGTATGGATTCTTCCGATTCCACCGGTCAATACGACGATACCGTCCGTTAAAGGGGGGATAGATGAGAAACTTAACAAATCATATATAAAAACAACAAAACCACTTAACCATAAAAAAATAATGATTCCAATAATCTTGATCAAAAAATTCTGAGAGATTTTTTTTTTCATTTTATGTCAAATGTCTTAACCAATAATAAACAATGAATGTTGTTGAAATCCAGCCTATAAAATAATTGCACAAAGGTAAAATAATAATTAAAATCAATAGATTAAATGGTAACAAGGTTAAAATGCTAAACCACCCCTGATAAACTGTTTCCCAGTTTGGATTACTGCTGAAGGGCAGACTAAGATAGGTTAAAAAAAACAATAAGGGAATTGAGAAAATTAAGCCGATGCCACCTCCGATAAGGGAAAGAAATGCATTCCTTCGTGCAAAACGTATGGATATATAGTGATCTGACGCGCCTAGATTATGAAGTATTTCGATTGTTTGTTTGCATTGTATCAAACCAGTTCGGGTGGCGATGGCTATTACAATGGCTGCGACAAAAATCACGGTAAGAAAAGCAAGGAATGCACAGGTTTGCAAACTATTTGCAAGAACATTTAAGCGTTGACCCCAGAAGTTACTTTGTTCAATAACGATATTGGGTTCGATTTTGCGTAAGGAAGTTGCAAGCTGGCCTGAAATTTTTGTATTATTTTTTAAATGTAATTCGATGACTGCGGGAATGGCAAGGGCAAGATTGTCAAAATCTTCATGTAGCCAAGGGGCTAATAATTCATCTATTTCATTATCATCAAGTTTGTGAAAAGAGACAAGTTCCCTGGAGGTCGAGAGAAGGGTGATAATTTGCCGGATTGATGCATTATTGTCGGAATTCTCTTGTTTTGTATTTTGAGATGAAACCTGGAAGTTATTTTGGGGAATTTGTAGAATTACTGTGGACGCTGCCCCTGTATTCCAACGATTTGCTAGATTTTGACCAGCATAGGTTCCCGCAATCATCAGGGTGGCCAAAAAGGTCATTGCAGCAACAAGGGGAATTAAAAATTGTCCGGGTAAAGCCAGATTGACTTTCAATCCATCAGTGGTTTTATGTTTTAACAGCATCATCAATTCGTATTTGTCCATTATTTAATTTTAGTCTAGGGGCAGGGAATTGATGGATGAGATTATCATTATGGGTGGCGATAATGATTGTGCACCCCAAATCATTAAGATCAAAAAAAAGATCCATTAAACGTAATACCTGTTCCTCATCCAGCGCATTGGTGGGTTCATCAGCCAACAAAATATCAGGTCTGTGAATGACAGCTCGGGCAATTGCAACGCGTTGTTGCTCCCCTCCAGAAAGGGTTCGAGGGTATAGTTCAGCCTTATTTTGCAAATTCATCCATTGGAGAATTCGATTTGTCCAACGACTTACTATGGATTCATCCGTATTCTGCAGTCGAAGGGGTAGAGCGATGTTATTATAAATGCTTAAATTGGGAATAAGTTTAAAATCTTGATAAATGATGCCTATTCTTTGTTTTAAGTGGCAAATAGTTGAACGACGGTTTTTATGTATGTTTGTTTCCAAAATTTGTAATTGCCCAGCATTAGGCATTATTTCAAGATGGAACATCTGGAGCAAGGTTGATTTTCCAATTCCTGATGGTCCTGTTAACCAGCAAAAACTACCTTGGGGAATATGGAGTGTGACATTTGATAAAATCGGACAGTCTTGTCTGTAATAAAGGCTTACCTTGTCAAGTTGAATCATTGCAGAAAGATTTCATGGCAGATAAGGAAATGGATTATAATTTACGTCCCAAATAAACAGTTACGGTCGCACATAATGCGGTTAACATAATAAGTAAAACGCCATCGAAAATTAATTTTCCTGCAGTTAAACTATGTCCTGCAATCATAATTGAATGGGGAATCAGGTTGCCTCCATGTTTCACAAGCTCACCTGTTTGAGGATCTGATGAGGAGATAATGGCTATTAATGAAGAAGTGATGGCAGGCAATAATTTCCATATGATACCAATAACCAAGAATAACGGGGCAAAAATTTCGGCGACTTGCTGGATCAAGTAAAAGCAGAAATGACAAGCGAACCAGAGAATATTTAAAAATGGATTGGACACTTTGGATGAATTTCTTGAATCGGTATATTCTTGGCTGATGTGGCCTAGCCGTTCTTCTGATCGTGTATTATTAGAGAAAAATTTATTCACGAAACTACCCTTAAACTGAATAAAAAGAAGATACACTGTAGCATATTGATATAAATCTTATAATAAAACTCTTTATATAAATCTTTAATTTTTTGAATTAAAATAATTAATGAACCGAAACATATTAATTTTCAGTGAATTTACTTGCCATATCAGATATTCTGAGAAAAATAAGTGGAATGGTATTTTTGTAGATCCTGTTTAATTATTGATCTAGGCAAACCATATATATCAATAAATACTTTTTAGAGAATTGGGTATGGGTAACAATACGCAGCCTTCGATATTAATCATTGATAATGATTCCAGGATTTTAAAGGAATTCAAACAAATTCTGGGTCAGGATTACTCTTTATATCTTACAGAATCTTCCTATCATGCCTTGGATATGATTAAAAAGGGGGCTCATTTTTCCACCATTATCTATAATAATTTCATGCCCTGCATGTTCGGAAATATTTTTTTTGCCCGTGTTCGTAATCTAATTGTTGCTACACGTATTCTTTTGGGACCAAAAAGCCGAACGGATATTCTGATCAAGGCGTTGAATGAAGGGGGAATATCGTTTTTTATTCCAAAACCGCTGGATCCTTTCATGGTAAAGGAAATTGTAAAACGGGCAGTTAAAAGATCAGAATTTCAAAGAAAATTAATGCATGAACGTTTATTGCTAAAAGGGCTGTTGGATAATCTGCCCTATGGCCTTGCTTTCAAAGATGAGGAGGGTCGTTTCACCCGTATGAACCAGTTGGCGGCCAATCGGCGTGGATTGACCATTGCCGAATGCCTTGGAAAAACAGAAGAGGAAATTGAACCGTCTTTTACGTCGCAAGAATTGTCAAGATTTAACCAGCGTTTGAAAAAGGAGGAGCGCTTTGTGGAGATATTGGAGGTTCCCTCGAATAATTCCAAACAATCGTCACAATGGTTTATGATTACCCGTTTATTGCTGGATAGAGCAAAGGGTGAAATTGCGCATCCTTCTGTACTGATGGAGCTGGATATCACCAAACAAAAAGAATTGGAAATGCAGTTGCGGCAGTCGGAAAAATTGAAGGCCCTTGGTACAATGGCTGGGGGAATTGCTCATGATTTCAACAACCTGTTGACAACAATGATCGGCTCGTTGGAATTATCCGAAGAGCTGTTGGAGGTTTCGGGTAATTCTGAAATCATGGATACAATTAAGCATTTGCAGAACAATGCCTTGGAGGCGGCAAAAAAAGGCAGCACATTGACAGAGCGACTCTTGAGTTTCAGCAGAAGAAAGAAGTTATCTTTGCAGGAAGTGGATCTCACCAAGATTATTCATAAAAATTTTGATCTATTGTCTCAAACTCTTCAGATGCGTTATGAAAGAAGGTTCAAAGAACAGATTGAAGCCAACCAATCAAATAGAATTCATCTTGAATTTAAAAATAATGTATCGGGTATTTTGACGGTTAAGACAGATCCATCACAATTTGAATTGGCTGTCATGAATTTGTGTATCAATTCAGTAGATGCCATGAAAAATGGAGGTGTAATAACTATCATTTTGGATAAGAAAGATATTGGTTCGGATGAAGGCAAAAGGCTTCATTTAAATTCGGGTCCTTATGCAGTCACCATCATTCAGGATGAAGGCGAGGGAATGAGTGCCGAAACCATTGCTCATATTTTTGAACCTTTTTTCACAACAAAAAAAATGGGGTTGGGAACAGGACTGGGAATGGCAATGGTTTATGGATTTGCACAACAGTCGGGGGGGCAGGTTAATGTGCAAAGTCAATTGGGGGCAGGAACAAATATAAGTATATATTTACCCATATATAGTGAAATGGAAAGATAGATATTTAATAAATTTCCATCAACATATTTGAATATTAATATAAATTAATTAAATAGAAATCAAAAATTAATATTATATTATGTCACCAATCTAATATGATTTTTATATAAAACGTAGATGCATAATTTTATTCTTTAATTGCTTTTTAATATATTTTTTAAATGATAATATAGATAACGAAGTGAATATATAGTTTTAAAATGATTATAGAGTCTGAACACTATATTTTTCCTTTTGGCGTAAAGGCATAAGGAAATGTTGATTGAAGCACAAAAACAAAAAACAAAAAAAATAATTTTGGTTGCTGAGGATGACTCCATTTTACGTCCATTATTGGTGGAATTGCTGGATGAAATGCAGTTTGAGGTAATTGCCGCTGAAGATGGCACAAAGGCAATGGCATTATTACAAGATTTGGATTGTAATCATATGCATGTCGATTTACTATTAACCGACATCGGGTTGCCAGGAGTAAATGGAAACACACTTGCTGAATTTGCGCGTAAGATCTGGCCGAATTTATCAATATTATTCATTACTGGTTATGCACATGGTATCAATACCATGACATTTGACAATAAAATACAATTGTTGACCAAACCTTTTTCCCTTGGGGTCTTGACAAAGCGTATAGAAGAATTGATTTCTTAACCAGTTCGGATAATTATTATCATATAATTTTATGTAAGGTTAACCCTAGATATGCAAAATAACACTTTATCTACGTATGATCCTATTCAGTGGCATGGTACGACTATTTTATGTGTCCGTTACGGAAAGCAGGTGACAATAGCAGGTGATGGCCAGGTAACACTGGGTAATACAGTTGTAAAAGGTAATGCGAGGAAAGTCAGGAGAATAGGACAAAACGGTTCTATATTGGCTGGTTTTGCAGGGGCGACAGCGGATGCTTTTACCTTGCTGGAACGTTTGGAAAAGAAATTGGAGCGTTATCCCAATCAGTTGGAAAGGGCTTGTGTCGAGTTGGCTCAGGATTGGCGAACGGATCGTTACTTAAGAAGACTTGAGGCAATGCTGCTTGTGGCTGATCATGTTCATTCATACACGTTAACAGGTAATGGTGATGTACTGGAACCAGAAGGCGGGGTGGTAGCCATTGGTTCCGGTGGTAATTATGCTCTGGCGGCCGCAAGGGCGCTTTTGACTGTTGATGGACTAACATCGGAAGAAATCGCACGTCGAGCCATGAAAATTGCTGGGGATATTTGTATTTATACCAATCACTCCCTTGTTGTAGAGACCTTGAACGCAGAAAGTAAATAATATATGCAAATCCCGACCTATACCCCGAAAAAAATTGTTGCAGAACTTGATCGTTATATTGTTGGTCAACATGAAGCAAAAAAGGCCGTATCTATCGCTTTGCGCAATCGATGGAGAAGAGCTCAGTTACCTGACCGGATGCGGGAAGAAATCGTTCCTAAGAATATTTTGATGATTGGGCCAACGGGTTGTGGTAAGACGGAAATTGCTCGTCGATTAGCCCGTTTGTCACAAGCTCCATTTTTAAAAGTTGAGGCAACTAAGTTTACCGAAGTCGGTTATGTCGGTCGTGATGTGGAAAGCATTATTCGCGATTTGGTTGAAGCATCTTTGGTCATGTTGCGTGATGTGAAACGTCGCAATGTCGTTGAAAAGGCAAAAGATGCCGCCAATCAAAGAATAGTAACGGCATTGGTGGGAGAGGGAGCGACAGCAGAAACACGTAATAAATTTCTGCAGATGTTGGTTAATGGCGATTTAGAGGATAAGGAAATAGATATTAAAGTGGCGGATATATCCTCTCCTGTTAATCAAATGGATATACCGGGGATGCCATCGGCCCAGATTATCAATTTTACCGATATGATGAAAGGGTTCATGAACCGTTCTGAAAAATCACGCCGTATGACGGTTGCAAAAGCCCGGGAGGCATTAATTCGTGAAGAATCTGATAAGCTTCTGGATAATGATGCGCTTGTGCAAGAAGCTATACAGCGTGCACAAAATCATGGAATTGTCTTTCTGGATGAAATTGACAAGGTTTGTGCCCGTTCTTATGAGGGAAGTGGTGGGCGTGGTGGTGCCGATATTTCCCGTGAAGGGGTACAGCGTGACTTACTGCCATTAATAGAGGGAACGACTGTCTCAACAAAATATGGTCTGGTTAAAACCGATCATATACTTTTTATTGCCTCTGGTGCTTTTCATTTGGCGAAACCTTCTGACTTATTGCCGGAACTACAGGGACGTCTACCGATTCGTGTTGAATTATCGGCTTTAACCTGTGAAGATATGCGTCGGATTTTAACAGAACCCGAACAGTCACTTTTGAAACAGTATATCGCTTTGATGGAAACGGAAAAAGTCAAGTTACAATTTACGGATGATGCAATTGATTCAATTGCCCAATTGGCAACGGATATTAATGAAAGAGTTGAGAATATCGGTGCGCGTCGTCTGGCAACCGTTATGGAAAAACTTCTCGAAGAAGTTTCTTTTACAGCTTCTGAACGTTCAGGTGAGGAGATTCAGATAACGGCAAAGGATGTAACGGAAAAAGTTGCTTCCTTGGCAAGTAAAAGTGATTTAAGTCGTTTTATTCTTTAATTTGTAATTTGTCTGGCTGTACGAGATTTATATATGTCAATTTCAGGTTCTTTTATTTTACCCGAAGAACAAAGCGCGGTAGAGGCGATTGATGCCATTAGGGATGAGTTTGATCTTTTTGATGATTGGACGCAGCGATATCGTTATTTGATTGAACTTGGAAATAATTTGCCTGCTTTTCCTGTTGAATGGCAAAATGATAAATTTCGTGTGGTTGGTTGTCAAAGTCAGGTTTGGTTAAATTACTCCCGGGAAGGAAATAAATATTATTTTGCTGGATCGTCTGATGCCGTGATAGTTAAAGGTCTGATCGCTTTGTTACTAAGAATTTATTCTGGAAGAACAGCAGAGGAAATTTTGAAAATCGATCCTGGATTTGTTAAGGATCTGGGACTTGCAGGGGCGTTGTCAGCAAATCGAAGTAATGGGGTTATGTCGATGGTTAAAGCCATACAGCATATTGCCTCACGATAGTGTTAATTTTTTTTGAAATATTTGTTTCGTATAATTTGAGATTCTTCAATTGAGATAACAGTCTCTAAATTTAAGACTATTTTAAGAAATACATTGTAAAATTAGGGGATAATATATGAAAAAAACAATTGGGGATTTCTTATTGGATAGATTATCTCAAATTGGGATCAACACAATTTTTGGTGTGCCTGGGGATTATAATCTTCAATTTTTGATGCAGGCAGAAAAAAGAAAAGATATAAAATTTGTTGGAAATCGTAATGAGTTGAACGCGGCCTATACTGCGGATGGTTATGCACGTTTAAATGGAATTTCTGCAATACTAACAACATATGGTGTTGGTGACCTGAGTGCCCTTAACGGTGTTGCAGGAGCATATGCCGAATACGTGCCAATGATTTGTCTTTCTGGAGCGCCACCTTTACACAGTATAAATCAAAGATCCTTTTTGCATCATACCACGGCGGAGGGTAATTATGAAGATGTCATGAATTGTTACCGCTCCTATACCGTCGCTCAGGCGCGCCTTACGCCACAAAATGCAGTGGGGGAAATTGATCGTGTATTGAAAGTTTGCAAACGGGAAAAAAGACCTGTTTATATTCAAATCCCTTCGGATATAACGTTTTTCGAGATTGATGTCCCTGATGACAAACTGGTCTGTTCATTACAAATGAGTGATTCCTTACAACTTTCAAATCTTTTGCATGGCATTAAAGAACGTCTGCGACATGCTGAACGCCCGGCTATGCTGCTGGGTAATGCCATAGATCGATTTGGACTTAGAGAACTTACGCAAGAACTTATCGAAAAATTGAATATTCCATTTGCCACCCAATCAGCGGCACAGGCAATTTTGGATCAGGGTTTATTGCAATGGGTTGGTGAATATAATGGCGGGGCTTCTGTCAGATCCGTTTTAGATATCATTGAAAATTCTGATTGCTTAATAGGAATTAACGTAAAATTTACAGACAGTAATTCTGGGTATTTTACGCAGAATATTCCAGAAAATATGATCAATATCATGCCCTTCAGCACTATCGTTGGTAAAAAAGTGTTTGAGGATGTCAGTGCTGTAGACCTTTTGAAAAGTCTGATAAAAAATGACTTGTCCCGACAGTCAAATTTATTCTCTTCCATTCATAAAAATAAAAAACACTCATGGACAGTTGAAAAGGGCAAGGCATTAATCCTCAATCGTTTTTGGACAAAAATGGATCATTTCATTCAGGAAAATGATGTCATTGTTACGGATGCAGGCACCTCGATGAGAGGTGTCAGGGGATTGGCTCTTCCTGCCGGAATTACCATCATTAATCAGCCTTTGTGGTTATCAATCGGGTATTCATTGCCTGCCTTGTTTGGTTCATTAATGGCAGCACCTAAACGGCGCCAAATATTATTTATCGGGGATGGGTCATTCCAATTAACAGCGCAGGAAGTATCAGCTTTTTTTGCGCATGATCTAAATCCAATCATTTTTTTGGTGAATAATAAAGGTTATACAATCGAACGCAGCATTATGGGGTTATATTCCTCGTTTAATGATATTCCTGAATGGAACTATCATAAATTATTTGATGCTTTGAGTGATAATAAACCCTATTCATACTATCAAGTCAGAACTGAGGATGAATTGGAAACAAGCCTGGAAGAACTGGAGAATGATACTTTAGTACCGCGTATTGTTGAAATTATGATTGATCCTTTTGACATACCCAAAAAAGTTCAGGATTCAGCAGACCGTATTGCATCCTTCAATTATGGAAAAAGAGGTTTGAAAGAGCTTGATAAAAAAGTTCATTTCTAAATAAATGTTGAGGAGTTTTATTCTAGATCAATAACAAGCTCCTCAAATACATAAAAAAAGTCTATCGATATTATCAAGTTTAAATCAAAATTTTTTTTGACGTTGTTGGGGAACCTCAATATCAATAGCCAATGTTGAACAGGCAGATCCTTGATCAATTTTGACCTGAATTTTTTCTTGATCAATGGAGATATGTTTTTGGATAACCGCCATAATTTCTTTTTGTAATTTTTGCAATAAATCTGAATCATTTTGATTGCTGGAAGAAGAACGTTCATGAGCCAGCAGGATCTGTAAACGATCCTTGGCAACGGGCGCTGAACTTTTTTTATTAAAGAAATTTGAAAATAAAAAACTCATCATCTATTCCTCTTTAACAACCAGTCAAAAAACCCTTTTTTGTCAGTCGGAATGGTAATGTCTATTTTTTCTCCTTGCAAGCGTTTAACTGCATCTACATAGGCACGGGCAGGAGCAGAGTTGGGTGCAGAAAGTGTTATCGGAGTACCTATATTTGAAGCCTTGAGAATTTCCTCACTTTCAGGAATGATACCAATCAAGGGAATGGAAAGGATATCAAGTATATCATCTGTGTTAAGCATGTCGCCATGGGCCGCCCTGTTTGTTGCATAACGTGTAATTAACAGGTGTTTGTTAATTTTTTCACCTTTTTGGGCTTTATCAGTTGTACTGTCAAGGATGCCTATGATACGATCACTGTCACGAACCGAGGATACTTCGGGATTGGTAATGACAATGGCCTCATCAGCAAAATGCATGGCCATTTTAGCACCGCGTTCAATTCCGGCCGGACTGTCACAAATTATCCAGTCAAACTTCTCTTTTAATTCCTCAATAACCTTTTTGACACCCTCTTCAGTCAAGGCGTCTTTGTCCCGTGTTTGGGAGGCGGCCAGAATGAAAAGGGTTTCGATACGTTTATCTTTAATCAATGCTTGAGAAAGCGTGGCTTCACCTTGTATTACATTGATAAAATCAAACACCACACGTCTTTCTGATCCCATTACAAGGTCAAGATTTCTTAAACCGACATCAAAATCAATGACGACAACCTTTTGTCCTGTCTGGGCGAGGGCCGCTCCAATCGCTGCGGTTGTTGTCGTTTTACCAACCCCGCCTTTACCTGAGGTAATAACGATTACCTTCGACATACTTGTTCCTTTATGATAATCCATTTTCAATATGTTAAAAATATCATTTTACGGCAAATAAAACACTAAAAATATCAGAATATAATTTTATTTACCTTGTTTTTGTTAGATTAGTTACAGTAATAACATTCTCTTTTAAAAAAACCTGTGCAGATTTATTGTTAAAAGCCTCTGGAATTTCTTCTGCTGTCATGTAATATCCATCAATAGCCAATAGTTCTGCTGCCATATGACTGGTGAATATTCTGGCATTGGGTTGTCCACTTATACCGGCAATAGCGCGTCCCCGCAGGGCGCCGTAAACATGAATGGATCCACCGGCGCTAATTTCCGCTCCCGATGCAACAGAATTAACAACAATTATATCCCCTTCCGGAAAAAAAATGCTTTGTCCTGATCGAACGGGATCATCAGTAATATAGCAAGGAACGGATTGATTTTTAGCTGGAGAATCGATCGGGGGATTTAAATTGTCGATATTCTTTCCTCCTGTAAGAATGAAATTTCTAGGCCAGTCCTTTAATGCAGAAGGATTGGATGGCAATCCTTCCATACTGATAATCTGAATATTTCTGCCTAAAAGTTCATGATAAAGTTTTTCCAATCCTTCTTCATCGCCTGTCAAGAGTTCAAGATTGAGAATAACAGGTTTGCCATAGAAAAATTGTGAAGAACGTTTAATTTGTTCGTCCAGGCTTTGTAACCAATTTACAAGAGGGGCTTTTGGTGAAAGAACCAGTGCCAAAAACGAACGGCCTCGGATCCGTAAGGGGGGCAGTGAATGCGAAGAATGATGCACCACGAGTGTATTTCCTGTTTGACAGATCAATAAATTAATGACGTCTAAATTATTACGTTTTGATAAAGTTGAAAAATAAAATAATAATATACGAAAAAATAAATATCTTGTAATTTTTTAAAAGATGAATTTAAGCCTTTATAATTGATTAAAAGTTAAGCTATATGATTAAACTGTAGTGATAAACTGATTTTAAAATATTTTCAGTAAAAAAACATATTATGTTACACTAAAGAGATTTTGTGGAATAATGGCAAGGCTTTATGCGAATATTGTATCATCTTCCCCTTTGTCCTTTCAGTCGTAAAATTCGGCTGATAATGGCAGAAAAACGGTTATCTTTTGAATTGATGACCGAAGCTGTATGGAAAAAACGGGATGAATTCCTGTCGATGAATCCTGCTGGTACCGTTCCTGTCCTGGTAGAAGAAACGGGTCTGGCTATTTGTGATTCCTATGCGATCAGCGAATATTTGGAAGAAGCCTATCCTGACACGTTATTAATGGGTCGCACTTTGGCGGAAAGAGTGGAGGTGCGACGATTGGTTGCCTGGTTTGATGACAAATTCAATCGAGAAATCACTCGAAATTTACTGTTTGAGAAAATGTTCAAACGTCTTTTTGGAAATAGCAATCCCAATGCTCAGGCATTGAGAGAAGGCTACCAGAATATAAAATTTCATCTTGATTATATTGCCTATCTAGCTGAAAACAGGGTTTGGCTGGCAGGAAATAATTTGTCAATTGCTGATTTTGCCGCTGCAGCCCATCTTTCCAGCTTGGATTATATTGGTGATATTAACTGGGATAAATATCCAATGGTAAAGGATTGGTATGTTCGGATAAAATCCCGTCCCAGTTTTCGTGCCTTGTTAAATGATCGGGTAAGTGGTGTAGTCCCTCCCAAATATTATGCCGATTTAGATTTTTAATGAAATTTTAGTCGGAATGGAAAATAAACCGGTCATATTGCAAGTTCTACCAGCATTGGGTACAGGTGGGGTAGAGCGGGGAACTGTTGATATGGCAAAGGCAATCATACAGGCGGGTGGCATTGCAATTGTAGCCAGTGAAGATGGAATATGGCAGCATTATCTCGAAAAAATTGGGGCAATTTACATTCATTTACCGCTAAGCTCAAAAAATCCGTGGATAATCTGGAAAAATCATTATGCGTTAATTAAGATTATCCAGTATTATAAAGTAGATATTGTTCATGCACGTTCAAGAGCGCCGGCATGGTCTGCATGGTTGGCAGCAAGAAAATGTCATATCCGTTTTGTCACAACCTGGCACGGAGTTTTTCAGGCCAAATGGTTCGGAAAACGTTGGTACAACCAGGTAATGACCAAAGGGGAAAAGGTGATAGCGATCAGTCATTATATTGCTAATCATTTACAACAAGAATATCATGTCAACCAGCAAAAACTATGTATCATTCCACGCGGGGTTGATCTAACTATTTTTGATCCGAGTTTGCCGTTAGGTAACCGAATAAGTTCATTGGCACAGAGTTGGGGAATTTCTGAAGAGCAAAAGATCCTGTTATTGCCGGGAAGAATTACGGAGTGGAAGGGACATAAATTATTATTGCAGGCTTTTGCTGAATTAAAATTCAATCATCCGAACTGGATCTGCATTTTTGTCGGTCCCGCCAAAGAAAAAGATCATTTTTTAAAAGAGTTGCTTGATTTAGCCGATTATCTAAAAATAAAAGATTCGATTTATTTTGTGGGAAATAGCCAGGATATGCCTGCGGTCTATGCACTGGCAAATATCGTTGTAGTACCTTCCCTTAAACCTGAACCTTTTGGACGTGTCGTAATTGAGGCCCAGGCTATGGAGAAACCTGTGGTTGTTGCCAATCATGGCGGGGCGGCAGAAACAGTTGAAGAAAATGTTACAGGTTACCTTTTTAAGCCCGGCAGTGTTAATAATTTGGTATTTGTTTTGGATCAGTTGATGGAAAAAACAGATGCAGATTTAAATTGGATCGGTCGGCTTGCCCGGGAGGCGGTTCAAAAAAAATATACTTTGCAACAGATGCAATGCAAAACCCTTTCTGTTTATAACGAGATATTACCTGCTGAAAACAAATTAAAGATCAATGATGTCAGTTAAAAGAATCTTGATTATACGTTTGGGTGCTTTGGGGGATTTTATCCAAAGTTTTTACCCATTTGCGGCCATTCGTCAGTATTATCCCAATGCAGAGATCACCTTGTTAACATCTGCATCATTTGTTGATCTGGCCAAAAGGTCACCTTGGTTTGATCGTGTTATTGTTGATGACAAACCTTCCTGGTTCAATATTGCGGGATTGATTAGGCTAGTGAAAAAACTACGGGGATATGATTATATCTTTGATTTACAAACTTCTCGTCGATCGACACGTTACTTTAGGTTCGCAGGGCAGAGACAAGGCTCGGCGATTGCAAAAACAGCATCGCATAGACATGACAATGAGGAGCGTAATCGCTTGCATACATTTGATCGCCAGAAAGATCAGTTAAGCAAGGTTGGTATAACCGATTATCCCGAGCTTGATTTATCCTGGTTTTTATCCGAAATGATTGATTTTTCCATTGATCGACCCTATGTTGTGTTAGTTCCTGGTTGCTCTGCACGACGTATGGAGAAAAGATGGCCTATTCAGTATTATGGTGAGATTGCGAATATGTGTCTTGAAAAAGGGCTGGTCCCCATAATTGCTGGAGGAAAAGAAGAGAAAGAGATTTCCCGACAGATTTTGCAGTTATGTCCGAAGGCGATGAACTTGATTGGTAAAACAAGTTTGTTTCAGTTGGGTCACTTAATGAAAAATGCACAATTTTCGCTCGGAAATGATACAGGGCCAATGCATATTGCCGCATTGGTGGGGGGGTGTTCTGTTGTTTTGTTTTCATCATCAAGTAATCCTGCGCTGACTGCACCACGTGGAAAACATGTCAAAATATTGTATGAGGCGGATTTAAGAAATCTTTCCGTAAAAAAGGTTGCACAAGAATTGAACTGGGTTCATTAAGGTTTATTATTAGGTTTATTATATCGTTCTGGAGTTTTAAGTATGCCATCTATTACCTTGCCTGATGGATCTGTTCGTGAATATGAAGGATCGGTTACGGGTTTAAGTATTGCACAATCTATTGGGGCAGGTTTGGCCCGTGCAGCTTTAGCAATGGAGCTGAATGGCAAATTAGTCGATCTATTAACTGAAATATATGAAGATTCGTCAGTAAAATTCATTACAAAAAAAGATGCGGCGGCGTTAGAGTTAATCCGTCATGATGCTGCCCATGTACTTGCCCAGGCAGTACAGGAACTATATCCGGGAACCCAGGTTACTATTGGTCCAGCTATTGAGAACGGTTTTTATTATGATTTCGCCCGTGAAGAACCTTTCAAGCCAGAGGATCTTGGTAAAATTGAACAGAAAATGCATGAGATTATTGCGCGTAATGAACCTTTTGTCAGAGAGGTTCTGCCTCGGCAGAAAGCAATCGAATATTTTGAAACCAATGGGGAGCATTATAAAGCCCAGCTCATTCGGGATTTGCCAGAAACAGAAACGATCACAGTCTATAGACAGGGGGAGTGGCTTGACCTTTGCCGTGGACCGCATTTAAGAACAACCGGGGATGTCGGTAAAGCTTTTAAACTGATGAAGGTTGCTGGTGCATATTGGCGTGGGGATTCAAAAAATGCCATGCTGTCACGTATATATGGAACGGCATGGCGTGATCAAAAAGAGCTTGATGCCTACCTGACGCAATTGGAAGAGGCAACAAAACGCGATCACAGACGGATTGGAAAAGAGATGGATCTTTTCCATCTGCAGGATGAATCCGTAGGTTCCGTATTCTGGCATCCCAAAGGATGGCAAATTTATACCGAATTACAGGCTTATATGCAGCGTGTCCAACGTCGTTATGGATATGAGGAGGTGCGAACCCCCCAACTTGTTGACCGTTCATTATGGGAGGCATCAGGGCATTGGGACAAATTCAAGGAAAATATGTTTATTGCCTCCGTTGAGGATGAAGATCGCATTTATGCTTTGAAACCCATGAACTGTCCATGTCATATCCAAATATTCAATCATACATTGCGTTCCTATCGTGAGCTTCCCCTTCGGATGGCGGAATTTGGAGCCTGTCACCGTTACGAACCTTCTGGAGCACTACATGGGATTATGCGTGTTCGGTCATTTGTTCAGGATGATGCGCATATTTTTTGTACAGAAGATCAAATTACTTCTGAAACAGCCTTGTTTGTCCAAATGTTGTCAGAAGTATACAAAGATCTTGGTTTCGAGAGTTTCCGCATCAAATTTTCTGATCGTCCAGAAAAAAGAGCGGGAGATGATGCGATTTGGGATCGTGCTGAAAATAGCTTGAAGGAAGCCTGTAAACAGGTTGGTGTAGAATTTGAGCTTAATAAAGGGGAAGGCGCTTTTTATGGTCCCAAACTGGAATTTGTTTTACGTGATGCAATAGGAAGGGATTGGCAATGTGGCACGTTGCAAGTTGACTATGTTCTGCCAGAACGGCTTAAGACGGCTTATATTGGAGAAGATAGCGCTAGACATCGCCCAGTTATGCTTCATCGGGCAATTTTAGGATCATTTGAACGGTTTATTGGTATTTTGATAGAACAATATGCAGGTCATTTCCCTTTGTGGCTGGCACCTGTCCAAGTAGTTGTGGCAACGATTGTAAATGATGTGGAGAATTATGCCCGAGAAGTCGTTGCCCTGCTGAAAGCCCAGGGAATTCGTGTGGAATTGGATGATAGAAACGAAAAGATCAATGCAAAGATTCGTGAACATAGTCTGCAACATGTTCCTGTCATTTTGGTTATTGGGCGCAAGGAGGCGGAAGAACGTCATTTGGCGGTACGTCGATTGGGTGGAAAATCACAAGAGATCATGGCTTTGAATGAAGCCATGGATCAACTGTCTCGAGAGGCATCACCGCCAGATAAAGGACGTGTTCCCTTTGCGCGGCGAAAGGCTAAATTTTATTGTGAAGACTAGATAGTTTTTTTAAAATCTATTATAGTATTTTAAGAAGTTGTTTATTATTAAATCTAGGAAATGGGTTATTTACAAGATTGATTTTTTTGATAAGTTCAATTTTCTAATTTTTGAGTAAGTAATCCCCTTTTCAATGATTTATTTATAGAAGGAGCTTAACCATAGTAAAAACATCGATAACCCCTGCGACTAATCGTGAAGGGCCCTTGGTTGATGATGAGATCCGTGCTGCACAGGTTCGCCTGGTTGGTGCTGATGGTGAAATGTTAGGTATTGTGCCAACACGTGAAGCTTTGAAAATGGCTTATGCTGTTGGACTGAATTTATTGGAAGTCAGTCCAAATGCTGATCCGCCAGTAGCGAAAATTGTTGATTACGGCAAATTCAAATATGAACAGCAGAAAAAAAAGAATGAGGCACGTAAAAAACAAAAAGTCATTGATATTAAGGAAATCAAGGTAAGACCCAATATTGATGAAAATGACTATCAGGTAAAACTAAACGCGGCAAAGCGTTTTATTGCTGGTGGTGACAAGGTTAAAATCACGTTACGTTTCCGTGGACGTGAAATGGCCCATCAAGAACTGGGTGTTCAACTGTTGGATCGATTCCGTGTTGATATGGAAGAGGTTGCAAAGCCAGAACAAACTTCCAAGATCGAAAATCGTCAAATGATTATGGTTTTAGTAGCCCGTTGATGTGATAAAATATTAAATGAAGTTCAATAAAGGTATGTAAAATTTACATACCTTTTTTTATAATGATATTTATTTTTGAAAAATTATAATTTTATTCAAGAAATAGTAAATTTAAGTTAACTAAAAGGATGGGGTTCATGAATGCTCAATCTCGCTGTACGGGTTTCTGTCAAAGAATTAAAGAGGGGGTATTTGTGGGATGGGCAATTAATGTCGTTAAACCTGAAAAACCTACAATTGTTTCTGCTTTTATCGATGATGTAAAGATTGCTGAAATTAAATGCGATATTGAAAATAAAACTATCCAGCAAAAGCTGAATTTTTTTCGCAGCGATATCGGTTTTCAATTTTCCATACCAGAAAGATACAGGGATAATAAGAACCATAAGTTGTCATTTCAATTTATTGATGAAACACCTTTTATAATCTCTGATTCAAAACAGAATAATAAGCAAGTATCCTATGTATATTTTCAATTATTAAGAAATAACGATTCTGTAGAATATGAATCTTTTATTGATGGATGGAAGAATGGTTCAATTGTTGGATGGGTTTTGAAAAAGGATTTGAAAACAGGAGAATATATAGGAAACTGTTCGATTCTTGTTGTCATGAATGGGATTGAATTACAAACGGTTCAGGCCAATAGATATCGTCCTGATGTGGCAAGTGCTTATAATAGTGAGCCAAGATGCGGTTTTGCGGTTGTTATACCCAAAGTGCTTCGAAAACATTTTAAGGCGGAATTTCGCGTGTATGTAATGCCTGATTATATAGAAGTGAAAAACAGCCCCTATCAAACAAGCCTTGTTGATGATTTGTTGGAACAAAAACTATTAATAATGAATCAGCATATAGATAGTCTATATAATGAAATTAATTCCCTAAAAAGTGAAATTAAAAATTTAATCGCTTATCCGGAATATGTAATTGATGAATATCATCTATGGGCACAAAAATATTTCTCGAATTTACCAAAATTACTTGATAAAAAAAGACAAAATTTGAAAGATTTAAAGATAAAACTTAAATCTCCCAAAATTTCAATTATATGTCCTGTTTACAAACCTGATTTATCTCATTTTAGGGAGGCTGTTGATTCTGTTTTATGTCAAACTTATAAAAATTGGGAATTGATTTTGATTGATGATGGAGGAAAATCAGCATTAATTCAGAGAGAAATCAAAAAATATGTTTTGTTTGATAACAGGATCAAGGCAATTACACTGACATGTAATAGGGGTATTTCCGAAGCTACCAATGAAGGATTGAAACAGGTAAAAGGTCAATGGATTGCTTTTTTTGATCATGATGACCTGCTGGTTCCTGAAGCATTGGAAATGATGATAATGGAAGCGCAGTGTCATAATGCCTATTTTGTTTATTCAGATGAGGATAAGCTTGATAACAATGGTGAATTTACCGAACCCAATTTAAAACCTGATTTTAATTACCGTTATTTGTTAGGGTGTAATTATATTTGTCATTTTGTCATGATTCATGTTGATTATGTTAGAAAAGTTGGTTTTCTGTCATCGCAATATAATGGTGCACAGGATCATGATTTTATTTTGCGATTGACAGAATATTTAAAATCATCGCAAATTCATCATGTTCAGGAGATTTTGTATCACTGGCGTATTACTCCGAATTCAACAGCGGAAACAACCGCCAATAAACAATATGCGGTAAAAGCGGGTGTAGACTGTGTAAGTGATCATTTGAAACGTACGGGTCACGAAATTGTAGTAAGTTCGATAGAGAATGCTACGATGTATAAGGTTGCATGGAATAAGATACCGCAATCAACTGTTACAATTATTATCCCTTTCAAAGATCAGATTGAAATTACCAAACAATGCGTTGACCGTATTTTGGACCGAACCAATTATAGCCACTATAATATTTTATTGGTTGATAACGGATCAAAAAAAACAGAAACTCTGGAGTTTATAAAAAACTATTCGCGAAAAAAGATTGTAAATTTTTTAACAGTACAAGAAGAATTTAATTTTTCACGTTTGAATAACCTGGCCGCTCAAAAAATAAAATCCGATTTTTATTTATTCTTAAATAATGATGTATTTATCGAAAATGAGGATTGGCTGGAAATCATGTTGAATGAGGCGGAATTTGCTGATGATATTGCAATTGTGGGAGCCAAACTGTTATATCCGAATGGAAGAATACAACATGGAGGCATTATTGTCGGTCCCGGGGAAGTTGCCCAACATATGAATAGGGGGATAATCAAGAATGATTTTGGTTATGTCGGACGTTCTGTATTATCACAGGAATTGACTGCAGTAACAGCGGCCATGATGTTGGTAAAGGCATCAGTTTTTAATGAGGTAGATGGATTTGATGAAATTAATTTAAAAATTGCATATAACGATGTCGATCTATGTTTGAAAGTAAGAGAGGCAGGTTATCGAATTATTATGTGCATGGATGTGATTGCCATTCATCATGAAAGCTATTCAAGAGGTAGTGATGATAGACCTGAACACCAAGAACGCTTCACATATGAAATGGAATTTATGGAAAAAAAATGGGGTGAACAGGCAGTTTATAAAAATGATTCAGCCTATTCACCTCATTTTAAAGTCAAGCCCCAGCTGTTTTATGAATTAACAGACCCAGTTAAAATCTAATATAACTATTTTTCAATTTGGCTAAAATCAGCAATAAGGTTAGCTACATTATCAATTTGATTGAGAAGTTTAAGTCGATTATGACGAATGATTTCATTTGGATCATTAATAATAGTCTTATCAAAAAAGATGTCCAGTTCAGAGCGTAAGGAAGCTATAGTATTCATTGCAAATCCAAACTTCTTATGATCAAGCGCTGATTCAATCATTTGTGTAGCTTGCTTTAAATGACTGTACAGATTTGTTTCTTCATCAGTATGGAAAAGAGACGGATCGGGTTCACCTTGATGAGGGCCGTCTTTCTTGTTTTCAATTCTGAGAATGTTGCTTGCTCTTTTGACAGCGGCCAGAAGATCTTTTCCTTCGGATGATTCAAGAATTTGATTTATGGCATTAACTTTTTTAAGAAGTTCGGAAATATCAGTTAAATGATTTTTTTGTGAAACTGCTGATAAAATATCATGTCGTAAACCCTCACTTCGTAACTGAATAATAAGTCGTTCATTCATGAAATTTGCCAAAAATTTCAGATCTGAAGCTTGTTGTAAATCTTTCGGAAGTGTTGAAATGGAGAATTCAAATACTTTTTCTAAATCAAGAGAGAGATTGTTTTCACGGATGATTCTGATAATCCCCAAGGCAGCCCGTCTTAATGCAAAAGGATCACCAGATCCTTTGGGTTTTTCACCTATGGCAAAAAATGCGGTTAGCAAATCGATTTTATCCGCGAGTGCAACAATAACAGAGCATGGTTCAGAGGGTGTCTGGTCTTTTGGACCACAAGGTTTGTAATGTTCCTTGATTGCAAGCGCTACGGCAGGATTTTCATTATCATGTTGAGCATAATATCCCCCCATAATACCTTGGAGTTCCGGGAATTCACCAACCATTCCTGTTGCAAGATCAGCCTTGCAAAGTAAAGCAGCACGTTGTGCATGAACCACATCGGCGCAAAGCTCGTTTGCAAGAAAGCCTGCAACTTTGACAATACGTTGCACACGTTCGTATTGGCTGCCGAGTCTGGCATGAAAAATAACATCATTTAATGAGTTGTTATATGATACAAGTTGTGTTTTACGGTCCTGTTCCCAAAAATAACGGGCATCGGCAAAACGTGCCCGCAAAACACGCTCATTTCCGGCAATGATTAAGGAACCATCATCGTCTGGTCTAATATTCGCTATAAAAATAAAACGTGCTGCTGGTGAGCCATCTTGATTTTTCAGTGCGAAATAACGTTGATTCACTCGCATTGAAACTTGCATTACTTCTTGTGGCAAATCCATGAAAATGGAATCAATTTTACCCATATACGCGACGGGCCATTCAACAAGTCCCGTAACTTCGTTCAAAAGTCCTTCATCAGAAACGAGTTGAAGTTTATTATTTTCTGCAAGCTTGGATATGTCTGCAAGAATTTTATTGCGACGCTGTTCAGAGTCGGCAATAACATAATGGAAAAACAGTGTTTCCTGCCATTGTTTTGTATTGTGGATGGTAAAGGGGGAAGGAGAAAGAAAACGATGGCCTTCAGTGATTTGATCGCTGGATAATCCATGCGCATCATCATTTTCTTTTGCCAAGGTAAAAGGAACAATCTCACCATCCAGAATACAGGTTATGCGATGCAATGGGCGAACCCATGTAAATTGGCTGCCATTTCCCCAACGCTGTGATTTAGGCCAGGGGAATTGCCATAAAATTTGCGGAATTTTTTCTTGAATAAATTGGCTGGCTGATTGTTCAGGCTTAATTTTTTTCAAAACCCAAAAACCGTTCTCTTCAATTAAATCATTTTTTTGAGCTGCATGTTTGCGTAAAAAACCCTCTAACGCTTTTTCTGGGGCTGTAATTCGTGGTCCTCTTTCCTCTAGCTCTTGTGCCGGAATGGTAGCGTCAATCTGCATAGAAACAGCGATACGTCTTGGTGTGGAGAATGTTTTAGCATCAGTGGGATTAAGATTGATCAGCGCATTATTCAGTAAACGGTTAAGATTTTCCATGGCTTGCTTTTGCATGCGTGCGGGAATTTCTTCCGATAATAGTTCAATAAACAATTCCGACATATTATTTTTCCTCTGCCAGCCAAGTTTCACAACATTGTTTTGCCAAATTACGAATGCGACCAATATAGGAAGCGCGTTCATTCACGCTGATGACTCCACGGGCATCAAGCAGGTTGAATAAGTGGCTTGCTTTCAAACACTGATCGTAGGCTGGCTGAGCAAGTTTCTGTTGGACCAACGCATTGGATTCTTTTTCTGCATCCTTGAAATGATTGAATAAAAGGGTCGTGTCTGCACATTCAAAATTGTAACGGGAATAATCCTTTTCAGCCCTGAGAAAAACCTCTCCATAGGTCAGCCCGTGATCATTGAAGGCCAAATCATAGACATTCTCAACGCCCTGAATATACATGGCCAATCGTTCCAGACCGTATGTAAGTTCAGTTGAAGGAATAGAGGTTGTTATCCCGCCAACCTGCTGGAAATAGGTGAATTGAGTGACCTCCATACCGTCACACCAAACCTCCCATCCAAGTCCCCACGCGCCAATTGTGGGATTTTCCCAGTCATCTTCAACAAAACGAATATCGTGCTCTTTTGGATTGATACCGATGGCTTTATAACTTTCAAGCAATAGTTCCTGACTATTCTCAGGGGATGGCTTCAGTAGAACCTGATATTGATAATAATGTTGTAAACGGTTGGGGTTTTCACCATATCGTCCATCTGTTGGACGCCGACAGGGTTGAACATAGGCCGCTTTCCAAGGTTTGTTGCCCAACGCTCGTAATGTCGTGTGTGGTGATAATGTTCCCGCGCCGATTTCAAGATCATAAGGTTGTAATAATGCACAACCTTGAGAATTCCAGAATTCATGTAACTTTAAGATCAGTCCCTGGAATGATAACGTTTTTTTTGTTGAAGCTGGTTGAAAGGGTGTATGCGATGGCATGAATTATATAATTCCAAAAGAATGCAAAAATAACGAATAATAAGTGTTAATTATTTTTTAGTCTATCGATGGTTACGAATAAGATTAAATAAATAATACGATCTTGATGATATGACAAGAAAAGTGAATCATCTTCAAAAATTTGTCTTATAATTAAAATACAAAGAGAAATCCAAAGATAATTTTAAAGGTTAATCAAAGATGAATAATGACGAACAGCAATTGATCAATCAATTTTTTGAACGTGTCAGTGGGAAAAAAACAGCTTCTCCAAATACGGTTGGAACAGCCAGTCCGTTACCCCCTATTGATTCTGAAGCCAATCAACTGATTAACAGTAATTTGCAGAAATATCCTGAAGCGGGTTATCGTATGACACAAATGGCCATTGTTCAGGAAGCCGCCTTGGTTGAATCTCAGAATCGTATTCGTCAGCTGGAATGGCAATTACAGCAGATGCAACAACAGATTCAACAGCTGAAACAGGCTCAGGCCCAATCAAGCCAACCTCGTTCAGGAGGATTTCTGGGAGGGCTTTTTGGTGGCGGAAATCGGTCGCAAACTCAAATGTCGCCTCAATCCCAACAAATGCCGCCAGGGTGGGGAGGAAATCCTAATCGGCCACAACCACAAACAAATCAGTCTATGAATACACCTTATGGACAGCAACAACCTCCGGCTGTGAATTATCCCCCAGGTTATCAACGAGGAATGTTTAATCGGGGTGGAAATGGATTTTTAGGCAGTGCATTGTCGACGGCAGCTGGTGTTGCCGGGGGTATGATGGCTTATAATGCATTGAGTGGATTGTTTGGTGGTCATCATGCAGTTAATGGTGCTGCACCAATGTCTGCTGCAGATCCGAATGATCCGTTTGCAGGAACAGCAGCTGGCAGTGATCCCTTTACGGGTGAGGGTACCGCAGTTGATCCGAATTTTGATGCTGGTAACAATTCTGGTGCCGGATTTGATAATTATGCTGATGATGGTTTCAGTAACAGCGGAAATGACACAGATTGGGGTAATTCTGGAGATTCTGCTGATTGGGGCTCTGATGATGGTGGTGACTGGGGTGGTGATGATGGAGGCTGGGGAGACGATAGTTTCTAATATTAACTGATTTCATTGTCTAAATCATAAAAGGGTTAACCTTTCTTGCGAGATTGATCCTTTTAAAAATTAGGTGATAAATGGCTTTTATTATTGAGGAAATTTAAAAAATCTTAGGTGAAAAAAGAACAAATCATTTTTTGTTATAAAGACAAATTTAAAGAGACAGGACAATGATCTGACAGATCAGCATGCATCATATATTGTTTTTCTTTGTATACCAATACTTTTAACGTATTAGGAATAGTGGATTCACTTAAGATTGGATCCAAAATAAATCCATCGAGAAAATAATTGCCTCCCCAGCATGGTGAAGCAAGTTGAGATGTTGGGATTGATAAACTAGATTCTGTTGACAAGGATTGAAAAAATTCATCATTAAATGACACTATACGGTTAAAATCTCCTAAAATAATGAAAGCCTGTTTGTCTTTTATTCTGTCTGCAATCCATTTTTGGATAATTATTTTTTGTTGATTCAAGATATTACATGCTTTTTGTTGGGAATAAAGAGATCTTTCAGGGCAATGAGCCTTTAAATGTACAACCAGAATTCGAATATTTATGCGATGATCGTATAGGGTAAGATCAAGACCACTTCGTAAAATATGGGTTTTGTCATTCTTACTCAAAGCGGTAAGATCAGGGTTTTTTATAATATTGTAAGAAAGTTTTTTTCGAATGGCCAGGACAGGATGTTGGGCGATATTATCCTGAGTTATATAAAAATCATATTGGTCTTCAGGAAGGATTCGTCTTGCGGTATCGACTGATCCCACTTCCTGTAAGGCAATTATATCGCTGTTCAATTTTCTTGCATATAAAGACAATCTTGTGAAATTCTTGGAGTGTCTTGCTTGAATATCATTTGGTATTTCATATTTATCAAGATCTGATTTTGATAATAACCACTCTGTGTTCCAGGTGGTTATCTTGATTGTTCTGGCATGCAGCGTAAAAGATGCAAAAAAAGCAAACCAGCAGCTCAATACAGCAATAGTTTTCTTAAGCTTTGGTATTTTGGTTGATACGATTCTGCAGCATGGAAATAGCTTCATCGACGGTCATATCATTTCTTGTTTCTTCATCTAACACATAAATCTTACCTTTTGGGATATCATAATACCATCCTTGAAGAATAATTTCTTTTTTTGCCAAGGCACCAGCAACTGAAGGATGAGTTCTTAAATGTGCGAGTTGAAGCAGGACATTGTGTTCCGTTAAACTTTGGATGCTTTCGGGGCCGACATCAGTGGCAGAAAGTGCGTCCGTAATGGCATGGGCTGTTTCGGCATATTGTAACCATTTTCTTACGGCTGGCATTGAATTCAATTTTTCAGGATGTATAAGGGCACTCATCGCGCCACAATCAGAATGTCCACAAATAATAATTGTAGAAACCTTTAGGGCGGAAACTGCATATTCAACTGCGGATGTTACTCCTCCGAAGCTGTTACCATAAGCAGGTACAATATTGCCAATATTACGCAATACAAATAAATTTCCGGGAGGTTGCTGGGTCAGGGATTCAGGACTTATTCGACTGTCCGCACAAGTTATGAAAAGTGTTTTAGGGGATTGTCCATTGGCAAGTTGACAATATAATTCTTTACGTTCCGGATAAATATCCGTTCGAAATTTCTTTACACCTTTTAAAATATCAAGGAGGGTTAGTTGAGGGTTGTTTTCCGACATATTGTGATCTTTCATTTCGGAATGAATTGAACAGCTAACTGTATGATATTATGTACAATTTTACGGCGAAAGTATGATCATGCAGGATAAATAACCAATAATTATAATGAAAAAGCAGACCATGATGAGCCTGCCTTGAATTCAGTATCATAAAGAATTGATATGGCTTTTTATTTTTTCAAAAATATCATTTGCCTTATCAATGTCAGGCCCTCCAGCCTGCGCCATATCTGGTCTTCCACCACCACCTTTACCGCCCGCAATCGAACTCGCCATTCTAACCAAATCAATTGCATTTACAGTTTTGCTTAATTCAGCAGTTACGGCAACAACGATGGATGCTTTTTGACCAAAGGATGACAATACGACAGCTATTCCATTTTGAAGCTGTTTAACAAGACTTTCAGCCAAAGGTTTTAATTCCTTGGGCGGGATTTCACCAACATCACGGAAAATAAGTTCAATGCCATTGATTGTCTCAATGTCATTTTGCATGTCTTTGCCGATTGTCAATTGGTGCTGCAATTTGGATATTTGCTGTTTTAGCTCTTTTCTTTCGTTTAATAACAACTGCACTCTATCGGTAAGTTGTACAGAGGCAGTATTAAGAAGAGAGGCTATTTCATTTAATATATTTAAATTCTGTTTGAAATAATTTTCCGCGGCCAAACCGGCAACGGCTTCAATGCGTCTTATTCCGGCAGCCACCCCGCTTTCAGAAATTATATGAAATAAACCTATATCTCCGGTGCGATTGACATGGGTTCCACCGCAAAGTTCAATGGACCATGCCGTTTGTGGATTGGCAATATCATCTCCATTTCCCATTGAAACCACACGGACTTCCTCACCATATTTTTCATCGAACAATGCCATTGCACCAAGTCTATTAGCTTGTTCCGGCGTCATGATTTGCGTTCTGACCGGTAAATTTTTCCGGATTTGTGCATTAACCTTTGCTTCGACAATATCCAGTTCATTGCGTGTAATCGGTTTGGAGAGACTGAAATCAAATCTTAAGCGTTCTGCTGTATTCAGACTTCCTTTTTGGGTGACATGTGTCCCGAATTGTTCTCTCAATGCACGATGTAACAGATGGGTGGCAGAATGATGTGCCTGAATTGTCTGTCTGTAAGCAGTATCAATTTCAGCCGTGACCGTATCATTGATCTTAATCTGGCCTTTTTTTACAATTCCATGATGAAGGATCAGTTCGCCAAGTTTTTTCTGCGTATCTTTAATCTCGATAATACTGTTTTTATTGAAAATGATTCCCTGATCCCCAGCCTGACCACCACTTTCACCATAAAAGGGGGTCTGGTTTAACAAGATACTGATTTCTTTACCTTCTTCTGCTTGGTTTACCAATTGACCATCAATGATAATTGCCTGAATTTCAGCATCAGCCCTATTATTCTTGTATCCAAGAAATTCAGATGATCCAAATTTATCCTTGAGTTCAAACCATATTGTTTCAGTTGCATTATCACCGGAACCAACCCATGCGGCTCTGGCTCGGTTACGTTGTTCGGCCATGGCTTTATCAAAGCCTTCGTGATCAACGGTCAATCCTTTTTCACGAAGCGCGTCAGCCGTTAAATCCAGAGGGAAACCATAAGTATCATACAGTTTGAAAGCAATATCACCAGGCAATTTACCATGTGACGGTAACTTGCCGCTTTCCTCATTCAAAAGGGAAAGACCCCGATCCAGCATTGATTTGAAACGTTGTTCTTCATTGTATAAGGTTTCAGAAATCAAAGTTTCATAATGTATCAGTTCAGGATAGGCGCTTCCCATTTCCTCGATTAATGCAGGTAAAAGCTTGTAAAATACCGGTTGTTGAGTGCCGATCATGTGTAAATGACGCATGGCTCTGCGCATAATACGACGTAATACATAACCACGTCCGTCTTTGGACGGTAAGACACCATCAGCAATAAGGAAAGCCGAAGAGCGAAGATGATCTGCAACGACACGATGACTGACTTTATGGGGACCAAATGGATCTGTATCAGTAACTTCAGCAGATGCCCTGATCAAGACCTGAAAAGTATCAATATCAAAATTGTCTCTTTTCCCTTGCATTATTGCGGCGAATCTTTCCAATCCCATTCCTGTATCAATTGACGGACGGGGTAGGGGATTTCGTGTACCTGGTGGATTTTCAAAATATTGCATGAAAACCAAATTCCATATTTCTACGAAACGATCTCCATCCTCGTCCTTGGATCCCGGGGGGCCTCCAAATACATCTTCGCCATGATCATAGAAAATTTCTGAACATGGTCCACATGGGCCTGTATCTCCCATACGCCAGAAGTTATCTGAACTGTTAATACGGATAATTCGGTCATCGGAAAAGCCAGCTATTTTTTTCCATAAATCAGCTGCTTCATTATCATCCGAATAAACAGTGACAAGAAGTTTTTCCCTGGGTAATCCAAATTCGCCAGTGATTAGGTTCCATGCCAGATAGATTGCTTTTTCCTTAAAATAATCTCCGAAAGAGAAATTTCCGAGCATTTCAAAAAAAGTATGATGACGAGCGGTATATCCAACATTATCAAGATCATTGTGCTTGCCACCAGCCCGAACAACCTTTTGTGCAGTTGTGGCACGTGAATAGGGACGTTGTTCCTGTCCGGTAAAAACATTTTTGAACTGTACCATTCCTGCATTTGTAAAAAGCAGAGTAGGGTCATTCTGGGGAACCAAAGATGAGGATGGTACAATTTGATGATCATTTTTAGAAAAATAATTCAAAAAGTGCGACCGTATTTCATTTGTGCTTGGCATTGTTGTGGACATGGTGGAATGAACAATCCTGATATGTTAAAATAATATCTTAAACGAACTGGATAAGAGTAATATGGAAATTAATCTAACCGTATATATTATTATTCAAAATGTTTTTTACAGTACAGCTATTTAAGCTTTTGTCATGAAAGTCAAGATTTAATGTTTGATAATGATAAAAATACGTATTCTTTATTTTCTGAAGGATTATTTGGCCGGTTACGACAGGATTGCCAGAAGGAATGGCAACAATTTATCCATCATCCCTTTGTCAAGGCGTTGGGTAAGGGAAGCTTGCCTGTAGAAGAATTTAGAAAATATCTAGTTCAGGACTATTTATATCTTCTTGATTACAGCCGTGTTGAGGCCCTAGCGATTTATAAAAGTAATTCATTATGGGAAATGCAATATTTTTTATCATTATTGAAAGGGCTCATCGAAATAGAGCTTCCATTGCATTTATCATATTGCAAGCAATGGGGAATAGAAATTGACTTTATTGAAAATGAAAGGAAATCAATCGAGCTTATTGCATACAGTCAATATTTGCTTACAAAAAGTATGCAGGGTGATTTGTTAGATATCGTAATTCTAATACTACCATGTTTGATAGGGTACGGTGAAATCGGTTTGAATTTATTAAATGATCAAGAATTTGATAAAAGGGACCATCCGTATTTATCTTGGTTGGAAACGTACGGAAGTGATAGCTATTACAGTCTTGTAAAGAAAAGTATTATGTTTCTGGATCAAATTGCTTTTCAGTATGGAGCGGAACAACGTTATCCAATGATTCTACGTAAGTTTAAGGAGGTTGTTCAATTGGAAACTGCCTTTTGGAACGTTGGAAAAAAATAATTTACCTTTTTGATATGGAATCATTATAAACCAATTTGCGCGATAAATGGAAATTCGCTAGCATTCCAGTCATTGCACCAATAATTAAAGGTATAAAAGCATAGTACCTAAAAAACGAATTTAGGAAAAATAAACAGAAAACAACTCCTCTATTGCAACAAAAACCAAGAATGTTGGTCATAATAAATCGTATCCATTGTGCAAAGATAGAATGACGATGATTAATATTTCCAAATGTCCAGAGTCTGTTTATGAACCAGTTAGAACTTGCGGCTATAAAATAAGCGGCAAGGGTTGCCATGGTTAATCCAGTTAAGGGCCGTAACAAGTATACAGCTAGAATATCAATTCCCAGACCGGATGATCCAACAATACCAAATTTGATAAATTGAAAAAATTGTTGTTTATGACCGATTGATATCAAAAAGAACCTTTAAAAATAAATTGGCCTGATTGTTTTTCAAAATAAAAAGAGATACTTAATTCTAAGTATCTCTTTTACATTATTCAGATAATTTCTTGAAAATTATTTAAGAATAATTTCCACGCGACGGTTTTGTGGTTCACGTGTATTTGGTCCTGTTGGAACCAATGGATGAGATTCACCATAACCATGAATATCAATTGCTGTTGCTGGAACACCGTCACGGATTAATTCAGCTTTCACGCTTTTGGCACGTCTAATTGAAAGACCCATGTTATAGCGTTGACCACGAGGACCTGGATGTGCAGAAGAGTTATCTGTATATCCGTTAACTTCGATACGTGTTGTTTGAACACGTGTTGAAGCCTGAGCAGCTTCTCTTACGATTTCACGTGCACGAGGTGTCAATGCTGATTTGTCGAAATCGAAGAATACTAGGTAGGTGCGAGCTACAGATGGTTGTGGTGGAGCAACTACAGTTGGTGGAGCTGGAGGAGGTGCTGGTGGTGCGGTGTCAAATGCATAGCGCAGACCCAGAATAAACTGATGATTGAAGCGGTGATCCATTTTAACGCCTCTGTGGCTGTTATAATGGTTTCCGCCAACCCAGGCACTTGAATTGTATGAACGATGATCATCCAATTGACCCATCATACGGTACTCAGTTGTAACTGCCAATCCTGGAACACCTGGGATATCATAGGCAGCACCGACGATACCTTGATAGGCAAAGCTTCCACCTGTTCCACCGATACGGTTTTTACTGCCATTATAGTATTTTGTATCTAATGGGGCCATATTTTGCCAGAGATAACCGGCACCAATACCCACGAATGGGGTGACAGGGACGTCAATGCCGAATTGACGCAAGTCAATATCATAAAGAACATTGATCAATCCGCCATAACCTTGGTCATGTCCTTTGGTTTTGTATGCGGAAACAGGGGTTCCATGACGTCCGCTGATGTTGGAGTAGTTATAGACACCTTCAACTTCCACGCGGAGACCGTTACCAAATCCCCAACCAAAAGAACCCATGGTTGTGAAACCGGTATTATGGCGCAGTTTTGATGAGGTTCCCTTGCCGTTATCAAGCCTACCACCGGCATTGGTACCATTTTTGAAATGGGCATGTTGTGTTTGAACAAGGTTATAACCGCCACCTAAGCTAACATAAGGGCCAGTAATTGTGCTAGCCATCGCTGCGGCGGGAGTAGCAACCGCGAAAGTCGTTGCAAGCAATGCAGTGCGAAGACGCATCTTGACACATCCTTCTTTTATAAGTTTCGAGCGATAGACCGCCAATTAAGGCGGAAGCTCTTTAAATTTATACTCTATAATTTACTATAATCTATATCTTTGAAAAATTAGAAGGATTTTAATGCGGTGATTATAGTTATTAATGTAATGTAACTAAAAAAACACAGAAAAAGGCTTTACCTTCTAATTTCTATAAAGATTTTCAGATATTCGGCAATTTATAAAAGATTTTATTGAATGACAATCTTTCATATATACTTTATTGATTAGAATTAATTCATGTGTTTTATATGCAACAATTTTAGTCCTGTATACAACCGTCCTCGATTAGGAGACTGTACAGCTGTTTTTCACTAACATCTTGTGATGTGAAAGCTTTTCCTATCCCATTGACAAGTATAAACGTTATTTTATTGTTTTGGCTTTTTTTATCATGTTTCAAATGATTAAGAAGATTTGAGACCCGTATGGGTTGAGGAAGCCTTTTTATTGTAACTGGTAGGTTTACAGATTCGAAATGATGAATGACACGTTGTGTGTCTTTCTCCGGACATATTCCCATTTGGGTGCATAATTTGAATATCAGGCAGCAACCCAGTGCAACGGCTTCTCCGTGCAGTAAACGACCATCATAACCCAGTTCCGCTTCCAGGGTATGTCCCAAGCTGTGACCGAGATTCAGGAGGTTTCTGCCTGTCGATTGCTGTTCATATTCATCATTTTGAATAATCCTTGCTTTAAATTGACAAGCCATTTCGATGGCCTTGGCCAGACAAGCATGTTCTTTACTTATGACTTTTTTACCATTTTTTTCACACCATTTGAATAATTCTGGATCATTGATCAAACCAGCTTTAACAATTTCTGCATAACCGGCCTGTAATTCTCTTTGGGGGAGTGTGTCCAAAATCTTTGTATCTGCGAGAACGGCTTCTGGTTGGTAAAAGGCCCCAAGCAGATTTTTACCCACCGATGTATTGATACCGGTTTTTCCGCCTACGGAAGAATCGACTTGAGAAAGCAGGGTGGTGGGGATTTGAATGAATGGCACTCCACGTAACACGGTGGCAGCTGAAAATCCTGCCAAATCTCCTGTAACGCCACCACCGAATGCCAAAATCGTTGAATTTCGCTCAACCCCTTTTTCTAACAATGTTTGCGTGACTTTTTCATAATATTGAAAGGATTTTGTTTTTTCCCCAGGAGGAAGCAGGATAACTTCATAATTTACGTGTACTAAATCAAGACTATGGATAAGTTTGTCCAGATGAAGGTCGGCAACTGTCTGATCCGCCAGAATAAAAACTTTCTTTTGCTTTAATAAAGGTAAAATCAGTGTTCCACATTGCTGTAATATATCAGAACCAATGATTACGTCGTAATGATTTTTTGACAGGGTTATGGGTAAAATATGCATTTTACTTGAATTTTCTAGAGCTGAGATAACAAGATTAATTGTTGTATCAATGTCTTTATCCTTACATTCAACGACAATATCTGCCTCGGCATAGACAGGGTAACGTTTTTTCATAAGGGAGGAGAGTATCTCTTTTTTATTATCGACATTCAATAAGGGGCGGTTGGTATTTTTGGAAACGCGCTTGAAAAGTGTTTCCAGATCACAATGTAGCCAAAGGGTGGTTGCTTTTTCCTTTAAGGTTTTTCTTGTCTCCGGATGCATGTAGGCTCCACCACCTGTTGCGAGAATCAAGGGGGCTTGATCCAATAAACGTTGGATAACCTGGTTTTCCACACGACGGAATTCCTCTTCTCCATATTGTTCGAAAATATCGGCGATACTGCATCCAGCCGTAGTTTCTATTTCTTTATCCGAATCGATAAAGGGTATGGAAAGCAAGTCTGCAATTTTTTTACCAATCGTTGTTTTTCCAGCCCCCATCAGACCGATTAAAACAACTGGTCGATTTAATAATTTGCTAGGTATATCAGTCATGTGGTCGATCAAATACAGGAATAAAAATTGATAAATTGAGATTTTATTTAATTTTAGAGAGAATTTATAAAATCCAGACTATTAAAAATTAATTGTAGTATGGTATGAAATCAAGCTGTTATTATTAAAACATCAACGAGTAATTTTACATCAGGAAGCCATAATGCGTCGATTATTTGTTATTCTCTTTGGATTAATAGTTATATTGCTTGTGGCAGGGGTAGTGTTTTTTTGCTTGCAAACACCCGAAATGCCGATCAGAGAAGTTCACAAGGTTATTTCTATTCCCAAAGCCCAGCAACATACAACTTTGCCATCTGTACCTGTTGTCCCTGGCGCTCCCCCCATTATCGTTCCCTACAACAATGCAAACGCTCATAATGCTTCAGCGCCTGCTCCGATAAACACTCCAACAATTCCCCAGCCTGGAAAAGTTCCTGGAAATGCGTTGAATACAATGCCCAATCAATAGATTTTGAATAAATCATGAACAGGGATCTGATTGATTTCTTTTTGGAAATGCTGGTGGCAGAGAGAGGGGTTACCGCAAATACATATCAGGCGTATCAAACTGATTTAAAAGATTTTATGGATTATTTGCAAGCCAGAGATCTAGAAATGGATAGGGTTTCTAAACGTGATATTCATCAATATTTTGAATTTTTGGGTCAAGAGGGAAAAACAGCGCGAACAGCAATAAGAAGGTTGTCATGTCTGCGTCAGTTTTATGGTTTTTTGGTTCAGGAGAATATTCGCTCCGATGATCCCACTTATTTAATGCAATCCCCCTGTTTGCCACAATCATTACCCAAATATCTGAGCGAACAGGAAGTTTTTAACCTGTTATCAGCAAGTGAATTCCTTGACGATTACAGACGGTCACTTGTTGCCAAGGCAGCTTTGGAAATTCTGTATAGTTCGGGATTACGCATATCTGAGTTGTTATCTCTGCGCAAGGAACAGATTCAGCAAGCAACAAAAATTTTGCGAATATACGGAAAAGGCAGACGTGAAAGGTTAATACCTGTTTCAGATGCAGCGGTAAAAGCGGCATTGGTGCTTAAAAAAAATGATGCGAGTTTAAAGAGTGTCTTTCTGTTTCCGGGACGAAACCCGCAAAATCATTTAACGCGGCAGGGGTTTGATAAAATATTGTTCGAAGTTGCATTAAAGGCCAATCTTGATCCTTGCAGGCTGTCTCCCCATGTTTTACGTCATTCATTTGCCAGTCATATGTTGGCACATGGGGCAGATTTGCGTTCATTGCAGATGATGTTGGGGCATGCTGATATTTCGACGACACAAATTTATACCCATTTACAGACTGAACACCTAAAAAAAATAGTGCAGGATTTTCATCCCCTGAGTATGAAAAAATAATTTTATTAAAAAAATATTGCAATTTATACAATTAAAAATTTATTTGATTGATAATATACATTACACTGATCTGTTATTAACGTTTAATTGGTAATCTTTTATAATCATGCGTCAATTTTTGGACTTTGAAAAATCCGTTGCAGAACTCGAAAATAAAATTTATGAATTGCAACGTGTTGAAACCGCCACAGAAATTAATATTGCCGAAGAATTGCAAACGCTTACGGAAAAGGCTGAAAAACAGCTGCGAGTTATATATAACAAACTAACACCCTGGCAAAAAGTTCAGGTGGCAAGACACGCGCAACGTCCGCATGCTTTGGATTATATCAAAGGTATGATTGAAAACTTCATGCCATTGGCAGGGGATCGTCTTTATGCAGAAGATCATGCCATTATCGGTGGATTGGGAAGATTCAAAGGGCAATCTGTTGTTGTGATAGGGATAGAGCGAGGTTCCGATCTTGATACAAGACTAAAGCATAATTTTGGGATGGCCAGGCCTGAAGGATATAGAAAAGCTCAACGTTTAATTAAACTGGCAGGACAATTTAATTTACCGATTATCATGTTGATTGACACGCCAGGAGCATGGCCTGGAATTGATGCGGAACAACATGGTCAGGCTGAGGCCATTGCAAAATCAATTGAGACATGCCTTAGGGCAACAACTCCCATTGTCTCCGTTATCATTGGTGAAGGTGGATCGGGAGGGGCAATTGCTCTGGCAACGGCTGACAAAATTCTGATGCTTGAACATGCGATTTATTCAGTTATTTCTCCTGAGGCTTGTTCCTCCATATTATGGCGGGATGCATCACAAGCGGCTCAGGCGGCAGGCGCATTACGTTTGACGGCTCAGGATTTGTTGAAATTCAAATTAATTGATCAAATTATCGAGGAACCGGTTGGTGGAGCGCAACGAGATCCAGAAACTGCGATCAGTAATGTTCAAAAGGCGATTGAAGCTGCATTTGGCGAACTCGCCTTAGTTCCAGAACAGGTTCTTCAGGCTAAACGTAGAAATAAGTTCCTTGCCATGGGGCGTGAGGAAATAAACTAGTTAAAACCAGGGGGTTCAAATGGGCTCACCCTCGTGCGGGTCGTATCCCATTCGGATAAACAACTGATGGATTTGTTGAGCGGCACGCTGAACGGCATCTTGGTCCTGACCTTTGACAACCAATGCTATTCCATTTTGATCTTCATTTTTATAAAATGGATAAGATCCAATATCAAGGTTATGAAATTGATCCTGTATATGTGCTAGATCATGTGCAATTTTGCCTTCAGAGGCATGAAAAGCGTACCAGCTTTTTGAAACAATTGGCTTGCCATGGTGTAAGGTGGGCAATATTTGATCAAACATTGCACGCATGATTTGGGGAACGCCAGCCATAACATATACATTGTTGATTACATATCCCGGCGCTACGGATACAGAATTGGGAATGGGCGTAGCCCCTAGTGGGAAACGAGCCATTTTTCTATGGGCGTCATTATATTTTTCCTTGCCAATATGTTCTTCCAATAATCGGGATATTTCTGGATGAATTGGATTGGGTACACCAAACGCCTCTGCTATAGCCTCGGAAGTTATATCATCATGGGTAGGACCGATTCCCCCTGTAGAAAACACATAATCATATGCAGCACGTAATTCATTAACTGTTTTGATGATTATTTTTTGATCATCAGGAATGATACGGGTTTCTATGAGTTTAATTCCGGAACAGGTTAATCCTTTCGCAATATAATTTATATTCACGTCTTGGGTACGGCCTGAAAGAATTTCATTTCCGATAACCATAATTGAAGCAGTTGGATTTAGAGTCATTTTACAAAAGTCCAATTGTTAAAACAGTTACAATATTTAAGTATTGAAAAATTACAGAGAATTATATTTAAAATTAAGAATTGTTTAAGAAAATTCCAAAGTAAATGTTTAGTATAAACAGTTTTATGTTAAAATAATTATTATTGCAAATATTGAATTTCTTTTTGTTTAATTTAAAAAGCCTTTCAAAAAGGGGTTTATAATGATTACAATTAATTCGTCATGTCCATCCGCCATTTGGGAAACCCAATCAGAGTTGGGGGAGGGGGTTATGTGGAATGCCTCTGAAAAAGCGGTTTATTTTGTTGATATTGAGGGCAAAAAAATTCATCAATACCGCTTAAATGACAATCAGAAGAAAAGCTGGAATACTCACAAGAAACCTACATTTTTTTTTCCAACCAATCGATCTGTTTATTTATGCGGTATGGAAGACGGTTTATATTGGTTTAGCCTATTTAATGGCAGTGTGACGTTATTTTATCCCTTAGAGGAAAAATTTCCAAATAATCGAATTAATGATGGATATATTGATGCCAAAGGTCAACTTTGGTTTGGATCAATGGATGAAAAAGAAAAAAAATTAACAGGATCCCTCTACCTGTTAAAATGGGATCAGGCTAAACCTTATGTAATAAGGCAGGATAGGGAATATGCGGTACTTAATGGGCCTGTAATTGATGAAGACAAACAGATCCTATATTGCAGTCATTCCAATGCACATGAAATTTTTTCGTTTGATATTAAAGATGGGCAAAAACTTGCAAACAAACGACTTTTTTTAAAAGAAATGGAAGGATATCCTGATGGCATGGCGCTTGATTTCGAGAACAATCTGTGGGTTTGTCTTTATCAAGGACATAAAATAAATGTCTATTCCTCTGATGGACAAAAATTGAAATCAATAGATTTTCCTTGTCCGAATTTAACCAAAATAGCTTTTGGTGGTAATGATTTAAAAACGGCTTTTGTTACATCGGCACGTGCCAAAATACCAAAAAAAGATCTTGAAAAATATCCAAAAGCTGGTGCCTTATTCACTTTTGACAATAATATTGCTGGAAAAAGGCAGAATATTTTTCATATTCCTGACGAGGTAAGATTAGAAGAGTAAATCCTTCAAGAGTGGAATAAATGGTTTGTCAGCCTCCAAGACAAGATAACGGTCAAGCTCATTGACGGTAACCCATGCAAGTTGCTGTTTTTCTCTTGGTATGGGGTCATTTTTCCAACGATGACATACATATAATGGCATCAATAAATGAAAATCCTGATACTCATGGGATGCGAATGTGAATGGGGCGAGACAGCTTTTAGAAATATCGACATTTATTTCTTCTTTCAATTCTCGAATCAATGCTGTTTCAGGTGTTTCCCCAGGTTCAACTTTTCCGCCTGGAAATTCCCACATTCCTGCCATTGATTTTCCCTCCGGACGACGGGCGAGTAAAAGCCTACCTTCAATATCAATAAGTGCGGCGGCTACAACTAACAATATTTTTTTTTCTTTTGATGTATAAATATTTTGATTGGGTGTGAGATTGTTGGGACAAATATCTTCCCGTTGTAAAAGGAAATATGAGACGGGTTGTTCAACAGCACGAGCTAAAAATTTCTCCTTGCCCTGACCATAGGGTTGAAAATCACATTTTTTCAAAACCGCTATAGAGGCAATATTGTCATCAGCGGCAGTGGCATGAATGTAATTGATATTTAGATTGGCTAACGCCCAATTTGTTAAGCGTTTCAAGGCTCGGGTAGCGATATTATTGCCCCAGTATCTCTGAGCAACCCAATATCCTATTTTGGCAGACTGTTCTGTCATATTCAGGGTTAAACCTATACAACCTACAACTGTGTCCGGATTGGTTTGTGTATCGATAATTGAAAAGTGATAGGATTGTCCTGCCTTGATTTGCTGAAGGGTGGCTTCAAACCATTTTTCCAATAATTCTTGTGAGTAAGGAAATGGCACGTCACTCAGCATTTTTGCAATATTCCAATCATTAATATGATTATGTATGCTTTTGATATCCTTTTTTTGGATCAATCGTAAAAGATATTGATCAATTTGTAAGGTTGGAATGGATAAATGCTGATGTATAACCATTTATAAACACTTTGATTCAAAAAATTAACTTTAAATAATATAAGGGAAAAGTTGTTTTATGATTTACGGGGATTCTTTACGTGCGGCTATTAGAAATTCCTTATTGCCTTCAGGGCCGGTAATGGGACTAGTCTCAATTCCCAATACTTGCCAGTTGGGCAGATTTTGCCACCAATTATTAATGTCCTGGCAAATTTTTGTATGAATCTCAGGATCGCGGACAACTCCTTTTGATCCAATATGTTCGCGTCCAGCTTCAAATTGGGGTTTGATCAACGCCATTGCCCATCCGCCAGTTTGACACAGGGATAAGGCGGCAGGTAAAATTGTTTTTAGACTAATAAAGCTTGCATCACAGACGATAACTTGAACGGGATCCGGAATTATTTCCGATGTAAGATAGCGGGCATTACATTTTTCTTTCACAATCACGCGTGTATTCTGACGTATTTTCCATGCCAATTGTCCATGCCCAACATCGACTGCATATACCTTATTCGCTTCATTCGTTAATAAAACATCGGTGAACCCTCCTGTGGAGGCCCCGATATCAAGGCAATTTAATCCCCTAGGGGATAAATTGAAAGATTTCAATCCATGATCCAGTTTTAAACCACCACGCGATACCCAAGGATGTTCTTGATTTTTAATAGTAAGTTCAATGGTTTCAGATACGATATCCCCTGCCTTTTGAATTCGACGATCTTTCGTAAAAACCAGCCCCGCCATAATCAAGGCCTGCGCTTTTGTACGACTTTCAACCATGCCTCTTTCAAAGAGAAGTATATCGACGCGTTTTTTAGTGTTAGCCATTATTGAGTGGGTAAATGTTTATTGTAAATCAATTTCTTCTGGTAATTACATAATTTGCCAAAGCGCGTAAATTATCGGCGGCGGATCCGAAAGGTTCTAAATGACGGATAGCTTTACCGATAAGTCTGTTTGCTTCCTTTTTTGCATCTCCAATTCCAAGCAAAGAAACGAATGTTGATTTTCCCGAGGCATTATCCTTACCGGCTGTTTTACCAAGTTCCTCTGCACTTGCCGTGGCATCAAGAATGTCATCAGCGATCTGGAAAGCTGTTCCCAAATCTCGACCATAGCTGATGATATGATTGCGCAAGTCGGCATTTGCTTGGCCTAAAATGGCTCCAGCTTCAGCGGAATAACAAATTAGGCGGCCTGTTTTCATGGCATGCAAGTTGATTACCTCTGGAAGGGTCAGATGACGATTTTCACCTTCCATATCAATAACTTGTCCACCGACCATACCATTGGATCCACTTGCTTCAGCAAGGGACTTAAGCAGTTCAATACGAATATCCGGGTTTTCGCTTACATCTTCCCACGTTAAAATTTCGAAGGCTTTGGTTTGTAAAGCATCACCGGCAAGAATGGCAATCGCCTCACCGAATTTTATATGGGTGGAGGGTTTTCCCCGACGCAGATCATCATCATCCATTGCCGGTAAATCATCATGAATTAATGAATAGGCATGAAGCATTTCAACAGAAGCGCCCACATAAAGCGCGCTTTTCATTGGGATATTGAAGAGAGAAGCGACTTCTGTAACAAGATAACCCCTTAATCTTTTTCCTCCCCCAAGTACAGCGTAGCGCATTGCCTCAATCAGATTTGCCTCGCCCCCCTTCATTCTGGGAAGGAATTTATCAAGTGTTGTTTCAAGGCTTTGGGCACGTGATGAAAGCGATTGATTAAGAGACTGATTTTGTGCTTCAACAGAAGTCATGGTAATTAACCCTAAATTTTTTCAATAGTTTCAGTATCAAGGCTTTGGTTATCTTTTTCGACAATCATTTTTACCCGAGCCTCGGCTTCATTCAATTTTTTTTCACAATAACGTCGAAGTAAGGCACCGCGTTCATAAGATACGATGGCTTCTTCAAGTTTTTGTTGTCCAGTTTCCAAATTATGAACGATTTTTTCCAATTCATTCAATGCATCCTCAAATGAAAGGGAAGAGAGATCATCTGTCATGTTGAGCTTCCAACAAGTTTATATCTGATAAATATTATTTCTTTATACCTCTTTTGAAAAAAGAAACCAATTTATAGATTTAAAAATTGTTTTGTGCAATTTTACTTTTTTTAATCAGAAAAGATAAATTATTTCCCTGTTCTGAAAAAGCAATCAGTGAATGACCAGTTTTACGACAGAATTCATGAAAATCCTTGATTGTATGACGATCTGTCGCCAAGACACGTAAACAATCCCCAGGTTCAAGAGTTTGTAAAACCCGATTAGCCTTCAAAATAGGTAAGGGGCATCGCAACTCTTTGAGATCTAAAATAATTTCACCCATATCAAACCCTGTAACTATAAATTAAAAAACATTATCAGAATTATAAATATGAGCAAATTGATGAATTTTAAACCACAGATTTGATTTTATTGTATCGACACATAATGATTCGACAGATACTTATCAAAATTAAGGTAAGGCAGCTGAGTGTAATTTGATTTCGACTGTCATGATTAAAAAACATGGCAAGAATCACCATGGCAAACGACATGATTGTAAACCAGGATAGATAAGGGAAAAACCACATCTTAAATGTTAGTTTCTGTTTGGTTCGTTCCAATTTTGAGCGAATTATGATTTCAGATAAACCGATTGCAATATAGACAAACAGGATAATGGATCCAGCGCAGCTTAAAATATAAGTGAAAAAAACTTTTGGCGAAATTACCGAGAAAATCGAAATTATTATACCGATGATGGAGGCGGTAATAATTGCTCTTTTGGGAACGCCATTTTTATTGGTATGAATTAACCATCTGGGTGCATCATTAAATTCTGCCAGTTCAAAGAGTGTACGGGAGGTTGCGTAAATAGATGAGTTTAAGCAAGAGAGAATAGCAATCAGGATGGTCATTGCCATAATATCCGAGGCATATGGAATTTCAAGCTTTTGCAAAACCATTAGAAAAGGTGATATCCCCGGGATTACATAATTCCAGGGCAGGATAGAGACAATAATTCCAATTGAAATAACGTAAAAGGTGATAACTCGGAAAATAATTGTTTTACTGGCATAAGCGACATTCTCCGCAGGTTTATCGGATTCAGCTGCCGCTATGGTAGCCACTTCCGATCCAGTAACTGTAAATAGAATGGTTGGAATGATTGTGAAAACGGCAAGAATGCCTTTTGGAAAAAAGCTTTGGAAATGCCATATATTATTAATTTTTGTTGTGTAATATCCACCCAAATGGCTTATTGCTATACCGCCAAGAATAATAAAGGCCGTAATGGCTAGGATTTTAAGCAGGGCAAACCAGAATTCAAATTCACCATATCCTTTGACAGAAAATAGATTGGTTATCATCATGATAATAACCAATAAAGGTCCCAGAACCATGGTTGCCAGAAATGTGTATTGTTCGGGAATATGCATGTAATGTAGTAAAATAATTCCACCGGCTATGGCCTCGGCAGCAATGGCAGAAATCCAGAAAAGCCAATACCCCCATCCCAATATAAATGTAACATGATCGCCAAGTCCACGGCGGATATGATTGAGAAAGGAACCTGCCTCTGGTTTTTCAATAACCAATTCGCCAAGCATTCGCATAACAAAAAAAATGAGAAATCCAGTAATGACATAGGACAAAAGAACAGCAGGTCCCGTTTGCTTAATTGAGGCAGAGGCACCTACAAAAAGACCGGCCCCAATAATACCACCGATAGAGATCATGATAATATGGCGGCGTTGGAGGGTGTGTGCTAATTGCCCATCGGAATATGAAAGGGCTGTTTTTTCTTGAGATTTTTTTTCTTGCAATGCCATTTTCCCATATTAAAATTTGTAGATTGATTTTGTAATAATAAAAGTTATGTAATATTTAATCCTGAAATAGGAGGTATAAAGGAATTTTAATTATCTTTAAAGATAGATAATTGTTATTATATTTCGCGATTTGAGTTTTTAAAGGTTGAGTATTATAAAGAATTAATCACGATAATGTTACTTATGTAATTTTGTTATAGATAAATTTCATTATTGATACCTAAATTTAGAACGTCTGAAATTTTTCAATAAAGTATCATTTCGAGATTTTCAACAATTTAATTGTTTCTAGCCACTCTATAAAATATATTGGAGTGGCTGAAATTATCATTTATTTTTTATCTGTTTCAACAGTTTCATTAGATTTTTTTACTGCCACTTTTGGTAAACTGATTGCCAAGGACAATTCTTTTAATCGTTCTGCAGAAATCGGGGCAGGCGCTTCCATCATTAAATCATCACCTTGTTGATTTAATGGGAATAGAATGACCTCACGAATATTGGGTTCATCCATCAGAAGCATGACCATGCGATCAATACCAGGTGCGGCACCTCCATGAGGCGGAGCTCCATAACGGAATGCATTTAGCATACCACCAAAACGCTTTTCGACTTCTTCCTCTGGATATCCGGCAATTTCAAAGGCTTTGATCATGATGTCAGGTCGATGATTTCGAATTGCACCTGAAGAAAGTTCAATACCATTGCAGACGATATCATATTGATATGCATTAATTTCCAAAGGATTCTTGTTTATCAGTGCTTCAAGTCCACCCTGAGGCATGGAGAAGGGATTGTGAGAGAAATCAATCAATCCGGTTTCTTCATTGATTTCATACATAGGGAAATCAACAATCCAACAGAAACGGAAGGCGTTTTTCTCGATTAGATCAAGTTCTGTTGCAATTTTTGTTCGAACAGAACCGGAAAATTTAACCATATCAGGGCCTTGTCCAGCTACAAAGAAAACAGCATCGCCACTTTTTAAATGACAGGCCTGGCGGATCATTTCACAACGTTCTTCATCCAAATTTTTGGCAATTGGTCCTTTTGCCCCATTGTCTTCAAAGATGATGTATCCCAAACCACCCGCTTTTTCTTCTCTGGCCCATTTATTCAACTTATCGAAAAAAGAGCGGGGAAATGATCCTGCACCAGGAGCGGGAACAGCACGAACTTCTCCTCCTGCCTCAACAATTTTTGCAAAGAGACCAAAACTAGAATTTTTGAACGCTTCGGAAACATCAACAAGTTTTAAGGGGTTTCTTAAATCTGGTTTATCACTGCCATATTCTTTCATGGCTTGTTTATAGGGAATACGTTCAAAGGGTGCTGAACTTAAAGTATGTGTAGGTGCAAATTCCTTGAAAATGCCCTCCATAACAGGTTCCAGCGTTTCAAAAACATCTTCTTGAGTGACAAAAGACATTTCAAAATCAAGTTGATAAAATTCTCCCGGAGAACGATCCGCACGTGCAGCCTCGTCACGGAAACAGGGGGCTATTTGGAAATAGCGGTCAAAACCAGCCACCATTGCAAGCTGTTTGAATTGTTGCGGTGCCTGTGGCAATGCATAAAATTTTCCAGGATGTAGACGGGCAGGAACCAGAAAATCCCTGGCACCTTCAGGTGAAGAAGCTGTCAGGATAGGAGTTTGAAATTCAGTGAAACCCTGTTCAATCATTCTATGGCGAAGGCTTGCAATAATGTTTGACCTTAACATCAGATTGCGATGAACCCGTTCTCGACGCAGATCGATATAACGATATTTTAAACGTAAATCTTCCGGATAGTTTTCGTTGCCAGTCACTTGAAAAGGCAATACCGTAGCTTCGGAAATAATTTCAAGATTTTCAGCCTGAATTTCAATTTGTCCTGTTGGCAGTTTTGGATTAACGGTTTCTCCTTCACGAGCGACAACCTTACCTGTAATGCAAATAACGCTTTCCACTCTCAACCTTTCCGCAGTGTTCAGCAAAGGTGAATTGGCGGGAATAACAATCTGGGTAATACCAAAATGGTCGCGCAAATCGATAAAAAGTAAACCCCCATGATCTCTTTTACTATGAATCCATCCAGAAAGCTTGACAGTTGATCCAACATCCTGGGATCTTAGAGCGGCACAATTATGAGTGCGGTAGCGATGCATTGATATATCCTGTTTAAATTAAAATAATTAATTTTTTGATTATAAAGTGATTAATCAATTGCTTTACACGTTTTTAAAAAATTATAAAAGGACATCATATAATTCTGTTGATTAATATGATAAAAAAAGTGAGTATTTTGAGCTTTAGGTTTTCAGACTAGTTCAATATATTTCAAAATTGCTTCAAGTTGTTTTGGATTTTTAAAAAGATCGTTTAAAGAATATTGATTGAGTGTTTTATAAAAATTATTCATTGCCTCGATTAAAAATGCAGGTAGGTTGCAAGTGCATTGAATAAGGCATTGATCGCATTTGACATAGGTTTCATCTTCCTCTGTGTTGCGAATAATGTCCCCAAGTTTGATACTGCCAGCATCTTTGTTTAAAGTTAATCCTCCATTTCTTCCACGCAATGTTTTGATAAACCCTTGTTTACCCAATCTATGGACAATTTTCATTAGATGATTTTGTGAAATCGAATAACAAGTCGCAATTTCATGGATAGAACAAAGCCGATCATGATGAACATGTAAATAGATCAGGGTTCTTAACGCATAATCTGTATATCGGGAAAGTTGCATAATATGTTGATAACTTTTATTGTTTCGAATATGTATATTATATATACATTTACAAAAAGTTTGAATGAATTTTTGTTTTGGCATAATAATAAAGGCTTAAAAGTAATTCTTTTAAGCCTTTATAAAAAACGAAAATTACCGTTTCCACCAGCCGGAACGTGGCGTTTTGGTCGGTGTGTCATCTATGACAATGGGCTGAATTAAGGGGTGTTCGTTATTTTCATCAGCTTCCTTGGTTTTTTTGGGTTTTCGAACCGTTGTTTTTTTGGCTGTAGTTGTTTTACGTGCTCTGGTAGTTTTTTTGATCTTCGTTTCCTTTTCCTCTTTATTATCCGAATTATCCGATTTTTCCTCGGTTTCGTTTTCTTTTGACTCTTTTTTGCTTGATGCTCTTTTACGTGTCGTTTTGGTGGTGCCTGTGGATTTGGTGGTTTTAGTAGCCCGTCGACGTTTTGGAGCGGGTTTTTCCTCTTTTATTTCCAGATTATCTGAAGTTTCATCCTCTTTATTTACAGCGTCAGAATTATCAATAACTTGATTTATCAAAGATTCAGTTTCTTCATGCTGATTCTGGCTTTTGTCGGCATCAATTTCAATTGAAACAAAGGTTGGAGTCACAGTTATTTCTTCAGGTTTTTCATTGATGACAGGTTCTGGTATAGGTTCAGCCTCAAGAATGGGAGTAAAGTCATTATTTTTTTGAGCCTTACCTTGTCCTCTTTTATAACGGTTACGACGGGAATGATGGGATTGTCTTTTATCCCTGGAATTACTGTATGTTTTTTTGTTTTCCTTATATTGTTCCGAATAAGAATCGAGATTTGTATCGTCTTGTTTAAGCTCTATGGAGACAGAATTTTGACGTAATGCTTTTGATTCAGGTTTTAGATCAATAACTTTATCCTCTATCTCATCTTGTCTATAATCTGTTTTTGAATTTGTCTGATATTCAAGATAGGATTGGATTGGTATTTCTCTGACAAAAAGATTCTCCTGAACTACATTTGGTGTAGATTGAAGCATTTCATCATCAGGTTCCATATCAAGTGAGGAATCTGTTTTGCTTGAAAAACGGACATTATGAGAGGACAGGGTTGAATCAATTGCAAATTCAATCTTGATTTTATATTTCCTTTCAATATCCGCCAGCCATCTCCGTTTTTGGTTAAGAATATTCAAGGCAATTTCACCGGATGAAATGGAAACGGTTAAAATTCCCGGTTTGATTTTACGAGCTTCTTCATCAATCTGTCTGATGATTTGTAAAGAAATATTGGCGTCACTTCGAATAATACCTGTTCCATTACAAGCGGAACATGGAGTGAAGGCAAATTCAGCAATAGAGGGACGTAACCTTTGACGGGTCATTTCCAGTAAGCCAAAGGAGGAGATGGAACCGATCTGAATTCGTGCACGGTCTTTGTGAAGTAGAGATTTCAAACGACGTTCAACAATATAATTATGCTTCTTGTTTTCCATATCAATGAAATCGATAACGATTAATCCAGCCAGATCTCTCAACCTTAACTGGCGTGCAATTTCGTTGGCGGCTTCCTGATTGGTTCTCAATGCAGTTTCTTCAAGATCTTTTTCCTTGATTGAACGGCCTGAATTTACATCAATAGCAACCAAAGCCTCTGTTTGATTAATGACTAAATATCCCCCTGATTTTAGTTGGACAATCGGGGAAAGCATTTGATCAATCAAATTTTCAACCTTATAATAAGAAAAAAGAGATTGTTTTTGATCTCTCCACAGATGAAGCTTATGTACATTTTGCGGCATCAATGCACGCATATAATCTCTCGCTTGGGACCAAGCATCCTCGCCATCTATCAAAATCTCATTAATATCTTGTGTATAATTATCACGTAATGTCAATTTCAATAAGTTGGAATCTTCATAAATAAGAGCTGGCGCAATCGACTTCATGGTTAGATTGCGTATTTCATCCCATAAGTGAAGCAGATATTCCCCATCTTTTAGGGTATCTGCTTTTGGGCATTGGGCTCCTGCAGTACGGATAATCATTCCCATATGTGATGGGATATTCAGTTCAGTGATAATATCCTTCAACCGTTTTCTTTCAGATGGTGAAGTGATTTTTCTAGAAATTCCGCCATTCCGTAAGGAATTTGGCATTAAAACACAATAGCGTCCTGCCAAAGATAGATAGGTTGTTAATGCCGCGCCTTTATTTCCACGTTCTTCTTTTACCACTTGAACGAGGATAATTTGTCTTTTATGAATAACTTCCTGAATTTTATAGTTCTTGATTATGCTATTATGGGAATGAACCATGTCTTCATAATAGGAAGGCTGATCTGGATCCAATTCTTGATCCGGATTTGGTTCTTCCTCCATTTTATTTAATTCTTGGATTTCCAGCAGTTTTTTTCGGTCTGCAACGGGAATTTGATAATAATCAGGGTGAATTTCATTAAAAGCTAAAAAACCATGGCGATTTCCACCATAATCAACAAAAGCAGCCTGTAGACTGGGTTCAATTCTGATTACTTTGGCTAGGTAGATATTACCTTTTATTTGTTTCTTTGCGGAATTTTCAATATCATATCCCTCGATGTAATTGCCATCAAGGATCACGACGCGTGTTTCTTCTTTATAGCTGGCATCAATCAGCATTTTTTTATTCATGTTTTACTAATACTCCGGTGATTGTAGTCACAATCCATAGTTTTTTGAAGAAATGCTTTTTGTTGGAAACATGTTTTTAATTATCGTCTTAAGGGAAATGTAACCATGAAGCATTTTTAATTAGGAATTTCGATCATTTTTTGTTTATTTCTGAATTGTTATAAGATTTAAAATAATTTTAAATTCTAGATTGCTTTCATTAAATTTTCGTAAATATTAAATGGACATATTTTCGCTATCAAAAATAAACAATAATTTATAGGACTTTATAGGTTATTGATTTGTTATTAAAAATAAAGACCTACAATTATTTTAATATCTCAAAACGCGTTATGAAAGCAAAGGTTTTTTGTTGCTAAAAACGTGATTTATGGCTTTTGATCAAAAAAAATGTAGAATTATTGCAATAATGTCGAATTATACACTGAATCCTATTTCGGGTATACAGATTTTTAGACATGAATTAACATTATTAATATACATTTTGATAAGGTAATATAGATTGAAATGGCTTTAAATTTTTCCAGACGAAATACGTTATTAATGTCAATAGGAGTTTTGTTTCCTTCCTTTTCATTTGCCATGAAACAAAAAAGGCAAAAAAGAATTGGAACAATTGGAAAAGGTCGTAATCAAGTTAAATCCACTTCCAAGGTGAGGACATTCAAAGGTAAAACCAAGACGCCAGCTATCATTGGCAAAGCCAGACCTGCTTTACCATTAATTGTGCTGGATCCTGGTCATGGTGGAAAGGATCCTGGAGCCATAGGATATTCTGGAACCTATGAAAAACATGTTGCATACGCTACGGCTGTGGAACTTGCCAATCAGTTGAGACGCTCCGGACGATATCAAGTTTATCTGACAAGAAGCTCAGATCATTTTATTCCCTTGAATGGACGTGTAGATTTTGCCCAGAAAAAAGGGGCGAACCTTTTCATATCGATGCATGCGGATGCCTTGCGGAATTCATCTGTGCGAGGTGCAAGTGTCTATACTTTATCCAATCATGCATCTGATGCACAATCTGCTGCATTGGCTTCAGTTGAAAATCAAGCTGATCGTTATGGTGGCCCCAATATTCATGTAACTTCTCCAGCGGTGGAAAAGATATTGGCCAGTCTGGTTAAAATGGAAACAAAAAAAGAATCAGCAGCAATGGCGCAAAATGTTGTCTTATCGTTTAATTCCCGTGTTGGTTTATTGCCTAATCCCAAAAGACATGCCGCTTTTGTGGTTTTAAAATCGGTAAACATTCCATCAATTCTTGTTGAAATGGGGTTTATATCTAATCGTAAAGATGAGGCCGCTTTACGTCAGTCTTCATATAGACAGTTAATAGCCATGTCCATGAAAAATGCTGTTGATCGGTATTTTACAATTGGCGGAAGTGTAACACATTTAACGGGCTAAAAAATAGGACTTGCTTTTTTTGGGGAAAAGTGATGTCATATCAGCATGAAATTTATGGTATTCTCTCTTATGGAAAAAAATTTTTTCTATTTTAAAAATAGAGAACGGATATCTGTGTTTTGTTTGATCTTTCAACTTAGCAGCCCCTAGGTAAGGTAACCTTGTAAAATAGGTTATCTTATTTAGGGGTTTTTTTTTAATTTCCTTTAAAAATTTATTTTTTCATAGGCAAACTGAGGGCGTGAGTTGCGTCCAGAATATGCCTGTAAACGATTATGAAGGTTCATCGGATATGAATATAAATCATCCATCATTTGGAAAAATTGACAAAAATAGAGTTATTTTTTTTGATACAACGTTACGTGATGGTGAACAGTCCCCTGGTTTTTCAATGAATTTGGATGAAAAACTGAGAATGGCTAGAATATTGACTGAATTAGGAGTTGATGTAATCGAGGCAGGATTTCCCGTTGCGTCAACAGGAGATTTTGAAAGTGTTTACAGAATTGCTGAGCTAATCAAAGATTCAGTTATTTGTAGCTTGGCACGTTCAGGTGGTAAAAATGATATTGAAAAGGCGGGGGAAGCTTTAAAACCGGCCAAGCGTAAACGTATTCATAATTTCATTTCGACTTCTCCACTGCATATGAAATATAAATTGCGTATGGAACCTGAAACCGTTTTGGAAATTATTGCCGATGGAAATAAAAAGGCCAGACAATTTACAGATGACGTTCAATGGTCAGCGGAGGATGGATCACGCACAGACCCAGATTTTTTATGTCGCTGTGTTGAAGTGGCCATTAAAAATGGAGCGACAACAATTAACATTCCTGATACGGTTGGTTATTCAACTCCTGAAGATATGCGTCGTATATTTAAAGATTTGTTGGAACGGGTTCCAGGTGCTGATCAGGTCATTTTTTCTTGTCATAACCATAATGATTTGGGATTAGGGGTGGCTAATACTATCGCATCACTGCAAGGTGGAGCAAGGCAAGTTGAGTGTACGATCAATGGAATTGGTGAACGGGCCGGGAATGCTGCCCTGGAAGAAATAACAATGATTTTACGGACACGTCACGATGAATTTCCTTATGATAACCGGATAATTTCAAAAAAATTATTAAATGCCTCGCGGACTTTATCAACGATTACCGGGTTTGATGTGCAACCGAATAAGGCAATTGTAGGTAGAAACGCATTTGCACATGAAAGTGGTATCCATCAAGATGGAATGTTGAAAAATGCAGAAACCTATGAGATCATGACACCTGAAAGTGTAGGCTGGAACCGTTCCTCTTTTGTTTTGGGCAAACATTCGGGTCGAGCTGCTTTTAGGGACAAATTAAAATCATTGGGATATGATGAATTTTCTGATGAGAAATTAAACGAGGCGTTTCAGCGATTCAAGACGTTGGCTGATCAAAAGAAGACGGTTTACGATGATGATATTTCGGCTTTGGTTGATGATGAAGTCAGAGATCATGAATTTATCCGGTTTATTGATATGTCAATTAAAAGTGGGATAAGAGCTTCTGAGGTTTTATTGACTCTTGAAGTTGACAAACAAAATAAAAAAATCGAATTTACGGGAAATAGCGGGTCGGTTGACGCAGCTTTCAATGCGATTAGGAAAATTTTCCCTCATCCTGAAGCAACATTATCCCTATTTTCGATCGGGGCTGTTACGCAGGGAACGGATGCACAGGCAAAAACAACTGTAAGGTTGGAAGAAAATGGCAAAACAGTTGATGGTCAAGGAACAGATGTTGATACCGTGGTTTCTGCTGTTAAGGCCTATGTCCATGCTTTAAATAAATTGTTAACAAAGCGTCAGCGACAGAAACCAGAAAACGTTTCTTAAAAATGGAACGGCGTTTTGACGCCGTTTTTGATTAACGACGGGATGAATTGTAATTATTAACTGGTTGCTGACGATATTGTTGGTTTTGATAGTACTGATTATTATAATTGGGTCCTGGACGATTAGGTGTTGTCAAAGCGCCAACACCCGCCCCTAACGCTCCACCAGATAAAGCTCCAATAGCGGCTCCTCTTCCCCCTCCTGCAAGGGCCCCGATGGCTGCTCCGGTTCCACCACCAATAAGTGCACCAGTTCCTGCCCTTCCACCAGCACTATAGCCATTATCACAGGCAGTTAAAAAAGAAACAGATAATATAACGATTGAAAACCCCAAAAAAGTTTGTTTGCTAACTCTAAACATTTATAAATTCTCCTTGTTATTTATTTATATAAAACATGTTTTTTGTCATTTTTATGAAAATTTGATTTTTGATTATTAAAATAAATTTTTAAAAAGACATAAAAAAGTCAGAATAAAACGTATAAACAGTGAAACATAAATAATATGCTAAGGGGGTTTAAATAATTATATTTTCGATTCGTTTTTATTTTTAAAATGATTTTTTATTTAAATGAGAAAAATATTAGTCAAAATTAGGTAATTACATTGTAGGAAATGATTTTTTTACATTTTTTTTTAGTGAACGATACTTTAAGGTAAAAATAATATATAAGGCTATATAGCATTTGCCAGATAACGCTTGCTCCATTGGTTGTAAATGAGTAAGTCGAAAGGAAATACTGTGAAAAGTAGGGGTTGGTAATTTCTATCAAATTGTGATGATAGAAATTTAAGACAAATTTTTGTTAGAATTATAAGTTTGTTGTCGGGAGTTTTGGATGTTTTCTCGTCTGTTTGGTTTTATGTCTGCAGACATGGCAATTGATCTTGGAACGGCTAATACACTAGTCTATGTCAAAGGTCGTGGAATAGTATTGAATGAACCATCAGTTGTTGCCATTGCTGATGTTCGTGGGAAAAAGCAGGTTTTGGCCGTTGGGGAAGAGGCCAAAAATATGGTGGGAAGAACGCCTGGTAATATAACTGCTATACGGCCAATGCGGGATGGTGTCATTGCGGATTTTGAAGTTGCGGAGGAGATGATTAAGCATTTCATACATAAAGTGCATAATCGTCGTATGTTTGCCAGCCCGCAAATCGTAATTTGTGTTCCATCGGGATCAACGGCCGTTGAAAGGCGAGCTATCCAGGAAAGCGCAGAAAGTGCAGGTGCTCGACGGGTTCAGCTGATTGAAGAACCTATGGCTGCTGCAATTGGGGCCGGTTTGCCAGTTACGGAACCCTCTGGCAGCATGATTGTTGATATCGGAGGAGGTACGACCGAGGTTGCAGTAATTTCCCTGGGGGGAATTGTTTATGCGCGTTCCGTTCGAGTTGGTGGTGACCGAATGGATGATGCCATCATTGCCTATATACGTCGTAATCATAATCTTTTAATTGGAGAGAGTTCAGCGGAAAAATTGAAAATGGAACTGGGAGCCGCTATTCCCGATTCCTCCAAGGAGGATGGCGGTCCTTGGCGTGAAGTAAAAGGTCGAGATTTGATGAATGGAGTGCCAAGGGAAGTTTTGGTTTCCCAGGAGCAAATTGCCGATAGTTTGGCTGAACCGGTTTCTCAAATTGTCGAGGCAGTATCCGTTGCTTTAGAGAATACCCCTCCAGAACTGGCTGCTGATATTGTTGATAAAGGGATTATGTTGACAGGTGGGGGCAGTCAATTGCTTCGACTGGATGATGTTTTGCGACAGGCGACAGGGTTACCTATTATTGTTGCAGAAAATCCATTGGACTGTGTGGCTTTGGGAACAGGACGTGCATTGGAGGAAATGAAAAAGCTTAGGAATGTTTTAACAACTATGTATTAGTTGTTACGTCAACATAATTGAGAAAATATAAAAAATAGCGTTAATATTAATAAGCAATATACAGTTTGGTATATTGCTCATCTTATATATTAAGTAGCTGGTTTAAAATGAAAAATAACGTAAAAATATTACGATAATGATTCCTATATCCATTCAAATCAAGCAAGCGTTGGCAAAATTAATCTTACCATTCTTATTTGTAATGGCGAGTTTAATCATGTTGCTTGGTCAGGCAAAACCCAAATTAATAGAAGATATACGGTTAAAAGTTATTGATTTTCTTTTGCCTGCCTATGTTTTGGTGGAGAGACCGTTTGATATTGTTCATGGTTTTTTTCTGAATATTAATACAGTTAAAAATATTTCTCAGGAAAAAAAGAAACTTGAAGAGGAAAATGCGCAACTTAAAGGATGGTATCATGTTGCAATAGGATTGGCAGAGGAAAATGTTGAATTGAAAAATCAATTGCATTGGATACCCGATCCGACAATATCCTATATTACCGCACATGTTGCCGCAGATGGAAGCGGAATTTATCATAAGGCAGTTTTGGTGATGCTACAACCGGGGCATGGCGTGCACGCCGGTGAAATTGCCTTGAGTGGTTTCGGTTTGATAGGTAGAGTGACAGAAATTGGTGATCGTTCTGCCAGGATACTCTTAATCAATGATCTTGCCAGTCGAATTCCTGTTAATTTAATGAGTTCACATGTACAGGCGATTATGGCTGGTGATAACAGTCTTTATCCCAAATTGATTTTTTACCCAGAAGATAAACCTCCAACTGAAGGGGAGAAAGTTTTGACTGACAATAAAGGAAACGCTTTTCCGACTGGAATCCCTGTTGGTTTCGTACATTATCTTGAACCTGGACATCCCGTTGTTGTGCCTTACACTTCATTGGAAAGTCTGAGAATTGTTCGAATTTTTGATTTTAAAAATTATGATATCATTCCACCTGATGCACCGGGACGTGTAAATCTAGCTAAAAAGAAGATGAAAACCAGGCCCGTCGCCAATCCTGAATTACTAGGCCATGATTAGGAATGATTAAAAAAGAAAAATCATCTGAAAGTAAAACACATAAAAGGCATCCAGGGATACGTCCTTCTTTAACGAGGTGTCAAAAAATTGATGCTGTCATTCGTTGGATGGTTCCTATGGGATTTAATCTGTTTGTAATTTTAATCTTTTCAGTTCCCTTGAATATTCCTGGCCGTAATGAGCTTTTATTGGCTATTGTGATATCATCGGTTTATTTTTGGTCAATTTATCGTCCAACTTCCATGCCGGCAATTGGTGTTTTTTTTCTGGGGTTTCTTATTGATCTCCTAAACTTTTCCTCACCTGGTGTTGTGATTTTCATTTTACTTATTGTTTATGGAATGGCAATCACGCAGCGTTTTCGTCTGGCAAGATATAATTTTTTAATAGTCTGGTTAATTTTCTCAATAATTGCATTGAGTGTTTTTTTTATACAATGGCTGTTGATTTCTTTGTTAAGTTTAAAGCTGGTTTCAGTTTCATACTTTATATTTGAGATGGTTTTTGCTATAGGATTTTATCCGCTCTTATCAATCATGTTTACCTGGGCCCATCGTACCATAGCTGATCCCGAACAGGTGTAGAACAACTTGTAAAATGAAGAAAAGATTACCCTATCGTATCAGAAATGTATTGTCAGATACGAATTCGCGACGTGTATTTACGCGGCGGGCAATTTTGATTCTAGCGGCTCAAACAGGGATCTTGTCTTTATTGGCTAATCGTCTTTATAAATTGCAGGTTGTAAATGGCGATCGATATATAAAAATGGCCAAGAAAAACCTTATAAGCAAAAGGTTATTGTCTCCACCTCGTGGACGTATCCTTGATCGTTTCGGGGCCATTCTTGCCAATAACAAGATAAATTGGAGGGCCATGCTTATACCTGAAGAAACAGACAATGTTTCTGATGTGATAGAATGGTTTGCTGATTTAATTTCCTTGGATGAGCATGATTATGCCCGTATACAATGGAATTTGGATCATCAACGTCGTTTTATACCCATTATGTTGAAAGATTTTCTGTCTCGTGACGAAATGACGATTATCGAGGTGAATTCGCCTTCCCTACCAGGTATTGTCATTGATGTGGGTACTAAAAGACTTTATCCATTGGAAGGTTTGTTGGCTCATATTGTCGGTTATGTAGCGCCCCCAAATGATAAAGACATTGCACAGAATACCATTTTGGCTTTGCCAGGTATGCGAGTGGGTCGGTCCGGGATCGAGCAGACTCAGGAAAATGATCTATGTGGAAAGGCCGGTGAGGTTCAGGTTGAAGTAGATTCCGTGGGACATATCATTACAGAATTAGGCCATGTTGATAGTATCCAGGGCCAGGATGTGGCCTTGACCATTGATGTTGAATTGCAAAAGGAAATTTCCTCAATCGTCGCGGACCAATCCGCCAGCGCAGTTGTTTTAGATTGTCGGAATGGGGAAGTGATGGCAATGGTCAGTAATCCATCTTTTGATCCTTCCTTATTTGACAGTGGTGTCAGTCATGCACAATGGAAGACCTGGATTCAAGATGAAAGGAGTCCCTTAACAAACAAGGCAGTGGCAGGTTCTTATCCTCCCGGTTCAACCTTTAAACCTGCTGTTGCCCTAGCTGCGCTTGAAGCTTCAACGATTACGGAAAATACGCGTATTCATTGCCCGGGTTATTATGATTATGGGGGAAGCCGGTTTCATTGCTGGAATAAATATGGACATGGGTCACTTGATTTGCATGGTGCCCTAAAATATTCTTGTGATGTATATTTTTACGAGGTTGCCCGCAGGACGGGAATGGAAGCAATTCATGCCACATGTGATAAGCTCGGTTTGGGAGTGGAGTTGCCGATTGAGTTGACTCATGTGCGTTCCGGGTTAATTCCCACTCCTAAATGGCGTGAGTCCCGAGGACATCACTGGAATGTAGGTGATACAATCGTCAGCGGTATTGGACAGGGATTTGTTCATGTAACCCCATTGCAGCTTGCCACTTATGTGGCGAGAATTGCCACGGGTAAAAAAATTGATCCGCATCTTATTAGGAAGCGCAATAATATTTTGGTTCCGCAAGCAGATCCAAACTATTGGCAAAAACTGGATATCAAGCCTGATTTTCTAAAAATGATCAGGTTTGGAATGTATGCTGTTGTCAATGAAAACAAAGGTTCGGGTGCAAAAGCAAAAATGGACTATCATGGTATGTTACTGGCTGGAAAAACGGGTACGGCACAGGTAAAGAGTGTTTCCCGTGCATTGAGAGAAAGTGGCCATTTCAACTCTGCTAATTTGCCATGGAAATATCGTCCTCATGCGCTGTTTATTTGTTTTGCACCTTATGATGATCCACAATATGCTATCTCTTTAATTGTAGAACATGGTAATGCTGCGGCTTCTGTTGCGGCGCCTTTGGCACGTGAGATGATGGTTGCAACATTAAAGTGTGATCCTGCAAAAAGTTGGAAAAAAGATCAGTCTAAAAATACAAGAACGGAAACAGGTGATTCAAAACCATCTGAAGTTGAATGAAGTATAGACATAATGGTTTTTGAGAAACGTTTATTAAGAGCAGAACCAAATTTTAGAATTCTGGGCAAGCTTTGGCGAGTTAACTGGCTGTTTGTTGGATTGATCTGCCTTCTTGCAATGGTTGGTTATTTTGCCCAATATTCCGCTGGGGGAGGATCTTCCCATCCTTATGCTCATTCACAATTTGTTAAATTTTGCGTGGGTTTTATAATCATGATAGGGTTGGCGTTAACTCCTCCGCAAATATTGGTAAAACTGGCTTGGCCTCTTTATGGACTGGCTGTAATGTTATTGGTTGCAGTATTGCATATGGGGCATGTGGGTAAAGGAGCAGAGCGCTGGATTATAATTGGCGGTATTGCCTTGCAACCTTCTGAATTAATGAAAATTGCCTTGGTTCTTTTATTGTCCAGCTGGTTTTACAAAATTAGCTGGAAGCAGATGGCAAATCCATTACGCCTGATTATTCCTGCAATCCTTGTATTATTACCTGTTGTTCTTGTATTAAAAGAACCGAACTTGGGCACAGCGGTTATTATAGGTTGTATAGGGGCTGTTATTTTTTTTGCGGCAGGTATGCGCTGGTATTTGATTCTTTTGTTACTAACACCGATCCCGTTTGTCATAAAGTTGGTTTATAATCATTTGCATGATTATCAGAAAGCGAGGATTACCACTTTCATGCATCCTGAAAATGATCCATTAGGAGCGGGATATAATATCATCCAGTCAAAAATAGCATTGGGATCTGGTGGAATGTGGGGACAGGGATATTTGCATGGTACACAGGGGCAATTGAATTTCTTACCAGAAAAACAAACTGATTTCATCTTTACGATGATTGCAGAGGAATGGGGTTTTGTGGGGGGAATCTGTGTTATAGGGTTATTACTATTAATTATTGTGGGTGGCATGGTTATCGCCATGCGGTCACGTAATCAGTTTGGTCGCTTGCTTGCATTGGGGATCACGATGAATTTCTTTTTTTATTGTGCAGTTAATCTTTCAATGGTTATGGGTGCCATACCCGTGGGGGGTGTGCCGTTACCAATGGTATCCTATGGAGGGTCAGCCCTGCTGACGGTAATGTTTGGATTTGGTCTTTTATTATCTGTACAAGTTCATAAAAATTCAACATTTGGTGAGGATCAATCTTATAAAAAGATATAATAATGACTGGAATATTACCTGCGACAAATAAAATTAGATCTAACTATATTAAAAGTATATATCAGGCTGGAACTGTTAAAATCAGAATAGGGCACTATCCTTTAAATTTACCAAAACGCTATAAAAGTGAGAAACTGGTTATGATGAGTGCCTGTAATCCGGGAGGAAGAATAAAGGCCAAGGGATGGAACAAGCGCATGATGCAAAAACTTTCCTTGTATTTGTCAGGCTATGATTACAGAAAAGGGACAGGAACTTTAAGAAATTTTTCAGAGCCATTATTTATGGTTGTCATGGATCCTAGAAAGGCGATCGTATTGGCAAGAAAGTTTCGTCAAAACGCGATTGTTGTTATACAAGATCAACGATTATCGCGTTTGGTATTTCTGAATTGATGGAACTAGAAAACAAAGTTCACCGCCATTTGAGGCTGAACAAAATTATTTGTATTATGCCCATCCACGGTTAAAGCCGTTCCAACAATAATACCTATGCGGGTGGAGGGGTTGTATTCGATTGCTGGTGCAACCTGAATGTCATGGGAGGCACCATTTACTTTATGTTGATAGGAATTGGGTTTATCAAGGTAACTCCCTTTTATTCGAGTGCCCTTTGCCCAATCATAAACAAGGTCAAAAGCCATTAACCATTTTTTGTCCAGACCATACTCCAGGGAAAAACCTGTATTGCCAAAAAGTTTTGATCTTGCATTTCCACGAAATCCAGTATCAGTGCCGTAACTGCTAATATTGCGGAGATTAACGGAATTCAGAGGTTCCCTGCCCATACCCCAAACACGAACTCGAATGGCTTTATCAAATACCTGATATGCGGCTTGGGACTGCAATCCAAATCTCAGCGTATAATTGCCTGTTCCTGCACCGTCCAAATGACGACCAAGATTGTTATAATTGCCTGTTGGAAAGATCATGCCAAGGACAGTAGTTAGGCTAGGTTGGTAATGGGCATCTTCTTGATCAATCCAACGATATTGAATCTCAAAAGGTAAATCTGAGAAATGAACTGTACTAGCTGTTGTGTGACCGTTCCAGGTATAGCGGATCTGGGGCACAATCTGAACTGACAGGCGATCGGTTGCTGCATATTTAACTAATGTATAATTCAGGGTATTGTCAGTTCTATGTTTGGAATTTTTGTTTTTTCCATTTGCCTGATAGGCACCACGGCTTATTGTGTTTTGCAAATACGGTTCGATAACAAAAGTCCCGGCATTGACCAATGCCCCGGATGGTGCCAACAAGGAACCCGTATATCTTTGTTCCTGTAAAATTTTGGAACCTGTATCTTCCTTGTTTTCCTCTTGTGTAGCTTCAAGCGCAATGTCGTTCGGGACAGCGTATACGTTTACAAAAGGGTTGAGTAAACCGAAAAAAACAAAACAAAAATAACTAATTTTAATTCTGTTTTTAAGCATACGAAATAGAATACAGGAATTGCTGAAAATTTGAGTCATAAAATGGCTCCTAGTCAGGGATAATTCATAATGCTTCTATAGAATGACCTTATAATTGTTATAAATTATAAGGTTATCAGATAGTTGCTTATTCTATATAGTTCAATCGCTTACGGTTGCAATATTGATGAAAAGTTAAATTTTATCAGATTAAAAAACGATGTTCACGGCACATTGAGGTTGAATGAAATCATTGGTATTATGGCCGTCAACGGTCAATGCCGCACCAGCGATAAGTCCAACGGCCGGTGTAAAGTTATATTCTATACCAGGAGCGATTTGAAAATCATGAGAGGCACCTGTGATATGGCGTAAATAACGCTGGTGATTATAATTTCCCTTAATATGTGTCCCCTGAGCCCAATCATACTGAAAGTCAAAGGCCAATACCCATGCTTTGGTTATTCCAAATTCAAATGAAAATCCGGCGTTGCCAAATAAGCCACCTCTGACTGTGCCTGCAAAACCCTGATCTGTACCATAGTTGCTTATCCCCTTGATATTTCGGTGACCAATAGGTTTTCGACCTACACCCCACCAGCGGAAGCGTATGGCGCGATGAAATATTTCATAGGCTGCTTGGGAATGAAGACCAAAACGTAGGGTATATTGTCCACTTCCAAAAGCATCAAGGGAACGGTTCAACTGATCAAAATTGCCGGTAGGAAAATTCATGCCCAGGAAAGTCGTGAAGCTGGGTCGATAATGTGCGTTATCCTGGTCAATCCAGCGATATTGAAATTCTACAGGCAAGTCAGAAATATGTACACTGCTGGATGTGGTTTTACCGTTCCAGGCATAATTAACCTGTGGGGTTGCCTGAATGGTCAGATTATCGGTAATGGCGTATTTGATCAAAAGGAAACTGTCCGCTGAATCTGTCCTGTGTTTGCTATTTTTGACACTGCCATCGGATTGATAGGCCCCACGGCTGATTGTAGATTGGAGATACGGTTCCAAAGCAAGGATACCTGCCTTGGTAATGGCACCTGAAGGGGAAAGAAGGGAACCCGTATATCGTTGTTCATCCAATACATTGACACTGTCGGATATATTATTGATTGATGAATTGTTTATATCGGATTTAGATGCATTGCTTGCATATGTGTAATGTGAAGTAAATATCACAGAGATGCAAATTAACGAAAAATTTATTTTAGTATTATTGCAAAACAATAAAAATTGAGATACAGGGGTTTGTATGAAACGACGATGCATCAAAAAATTCCTCAATCAAAGTTATGGGGAAAACATAAATTATAACGATTTTTTATGATTAAATAATTTCAAGTGATCAATTAATAGTATTTATAACCATTTGTAATTAGTAAAGATTAAATATTATATTTGTTAAACGGATTAAAATATTCATTTAATTGTTATCTTAAGATAAAATTGATCACCAATGTAATAAAATTATTCGTATTCATGATATCAATCTATAAAAAAATTTTATTTTAGCAAGAGATAAAAAAAATTTGTTATTCTACATCATCTTTTGGTCGATGACCAACCGTAACATCAAGTTTGATAGTTTTCTTGTTGCGCCTTATTGTCAGTTGTAAATTTGATCCAGGATGTGCAATGGCCACTGTTTTAATAAAAGTACGAATTGTGTCTACATGCTGATCGTCAATTAATTCAACGCGGTCATTAATTTTGATTTTTGCCTTGTAGGCCGGGCCATCCAGATCAAGATCAATGATTTTCACTCCATTGTGTCCAGAATCCTCTTCAAGGGTAACACCAAGCCATCCGCGGTCAATAAATCCTGTTTTACATAGTTGAGTAACAATGGGGGCGGCGATTTCAGAGGGGATACCAAAACCAATTCCAACAGAACTTCCGGTAGGGGAAACAATTGCGGTATTCAAGGCGACAACTTGTCCGGCAAGGTTAAAGGATGGTCCTCCAGAATTTCCCGGATTCATTGGAGCATCCAATTGAAAAAAATCGTCAAAAGGGCTGGAACCAATATCGCGACCACGAGCTGATACAATTCCGGCAGTGACGGAAGAACCAAGGCCAAAAGGGTTTCCTGCAGCAAGAATCCAGTCACCAACCTCCACTTTGCGACTGTCACCCCATTGTACATAGGGAAGGGGATGATCGCTATCAATTTTGATGACTGCTATGTCTGTGAGAGAATCATTACCGATAACTTTTGCTGTGAAACGTTTTCCATTCGCAAGATATACTGTTATGTTGTTGGAAGTCCCGATTACATGCGTATTGGTTACTATGATCCCATGGGGATCAATGATAAAACCAGACCCAGCTTCTGTAACCCTACGGTTGCGGGTATGTTGACGTTGCCTGAATTCTTTTTCAAATGGTGTTCCCTTTAAGGAGGGTGGTATATGAATGTTTCTGGATTGTTTTGTATATATATTTTGGGAAACCGAAATGTTAACAACGGCTGGTACAACTTTTTTCACTAGCGGGGAGAAGGTCAGAGGCCCATTTTCTACAAGTGGTGTTGCGGAGGCCGTAAATGTGTCGGATGGAATGACTGTTTTTGATGGTTCGATATCTTTTTTATTTATATCCTGGGCATAGACGGGAAAATTGAATAAAACAATAATGAGATAAGTCTTGAGATTGAGACCTAGCTTTTTTTTTATCTGGTTTGAATATTCAATTGGTACAAACATTATTAATCTATTCAAAAAATTTAAGTTATTAAATAAACTATTATTCGTCATTCATGGGATTTTCTGGCCAGTGATGTTTGGGATAACGCCCCTTCATATCTTTTCTCATATCTTTCCAACCCTCTTTCCAAAAATTTTTCAAATCACTGGTTACTGCTTGAGGTCTATTGGCTGGGGACAGAAGGCAGCATTGTAATCGAATTTGTCCTTTTGCAATAGAAGGAGTATCTTTTATACCATAAAATTTTTGTGCATGTGCCGAAATAATGGGTGCAGGTTGTGTATAATCAATATAAAATTTATTATGATTCAATATAATAAATTCAGGAAATAACCGATTTAGTTTTTGGCAAATATCATAACCAAGATAGGCTTCGAGAATATTTTTTAAGTCTATTTTTTTTAGATCTTTCAAATTATTGATTTGTGTGATCCAGGGGGATAACCATTTTTCAATATGCACTTCAAGCTTGTCATCAGTTAAATCCGGAATTTTTTCTTCTGTTAAATATTGTCTTGCCCATGAAGCACGTGACTGTAATTGTTTTGTAGCCTCGTTCCAGTTCAAAGCCTTATAAAAATTGTTTTTAACATAACCAAGCAAGACCGGATAAGCCTTTTCGGCTGTGGCTATATCGTTTCTGTCTTGTAGAATAAGCCGCCCAAATTTTACTTGTTTTCGGGCAATGACTTTTCCATTGGTTGGGTCAATAGAAATATTTTCTACCTGACGGGACCGATTAAGGATAAAATCGGGAAGAATATCGGAATTCATGCGTGCTGCCAGACAGATTCTGGCTTTTTTCTGAGTATGGATATTTGCAACAATTAATAGTTTTTCCTTTGCCAGTATATCTTGTTGAGAAAGATATGCACTGCCACCGCCTGCCAATCGGAATGATCCAATTTCATCACGTTTTTGTGCCAATCGATCGGGAAAAGCGGCGCATAATAATTTGGCAGGATTTCCAAGAGATTTTTGGGTGAGTGGTATTTTTAATCTTTTGCGATATTCCTGGCCTATATGGTGGATACGGTGCCATAATTCCTTATCATGTTGATTATGCGGTAGGGTTTGTAGCCAGTTCAGACGAGTTTGGATATCGCAGGATTGGTCATGATTTTTACGAAAAGGATCACGCTCTTCCAGTAATGCAGCCAGATCGGCCGCCAATGCCTTTTCTTCATTTGAGGTTGCTCTTAACATCATTGACGCCAAACGTGGATGCGCACCGAATTGAATAATTTTTTTACCAAAATCAGTGATGAGCCCTTTTTCATTTAACGCACCTAATAAAGTCAGTAAATTGCTGGCCGCCTCAAGAAGGCCATTGGAAGGAAAATCAGGAAAGACCAATTCCTTTATTGAGGTTCCCATAAGGTCTGTCCATGTTTTGCAAATCAATAAGAATTCACTTAATTCACTTGATAATATTTCAGGAGAATCATGCGGGATAAAACTTCGTTCCATCGCTTGGGTCCATAGACGATAGACAATTCCCTCAGCTTCACGTCCAGCCCTTCCAGCTCTTTGATTAGCTGCTGCCCTGGATATTCTTCGTGTTAAAAGTCGTGTTAGTCCAGTGTCTCCGTCCAATTGAGGAGCACGACGAAAACCTCCATCAATGACAATCCTTACGCCAGGAACGGTTAGGGAAGTTTCAGCAATGGAAGTGGTCAAAACTATCCGCCTTTTATCTTTGGCACTGACAGATCGCAAGGCCTTGTCCTGTTCTGTGGAATGTAATTCGCCATACAGAGGAAGAACTTCAGCATCTGGCAATGCAAGTATATTCATTGTGCGATGAATTTCGGTAACGCCTGGTAAAAATACCAGTATATTACCCTGATTTTTGTAATAAACATTCTCTATTTCCGCAGCGGTTATTTTGGGCAAATCTTTTATTGCATGAATATCTCTTTGTCGATGATGTATTGTTACAGGATGTATTCTTGATTTATTTTCAATAATCTGACAGTTTAATATTTTTTGTAGTTGAGACAAGGATGGTGTAGCCGACATTGCGATGAGCCTTAAATCCGGTCTCAGGTTTTTTTGAAGATCACGACACAAGGCAAGACAGAGGTCAGACTCAAGGGAACGTTCATGAATTTCGTCAAAAATAATGGCGGCAACTTGGTCAAGAAATGGATTGTTCAAAAGATGTCTCAAGAACAGTCCATGTGTAACAACCTCTATACGGGTTTTTGAACTGGCCACTTTTTCCATGCGGGTTCTGTAACCTATCGTTTGGCCAATGGTTTCATGATATAGACAGGCCATCTGTTTTGCTGCGGCTCGGGCGGCAATGCGTCGTGGTTCCAGCATGATAATCCTATGTCCGTTTCGCCATGGAGCCTGTAATAATGACAAGGGTACAAGGCTTGTTTTTCCTGACCCTGGTGAAGCTACAAGAATACAGTTCTGATGGGTAAGTAGATGATCATGGAGTTCTGGTAAGGTATTCTGTATTGGTAGGGAAATGGGATCAGGTTTAAACATAGGTTGAGACTAGTCGATAAAATGCCTTGGTGACATGAATGATTATTAATTTTGTTTATCTCATCTTTAAGATAAAAATGGAATATTATTGACAGGGACAGGATTAAATCAAGTGCGATTCTGGATTGCTATATTATTGATTGTAATAGGGTTTAACACGCATGTTATTTGGGGTAAAGAAAGCGATAAAATCTTTAAAGCGCATGTTGAGGCAAGTATCATCAGTGCAAGCGATTTCAATGATGATGTTGATCGGTCTTTACTAGCCCTTAAAATCAAACTGGAGCAAGGGTGGCACACTTATTGGCTGAATCCGGGAGATGCGGGAGATCCTGCTTCGTTACAAGTTTCAATCAACCATGATAGAAAAATTATATTTCCAAAAATAGAATGGCCTGTTCCAAAGAGGTTGTTTGAAAAAGGTTTATTGTCTTACATATATGATGGGGAAGTTATTTTACCTTTTTATCTTCATATTCCAGAATCCTATCGTGCCAAAGATCTGCATCTTCATATCAAGGCGACGTGGTTGATTTGTGCCAATATCTGTGTTCCCGTGCAGGCCGAATTTACAATTGATCTACCAAAAGGAAAAATCAATCAGGCAAATGAAGCGATCTTGATTCAAAAATCACTGAATAATAAACCCAGGCCTTTGCAATATAATTTATTCATTACACCAAATGGAAAATTGTGGGGCAATAAAACAGCTCCTCTGTTTGATCAAGTGCAGGATGCTTGGTTTATGCCAGAAAGATCGGGATTGATTGATCAAGATCAAAAACAGCATTTTAAAATCAATCCAGAATATTTTGAATTGAAATTGCCCCTATTATCTAAAAAACCGCTTGATCAGTCCCTGGCTGGTATCTTGGCATTGAAGGATTACAATGGCAAGCTTCATTACTGGTCAATTCATCCCATAATTAAAAAGAAACCTGTCTCACATATTCTGAATCTATTTTTATTGATCAGCAGTGCCTTTCTTGGTGGGTGCCTGTTAAATTTCATGCCTTGCGTTTTTCCTGTCATTGCCATGAAATTGTTATCCTTAAGTCGTTTGGGAAATAAAAATCGTGCCTATCAATACCGGTCATGTCTGTCATACACGGCAGGGATCTTGAGCAGTTTTACGGGCATATCGCTTACATTTATAAGTCTGCGCTGGATGGGAAAACAGATAACATGGGGTTTTCAGTTTCAATCGGTTTCATTTTTGATAATTCTATGCTGGTTATTATTTATCATTGCCTTAAATCTTCTTGATGTCTTCACGATAAATTTTTCATTTTATTCAAGAACAAATTCATCCTCTTACCTTTCTGATTTTCTTACAGGTATACTTGCTGTCTTGGTTGCAACACCTTGCACCGCGCCATTTATGGGTATAGCTGTCGCAGCCGCCTTAAATAGTTCAGCCGAAAAAACTTTTTTTATATTTATAGGAATGGGATTGGGTCTATCCTTTCCCTATTTGATATTGGTTTTTATTCCAAAATTGACCCGTTTTTTACCGAGACCAGGAATATGGATGGAAATATTGAAGCAATTTTTGGCATTTCCCCTATTACTTAGTTGTGTGTGGCTGGTATGGGTAATTTATCAGCATGATCAGTCCATATCTTTATTAACTGTTTTGTTAGGCTGTGTTTTAATTGGATTTGGAGCATGGTTATTGGGCAAAAATCAGCTATTGCGATATAAAACTGCTACACGTGTATTTCAAAGGGTTTCCAGTATCACGCTTATTCTGATTTTCATTTTGTTAGGGGGTATGATCACGGAAATGAATCTTGTGCAATCCTCTAATGAAACAGTGGAAAATAGGGAATATATGGTATTTTCATTAAAGAATGTTCAGCAATTGCAGATTGATCATAAAGCTGTATTTGTTAACATGACGGCAAGTTGGTGTCTAACATGTCTCGTTAATGATAAGGTTGCCTTATCCAACCGAAAAATAAGAGACTATTTCCATCGTCATCATATTCAATATGTGATTGGTGATTGGACACATCACAATAATGATATCAGTCGTTTTCTAAAACAGTTTGGACGGGAAGGGGTTCCACTTTATATCTATTATCCTGCCTATGGAAACCCCAGGGTGTTGCCCCAAATCCTGACCCCGGATTTGGTGATAAAAAATATTGAAAATGTTAAAAATTAAAAATCGAAATAATAATTACAAGTAGTGAAACAACTCATAAAGTGATAAATTGCCATTGAAAATATAATAATTATAAATGGATATCAAGGTTTGCACAAATGAAGGTAGGGTTATTCATTCCATGTTACATGGATGCATTGGAACCTGAAGTTGGCATTTCAACTTTAAAGTTATTGGAACGTTTTGATCTGGATATTACATATCCTTTTGATCAAACCTGTTGTGGTCAACCCATGACTAATACGGGGTGTCATAAAGAGGCTGCCGCGGCTGAAACCCTGTTTGTGAGGAATTTCTCGCAATTTGATTATATCGTCATGCCATCGGGAAGCTGTACGCATCAGGTTCGTTCCAATTTTGATGCTATCGAACAGACCGATGAGGTAAAACATGTAAGAACGCATACTTATGATCTGGTTGAGTTTCTGCATGATATTCTCAAGATTGATTCTTTTCCCTGGGCGTTTTTTCCCTACAAGGTTGCCATTCATAATAATTGCAATGCATTGAGAGGATTAAGACATGCGAGCATGTCAGAATTAAGGGAACCATATTTCTCAAAACCCAGGGATTTGCTTGAAAAGGTAAGAGGAATTGAATTTGTTGAATTGACACGTCCTGATGAATGTTGTGGTTTTGGGGGAACCTTTTCAGTTTTTGAGGAGGGTGTTTCAGCAAAAATGGGTCAGGATAAGGTTATGGACCAATATAATAGCGGTGCAGAATACGTAATTTCCGCAGACAGCTCTTGTCTCATGCATCAGCAGGGATGCGCGCAACGGATGAAAATTCCCGTGAAATATGCCCATATTGCACGCGTTCTGAATGGAGATCTGCAATGAATGTCAATATTAATTCAGACGTGAATGATGCGGCGCTTCAACATGAAGTTGGCGCAAGGGGTGCGGTTGTCAAAGGTAATAAACCCATAGATCAGCTTGAAGCCGCCAATCGCTTTATCGCTGCGCAGGCCCACGAGAAAATGCATGATAACCGTTTATGGGATTTACGTAAAAAGCGTGATGCGCAAATGCATCTTATCCCAGAATGGGAGGAACTTAGACAGTTGGCTTCGGATATCAAGGAGCACACGCTTGATCATCTTGCTCATTATCTCGAAATGTTTGAAAAAAATGCCAAAGATAATGGTATTCATGTTCATTGGGCACAAAATGCTGAAGAGTGTAATTCGATTGCCATCGAGTTGATGAAAAAACGCCAGACCAAAATTTTAGTGAAAAGCAAATCCATGCTTGGGGAAGAATGTGGTTTGCGAAAGGCTGTGGAAAAGGAGGGGATCAACGTAATTGAAACGGATCTGGGTGAACGGATCCAGCAATTGGACAATGAGGATCCAAGTCATGTTGTTGTTCCGGCTGTTCATAAATCCCGTACGGATGTTTCCAGGGTTTTTACCAAAACTCTTGGGGCACAGGCGGGCAATAATGATATACATTATCTTGCCGAAACCCAGCGCGAAACAAATCGCCCCTTGATCCTGAAAGCCGAAGCTGGCATGACAGGAGGAAATTTTTTGGTTGCTGAAACGGGTGCGGTGGTTGTTTGCACGAATGAAGGGAATGCCGATCTTTCTGCCAATACACCCGGGTTGCATATTGTAACGGTCGGAATTGAAAAAATAGTTCCAGGACTTGAACATCTGGCAGTATTCATTCGTTTATTGTCACGTAGTGCGCTAGGTTCCCCAATAACACAATATACATCTTATTTCCGGGGGCCCAGACATCATGGGGGGGAAATGCATGTCATACTGGTCGATAATACGCGTTCCATCCGTTTAGCTGACAAGAAATTCAAGGCAGGCTTGAAATGTATACGCTGTGGTGCCTGTATGAACACATGTCCCGTGTTTCGTCGTAGTGGTGGATTAAGTTATGGAAGTACCTATGCAGGGCCAATTGGTTTGATACTTAGTCCGGGATACAATGCCCATAAATTTCGCAATCTTCCCTTTGCCTCAACCTTGAATGGCAGTTGTTCTAATGTCTGTCCTGTTAAAATCAATATTCATGAACAAATTTTTGAGTGGCGAGAGACATTGGCAGAAAAGGGTGAATTGTCCCTTGCAAAAAGAATATTGATGCAGGCCGCCGGGAAAATTTTGGGCAATCCGGTCCTGTATAGGGCCGCGATAAAAAATGCCGATCGGGCATTGAAATATTTCCCACATTTTATTGTTTACAATAATCTCAATAAATGGGGAAAACAGAGGGACTTGCCACCTGCACCCAAGGAGACCTTTCATAGCTGGTATGAAAAGAATTATCTGAAAAAGGAAAGCGTTAATGAATAGTCGTGATATCATTTTGGGCAAAATTCGCAAGGCCTGTGTTGATGAATATGTTAAGCCTCCTTCTGTTCCCTTGTTTCACCAGAATGATCTTGATTTGATAAAAAAATTTAAGAAAGTTTTTGAGCAGATGGGGGGTGAATTACTGGAAAATCATGCCGATAATCCTTTTGAGTCGATTTATGAAAAACTTTCAAACGCAAAGAATATCTGTTCTGTTGTTAAGGAAATAAAGGGTGATTATAATATAACGGATCAAACGCCTCCGAATAGTTTGCATGATATTGACTATGCAGTTGTCAGGGCAAGTTTTGGTGTGGCTGAAACAGGATCTGTTTGTCTTACCGAAAAAGATCTGGTTGTAAATACTTTGGGTTATTTGCCGCAACATCTGGTCGTTTTATTGAACAGCTCTGAAATCGTGGAAAACCTGCATGATGCGTATGCACGTCCGGAATGGAGGCGAAATCATTATGCAGCACTACATACAGGTCCCTCGGCCACCGCAGATATTGAAGGGGTATTGATCCATGGCGCCCAGGGTGTACGTTCATTTTCCTTGTTATTGCTTTAGATCTAGTATTTTTTGGAAATGGCTGATTGAGGCAGTGTTCCCAATACCCCAACAGGATATTTACCTTTAGTTGAAGAAACAGGTTGTGTATCATGGACTGGGGGTGCGGCAGATTCATTGTTGGGAATGCCATCAGGGAAAACAGCATTTAAATCTGCGTTTGAAGCAGAAGGTTTGTTGGTGGCAGGTGCTATAGTCCTGTGATCGGGAGGGGACATATCATGTTTTACAGCGGTTGAAGATGCCTTATCATTCAAATCCTGTGTTTTAATTGAGTCTGAAATTGGTGTGCCTGTGGCATCAACAATCCAGGGCTCCAAATGATTGCGAATTTGATATTCTAGTTCCACATTGACATCTTGCATCATTTTTTGGGTAATATCATATAAATTTGCTCGGCTATCTAAGTCTCCCTTATTATGATCAGTCTGGTATGTATGATTTGTACTGACCTGAATTGAGCCAACTTTTCTATTATTGTTGTTATAAATATCGAGACGAATATCAATTTGCCCGTAAACGGCATCATCACTGTTTTCTTGCAAAGAAGCTCGGCTGATTGTAAATATAGCCTTTCCGGATGTGCCTCTTGCTTTAAGACGATTATTAACCATGTTATTCAGGGCCATGGCGGGAGAGGTCGGGCTTAAATTGGAAATATCCCTTGGATATTGATTTGCGTTAGAATGATCCTGTATGCTTATTTGTCCAACATTCAGGAATATAGGGGTTAGGTAATCATATGTTAGTGGTGCATATTGAGTGGTATCTTTATGTGCACAAGCTGATAATATCACGACCGGACTAATCCATAAAAATGCAGATAAATAAAATTTAAATCGATATGACAACGATTTGCGTAATTCGAATGACATGATAACCCTCTGATATTTATAAATTCATTAATTGCTGGTTATGTTAAAATAGGTTAATTATACGTATATATTTAACCTGTTTATCATGATATAACTCTATTCCAAAATTTAGTCATGATAACAAATCTTTTGAAAAAAATATATCATATTACTATTCCAATTTTATGAATGATATAATTTGTTTAGAATAAAATATGACAATGATTATGATACAAGAGAGTTAAAAACTTATTTGTTGAAACAATACGAAGAATTCATAATTTTATTAGGTGTTATTTATTAAAACAGTTTTTTATCTGTTTTTTGGTCATTTAAAAATTAAAAAGTGAATATTATAATTAGTAAAAATTCTATAGAATTCACATTTGTTTATATTCAACAAATAGAAAATTTTAACATTATTTTGAATTTGCTTATTAATCGATATTATTTTTATTAGATTTCTTGACGAGAAAAAATAAAATCGTAACAGCAAAATTCGCAAGTCATGATAATTTTTCCATTTTCTGCCATGCTATCAAGTTCATCTTTGGAAAAATTGTTCAAGACCTCTTGTAACCTTGATCGGGAACAACGACAACCATAAGCGACATTTTTCGGCTTGCCAACAGAAAATTCCAAACTGTTGAAAAGACGATAAAGTAATTTTTCTGAAGCCAGATTTTTATCAAATAACTCTGAAGCTTTTAAAGTGTTGGCTAAAATACATATTGTTTCCCATTCCTTTTCATCATTTTCAGCGGCTGGCTTCAAAATGATTGAATTTTCATGGGCAATTTTTTCAAGAATTAGGCCGCCAGCTTGCCATTTATTTTGATAGCATTCGCAATATAATTGAATTAAATAGGGAAACTGCTCACTATTTTCAAAATAGTGACTGGCCATTTCTGCAAGCGTTTCTCCTGTCAGTTCAACCATTCCCTGATAATTGTCTTTTTTGTCATGTTGGTCTATGGTCAGAACGAATAATCCTTTTTTCAAAAGGGTTTTAGCTGATGCATTTTCGGTAAAATCATTTATTTTGTCTTTGTCATAACGAATATAGAAGCGTAGCTCACCTTTATGGGTACAATCAGCAACCAACATTGACACGACTCCCTCTCCCTTGATTTGCAAAGAAAAAGATCCCTCAAATTTTAATGATGAAGCCAAGCCTGCAACTAATGACAAAGCTTCACCTCCCAGTCTGGTGATACAGTATGGGTAGTTATGGCGTTCAAGAATGGAATGAGCTACAGGTCCCAAACGAATGAGCCTTCCTCTTGCCGAAGAGAAAAAAAAAGGCGTAACTCCCTTGCCGTAGGTAATATCTGGAACATTGGGTCGATCATTATTGGAACGATGAAGGTTTTTCATGGTTATCTTCTCAAAAAAAAAGCGAATAGCCGAGAAATCTTTTTTAAAAAGATAGGCTAAATATTGTCTATTTCAAGAAGGGAATTAACGGGAGCCGTAATCACGCCAATTATCACCCATCAAAGCCCAAATCAGAATGGCTTTATGTGCATGAAGACGATTTTCAGCTTCATCGAAAACAACTGATTGTTTACTTTCAAAAACCTCAGCGGTTACCTCTTCACCGATATGGGCAGGCAAGCAATGCATGAAAATGGCATCATGTGCGGCTAGTTTCATTAAATCGAGATTAACTTGATAAGGATGCAATAATTTCAAGCGTTGTTGTTTTTCAGAATCATTATCAGACATGCTAACCCAGGTATCGGTAACAATACAATCCGCATCTTTAACTGCCTTTTTTGGATCTGTGGTCAGCTGAATGTCTGCCCCCATTTCTTTGGCCCATGACAGTATGGTTTTTGAGGGCAATAAATCGGGTGGGGTGGCTAATTTAAGAGTAAAATCAAATTGTGCGGCAGCCTCAATGAAAGAATTTGCAACATTGTTACCATCGCCAACCCAGGCAATTACACGTCCCTTGATAGGACCTTTATGTTCTTCAAAGGTCATGACATCAGCCATGACTTGTCCCGGATGCGAGGCGGGAGTCAGTCCGTTAATAACGGGGACTGAACTTAATTGTGCCAATTCGGTCAAATGTTCGGTACAGCCTGTTCGAAGAACTATGCCATCCACAAATCTTGAAAGAACGCGGGCAGTGTCGGCAATGGTTTCGCCCCGGTCAATCTGCATTGTACTGGTTGATAAAACAATTGGATTACCGCCCAGTTGATGAATTCCCACCTCAAAAGATACGCGTGTACGGGTTGAAGGTTTGGAAAAGATAAGTGCGATTGAACGTCCTTTCAGAGGTTGGGCAGGATGTGAGGGATATTTTCTATCTTCCTGCATTCCTTTGATTTGAGAGGCAAGGGTGATTATATCTCTTAAATTTTGTTTACTAATATCTTTGAGTTCTAAAAAGTGTTTTATTTTTTTTGATTGAGAAATAATTGGGTTATTCATAGAAATTACTCATTGAACAGATTTCAGGTTTTTACGTAATTGCTCGGCAGCATTTCTTAACCGGTGAATACCATCCAGGCATTCCTCCTTGGTTATAATTAGGGGAGGAATTATGCGAATGACATTATTTCCTGCCAATACGGTCAGTAGATTTTGCTCTAGGGCCGCATTTTGTATCTCGTTTGCAGGAATGGCTCCCTTTAATCCCAATAAAAGACCCTTTCCGCGAACTTCAGCGTAAACATCTGGATAAATCTCGGTTAATTGTTGCAGTTGTTCCTTTAGATACAGTCCTGTTTCCCGTATATTTTTCAGGAATCTAGGTTTCAATATGATATCCATAACTGCATTTCCAGCCGCACATGCAAGAGGGTTTCCTCCAAAGGTTGATCCATGCGTTCCAAAGGTCATGTGTTTGGCGATTTTTTCCTTGGCAAGAAAAGCGCCCATAGGTACGCCCCCGGCGATACCCTTTGCCAATGAAAGAATATCAGGTTCAATATCTGTCCATTGATAGGCAAAAAATTTACCTGTTCTGCCAACTCCGCACTGAACTTCGTCAAATCCTAGGAAAAGATCATTCTCATCACAGATTTGTCGCAATGCCTTTAGAAAATCAGGAGAAATAACAGTGATTCCACTTTCGCCTTGTATGGGTTCGATCAGAAATCCTGCCGTATTCTGGTCAATGGCTTCTTTCACCAGGTCAATATCATGTATTGGAATATGTTTGATTCCAGGTATTTTAGGCCCGAAACCCTCCAGATATTTTTGATTGCCTGTCGCATTCAAAGTTGCAATAGTTCTTCCATGAAAAGCGTGATTAAAACAGATGATATCTGTTCTTTCTGGATGGTTGTTTTTATATTGGGCGCGACGAATAGCCTTTATGACTCCTTCGTTTGCCTCTGCCCCAGAGTTGCAAAAAAACACACTATCGGCAAAACTTATTGCTATTAATCTTTCGGCTAATTTTATTGCCTGAGGAATTTGGTATAAATTGGAAACATGAATGACTTTTTTTGCCTGTTCCGAAATAGCTTTACACAAAAGGGGATGATTATGACCGAGAGATGATGTTGCAATTCCAGCCCCGAAGTCCAGAAATCGTCGCCCATCAACCGTAAAAAGCCACACGCCGTTTCCATGGTCAAAGGCAAGGTCTGCACGATTATAGGTGGGCATCAAAGCGGAAATCATAATCTCTCTTGTCGATTTTATTGAAGGAAACAGACATAATTAATGATTGAGAAAAAAAAGTCAATTTATTCCTAATATAATCAAGGGTAATTGATTGGATAATGTTTAAAGGGAAGTGATGCAAATCATGTCAAACAGGATACAGCTTCCTGACTTAAAAGAGTATGCACTGAATTATCTTGCCCGTTATAATAATACCGAGGCAGGATTGGTTAAACTTTTAAGGCAGAAAGTCAATCGTTGGATTAAACAAATTCAAAAGGAGGACGATCAAGATTACGATGAAATTCTCAAGAAGGCATACGATAAGATTGATCAGATTGTCAATGAATTGAAGCAAAATGGCGGTATTAATGATGACAGATTTATTTTTTCCAAAATGCCATCCTTGATCCGTGCGGGTTGTTCCAAAAAACAAATTCAGGGACGTTTTATACAAAAGGGAATCAATCCCTCCTTAATTCAGTCCTCCTTGCAAGAATATCATGATGATCATCTTGAGCTGCTATCCGCTTTGGCCTACGCACGGAAAAGAAAGATTGGACCATTTCGTCAGCGTTTGTTAAAAAAAACAGCTGAACTGAAGGATCGTGAACAAATGATCCTTGCAAGGCGTGGATTTTCGTTTACAATCTCAAAAGAAGTTTTATCGATGACCCATGCAGAGGCAGAAGAGTGTATCAATAAAATACGTTCTTTATAGGGGAAAATGAAATCAGGATTTTTTGTTCGCGTCTTAATTATGTTTTTTGGAATTCTTCCCTTGCTGGCTGCCTGTGGAGGGGGAAGAAGCTATCATGGCTCCTTGCAATGTGCACCCTATGCCCGCAAGATCACTGGTGTTGAACTTCAGGGAGCGGCCTATAGTTGGTGGTATCAGTCAAGAGGGAAATATTATAGAACCAAAAGGCCAGAACCGGGGGCAATATTGGTTTTTCGTAAAACTTCCAGATTGCCTTATGGGCATGTTTCTGTCGTAAAAAAACTTCAGGATTCACGCACGATTATTGTTGATCATGCCAATTGGGAAGCGCAGAGAATTGATCACAAGGCGCCAATTATAGATGTTTCATCACGTAATGACTGGTCTTTGGTAAGGGTTTGGTGGGCTCCTGCGGGAAAGATCGGGATCAAGCGATATGCGACTTATGGTTTTATCATTCCCAACAAGTCGTGATCGAGGCAACAAAAAACCGCGTGATTTGCAATTTGGTGTTAAAAGTAAAATATAGTATGATAATTTTAATTAAATTATGATATTTCCTGTGTTTAAGTTAGAAAAAGTCGATTGAATTTTCCGAAAATTGTCTGCATGTGTAAGTTGTGTAAGGAATAATATATTATGGGCAGTATGAGTATTTGGCATTGGCTGATTGTATTGATTGTGGTTTTGCTGGTTTTTGGATCAGGAAAGATTTCAACATTAATGGGGGATCTGGCCAAGGGTATCAAGATTTTCAAGAAAAATATTGCCGACGATGAAATCCATTCACCACAAAGCAAGACAATTTTGCCAGATGTCGATAACAAAGGGGATACCTCTGTTTCCTTTAACGATAATAAGGAAAAAACCCCTGTATCATCCGAAACACAGAAATAAGGTTTTGTTGTTTCAGAAGAGGTTTTAGATTAATAACGAAAGAAAATTTGCCGTTTATGACGACTATCTATACAAACGGACAGGCAATTCCGCTATCAGCACGGGGTTCTGTAACAGCTTTGGGCAATTTTGACGGTGTGCATCGTGGGCACGCTTATTTATTGGAGACTTTAAAAAAACAGTTCCCAGACCGTTCTTTATCTGTAGTAACTTTTGAACCTCATCCAAGACAGCTTTTCGAAGGCAGTGAAATTTCATTTCGATTGACGAATGCAGAAGAACGAAATGCAGCCTTGTCCGCTCTGGGTGTTGAAAATATTTTTCAGATAACATTTGATCAAGAATTTGCTGCGCTAGATGCAAAGAATTTTATTCATCAAATTCTTTATAAATCATTCGGGATTTTTCATGTAGCTTGCGGTGAGGGTTTTGTATTCGGGCACAATCGTCAAGGAAATACCGATTTTTTGATTTCTGAAGCGGATAAACTGGGAATTGGCGTTACGATTGTAAAACCTTTGCAGGAAGAGGGAACTGTAATTTCTTCCAGCCTTATCCGTTCCTGTCTGAAAAATGGAAATCCTGAAAAGGCTGCCCATTATTTGGGTAGGATCTGGTGCATTCAGAATATAGTGGAGCATGGGGATAAAAGGGGCAGGACAATTGGTTTTCCAACTGCGAATTTACAGTTGGGTGAACAGGTAGAGCCCAAATGCGGGGTTTATGCGATTAAAATTCGGTTGGCCAATGGGAGAATGCACGAAGGAGTGGCCAATCTCGGATACCGTCCAACAATTGGAAAACAGACCAGAGCCTGTCTGGAAGCCCATTTGTTTGATTTTAACCAGGATATTTATGGTCAAAAGATTACTGTTTATTTGTATCATTTTATTCGTGATGAAAAACGTTTTCGTGATTTGAATGAATTGAAAAAACAAATAGCCCGGGATGCAAATAATGCGAAAGAATTTTTTAAAATAAAAAATGACTCTGTATAATTCCTTGTAAAAAAGAATTATTAATAATGATAAATTTTATTTTTTAGAAATTGGTTTTATTTTATAAAATCAAATATTGTCTTAATCTACTTTAATTTTACAGTTAGAACGAAATCATGGCTGAATCCAAATCTACCGATCTGTATAGAGATACAGTTTTTTTACCTTCAACCTCATTCCCAATGCGTGGGCGGTTACCTCAACGGGAACCTGAAATTTTGGAACGTTGGAAAAAAATAGGATTGGATGAGGCTATTATCCGGCAATCGGATCAACGGATTTTGGAAGGGAAAAAGGTCTTTACCCTGCACGATGGCCCTCCCTATGCCAATGGACATTTGCATATCGGACATGCGCTTAACAAGATTATCAAGGATGTGATTAATCGTTCCCATCGTATGAATTGTGAGGTTGTTCGATATATTCCCGGTTGGGATTGTCATGGTTTGCCCATTGAGTGGAAGGTAGAAGAGAAATATCGCAAGGCAGGTAAAAACAAGGATGATATCCCAGTATTGCAATTTCGGGCAGAATGTCGCAGCTATGCCCAAAACTGGTTGTCAATTCAATCATCCGAATTTCAGAGACTTGGGGTTCAGGCAGAGTGGGATCACCGATATGCAACAATGGATTTCAGTTCAGAGGCAGCCATTGTTGAAGAAATTGGTCGTTTTCTATTAAATGGCAGTTTATATCGTGGCCTGCGTCCGGTTATGTGGAGCCCGGTTGAAAAAACAGCTCTGGCTGAGGCCGAGATTGAATATCACGATCATACATCGACAACTATATTTGTAGCTTTTCCTTTTGTCAAAGATCCAACCCCCCAGCATTTATTGGAAAATGTCTCGGCTGTTATCTGGACAACGACTCCATGGACAATTCCTGCGAACCGAGCCATAGCTTACAATAACGATATAACCTATCAAATTATCAGTGTTAAAGCTGTTAACGCTGATTCCCACGTGTCCATTGGAGCTAATTTTCTTATTGCACAGGATTTGCTGACCTCATTTTGTGAACAGGCAGGTATTACGGAATTCAAGGAAGAGGCATCGCTTGAAGGAAACGCGTTGGCAGGTGCAGTTGCAGCGCATCCCTTGCGGGGAAAAGGCTATGATTTTGATGTCCCTTTATTAGCAGGCGAGTTCGTCACGACTGAAGCGGGAACAGGATTGGTTCATTGTGCTCCTGCACATGGTGAAGATGATTTTTATTTATGTCAGCAACATCAAATTGGTGTAACGGAACATGTTGAAGATGATGGGCGTTACGCTTCGGATGTCCCTCTATTTGCCGGTATCCATGTTTTCAAGGCGGCTGAAGCTGTCTGTGAAGAGTTAAACTTATCCAGAGATGAGGCAAGGAATGCAAACAAACCATTTACTGGTCTTGTTGCCCAATCCTCCATCGTGCATTCTTATCCTCATTCCTGGCGATCACGGGCCCCGATTATTTATCGGGCTACCCCGCAATGGTTCATAGCAATGGATGATAAGAGAAAAATTCGTGAGAATGCATTGTCAGTTCTAGAGGATGTTACATTTGTTCCCGCACAAATCCGTAACCGTTTGACCAGCATGATTGCCTCGCGTCCCGACTGGTGTATTAGCCGGCAACGTGCCTGGGGTGTGCCAATCGCCGTTTTTGTCAATAAGGCAACCCGTGAGGTTTTAAGGGATGCTGAAGTTATGCAACGGATTGTAGAAGTTTTCAAAAAAGAAGGTGCAGATGCATGGTATAATTCTTCTCCCTCGCGTTTTCTTGGTGAAAATTACAATAGTGAAGAATATGAACAGGTGTTTGATATTGTGGATGTTTGGTTTGAAAGTGGTTCAACGCATGCTTTTGTCCTAGGTAGGGACAAACTTGATTTTCCTGCGGATTTGTATTTGGAAGGTTCCGACCAGCATCGTGGTTGGTTCCAGTCATCGTTGCTAGAATGTGTGGGAACACGTGGAGTTGCACCTTACAAGGCCATTGTCACTAATGGATTTGTAATGGATGAACAGGGACGTAAAATGTCAAAATCCCTCGGTAATGTTATTGCACCCCAGAATGTCAATGATGAACTTGGTGCAGACATTTTGCGTTTATGGGTAATGAACTCTGATACGAATGAAGATCTTCGAATTGGAAAAGAGATTTTAAAACAGCAAGGTGAATTATACCGACGTTTAAGAAATACGTTACGTTGGGTTCTTGGAGGTTTGGAAGGGTTTTCAGATAAGGAAAAACTTGATTATGAAGATCTTCCTGAACTTGAGCAATGGGTTCTGCATCGTATTTATGAAATGAATCAGGTTATTCAAAAAGCTATTCATACTCATGAATGGGTTGGGGTTTATCCTGCTTTACACTATTTTTGTACAAGTGATTTGTCGGCTTTCTATTTCGATATCCGCAAGGATTCACTTTATTGTGATAAAAAAGAGAATATACGCCGTAGGGCGGTTCGAACCGTATTGGATGTTTTGCATAGATGTTTATGCACTTGGTTGGCACCGGTGTTATGCTTTACTGCAGAGGATGCATGGACTGCTCGCTTTGGTGAGAATGCGACTGTTCATTTGGAAGAATTTCCTCTCATACCTGTGAAATGGTTGAATGATGATCTGGCAAAACGTTGGATTCAATTACGTTCTATTCGTCGTATCATTACGACGGAAATTGAAAATATGCGTCGGGAAGGGATTATCAAGTCTTCGCTCCAAGCTGCTGTAGAATTGAATTTTTCAGAGAAAGAAGCCGCCTTGTTCGGTCATTATGACTGGGCTGAACTGGTTATTGTGTCCCGGGTTGATATCAATATTATACCGGGTTCGGCATCTTTATATTCAGTGGAAACCAAACAGGGTGGAGAGGGTCATGCCGCACCTCGTATTCTGGTAGCAACAGGACATAAATGTGCACGTTGCTGGAAAGTTCTCGATGAAGTGGGAGGCAATTCAAGTTATCCAGAATTGTGCTTGCGTTGCATTGATGTTGTTTCGTAATATTTGGTTTAGGGATTTTCATGAATAAAAGTTCCGTTGTCATGCAAGTTAATCATTTGAAAAAATGGTATTGGGGATTGGGAATGCTGTTTCTGATATTCTTGCTGGACCAGATCAGCAAATACTGTATTCTCAATATAGTAAATTTGCCCCAAAAAGGTTCTATTCCCGTGATTCCATTTTTCAACTTCACTATGGTATGGAACAGGGCAATTACTTTTGGCATGTTGGGTCAGTTTGGTTCATGGGGATCCGTTATTTTTTCTGTTTCCGCCTTTGTGATTGCGGCAAGTTTATTCATATGGATGATTCGTGCCCGTAAAATCTGGGTTATCATGAGTCTGGGTGCCATTGTTGGCGGAGCGTTGGGAAATATCTTAGACCGTTTGCGTTTTGGCGCAGTGGTTGATTTTATTCACTTTCATGTTGCAGGGTGGTCATGGTATGTTTTCAATGTTGCAGATAGCGCAATTGTTTGTGGTGTGATTATCTTGTTAATAGATGCTTTTTTTGGTTGGGAAGAATAGCTTAATATGATACGAAATAGATTCATATTATTAACTATTATTGCTTTTACGGATTTTGTTAAGGAATAAGACGGATGATAATGCGTAAATCAGGTTTGAAATTTTTATTGCCCATGGGATCCCTAATCGGTATTGTTGTCTTGCTTTCTGCCTGTTCCGGTCAGGATGTTTCCCGTGCATTTGGTATCAAAAGATCAATGCCTGATGAATATACCGTTACGACTCGCGCGCCTTTATCAATGCCACCTAATGATAGTTTGATGAAGCCTGATGAAAATGGAGTCAGACCTCAAGAACAGTCCATACGTCAGCAGGCATTGGAAATTCTTTCTCCCGATGTTGCCTTGGAAGGCATGAAAGATGTTCCAAGCCAGGGTCAAACCCGGTTGATTCAGGATGCCAATCAATCAGCTGATCAGGAGCGTCATAATGAGTTGGTCACGCAGAATGGTTTTGTTGACCAGGTCATGTTCTGGAAAAATGGCAAGCCTTCAGATTTGGCTGTTGACAGTGCGGCTGAAAATAAACGATTACATAATAATTTGAGTTTAGGTTTGCGTCCTGATGACGGGGCAACACCAACAACGACGCAAAAATAGGTTTTTTGACAAAAGAGGATTATAAAAAAATTTGCAATTCTCCAAGTCATTATTAGAATAATGATTATTCGCCCTTTATCCGAACATACAGTTAATTTAATTGCTGCAGGAGAAGTTATTGAGCGTCCTGCCGCCGTTGTTAAAGAACTTGTGGAAAACGCGCTTGATGCAGGGGCAGGCAGAATTGAGATCAATCTTGATAACGGTGGTATTGATCATATTCAGGTCATTGACAATGGTTGTGGAATAGAGGCTGCCGACCTGCCTCTTGCAGTTTCAAGACATTGTACTTCAAAATTGTTTGAAGATGATCTTGTAAATATTAAAACATTGGGATTTAGGGGGGAAGCTCTGCCTTCCATTGGGGCCGCCGCCCGATTAAAAATTATTTCGCGTGTCAAATCGGCGGAAAGTGCGTGGCAGATCTCGGTTGAAGGTGGTAAGATTGTAAACCCCAGTCCGGCCGCTGGTCAAATGGGAACACAAGTTGTTGTAGAAGATTTATTTTATGCGCTTCCTGCACGACGTAAATTCTTGAAAACCGCTCGAGTTGAATATAATCGGTGTGAAATGATTATACAGCGTTTGGCCATCTCTCACCCCGATGTTTCATTCACTGTCATAAAAGATGGTAAGACCGTTTTGAATCTACCGATTCAATCGCAAAAAGATCGTATTTTGGCAGTGTTTTCTGATATTCATGATGAAGAACTGATTATATTGAATTTCGATCGGGGGGATTTGAAATTATCCGGTTTCATCAGTGCTCCATCTGTAAATCGGGCAACAACAAATGGTCAAATTATGGTTGTTAATGATCGGCCTGTTGCTGATCCAGTAATGCAAATGGCTATTCGTGTTGGTTATCGTCAAGTTCTTGAAAAAGGACGTTATCCTGTCGCCGTTCTTTTTCTGCAGCTACCTTTGGATCAGGTAGATGTGAATGTACACCCTGCCAAAACTGAATTGCGTTTTGCTGACGAAGCTGCAGTTCGAGCCTTGATAATTGGTAGCATTCAAAAGAGTCTGGCTATTGGTGCGGGAGTTGCAAATGTTAATCCTGAATCTTTGCATGTTTTTCCCATCACACAATATCATCCCAAAAAAGCTTCTATTCAATATCCCACGTATCAGCAAAGAATGGGTATAAACAATAAAGAATTTATTCAAGAAGAAGATGCATGTGCCGGGGACAGTTTTGAATTGGGAGCAGGATTATCTTTCAAGGATGTTGGCGATACGTTATCAAGATTACCTGATAACAAATATCAAAAAACAACAGCAACCTTACCTTTGGGATATGCCGTGGCACAAATTTTCAAAACGTATATTGTTGCGGTAACAGAACATGAAGAATTTGTCATTGTTGATCAGCATGCAGCTCATGAACGTTTAACTCATGAGGCATTACGTCAACAGTATTTAGAGGCTGGAATACAAACACAGTCTTTACTTATACCGGAAGCAATTGAATTATCTGCTGTTCATTATCGTTGTCTTATGGGTTTTAAGGACAGTTTGGCCGATCTGGGAATAGAAATAGAATCTTTTGGTGAAAAAACGATTCTGGTCAGGGCTCTGCCACAACTTTTGGGAAGCATTTCCGCACAGTCGCTTTTGATTGATCTTGCCGAAGAATTGCAGGATAAAGAACAGATGTCGGTTAATGATATTGAATCTGTCCATACCCAACTTGATGCTATTCTTGCCAGAATGGCATGTCATAACAGTGTAAGGGCAGGCCGCTCTTTGAATGAGGAAGAGATGAATGCCCTTTTACGTCAGATGGAGGCCACTCCAAGGGCAGGAACCTGTTCACATGGAAGACCGACATGGCTGAAATGGAGCAAAAAAGATATGGAAAAATTATTTCATCGCTCTTAATAAATTGATATTAAGGAAAAATTAATTTTAAGTAATATTGACAAAAATAAAAACTTTCTGGGCAATATGGTCAGAAAGTTGTATATAATCGAACAATTGTTACGTTTAAATAGATTAAAAAAGAGAATACCGTGCATTCAGTACTGCTTACATTAGTAACGTATTTGCCTTTGCTTGGGGCTTTGGTCATCTTTCTTATGCGTGGATCCTTTGAAGAGGTTGCACGCACTTCCCGTTGGATTGCTTTATGGACAAGTATCATAACATTTGGTCTGTCAATTGTTATGTGGAGTGAATTTCATCCTCGACACGATGGATATCAATTTGAAATTCAAAATTCATGGATTTCGGGATTTGGTGTTTCCTATCATGTTGGCGTGGATGGGATCAGTTTATTTTTTATTATCCTATCAACTTTATTGACCCTGATTGGAATAATGGCCGCATGGCAGATGATCACGGATCGTATCCGTGATTATATGGTTGCTATTCTGGTGTTGGAAACGACATTGGTTGGCCTGTTTTCCGCCCTAGATATGGTTGTATTTTACTGTTTTTATGAAGCGACCCTGCTGCCAAGCAGCATGTTAATTGGAATCTGGGGAGGTCCGAAACGGATTTTTGCCTCTTTGCAATTCTTTCTATTCACGTTTGCTGGTTCTTTATTTATGATGATTGGGATTTTGTGGATATGGGTGAATACAGGTACCACGGATATTCCCGTTTTAATGCACGCATCTTTCTCACCTGCTGTCCAGGGGTGGTTATTGCTGGGTTTTATCCTCGCGTTTGGAGTCAAATTGCCTCTCTTTCCTCTGCATGCCTGGTTACCAGCCGCATATGTTGAGGGTCCGGCGTCGACTACCTTGCTGGTTTCTGGCGTCATGTCTAAGGCAGGCGCCTATGGATTATTAAGATTTTGTGTTTTAATGTTGCCTGAGGCATCTCACCGTTATGCAATGCTGATTATGGGATTGGGTATATGTGCGATTATTTATGGTGCAATAATCGCTTATAAACAAACAGATATTAAACGGATTATAGCCTATTCATCATTTTCTCATATGGGTCTTATTGCCATAGGATTTTTCTCTCTGACACCAGAGGGAATTGATGGCGCCCTATTACAGGTTCTTACTCATGGGGTAACAATTGCGGCACTTTTTTTATGTGTTGCCGCTGTCACCTATCGTATTGGTACAAGAGATATCGAGGCGTTTGGAGGTATCGCTAGTAAAATGCCCAAACTGGCCTTGCTTGGAATGATCTTTATCATGGCCAATGTTGGACTGCCTGGTACGGGTTCGTTTGTGGGTGAATTGCTGGTCATGATTGGAGTTTTACATATATCATTCTGGGTTGCTTTCCTGGGAGGATCAAGCATGATATTAGGTGCTGTTTATATGCTGGTCATGTATCGCAATGTCATATTTGGAAAAATTGTTAATCCGGTTATCAATTCAATTCGGGATCTAAACGCAAGAGAAATGACAATCTTGGTACCATTGGCCGTAATTATCCTGTGGGTGGGGATTTATCCAAACAGTTTCTTATCGGTTTTTAATCCGGTAGTGACTGCCTTTACAAATTCAGACCGTATAGCAGAATTGATGAATCATGGTCATATTGTGGCCGATAATATTAATAATATGCACAGTATTTCTGTTCGCTAAGATTTGATAGTCTAAGCGAATATATTTGATTAATACCCACGTTGCCTCTCTTGGCTTATGCGTGGGTTTTTTTTATGATTTATAGTGATTATTTTAATAATTTTTTTAAAAGGTAAATTATGATCAAATCTGTTTCTTGCAAAGTGGCAATTGGAATTGATAAAAAAGGATTGCGTCAAGAAAGTGATTCAATGGGAAAAATAGAGGTCCCTGCGGATCGTTATTGGGGAGCACAGACTGAACGTTCCTTGCATCATTTCAATATTGGTGGGGATGTCATGCCGCGTGAGGTCTATCATGCCTACGGTATTGTTAAACATGCCGCCGCAGAGGTGAATTGTGAAGCGGGCCGTTTGGATGAAACGAAGGCAAAAGCAATCATTCAGGCTGCTGAAGAGGCAGCCAAGGGTGCGCTTGATGATCATTTCCCGCTTTGTGTCTGGCAAACGGGTTCAGGTACACAAACCAATATGAATGTAAATGAGGTGCTTGCCAATCGGGCCATTCAGCTTTTAGGGGGGGAGATCGGTTCCAAAAAACCTGTTCATCCCAATGATCATGTGAATATGGGACAGTCTTCCAATGATAGTTTCCCGACAGCTATGCATGTCGCTATGGTAATGGAATTGGAAAGGCATCTTTTTCCAGAATTACAAAAATTACATAATGCCATTGAGAATAAAGCTAAGGAATGGATGGATGTTGTAAAGATCGGTCGTACCCATTTACAGGATGCAGTTCCTTTAACCGTTGGTCAAGAATGGTCTGGTTGGGCTGCTCAATTAAAGGAAAGTTTACATCGTTTAAAATCGGTAGAGAAAGAATTGTTTGAACTGGCTGCAGGTGGAACAGCTGTTGGAACAGGATTGAATGCGCCAAAAGGTTTCTCCAAGGCGATTGCTAAAAAAATTGCTCAAATCACCAGCTATCCTTTTGTAACAGCGCCCAACAAGTTTGCCTCCTTGGGTGGACTTGACGCTATGGTGGCCACGATGTCTGCGTTACGTGGCGTTGCGGTTGTTCTATTAAAAATAGCAAATGATACTCGTTGGCTCGCTTCAGGACCACGATGTGGACTTGGAGAACTTCATTTGCCTGAAAATGAACCGGGGTCGTCAATTATGCCTGGAAAGGTCAATCCGACTCAATGTGAGGCAATGATCATGGTTTGCATGCAGGTCATGGGTCTTGATGCTGCCGTTGCCTTTGCTGGCTCACAGGGTAATTTGCAGTTAAATGTAACGCGTCCGCTGGTTATCATGAATACGCTACACGCCAGCCGATTGTTAAGGGATGCAGCTAAAGCCTTTCGTGAATTTTCAGTCGAAGGGACAACATTAAATAATGCGCGTATTCAAAAATATATTGATAATTCATTAATGCTTGTTACAGCTCTGGCACCTGTCGTTGGATATGATGGAGCGGCGAGAATTGCACATATGGGGGATGTTGAAGGATTAAGTCTTAAAGAGGCGGCTTTAAAATCGGGATTGATTGATGAAAAGCAGTTTGACGAGCATGTAAAACCTCGGTTGATGGCTGGACATGGTGTTGAAGGTGCCTAAATAAAAAGATTTAATTTTCTAGGCATCGATAAAATGTTTTAACAACGAATAGAAAGGAATTTAATAATTCCTTTCCATGGCAGATAAAACGAATATTTATAATATAATTGAATTAAATATCCAGTAAATCAACAGAACCGGCATGCTCCTGTATAAATTGGAAGCGCATTTCTGATTTTCTTCCCATTAAATCAGAAACACGTGTTTCCGTGATTTCTTTTTCATCATGAGGAATGATGACTTTCAATAGGATACGGTGTTTGGGATCCATTGTCGTTTCCTTTAAATCCTTGGGTGGCATTTCACCCAAACCTTTAAAACGAGAAACTTCAATTTTACCTTTTTTTTGGTTCAACCTTGATAAATTACGGTCTTTATCCTTATCATCCATGGCATAAATAATTTTATCTCCTTGGCTAAGACGGTATAAGGGTGGTTGAGCTAGATAAATTTTTTCTTGAAGAATAAGTTCTGGAAGTTCTTGATAGAAAAAAGTCATCAATAAAGAAGCAATATGCGCACCATCAACATCCGCATCTGTCATGATAATGATGCGACCATAGCGTAGTTTATCGATATCAAATGCGGAACCTATGCCACAACCTAAGGCTTCTATTAAATCTTTTAATTCCTGATTATTATTTAATTTTTGATTGGAAGCACTTGCAACATTAAGAATTTTACCTCTCAAAGGTAAAATTGCCTGAGTTTCGCGGTTACGGGCTTGTTTGGCCGATCCTCCAGCAGAATCTCCCTCTACGATAAAGATTTCTGTTTGATTGGTATTAGAACTTGTGCAATCGGTCAGCTTACCTGGTAATCTTAAACGTTTTGTTGCGCTTTTTCTTACTGTTTCCCGGTTTTCTTTACGTTGTAAACGTTCTTCAGCTTTATCAAGAAGGAAAGAGAAAAGTTGATCTGCCTGATTTGGATCGGCTGCCAACCAGTGATCAAAACGATCCCGTAGTGCGGTTTCAACAAGTTTGGTTGTATTTTTTGAGCTTAGTTTCTCTTTTGTTTGTCCCTGGAACTCTGGATCCCGAATAAAGATGGACAATTTTGCTACAAGAGATCCCAGCATATCATCAGAAGTGATGATTGAGGATCTTCTATTGGACCGGTTTTCACCCCATGTCCGAATTCCTTTTAACAGGGCATTTTTAAAGCCCTGTTCATGGGTTCCACCCAATGGCGTCGGTATGGTATTACAAAACGATGCCAAACAGCTTTCACCTTTTTCCAGCCATGCCAAAGACCATTCAATTTTGCCTGTATTTTCACCTTTTGAATCATTGGGTAAATTGACGTCACCGGACCATATAGGACAGATCAACTGGTCCGAGTCGGTTTCTTCTTTCAAACTGTCTTCAAGTCCATTAGCAAAATGCAGGATTGTCTCCCTTGGAATATCAGTGTTATTCACTAATTCAGGATCACACGACCAGTTTAGGGTGACACCTTTATAAAGAAACGCCTTGGAGCGACACAGTTTATACAACTGTTTCGGTGAAAATTGCAGTTTGCCAAATATTTCGATGTCAGGAATAAAACTGATTTGGGTTCCTCTGCGATTTTGTATATAACCACATTCAATTAATGGAGTAATCGGTAATCCGCGTTCATAGGTTTGTTTCCACAGCATCTTATCACGGGCAATTTCGATTTCCATCCAAGAAGATAGGGCATTGACAACAGAAGATCCAACTCCATGAAGACCCCCAGCAGTATTATAGACTTTATTGGAAAATTTCCCTCCTGCATGAAGCGTGGTTAGAATTACTTCCAGGGCTGATTTATTTTTAAATTTTGGATGAGGGTCAACAGGAATTCCGCGTCCATTATCGCGAATGGTTAATTTGTTATCCTGTTCAAGTTTTATGTGAATGGTGTTTGCAAAACCGCCAACGACCTCATCCATGGCATTATCCAATATTTCAGCTGCCATGTGGTGCAGGGCGTTTTCATCCGTACCACCAATATACATACCAGGTCGCTTTCTGACAGGCTCCAAACCTTCAAGAACCTCTATGTCTTTGGCGTTATAATCGCTGGTAACAGATTTTATCCCTTTTACATTTTTCTTGTCTGCAAAATGGGTTTTAGAAGAATTGTTTGAAGAAAATAAATCGCTCATATAAGTGTATTTCGCATAAAAACACGTTTTTACAAAATGTTTTCTTCATGACTCTTAAATTTTGAGATTATTTTTTGTGAACAGCCGCTTTGCGTGTGATTCGTCTTTTTCTAACGACTTTGCCTTTTTTATGTGTTGCAGGTGCCTGACAGATTTCATAAGATGCTGGTTGGAGAATATCTTTTGCCTCTGCATATTGAGACAATTCACTTGCCGTTTTCAATGGTTTGATTTCATCAAACATGGACATTCTTTGAATGCAGAAAATTGTTCCCGCTTTAAGTCCCTGAGAGGATTGTACGTTGGCTAGCTGTGTTATGTAATCATCATATGCTTTTTGATATGCCTTTCCTGAGCGTTTTCCGTAACTTGACCGGAAATACCCCTTCAATTTAACTTCCTCACTGCTAACAATCGGGCGGAATTGATTGATAAAGGCGTTATATTGATTTTGAGCCTGACATGAAAGGGCTGTCACCATTAATTCGCTTTTCAAGCCTTCTATATTAAAAGCTTCGTGAGAAGGGGAATTATTGCAAGTGGCCGTTGAAGCCCATGATGGATTCGAAAACATTCCCGCAGCGATTAATCCAGAGAAGAGAAAACGTTTAACTAATAGAGACATTGAGTGCTCCAAATCGGATATGAACTAAAAAGATTGGTTGGGTAGTTAAAAGAATATTGGATTTATTCTATAAAAGTTTATTGCAGTTGTATATGACATTATTAAATCGGATATAACAGGAATTGTACATAATGCAATAGTTTATATTCACATTTTGCAATAATAAACGAAAATAAAAATACTAAAATTCATCTAAAATATCATAAAGTTATTGGTGATTTTGTTTTTATCTGGTAGTGATCTTTGTAAGTGGATGTGTAATTGATACAAAAGGTAGGTATAAATTCTTACATCTTTTTTACCAATCCGGGTTTAAACTAATATTCTCATCAAGTTTGTAATTGTAAACTGCCAAGTTATAGGTAGGATTTAATAAATGGAGGCTAGTTTCGTGCGTTTGCGTTCATCTTTTATTTTGGCTTCATTGGGAATTGCTTTGGCAGCTTGTCAACATAATCAGCAACCAGTGGCCCAACCCGATAGGGAGGCTGCCAATCCTTTTAAATATTCAAAAAAATCATCTGTTTGTCAAATAACACCTATAGTCAAAGAAGCGGATGGAAGTTGGAAAACGACGATGACAGTCCGCAGCGATGATGGTCAATGTGAATTCAATATTGTGCAACCTGACTCCAAAAACAACTTCATCTCTTTTGGTATTGCAACTGTTCCTGAACATGGCAAGACATTTGTTTATAATTATGATAAAAGAACCTATATAAGATACACGCCATCTTTGGCATATGCAGGAACAGATAGATTCATTGTGAATCTTTTACATCAGGATGGGGGCAATAAAACGGTTTTGTCAGTAGATGTAACAGTAGACAATACAGGTGTTCAGATTCCTAAACCCGCTATAGAACCCGCAAACAAAAATACGACCTCTCGAAAAAAGGTAACACGTCATAGAGCTGTCTCCCATCATCGAAAAACCGTAAGAAAAGCTAAATGATGATTTGAATTTACCATTACGTTAAATAGTAAAATTAATAGCTGTGGGACGAGGACGCTTCATTCCTTTTTCCTCGGCTTTTCTGATGAGATCTTGCATCGTTATTGAAGCTATTTCCTTCATGATTTTTTGATCAATAGATTGCCATAATGGTTTGATAACTTGTTGAAAAAGTGGAAACGTAAATTCTTCATATTTTTCTTTTTCATCAACCGAAATGGCCTTAATGATATCAGCGATTGAAAGTAGTCTTTTTGGTTTAGCCAGATGATACCCACCTCGTGGTCCACGAGTACTTTCCAAGATTGAAGCTCTGGATAAAAGTTGTAAAATCGGTTCAATACTTCTTTTTGGTAGTTTTGTCCTTGAAGAAATGTCAGAAGCACTTACGGTATTATTGTGACTTGAGTAAAAGGCGATATCTGTTACAATAAGAATAGCGATAATGGCACGATCTTGTCTTAAGAGCATTAAATATTTTTCCTAAGGTTTTAAAGAAATATTTAGTTAATTTAAAATTTATATCCTAATATTAATAGTATATAATAATTATTTAAGATGAAAAATAGTATTTTTTATAAACAAAATCTGTGATGTGGAAATATTTTGCATAAATAGGTTATTTATAGCGATTATTATCCTTAATCAACGAGTAATGGGAATTGTTATGACAAAAAATAATCGTTTTGGGTTGGCACAGCCTAGAGGTAAAATTTATAATTCTTTGATTGATACAATTGGTGGGACACCGCTTGTAAGGCTAGGAAATCTAGTAAAGCAGGATAATATCGAAGCTGATATTTTATTAAAGCTAGAATTTTTTAACCCTTTATCTTCAGTCAAGGATCGAATTGCCGCCGCGATGGTATATCAGGCGGAAGAAGAAGGGATTATTAGTCCTCATAAAAGTGTACTAGTTGAACCAACATCAGGCAATACAGGAATTGGCTTGGCATTTATAGCGGCAGCGAAAGGTTATCGGCTGATCGTTACAATGCCTGAAAAGGCATCGATTGAGCGTCGAAAAATGATGCGTTTTCTTGATGCGCAGGTTGAACTGACCCCAGGTCATCTGGGAATGGCTGGGGCAATTGCTCGAGCAAAAGAAATTGTAGAAAATACACCTCATGCCTGGATGCCAAAACAATTTGAAAATCCCGTGAATCCACTTGTCCATGAGTATACCACTGCGGAAGAAATCTGGCAGGATACGCAAGGAAAAGTCGATATTGTTGTTGCCGGTATCGGAACAGGTGGAACCATTACAGGAATTGCCAGAGGATTGAAGAAACATAATCCAAAGGTGGAGATATTTGGTGTTGAACCTGCAGAAAGTGCTGTTCTTAACGGAGAGGAGCCTGGTCCTCATGGTATTCAGGGTATAGGGGCAGGATTTAAACCAGGTATTTTGGATACCGATTTACTTAAACAGGTTCTGATGGTTTCAGAAAGTGACGCTCTTGCCACGTCAAGACGCGTTGCTCGATTGGATGGTATTCCTGTGGGTATTTCTTCAGGTGCAGCTCTGTTTGCGAGTATTCAGTTGGCAGCCCGTAAAGAAAACAAAGGTAAAGTCATTGTAACGATTGTTCCTTCATTTGCGGAACGTTATCTATCAACACCTTTGTTCAATGGATTGGTTTAAATCCTTATTTAAAATCGTATCGTAAGGGAAATCCGGAATATGTGATATTCCCTCCACGATGAAACTATTTAGCGTAAAATTATTTCCACACGTCTGTTACGTGCCTCCCGTACATTGGGTCCTGTTTGTACTCGCAAATTTTGTGATCCATATCCATGTATATCAATATTACCGGCCGGAACGCCATTTCGTATCAATTCGGATCTGATTTCCTTGGCTCTTTTTAAGGAAAGTTCGATATTGTATTTTTTTCCCTTAATATCGGGACTAGCGGATGTATCTGTATAACCATCCGCTTCAATACGGGTGTTTTCCACGTTATTGTAGGCTTGGGCAGCCTCTCGGACAATAAGTCGCGCTCGATTACTCAGGCTGTAACTATTCCAGTTAAAGAACACAAGATATAATCTTGATTTTCTGGCCTTAGGAACTACAGGGGTTTCATCAACAGGTGTTGCAGGAGGAGGGGCAGGGTTAAATTCATAACGTAACCCGAGTAAAATGGAATGGTTAAAATAGGTGGTTGTATCCCGATTGCCTTTGGTATGACCATAAGGATGGGTAATGTTTCTTCCTCCTTGGGTACCCCATACATCGGCGGTATGACTTTGGGGTGCCAGCATTGTCCAGAATCGATATTCTGTAATGAAGGACAATCCAACAATCCAAGGGGTTGGAAATGATAGCCCTCCAATTCCCTGGTAAGCGAATTGCCCGAATGTACCTCCCATGTGTTCAGTAAGACGATGATCCGCGGTGCGAAGTTTTACCCCATTCATTGTAGACCATCCATAACCAATTCCCGCACCGAAATATGGGAATATATAAGGGCTTCCCACATCCATATCAAAAAGGGCGTTAACCATAAATCCATAAGTTTGCTGGCGTCCCTCACCACGGGCTTTATAGGAACCGAGATTTTGATATTTCAAGGGATTGTTGCGATAATTTCCCTCCACTTCAACTCGAAAACCGTTTCCAAGACCATATCCTAGACTCGTTACTGCAGTGGCCCCTAGTGTATATTTATCACGACCATCAGGCATAATGGGATTTTGACGCACAACTTGATCTTGATTGATACTAAGCCCGCCAGCACCCGTTACATACAAACCTTTAACCGGTTGTGCTTTTATCGTGGTTGAGGGCATGAGAAAAGTGGTTAAACATAAAAGGGTAGAAATATTAAATATAGATGCAGCAAATAGAGGGAATTTCAAACTCATCTTAATTTTTCACTCCTTAAATCTAGCTATCAGCTGCAAATTGTTTTAGTAAAATATTCTTCGAACTGAAATACCCTTTTTTTAGTGAAGAAAGAAGTAAAAAAAATTTTTTGTTCGAAAAATATATCAAATGTCATTGAAACAACACATGGTTTAAATTTACTTGAATAGAAGCAATATACTATTTTCAAACTTAAATAAATACAAGAGAGCAATTTTTAATTGTTATCATTTAGCAATGTAATAATCAAAAAAAATATCAATACCGTGAAAAATCCAATTTGGTTGTCTATACAACTTAATCATTCGGGATCATATCAAGTGCTTTTTCGTAAAGCTTTGGGTTAAGAAGCAAATCATCGGCAATCTCAAGATCAATATCTGAACCGATGGCAGGGGGACAGGCATTTCTAATTTGAAGAATGTCCTTTGCTTCAACCGGAAAACGTGATTGTTTGGAAAAGATAACATCACGTGCATAGGAAGATTGATCATTAATTAATTCATTCATTTGTTTTTGAGTGAATTTAACTCCACGACTTGTGCATATTTGCGGAATGATGCCCAAGCCCTGAATTGGCCATCCCAAGGGGGCGATAACCCTGCTCCATGTAACGAAGAGCTCTCCTCCATCAGGTAATTGTGCAATGGTTTGTACAAGACCTTTACCCAAAGTTGTGCTGCCGATTACGACGGCTCTCTTATGATCGGATAACGCAGCGGTTAAAATTTCGGCAGCACTTGCAGTTCTGCCATCAACCAAAATAACAATGGGAACATTATTGGTTATGTCTCCTCCCTGTACTGCCCATACGTGATTGGACTCTTGATCTCGTCCTTGTGTCGTTGCTGCAATACCATGATCCAGCAATAATGCAGAGCTTGTTATGGCCTGTTGCAAAACACCTCCTCTATTTCCTCTGAGATCAAGAATCAGGCCCTTTAATTTCATATCTTGAACAGCTTGATCAAGATACTGATTGATTTCTTCCGCAGTGAAAGTTGAAAAGGAGGTTATTTTCAAAATAATTATGTCATCATTTGTAAATGCAAATACGGTCGCTGGTGGAACAATTTCTCTTTTCAAATGTACGATTCTTGTTTTTTTTCTACCGTGTGAGCCCAAGACAAGAGTCAAAGATGAATTGTTGCCGCCCTTTAGCCAGTTATTAATTGTATCAACAGATTGTTTATAGGTACGTTTGCTATCTATTTTATAGATACGTTCACCTACGTTAAGTCCTGCTGACCAGGCGGGACCATTGGTATTGATAGAGCTGATAACGATATAGTTTTTATCTTTGGAGATGGTAATTCCGATATTTGCCTCACCATCTCCTCGTTGATTACGATCCGTGGATGCAAAATTGGGAGCGACATATCTTGAATAGGGATCCATATGATCAAATAATTCATCAAAAAAAGCTTGGGTAAGACCTTGATTGTTTGCCAATTGAATTAAATTGGAATTTTCCCATCCCTTGGTAGAAATATCCGTTATGGTCTTTGCCCATTGGGGTATATCGTTATCTGCCGGCAAGGGATAGTTAGCTAGAATTTTTTGAGACTGTTGAAGAACAAGCTTATCTTCGATTTCATGAATTGATAAAGAGGGGTCAACGGCATTTAAGCCATTCAGTCCCCATAAAGACAATTCTTTTATCGTATGTTCTTCCAGTATTCTGGGTTGTAGAAAAGTCAATGCGGTGGCGATGACATTTTCGTAGCTATGTTGATTAAACGGGGCGATATCTTTTGGTTTTGTGGATGTAGTAGATTGTGCGTATATAGGGGTATAGGTATTAAATGCAAGAATTATATACAGACAATAAAATAAAGGTTTGTATTTTTGCAAAATGAAATATAGAAAACATATCGCATTTTGCGTCAGTCTAAAGAAACAGAAATGTCGTATTAGGAGGAAAATGATTGTTCTCCAAAGACAATAAAATATTTTAAATATAAGGTTAGCCAATATTAAAAAAGCTATAGCAACTTTAAGATTATTAAAACCTAAATATAAAAATAACAAAATCTGTCACGTAAAAAACACAATAATCTAGTTAAAAATCATATTATTTTTTTGTTTTTTTTACTGTTTTTTTCTTTTTTGTTGGCGTTTTCTTTAACTCTTTTCCTTTTTCTTCGAGAAGTTTCAATGCGTCCTCTAGGGTTGTATTATCTCCGTTATCACCTTTTGGTAGGGATGCAACAGATTTTTTATGCTGTATATAAAATCCGAAACGTCCTTTTCTTAATAAAACAGGTTCCTTATCTTTTGGATGAAGCCCCAGATTACGGATAGAAGCCATTTTTTTTGCAAGAACCTCCAAGGCTCGATTCAATCCTACTGATAAAATATCTTCATTTTTATCCAAGGCGGCAAAAATATTTCCCATTTTGATATAAGGGCCAAAACGTCCCAATCCGATTTCGATTTTTTCACCTGTCTCAGGATATTCTCCAAGTAATTTTGGAAAAGATAACAGAGCAATGGCCTGATCCAGGGTAAGTGTGTTTCCATCAATATTATTTGGAATAGCGGCACGTTTGGGTTTGATCTTTTTATTTTCAGGATCAGCCTCACCAGATTGTATATATAATCCGTAAGGTCCTTTACGAAGTGAGATTACTTCATTATTTTCTGGATTATTTCCAAGGATTTTGCTGCCTTCTTTTAAAATCTCATTATCTTCTTGATCAGCATTATCCAGACTTAACTTTCTAGTATATTGACATTCAGGATAGTTGGTACATCCTATAAACGCCCCATAGCGACCCAGTTTTAGATGAAGTTTGCCATTTTCACAGGCAGGACATTTTCTGGGGTCGGACCCGTCCGTTGTTTCGGAAAAGAAGTGAGAGCCAAGATCATGATCAAGCGCATCAATAACATCAGAGATTTTCAGTTCTTTTGTTTGCTCGATGGCATTGGAAAAATCGTTCCAAAAATCCTGTAAAACTTTTTTCCAATCTATTTTACTATCGGAAATTTCATCAAGTTGTCCCTCTAACGTGGCGGTAAAATCGACATCAACGTAACGTTTAAAGAAAGATGTTAGAAAAGCAGTAACCAAACGTCCACGATCCTGAGGAATAAAATAACGATTTTCAAGAGTAACATAACCTCTGTCACGTAAAACCCCGAGAATGGATGCATAAGTGGATGGACGACCAATACCCAGTTCCTCCATCTTTTTAACAAGTGAGGCTTCACTATAGCGTGGAGGAGGTTGAGTAAAATGCTGACTAGGCAAAATTTCTTTGGTTTGAAGAGTCTCTTTTTCTCTTAAGGTGGGTAGGAGTGACCCTTTGTTGTTTTTATTTTCCGCCTCATCTTTATCTGTATCATCAAAACTTTCTGTATAAACTTTTAAGAAACCCTCAAATGTTATTGTTGATCCCGTTGTTTTAAAGCAATTTTCCTGCTTTTCATCTGTTATTGTTATGGAAATTTGATCAAGTTCTGCGGATTCCATCTGACTGGCAAGAGCTCTTTTCCAGATAAGATCGTAAAGCTGTTTCTGATCAGCTGTTAAATAAGAACTGATTTGTTCAGGAGTGAAATTGATATGTGTAGGTCGTATGGCTTCGTGTGCCTCTTGGGCGTTTTTTGCCTTACTTGTGTATTTGCGTGGTGATTTTGGTACAAATTTTTCGCCATATTCGGTATTGATATGATTACGAATGGCCTGAATTGCTTCATTTGCCATTTGTACTCCATCGGTTCTCATATAGGTAATCAAACCAACGGTTTCCCCCTTGACTTCAATTCCCTCATAAAGCTGTTGTGCGGTACGCATCGTGTTTTGTGCGCTCATTCTTAATTTTCTTGATGCCTCCTGCTGTAATGTCGAGGTGGTAAAGGGGGGGGATGGATTCCTTCTTGTTTTTTTTCGCTCTATGGTACGAACGCTAAACTGTTGATTATTTAAATATGTACAAACCTCTTTTGCCAGATTTTTCGTATTTAGATCAAATTGTTCAAGTTTTTTGTTTTTTAAATGGGTAAGTTTTGCCGTGAAATCCTTATTGGATGAAGTGATAAAAGTGCCATGAATGGTCCAATATTCTTTGGATTGAAAAATCTCGATTTCAGCTTCACGTTCGCATACAAGACGCAAGGCAACAGATTGGACTCGTCCCGCACTTCGGGATCCAGGTAATTTCCGCCATAAAATTGGTGATAATGTAAAGCCTACCAGATAATCAAGTGCACGTCGTGCAAGATATGCTTCAATCAAAGGTTGGTCCAGTTTCCGGGGATGTTGAATAGCGTATTGAACTGCCTGTTTGGTAATTTCATTGAAGGTAATACGCTCGACATTAATATTTTTAAGTAATTTCTTTTCATTCAGAATGGATTGGACATGCCAGGAAATTGCTTCCCCCTCACGATCGGGATCAGTGGCAAGATAAAGTGTTTTGGCATTTTTTAAGGCCTGGGCAATCGCCTTGATCTGCTTGTTTCCACGTTCATCCGTTTCCCAATCCATGGCAAAATTTTCAGTCGGCCTAACACTTCCATCCTTCGGAGAAAGATCTCGGACATGCCCGAAAGAGGCGAGAACAGTGTATTTGTTTCCAAGATATTTATTTATGGTTTTGGCCTTGGCAGGCGATTCAACAACGATGACGTCTGTCATTTTCTCTCCAGACGGATTAGTAAAAATGATTTCTTCAATTAGAAACAGAATACTATCTTTTCTTTAGTAAGAAGCAACTGCTATTTTGGTTTTTAACTAATTTTTTAAATGGATGTGATTTACATATTAAAACGAAAATGGAAGAAAAATTCAAGAATTCGTTTGATTTCCTCATTTTAAAATATAGCCATTATGGCAAAGAAAAATTTTTTGCTGGATTTCAAGCAAGGTAAGAGCACTCTGAATTTCATTGGTAGGGTAATGAACATTTCTCAAGATTAGATCGATAGGTGTAGGGGTGGCAGAAAGCAGGAAGAGAATATCATCTTCAATTGTTCTTGAATTGTTTTTATCAGGTATATTGACCTGTGGAGAATTCTTGTTCTGGTGGGATATGTTTTCAGGTTCAGGAGAATCAGGAGAATAGGTAAAAAGATCTGTATTGGAAGGGGTGTTTTCTTGGATCAGGGGATGGGGGAGTTCGGATATTATATCCATGGCATTTTCTGTTAATATAGCCCCCATTCTAATCAAGTTATTGCTTCCTTTACAACGTGGGTCAATGGGAGATCCTGGTACTGCAAAAACGGGACGGTTATAATCAAGCGCTTGTTTAGCCGTGATAAGACTGCCGGAATGCTGGGCAGCCTCAATGACAATACATCCCCAGCTTAATCCAGCAATAATACGGTTTCTGCGTGGGAAATGCATGGCTTGAGGTTGGGTTCCAATAGAAAATTCAGTTAAAACAACCCCTTTTTCTGCTATTGATTTTTGAAGGTCTTTATGTTCTGTTGGATAAAAAATATCGATTCCACAACCAATTACGGCAATGGTGAAACCTGTGTATAAGGCCCCTTTATGAGCTGCTTTGTCAATACCTCTGGCTAGACCAGAGGTAATGCCAATTTGATGTACGGATAGATCAGCCGCAAGATTTTCTGCCATTTTAATGCCATGTATAGAAGCATTACGCGCCCCGACAATAGCAACATTTCTCTTTTTTAATAACTCGATATTGCCCATGGCAATCAGAATAGGAGGGGCATCTTCAAGCATATCAAGCAAGGGCGGATATTCCAGAGTTCCACGAAGAACGAATTGTCCCCCCAATTCAAGTGTTTGATCAATTTCTCTATGAAGTATTTTATTATCAGGAACTTGAAATTTTTTTGTTGAATCTTTTGAACGTTTTAATTTTGGTAAAATTTCCAAAACAGCTTCAGGGGTTTGATAATGGTCAAGTAATTGTCGATAACGGATTCCACCGATCCCTTCCGTTCTGGCAATTTTTAAATATGGAAGTAATTGTTTTACAGATAGGGTGGAAGATAATGGTTTCTTGGACATTTAACTTAATTTTTTTGGTTTTTTTCACCAATCCGAGGTTCTGTACCGTTGCTGAGACGGTATATGTTGGTTCTATGACGAAAAAATATCAGTAAACTTATAAGAAGGGCGGGAAATAAAAGAGGGGTTTTAAGATCAAGATGATTGAAAATCATAATGAATAAAGGCCATGCAACAAATGCGGACAACCCTCCTATAGAGGAAATTCGGGACAGTCTGGCGGCAAGTAACCATACAATACATGATAATAGACCAGCAATAGGGGTTAAGGCAAGGCTGACACCTAACCCCGTAGCAACACCTTTTCCACCTTTGAAATTTATCCAAACGGGAAAACAATGGCCGACTACTACAAAAATTGCGGCAAGTGATTCGGCCTGAACTGTATAGTTAATGGCAAAAATATAGGCACACCATATTGCAAAAGAACCTTTTCCCATATCGAGTAAAAGAGTTAAAACCGCTAGTTTTTTTTTGCCTGTACGTAAAACATTTGTGGCGCCAATATTGCCTGAACCGATTTGGCGAATATCTCCCATTCCACCAATATAGCTAACCAACATTCCAAAAGGAATGCTGCCAATCAGATAGGACAAAAAGATAATGCCTGCCATTAATGTCCATGCATATTGGGGTATATGCCAAATCATAGGGTCTCTCTTTTGTAAATACAGTGTCCCATCTTCCAGGTTCCAAGGACGACACCTGGAAGGACACGATTGTCAAATGGGGTGTTTTGAGCCCGTCCTGGTAATTTTCCCGCTTCAACCTGCCAGGTTTGATCCGGATCAAACAAGCATAAATCTGCAACATTTCCTCTGGCAAGCGTTCCGATAGGTTGACGCAGGATTTTCGCGGGATTGTTACTTAAAAGTGAAATAGCCTTTGCGAGGGGCAGATTGCCATTTTTGACTTGAATAAGGGTAACACTTAAAAGGGTAACTAGCCCTGTTCCGCCCGGAGCCGCCTCTGCAAAGGGTAAACGTTTGTCATCCACATCTCTTGGAAGATGATCCGAGGCGATTGCATCAATGGTTCCATCTGCCAATCCCTGACAGATTGCAAGACGATCCGCTTCGGAACGGAGTGGTGGGGAAAGTTTGGCATAGGTTCTAAAATCACCAATGGCCTCTTCATTCAAGTCAAAATAGACCGGGGCGGTATCACAGCTGATATTCAATCCCTTTGATTTTGCCTGTCGAATTAGATTAAGTCCCTCCGCGGTGGAAATATGTCCAAAATGTAATCGACAATTTGTTTGTTCCGCCAATCGTAAATCACGGGCAATCATAATTGCTTCAGCCGCAGTTGGAACAGAAGGCAAACCAAGTCTTGTTGCCAGCTCTCCCTGGGTAGCACTGCTATTTTTGGCCAGACTGGGATCTTCGGGATGCTGAATGATCAATCCGTCAAATCCACTTGCATAGGCCATGGTCTGCATCATCAAGCGGGTATCTGCAAGCGCCTTGTCCCCGTCCGTGAAACCAATGGCGCCAGCCTCTTGAAGCAAGCCTATCTCTGCAAGTTCCTTTCCCTCACAACCAACAGTTAATGCACCATAAGGAAGAATGGACACCGATTTTGTTATTTCACCCTTGGCCTTTAGCAGGGTTACCAACGCGGGATTGTCGATGGCGGGGTTACTATTGGGTAGAATCGCCATGGTGGTTATCCCACCTGCAGAAGCCGCTTCTGCTGCGGTAGCAATGGTTTCCCGATATTCAAATCCAGGCTCTCCCACGGTTACCCGCATATCAACAAGACCAGGACAAAGAATGGCTCCTTTTCCATCAATGACATCGCAATCTGATGGTTGCCCTTCTGTTTCCGGAAGATCTATCCCGGCAATTTTATCATTTTTGACAAGAAGTTTTCCCGGTTGATCCAATCCTGATTGAGGATCAATTAAATGGACATTGGTGAAAAGAATTGGTTTCATGGCTGCGCCTTTATGTGAGAGAATTTTTCAAGAACTGCCATTCTTACGGCAACACCCATTTCGACTTGTTCCTGTATGACGCTTTGATGTGGATCATCGGCAACATGACTGTCAATCTCTATTCCCCGGTTTAATGGTCCGGGATGCATGACCAATGCATTTGACTTTGCAAGGTTTAACCGTCTTCGATCCAGTCCAAAGAAACGAAAATATTCACGGGTACTTGGAATTAATCCAGCACTCATTCTTTCTCTTTGAAGACGCAACATCATGATAACATCAACATTTTTAACCCCTTCATCCATTGAGTAATAAGGGGTGGCACCCATTTTAGCGATTGTTGAAGGCAACAAGGTTCTTGGACCGATAACCCTTACATTGCAACCCATTGTGTTAAGAAGGATTATGTTTGAACGGGCAACTCGGCTATGAGCTATATCTCCACATATTGCAACAGTCAAACCTGTCAATTTTCCAAAGTGGCGACGAATTGTTAATGCATCAAGCAAAGCCTGGGTGGGATGTTCATGAGTTCCATCGCCGGCATTGATGACACTGGCATCGACCTTTTGGGCAAGAAGCGCAGGGGCACCAGATTGTGCATGTCGAATGACAAGCAAATCAGCTCGCATAGCGTTTAAGGTATAGGCCGTATCCAGTAATGTTTCCCCCTTGCTGACCGAAGAAGTGGAAACGGACATGTTAATGACATCAGCACCCAGACGTTTCCCCGCCAGTTCGAAAGATGTACGAGTGCGAGTACTATTTTCAAAAAACAGGGTGATTAACGTACGTTCTCTCAACAGATTGCGAGGGGTCTTGCGAGAACGGTTTAGTAAGGCATAGTTTTCTGCCCGGTCCAGTAATATTTCAATTTGGTCTTCGGGAAGTCCTTCTATACCAAGAAAATGCTGTCCAAAGGAATTAACCATTAATTACGGCTCCTAATCTAGCCAAAACCTCATTTTTGCCTAATGCGAGAAGTGTGTCATCAATTCCTGGCGACATGGTGCTTCCCGTTACAGCCGCCCGTAAAGGCTGGGCAACTTTACCCAATTTCAGGTTTTCCTTTTCAGCAAATGCATGTAAACAGATATTGATAGATTCTTTTGTGAATTCAGGTAGTTTATTCAGTTCCACGACAAGTTTACTTAACAAGGCACAGTTATTTTCATTCAATAATTTTTGTGCCTTGTCCGTAAAATTTAATGGAATTGACATACAAAGGAAAGAAGCATTTTCAGCCAATTCATTCAGATTTTTGGCGCGTTCTTTCAATCCAGGCATTAACAGTTTGATTTTCTGTTCATTATTCTGGCTTAAATCAAGGTCTTTCCGTCCCTTCAAACGAGACAATACATCTTTGGTTAGTCTTACATCATCTGCCTGTCTTAACCAGTATCCATTAACATGTGTTAATTTGGCATAATCCATTCGAGATGGAGAACGGCCAACACCATCCAGATCAAATAACCTAATTTGATCTTTCCGACTAAGTATTTCCTCATCTCCATGACCCCAGCCTAATCTAAGCAGGTAGTTACATAAAGCCTCAGGCAAATATCCTTCATCACGAAATTCAACAACCGAACTTGCACCATGTCGTTTGGACAATTTCGCACCATCGGGACCATGAATAAGGGGAAGGTGGGCAAATTTGGGAATATTCCATTCCATCGCGCGATAGATCATTAATTGTCTAAAACTATTGGTTAAATGGTCATCGCCACGAATGACGTGGGTGATATTCATGTCATGATCATCACAGACAACAGCGTGTTGATATGTTGGGGTTCCATCAGCGCGTAGAATAATCATGTCATCCATTTCGATATTGGCGACGGTGACCTCTCCTTGAACAAGGTCTTGAATAACGGTTTCACCTTCTTTGGGGGCCTTGATGCGAATGGTATAAGGTGCATTGGAGGGTGCCTCGGATGGATCACGGTCACGCCAGTATCCGTTATAACGGGGAGGTTTTCCCTCAGCCAGTGCCTTGGCACGCATTTGAGCCAAATCCTCTGGTGTGCAGAAACATTTATAGGCTTTTCCTGTCTCGAGAAGATGAAGAGCGATTTCCTGGTGTCTTTTAATTCTTGTCGATTGAAAAACAGGCGGTTCGTCTGGCGTTAACCCCATCCATGCCAGTCCATCAAGAATAACATCAACAGCTTCTTGAGTGGAACGCTCTCTGTCAGTATCCTCAATCCGTAATAAGAATTCGCCATGATGATGTTTGGCATAAAGATAGTTGAATAGTGCAGCGCGAGCATTGCCAATATGAAGCAATCCCGTTGGACTTGGAGCAAAACGTGTACGAACGGTCATGGGTATCTTTCTTGCACGTAGAATGAAAAGTGAATTGAAATAATGTTTATATTAATTATTAAAAATAAAGATATGAAGTCTAGAAAAAAAATATTTTTATGGAGTTTTTGAACTATCTTAGACAGCATAAAAAATGTCATTGCTCTGTTGGCAAGGGAAACTGACCATTCGAAATTATGGATGCCTGTGTTATTGGGTCTTGGAAGTCTGATTTATTTCACTCTTACGAGCGAACCAGATTTATCATATGGTTTTATATTTTCAATATTCGGTTTGATAGGAATGGCAGTCATTCGATGGCGTTATCCCCTTCAACTGAATCTCTATATTTTTCACTGTGTTGTTTTTTTATTGGGATCAGGGTTTTGTCTTGCATGGTTACAAACACATCGACAGGAACCTTTTTACCGTTTGCCAACGCATGCGGCCACAATGAAAGGAAAAATTCGTCGAATAGAGATTTTATCAAGTGGAAAAACCCGCATTTTAGTACATCATGTTCATTTTTTATCATATCCAGAATCTGAACAGAAAGAATGGCATCGATATATTCAAATTACATTATTCCGTACCGATAATTCCCAAATTAATGTCGGAGATTGGATAGAGGTTAAAGCGATGCTGAAGCATCCATTCCCTCCAGTTAGAATGGCGAGTTATGATTTGCAATTTCATGATTGGTTTAAAAATATTGGTGCTTATGGATATGCTATCGCTCCTATTAACGTAATTAGAAAAAGCGATAAAACCTCAATACAATTGATACGTGAAAAAATAGCCTGTCGTATCAGGATTTTATTGCCTGGTGAGACTGGTGCAATTGCGCAAATTCTATTAACCGGAATTGATGCGAATTTATCTCAAGAAAACAGACATGTTTTTGCTGTGGCCGGACTTGCCCATTTATTGGCCATTGCTGGTCTGCATCTGGGAACGGTGATGTTGATTGTTGGCGGTACAGTACGCTGGCTTTTATTGCGAAGTGAATATATTGCCTTGCATTGGCCAGTGAAAATGATCGCGTTATCAATTGGATGGATTGCAGGTTGTATCTATCTTCTTCTTACAGGATTTCATTTGCCGGCAATTCGTAGTCTGATAATGGCAAGTTTGATCGTTTTCGCCCTGTCTATGGATCGTCGAAGTTTATCAATGCATAATTTGATGCTGGCAGCATTGATGATTTTGATTTTTTCACCCTCATCGATCATGAACGTATCCTTTCAAATGTCTATGGCAGCTGTGATGGCTATAATTGCAGGATATGGTTGGGGATATGACCGTTTTTTGAAAAAATCCAAGAACACTTGTGGTTTAAAAAAATTTTTTTTCTATATTTTGGAGGCTGCATGGATCAGTTTCTTGGCTGGCTTGGCAGTATGTCCAATTGTTATGGCTCATTTTCATGAACTGAATTTATATTTTATTTTGGCAAATTTGATTGCGGTTCCTGTAACAATGTTTTTGATCATGCCAACTGGATTACTATCTCTGGTAACTATCGGGACAGGAATTGATTATTATTTTTTACATTTGATGGCGTATGGAATTAATTTGGTAATTAATACAGCCCGAATTGTTAATGATTTCCCTTATGCGATTATATGGGTTAAGGATATGCCTGGATGGGGGTTGACATGCTATTTTATTGGATTATGTATTATCTGTTTATGCGTGACACGATTAAAAAGTATCGGTATTCTTCTGATTACGATAGGGATTATATCCTGTTTATGGGGTAAAAATCCTGATCTGGTAACCTCTGCGGATGGACAAATGATTGCCATTCGACGAACTGGGTTTATATGGGTAATTTGTCAGCATGGATGTAACAAATATACGATTGAGGGATGGAAACAATACTTGGGTGTATCAAAAGTGAGAATTCAATTTTCTCACAATCATGACAGAAATATTCTTTGCAAGGATTTTTATTGCAAATTGTTGGATGAACATGTTTTGATCATATTAAAAAAACCTGAGAATCTCTTTTCCCAAGCTGAAATATGTCATGCTATGCGGTTGGAAATTTCTTTATTATGGGAACAGCGTTTATGTCCTGATATATCATTCGTTGATAAAGAAAAAAACTGGGTATATGGATCACATAGCATATGGTTGAATTCAAACAAGATCAAAAATGATTTGTCATTAAGAGGCAATCGTCCATGGGTTATGGAACCAATTCAACGTGGTATTCCGAATTTACCCGAAGCTTTGAGTGAATAAATCAAAACGGACTTATGTTTTTATCTTGGTAATGGCATATTTGCACAACAGGACAGTGCCAGCATTCAGGTTTTTTAGCCTTACAGCAATAGCGTCCATGTAAAATCAACCAATGATGTGATTTCGCAATCAATTCTCGGGGAATATTTGTTACTAGATTTTTTTCAACATCGAGGGGTGTCTTGCCGGGCGCTAGACCAGTGCGATTGCCTATTCGAAATATATGCGTATCAACTGCCATGACAGGTTGATCAAAAGCAACACTTAATACTACATTCGCTGTTTTTCTTCCAACACCGGGTAAAGCTTCCAAAGCCTCTCTCGTTTGCGGGACTTGCCCATTATAATTTTCGATCAATTGTTTGGAAAGCGCTATAACATTTCGGGATTTGGCACGCCATAAACCGATGGAATTGATAAAGGGAACTAATTTTTCCTCACCAAGAGCAACCATTGCTTCAGGTGTAGATGCAATCTTGAACAATTTATTTGTGGCTTTATTAACAGATATGTCAGTTGCCTGAGCCGACAAAACAACGGATACTAGAAGCGTGTAGGGTGAAGAATAATTCAGTTCAGTTTTAGCGTCCGGACGTGCCTTGGCAAGAAGACGAATGAATTCCTTGATTTCTTTCTTATTCATTGCCTTTGCTAAAGGTGTTTCTTTATCTGCTTTAATAATCATGGAAAAATTTTAATTAAGCAAATGGTAACTTTTTCCCACCAAGAATATGAAAGTGAAAATGGAAAATTTCTTGACCGGAATTCCTGCCAATATTGCTGATAATGCGATAACCATCTTTGTCAAGACCCAATAAATTGGCTACATGTGCAACAGCCTTGGTAAAAGCCACAATTTCCTCGGGGGCTGCACGTTGAGAAAAATCAGCATAGGAGGTATAAGGGTTTTTGGGAATGACCAAGGCATGAATTGGTGCCTTGGGGGCTACATCGTGAAACGCCAACACATATTCATTTTCATAAATTGTTTTTGCTGGAATTTCTTTTTTCAAAATTTTAGCAAATATATTTTGAGAATCGTAACGAACTGAAGTTGAAGCCATTGTTTCACCTGTTATTTTGAAGATTTTAAATTACGAGAAGCCTTTTCCTCGATCCCGCTTATTTTCTCTCTTTTATGAAGTTCCGCCCAAACATCTTCAGGCGATATATCTGTTATAACCCACATGGCCAACAAATGATACAAAACATCGGCACTTTCACTGATCAGGTTTTGTGGATTTTTTGTGGCACATTCAATCAGGCATTCAATAGCTTCTTCACCGAATTTCTGTGCAACCTTGTGTGACCCTTTTTTCAGTAATTTGGCGGAATAGCTTTTTTGAGGGTCATTATTTTTTCTTTCTTCAATCTTTTTATATAGACGATCAAGAATTTCACCATTTAGATTGGATTTCATACCTTGTTTCCTTTATTAAATACAGATCAGGAAAGGCGGACGGGAATGTTGTTTCCTGCCAGAGACTTTTTTACCTGCTCAATCGTAAATTGGCCAAAATGAAAAACGCTGGCTGCAAGTAATCCTGTTGCTCCTGTTTGTGCGCCTTCGGTAAAATGTTGTAATTGACCCACACCCCCCGAAGCAATCACAGGGACATTAACATTACTGTTAATTGCTTTCAGAAGATCAAGATCAAAACCTTTTCCCGTACCATCACGATCCATGCTGGTAATTAAAAGCTCACCAGCACCACGTCTGGTCATTTCCTTTGCCCATTGAATGACATTAATACCCGTTGGAGTACGACCACCATGACTGTAGACCTCCCATGAACCTTTATTATCAGATCGTGCGTCAATAGCAACAACGATACATTGACTGCCAAATTTATTGGCTCCATCATTAACAAGATCCGGATTTTTAATGGCTGCGGAATTAATGGCGCATTTATCCGCTCCTGCTAAAAGAAGCGCACGTATATTGTCCGGTGTACGAATACCCCCGCCAACAGTCAAAGGAAGAAAAATTTTTTCCGCTGTACGATTCACCACATCAATGATGGTGTTTCTGTTTTCATTGCTTGCGGTTATATCCAGAAATGTCAATTCATCGGCACCTGCCTTATCATAAACCAATGCCTGTTCAACGGGATCACCGGCATCACGTAGGGAGACAAAATTGACTCCCTTGACCACACGTCCGTTCTTGACATCAAGACAGGGAATGACACGGGTTTTCAACATGTTTCCAACACCTTTAAAGCGTCATTGATCCGAATGCGTCCATCATAGAGGGCTCGACCAACAATTACCCCCTCTATTCCTGGCTCCTGATTGGCAACGTTTCGTAATGCCTCAATATGTGCAAGGTTACCAATGCCTCCACTGGCGATAATCGGTATCTGGAGATGATGGGCAAGATTGGCAGTTTGTTCAAGATCAAGTCCGGATAACATGCCATCTCGTTCAATTTCAGTAAAGATAATGGCAGAAGCACCGCTGTCCTGTAAACGTAAGGCGAGGTCCAGGGCTTTCATTTCAGAGGTTTCCGCCCAACCTTCGGTGGATACATATCCTTTTTTGGCATCAATACCAATCACGATTTGACCAGGAAAGGATTTGCAGGCCTGATAAACTAGTCTGGAATTTTTAACGGCGACACTACCGAGAATAACTCTTTTTATGCCCTTATAAAGCCAATATTCGATAGCATTTAGGTCCCGTATTCCACCTCCAAGTTGAACAGGCACCTGAGAATTGGCAAGAATGCTTAAAATAGCTTCTGTATTAACAGATTTTTTTGCAAAGGCACCATCAAGATCAACAACATGTAACCATTTACAACCCTGATTATTCCAGTTTAGAGCTTGTTCACCGGGATTGTCAGAATATATTGTTGCCTGATCCATTTCACCCTGACGTAATCGAACACATTGACCATTTTTCAAATCAATCGCGGGATATAATGTTAGGGGATGGACTGCTGAAGAAAAGCTGGACATAAATAAGTTACACTTCATGAAGTTAAAATTATGGTAGGTTCAAAAAGGATTTATATAGAAAATATCCCCTGAAAATTTGCCCGTTGATTTTTCGATAATAAGGGTGGGTTGCCCAATGATGATATCCATTTTTCAAATAAAACTGAAATAATTTTTTCTGACTTTCATCAATTTGCACATTAATGATCGGGAAACCTAGTTGGGCAATGGTCTGTTCGATTTTTAGAAGTAAACGTTTACTGACGCCGACATTTATGGCATAGGGTGCAACTGCAAAAATGGTGATTTTTGCAGCAATATAGGGAGATTCCTCTTCTTTTAGTGGTGTTTCAACCTCGCAAAATGCGACAATATGTCCATCCATTCGACCTGTGAAAAGAGTTTTTTCGGGAACAAGTAACGATCCCTTTATATAGCTTTCCAACAATTGTCTTGGTGGTGCCTTAACCCAGCGACAATGATAACCAGCCAGTATTGCGGCTTCCAGAGATTCACAGATTGCATGCAAATCATCATCATTATCAAGGGTGGTAATTTGTTCTAATTCGATTTTTGGAAGTAGGTTTGAGTTGATGTTATCCATTGTAATTAATAAATACTTGCTAAGCGGGGGTAGGATTCCATCTTAGGAAATTTGCCAAAATATGTAATCCAACCTGTTGACTCTTTTCGACATGAAACTGCGTGCCAATCGCATTCTTTTTGGCGATGATGGCCGGAATGGATATGCCATAATCGGTTGTGGCGATAATATCCTTGTTATCTTCAGCGGACAAAGCATATGAATGGACAAAATATGCATGATCACCTGGATTTATTCCATTCATAACAGGATGTGCATTTACTTTAAAATTTAGTTCATTCCATCCCATATGGGGTAAAGGTAAATCTGTTGTATCGATAGGTTTTATTTTACCCTGGATCCATCCCAAACCTTTGGTTGTTTTATGTTCCAATCCCTGTTCAGCCATTATTTGCATGCCAACACAAATTCCTAGGAAAGGGGTCCCTTGCCGAACTTTGGCATTTAACGATTCAAGCAAACCGGGAATGGATTGCAATCCACTCATGCAATCTGCAAACGCTCCCTGACCAGGTAATATAAGACGGTCCGCATTTTGAATATGTTCTGGTTTGTTGCTGATTTCAACATCAACAGGCAGATTGATCATGTGGGCCGCCGCAATCAGGGCGCGTTGAGCGGAGGCAAGGTTTCCGCCGTTATAATCAATAACAATAATGCTGTCGGGTTTATGTTTCATGAATTGATATAGTTTGTTAAACGGGGTTTTTTATCAAGTAAACGAAGAAGGGCAAATTTCTTATTGGGTGCGGCAATTACGGTTTGAAGATTCCATCCTGCCCATTGCAATTCCGTTCTTTGAAAGTGGAAGGCAAAGCAACCTACTATAAAATGTACCAAAGCCATCAAGAAGAAAGATGGATGTATCCAGATAACCAGTGAAAAACAAATGCTTAAAAGAATTAATCCATGAATCCAGCTTTTTTGGACAAAAAGACCAACAGGTCCAAGTATAAATACGAGCCAGGAAAAACCTTCAGGCACCAGTCTTAATTCGGAAGGTTGGTTTTGGTTTGCATAGACAGTAAAATATTTCACAACACACCTTTGGTTGATGGAATGGAATGCAAAGCACGTGAATCGAATTCGCAAGCCATTCGCAAAGCACGTGCAGCTGCTTTAAACGTTGCCTCGGCAATATGATGGGAATTACGACCCGCATGCAATATTGCATGCAGGTTTAAATGGGCGCTCATCACAAACCCACGAAAAAATTCTTCAAATAATTCGGTATCCATCTTTCCTATCTTTTCTGTTGGAAAAGACACGTTCCATGCCAGGTATGGGCGACCAGAAATATCGATAACGACTTCGCTCAAGGCCTCATCCAGAGGAACAGAGGCTTGTCCAAACCGACAGATTCCTTTTTTCTCTCCAATCGCTTTCTGGAATGCTTGACCCAAAGTTATGCCGACATCTTCCACTGTATGATGAAAATCAATATGTAGATCGCCTTTGACCATTATGTCCAAGTTAAACAAGCCATGTTTGGTAAGAGCTGTCAGCATGTGGTCAAAAAAACCGATTCCCGTTTCGATATTGGACTGACCTGCTCCATCAAGATTCAGGGTGAGTTGGATATCTGTTTCCGAGGTTTTGCGATGTACGGATACCTGTCTTTGAGTATTCATAAAAGATAACTTTAAAATATAAATTTTATTTGACATTCAATTAATAACTTGCTTTTGCCGGAATGCCAAGATTAAAGAGTAAGAAATGAAATTATGAAATCATGAATTTCTTATGAATATAACTTAAATTCATAATACTTTTTACGTATTTTTGTCTCGAGGAAATTACAGTAAGTTTAGATTTGATATGAAACTTACATTATAAATGGTAAAATTATAAATAACTTTATTGTAATGGATAATTTTATGTCAAATATTGATTTTCTGCTTTCTCGTTTTTCATGTGGTTCATTAACGCAACCTGCGCCAAATGACGATGAATTGCATCAAATTTTATCAACAGCGATGCGGGCTCCTGATCATGGGCGCTTACGTCCCTGGCGTTTTGTGATTATTGGTAAAGAGTATCGAGAAAAATGGGTAAGATCATTGGAAAAAATCCTTACAAAACCGGATTCTTGTTATCCTCCTGCTTATATAACCAAAATAGTGCAAAATTTTTCGAATGCCCCTTTGATCTTGGCACTTGGATTTCGTCAATTTCATGATGACAAGACGTCTATCTCCCTTGATGAACAGTTGATGGCAGCATCAGCGGCAACTATGAATATATTGAATGCTGTCCATGTTCTGGGATTTGGTGCAAAATGGATTACAGGCCCCATTGATGTTCCTGAAATTACGGAATTATTGGGACTGAAAAAACCGTATAGAATGATCGGGTTTATGTTTATCGGAACACCTGTGGAAGGATCTGAGGCACCTCCACGGGTTTCAGTGGATGATTATGTCGCTAACTGGCAGGGAAGTGCAGTAAATTTCAAAATTGATTCATAAATAGTTAAAGAGATGAAACGATGTTAAAGATTAAAGATATGATGGATGTTGTTGTGATTGGCGGGGGTCCTGCAGGATTAAGTGCGGCATTGTCCCTGGAAGGGATTGGTCTGAAAGTCACTGTTATTGATCCAGCCCCAATGACAGCTTTGCAAGAACCTTCTTTTGATGGTCGTGAAATAGCTTTGACCCATCATTCCGTTTCATTGATGAAATCAATGGGGATATGGGACCGTATTCCTCAAGATGAAATTTCTTCGCTCAGGGAGGCCAGGGTTGAGAATGGGGAAGAAAACAATCCTTTGATTTTTGACACGCAGGGAAAGGGCGAAGAGGCTCTTGGTTATCTTGTTCCAAATCATCTGATCCGAAAGGCAACATTTGAAGAGGTTCAATCTCGTGAAGGGATTACTGTTTTATCCAATACACGCTGTAATAAATTAAATTGCTTTGTTGATTATGCCCGGGTTGAATATTCCAATGCAGATCAGGACGATGCAGTTTTTTCTACAAAACTGGCTGTTGTAAGTGACGGACGTTTCTCCAAAATAAGGGATAGTCTTGAAATTGGATATTTGCTGCATGATTTTCATCGTCATATGATGGTATGTCGTATGAAGCATGAGTTGCCTCATCATCAAGTTGCCTTGCAATGGTTTGACAAAGGACAGACTGTTGCCTTACTGCCATTGAATAATAATGTCACTTCTGTTGTATTGTCTCTTCCTCCTGATGAAATGAATCGGGTCAGATCGTTGGAAGCCGAACAATTCAATCTGGAAATAATGAAACGCATACATGGACGGCTTGGAAAAATGGAGCTTGTTTCCACCCGGCATGTTTATCCTTTGAAAACTGTATTTGCCAACCGGTTTGAAACAAGACATGCTGCCTTGGTCGGCGATACGGCTATTGGAATGCATCCTATCACAGCCCATGGTTACAATTTTGCCCTGATTGCCCAGGAAATCCTGGCAGATGAAGTTTTGGCAGGTTTAAAAAGGGGAGAGGAAATCGGCACATCGAAACAATTACGTCATTTCGAAAAACGGTTAAGAATCAAAACCATGCCGATGTTTACCCTGACAAACACTATTGCAACGCTTTATACACGTGAAGAAAAGGGATTGTGGAAATTAAGGAGGTTAGGTATTAAAACAGCCAATTTACTAAAGCCTGTTAAGAATAAAGTCGTGGATACTCTAATTGATAAAACCACAACATTGTCTTCTCCAAAATCGATTTTATCGAAAAGATTTTGATTATAGTTAAATTTTTAATGCGAATAATAAAAAATTATTCGCCTTTTTTATATCATCGTTATAATTTTTATAATTTAATAAAATTATTATTGGATTGATTATGAAAACTAAAAGAGCAATTAAGCTTAAGAAAGTAGTAATTCATAAGTATAAATCTTTTACAGAGGAACAGGAAGTTAACATTGAAGATGATATCACAGTTTTAGTCGGTAAAAATGAATCAGGAAAAACAGCTTTTTTAGAATGCCTGGCAAAAAGTAACTACTTTCAAAAAGATGATAAATTTACTTTTAATTTACAATTAGACTATCCACGGAAAGAGTTAAAATCAAGGGATAAGGATCCAAAGCTGTTAGCGATTAGCTGTGTTTATGAAATAACAGATGATATTTTAGCTTCTATTGAAGAACAATTGGGTAAAAATATCTGGGCTGGAAATTATGAAATTATCAAGAATGTATCCTTTGAAAATGAAATCACTATTGAAGGAATAAAGGTTAATGCCCAGCAATTTTTTGAAAATTTTAATATCAATGTTGATGAAAATATTTTAGAAATTTTTCTAAATATTGATTCTTTAGAAGAATTGGAAGAAATTAAGAAAAAATATACAGGTTCTATAGAAAATTTAGATAAAATCACTCCTTTCATTGTAACAAACAGTGTGCAATGGAATAATTTTATAGAAAAATATATTTATTTTCAAATTATACAGCCATACATCCCCAAATTTATTTATTATGACGAATATTATCAATTGCCTTCTGAGATTCGTTTGGAAGAATTTCAAGATGAAAATTTAGAATTAACAGACAGTTTAAAAACAGCAAAAGCTTTTCTTGAACTTGCTGATATGGATTTAAATGAAGTTTTAGCATCAGATGATTATGAAATTTATAAAGCTGAATTAGAAGCAACAGCAAATAAAATTTCTGATGAGTTATTTAAATATTGGAATCAAAATAGTAATTTGAAAATTGATTTTGATATCGAGTCTAAAGAAAAGGAAAAAACAAAGACAGTTAATATAACATCACCTTACGGTAAAGTTGAAAAGCAAATAGTATCCTATACAATTGTTGATCATTACCTCAAATTAAGGGTTCAAAACTTTAAAAACCGAATGACCTTGCCTCTACATAATCGTAGTAGAGGTATTTAATTGGTTCTTTTCATTTATAGTTTGATTTCAAAAAATTCAAGCTGATCCTTTGTCTTCCTATATTCTACTTTTGGATGAACCAGGATTAAATTTGCATGCCGCTGCTCAGGCAGATCTATTAACATTTTTTAATGATTTAAAAAATGATTATCAGATTATTTACACAACGCATTCACCCTTCATGATCGAAATGGATCACTTAAATAGAGTAAGAACCGTTTTTGATGATCCTTCTAATGCTGATAAAGGATCCGTAGTTCAGGATACTATCCAACAAAAAGATCCAGACACTTTATTCCCCTTACAGGCCGCTTTAGGATATGATCTTGTCCAAAACCTTTTTATATCCTCTAAGAATTTGCTGGTAGAAGGGGTTTCTGATTTATTGTATCTAAAAACGATTTCTGAGTTTTTGAAATTGCAAAGTCGGGAAGGTTTGAATCAGGATATATCGATAGTTCCAACCGGTGGTCTGGATAAAGTTGCCACTTTCATTTCCTTATTACGGGGTAATGAACTACAAATTGTTTGCCTGTTGGATTCTTTTGAAGATCAAAAGGCAAAAGCAAAATTAGATAAAATGCATCAGGAAAAAATCATTCGTTCAAAAAATATAAAATTTTTCCATGAATTTTTGGAAAATAGACAGAAAGCAGATATTGAGGATATTTTTCAGCCACAAGAATATATACAATTATTTAACAAGACATTTCCAGTAAAAAAGATTGAAATAGAAGATTTAGATAAGAAAATAGAAGGTATTATAAAACAGGTGAATAACCTTATGCATGAAAATAGATTTAATCATTATGAACCCGCTTATCAATTTTCAACCGACCCTGCATTTTGTAATAATTTATCAAAGGAAACTTTAGATCGATTTGAAAATATTTTCAAAACAGTTAATAAATTATTCACATGAATTTAATTACAATTCAATCTTCCTGCGTTTTTGGCGAAGGACTGATTCAATCCATTCATTTAATTTCTTCGTATTTTTCTCGGCATTTTCCAGATCTGGGTAAAAATCGGGAAAACGCAAGGATAGCCAGCGCCAACTTACCAGGCGTTTATGCATTTTTTCAGCGCGTTCAAGTTCGCGTCGGGAGGCTTGGACTGGATTCGGTAGTTTTCCAGATCCAGGGGCGGGTATGGTTTTGCCGGCAGCATGATCCGCTGCCCAATGGGTAAGCCGTTGAATGCCATTGTCACGGTCATCGACCGGACATGTTGAATATGTCCAGCGATCTTTAAGGGAAAGACCATCCACTCCCTCCAGTGAGGATGCAATCGCGAATGTTTCCTCCATTTTTGCCAATCGATAATTGGGATCATCAGGACGTAAAACAGCCCGTTTCAAGCGTGTCAATACACCGAATAAACTTGTTGAATTGATTTCATTGGCAATTGCTTGAACAATATCACTGTCAGGTTGCACCAGGGGTCGCAAATCATTTTCCTGGATTGGAGGGGCCTCCAGATTACGATGGATGAAGGCAGGATCGCCCGCACCAGCCATAATACCTACAATTCCGTTTTCATGCTTGCCATATCGACCTGCACGTCCGCCTATTTGTTTGATTTCCTGGGATGTGAGGGGGCGCCTGTTTTGACCATCGAATTTAAAGATCGTGCTGAATATAACACGTTTGATGGATAAATTTAATCCCATACCGATAGCGTCTGTTGCGATTAAAATATCTGCCTCGCCATTATTGAAGCGTTTTGCTTCCGCCCGCCTGACTTCCGGACTCAAGGCCCCATATATTACAGCAACGCGGTGACCTTTCTGCATTAGAAGGGAACGTAGATCCAAAACCTCTCTTCTTGAAAAGGCGATAAGTGCATCACCCGTTCTCAATTTTGATAACCTGATTGGCGAACTGGCAGTGATAAGGGGACTTTTTCTTTGTAGAATAATCTCGTCACAGGGGTCATCACATAAATTGGCAATGCGTTTGACAATAGGGATACATTCTGGTGAACCCAGAACAAAAACATGGCGTGCCGGAACGCCCATAATTGCAGCCGTCCATGCTGCGCCACGGTCAGGATCTATCAGCATTTGCGCCTCATCAATCAACGCCACATCAACAGGATTGTCCATCGGGCACATTTCTACAGTAGCTGCCAGAAAACGGCTTCCGGGGATAATATTGCGCTCCTCACCCGTTTTCAAGGATGCCTCAATATCACGTTCCGCCAGGGCTTCCTTGAATTCATGCGCCAATAAACGTAGTGGTGCAAGGGCAATTCCACTCTCACTTTTAGCCATTGTTTCCAAGGCAGTATAAGATTTTCCACTGTTGGTTGGTCCAGTCACAATGGTGATATGTCTTTTCAGGGAGCGGGCTGTTATAAAATGCCCTGCATATCGATCCATTGCCGCTACATTGGCCAATACCTTGTTTTTGATATTGAGATCACCAAGGTTTATATATTTACCCTTTTTTCCCTTAGGGACTTCTTCGATCCAACTTGAAATTTGATTGCGTAATTTTCTCAATTCAACAGGATCAAATTTCCAAATATCTTTTCCGCGTTTCTTTATTTTCTGGGCAATTGGAATTCTGTTCTGTCCAATCCATTTTAGGGCATCCCTGGACGAGCAATGCAATATTGTGGGTATATCCTTGAAGCTTACAAGGCTATTTTCCCATTCCCTTTGTCGTTTTATCTCCTGTTTCTTACGGGCTTTGGCTGTTTGTAGTAACTGTTCATCTTTTTCTTTATTGATCTTATAATCTGTCAAAATCTGATCAATAAAACTATCTTTATCCTGTATATCAAAAGCCATGGCAACGGTATCTGCCATAATTGTCAATTGTTTATTATCGAATGTTCTGGCTGAGACATTATTGGTTTCAAGCTGTAAATTTTGAATTGCCTCATGGGCATTACCGCTTGATTGTTTCAAACGGTTTCCTAGGGCAAGCCGCAATACATTTTCAAAATTAGTTTCATTGGGTTCAGGTGTGTGAATAAACGAAACCGCCCATGCAATATCTTCGGGTTGAACCCAAACATATTTTTTTTGTTGGACAAGCTGGGTTAATTTTTTGGCCCATCCCTTTCTACGAATATTACAGAGAAGTTTTATAAAATTTGCTGGTGCAATCGTGTCAGAGTCAGTTTCAAATTGACGTTCAATGAGTTTTTTTAGACGATTTTCCTCTTGAGGCGTAATATCTAGCCGGGTTTCTTGTAAGACTTTGTAAAGGGCAAGTTCAGCAGGGGATGAGTTCATATGATTTAACAGATTAAAAAATTGAATTTTATTATTTAGTACATATCTAGAATACAAGATAAAAGATAATATAGGTTTTTCGCAACATATAGTACTTATAATATAAGTTTTTTTATTTTAATGCCTTATATTTATGTATAATTTGAAAAAATTGATTAAATAAGATTGAATCAAAAAATTTTATCAGTATTTTCTTATTAGAGATAATTTTAAACACGGTAATTTTTTAAAAATGACGAATTGGGTTTCAATATATAAGATAAATTTCATATAAATTGACCAATATTGCAGGAGATTAGTAAATAATGACAGAATCAGTGATGATTGATGATTCTTTTCGTCTTTCCCCGCCCTCTAAAGAATATAGTCACTTAAATGCTGAAAAGGTTTTATCTGTTCATCATTGGACGGACCGTCTTTTTTCTTTCACTTGTACGCGCACGTCAAGTTTAAGATTTGAAAATGGTCAATTTTGCATGATCGGAATCGAGGTAAATGGCAAACCTTTATTGCGAGCTTATAGTGTTGCAAGCGCTAATTATGAAGAACATCTTGAATTTTTGTCAATCAAGGTTCCTGATGGTCCCTTGACTTCACGTTTATGTCATATGAAGGTCGGTGATACGGTTCTTATTGGACGTAAACCAACGGGAACCCTGGTGCTTCCTAATTTGAAACCCGGTCGAAACTTATATTTCTTTTCAACGGGAACCGGATTGGCACCTTTCATGAGCCTTATTCGTGATCCAGAGGTATACGAGAATTTTGAAAAAGTGGTCCTGACCCATACTGTACGCATCAAAGGGGAACTGGCTTATCATAATTATATTTTAAATGATTTGCCAAATAATGAATTTCTGGGAGAATATGTGAAAGAAAAACTGGTTTATTATCCTACAGTTACTCGTGAGGAATTTCCTGTAAGAGATCGTATCACGACCCTGATTGAAAATGAGAAACTGTTTTCTGATATTAATTTACCTGTTATGGATCCCGAACATGATCGTGCTATGATTTGCGGTTCTCCAGAAATGTTGGCGGAAACCAAGTCAATTCTTGAAAAAAGAGGTTTTGTAGAAGGCAACGGTTCATCACCTGGTTCCTTTGTAATTGAAAAAGCATTTGCGGAGCAATAATTCATGAAATACGACTTTGACCTTATTGTTATAGGAGCAGGTTCAGGCGGTGTTCGCTGTGCCCGTATTGCAGCTTCCCATGGTGCCCGTGTTGCGGTTGTTGAGAAACAATATTGGGGTGGTACCTGCGTAAATATTGGCTGTGTACCAAAAAAGCTTATGGTTTATGCAAGCAATTTCAACAATCAGGTCAAAGATAGTCACGGATATGGATGGGATACGGTTCCCGGACACCATCATTGGCCTGAATTTATTGAGGCAAAAAACAATGAAATAAAACGGTTAAATAATATTTATATTTCCATGTTGGAAAGGGCGGGGGTGACTCTATTTACAGGTCATGCCTCTTTCAAAGATGACCATACTCTTAAAATTTCATCTTCTGTATTATCTGATGAAAATGCAGAAGATAAATTTATTACAGGCAAGCATATTGTTATTGCAACAGGCTCATCACCCACGAAACTTGATATTGAAGGAAATGAATACGCCATTACTTCAGATGAAGCTTTTTATTTGTCAAAACGTCCTGAAAATATTGCCATCATTGGATCTGGATATATTGCACTTGAGTTTGCCGGCATATTTGCCGGACTGGGTTCAAATGTGGATTTAATTTATCGTCAACCTGTCCCCCTCAGAGGATTTGATCAGGATATACGTCAGGCTGTCTATGATGCGATTGAACAGCGTAAGGATATTATCCAACATGTCAAAGCCCATCCAAAAAAGATTATTAAACAAGGTGAGCAATATCATCTTTATCTTGATAACGGAGAAGTGGTGCAAACAGATTGTGTATTTTTTGCCACTGGTCGGCATCCCAATTTGTCAGGATTAAATCTTGAAAAAATTGGGATTGAAAAGGGGAAAAAAGGGGAAATCATTGTTAATGAAGATTTTGTAACTCGAATTCCCCATATTTATGCGATCGGTGATGTGATAGATTTTGTTAATCTTACTCCTGTAGCCATTGCTCAAGGACATGCCCTAGCTGATCGTTTATTCGGAAATAAAATTCGTAAAAGTAACTATGACTACATTCCGAAGGCTGTATTTTTTAATCCACCAATTGGAAGCATTGGTTTAACTGAAGAAGAGGCTGCGCTAAAAGGAGCAGTTGATATCTATATCTCCAATTTTACGTCAATGCGCTATAGTTTAACGGAACGTAAGGTTAAAACCTTTATTAAAATGATCGTTGATCAATCATCGCAAAAGGTTGTTGGACTTCATATTGTCGGAGATAACGCACCAGAAATGCTGCAAGGATTTTCAGTTGCAGTTGCGGCAGGTTTAACCAAGGCAGTTTTTGATGAAACAATCGGTATTCATCCAACCTCTGCGGAGGAAATTGTAACCCTTCGTCAGGTTGCAAGGGTTACAGATAAACAAAATTAAAAGTTTGATTATCGGGGGGTTAACCATCCATTTCCTGTTGAATCCCCTAATTTCCCCTGTCCCATTGGGCCACTTTCCTGATACGCGGTACCATATCTTGAAAGATTGGCACCACTTACCTTGTCTTTCGATTCAGCCAAAGCTTGTTGATGCTCGGGATCTGGTCCATTTTGCATGTTCATGGAAGGCGCATAGGTATAACCGGGAGGTGGTTCACGGTGTCCTCGAACGGTAATATGTTCACCCCCTTTTTCAGCTTCCTGGGATTTCATTTGAACGGATTGTTTGGATAAGCCTGGTAAAGTTCCGCTTTCTTCTTGATTGATTGGCGTAACTTGTGCATAAGTTTTGACAGATAGTAAAGTCGTAGAAAGTAAAACTGTATACAATCCAGTTTTAAACCAATTCATTATAATTTATCCTTTATGGCTCTAAAAAATAGCTGATATAGATTTATAATTTACGTTCTTGATATAATATACCAAATTTGAAAAGTTAAGCCCGTGATGAAATGGATGGGTTTATTCTTCAATCTATAACATAAAATGAAATAAAAACATATTTGAAGATTTCAGAGATATCAGTAATTTTTATTTTATCTAAAGGCTAACGGTGATTATATTTCCCTGCAAGATAATCCCCAAACCATTGAATTCCTGAAATCATGAGCACCAATATAACGATTACAATTCCCATAATATCCGATCTGAATTGTTGATATCCATATTGTATAGCATAATGACCCAATCCACCTGCCCCAATGGTCCCAGCCATGGCGGATATTCCAATAATCAGGATTAGAGTCACGGTAAAACCGGAAATGAGTCCCGGTAAAGCTTCAGGCAATAGAACCTCTTTAATAATTGTAAAATTGCTTCCTCCCATCGCTTTAACTGCCTCAATAAGATTACGGTCGACTTCCTTAAGGGAAACTTCCGCTATTCTGGTAAAATAGGGAATAGTTGCAATAGTTAACGGAACAATTGCTGCAGTCGTGCCAATAGCGGTTCCAACAAGAAATCGCGTTACGGGAATTAGGGCCACTAGCAATATTATAAAAGGAATGGATCGGAATATATTAATAATGAATCCAATCGATCGATTACATATCGGTGCGGGCCTTAAACCGTCAGGTGCGGTGATAACCAGGAAAAAGGCGAGAGGTAATCCACCTGTCAAGGTTAGCAAACCACAAGCTAGAGTCATTTCCAATGTCTGGCCAATAGCAATATATAACTGCTCAAGTTGATATGTTGAAATATGAGAGTACTGACTTATGAAATTATTCATTTGATCAAGATTAAAGACGGACATAACCAACCTTTTCAACTGTCTCAACACCCATGCTTGTAAGAGCTGTTATTGTTTGTTGCCATTGATCCGCAGGAACGGCAAGAAATGTCGTGCCAATTGGTGTTTCACGTATATGGGTTATGTTTCCTTCCAACAGTACTGCGGAAATTTGATAATCTTTTTGAAGATTAGCTATTAAGGGATCTCTTACAACCTTGCCCATCATGACGACATGTAGAATGGCATGGTCATTCCTGTCAGGGTTGGGATGAATATTTTGCGATATACTTTGAGGAAGGGCAGGCTGTTCCTCTTGCAATAATTGTTGGGTTGTTTCCGATTGCGGATGAGTAAAAACTTGACCGACTGCTCCCTTCTCGATGATTTTACCTTTTTGCAGAACAAAAACTCGATCTGCTAAAAGGCGGATAACACTCATTTCATGAGTGATCAAAACAATTGTAAGTTTTAGTTTCTGATTAATTCGTAATAAAAGTTCAATTATTGAACGTGTCGTTTCTGGGTCAAGGGCAGAGGTTGCCTCATCACATAACAAAAGGGCGGGATTGGCTGCCAGGGCTCTTGCTATTCCAACACGTTGTTTTTGCCCCCCCGATAACTGGGCTGGATAATTGAGGGCCTTGTCAGGAATGCCAACCAGTTCGAGCAATTCTTTTGCTTTCTCAATTCGCTTGGCTTTAGGAATCCCTGCAATTTTCAAGGGAAGGGCAATATTATTTAAAACATTTTTAGAATTAAGTAGATTAAAATGCTGAAAAACCAGCCCAATTCGCTGTCTTAATGGAATAAGAGCCTTTTCAGGCAAATGGGCTATATCTTTTCCTTCAATCTTGACCTTGCCACTTGTTGGTTTTTCCAGCCCTGCCAAACATCGTAACAGGGTTGTTTTTCCTGCTCCAGAGTGTCCGATAATTCCAACTATTTCTCCTTTTTGAATGGAGAAAGTAAGGTTGGATAATGCGGCATGATTGCCAAAATTTCTGCAAACATTGTCAAATTCAATAACGGGTAAATTTGAAGTCATAAATTTTTATCAATTAAACTGCATTGAGGAAAAGAATGTGTCACCATGCAGGCAATATAGCGCCGTGAAATTTATCTTCCATTGCCTTTTTCACGGCATCGGATTGAAAACTCTCCAGCAACAATTTCATTTCAGGGCGGTTTTCATCCCCTTTACGCACAACCAAGATATTGTCATAAGGACTGTCTTTAATATCCTCTCTAAGTAAAGCAGATTTTGGATTGATCCCGGCCGGTATGACGAAATTCGTATTGACCGCGGCCATTGTGACATCATCTAGGGCACGGGATAACTGGGAGGCGTCAAGATCAATAAGCTGAAAATGATGTGGATTACTGATGACATCCCCAAGTCTAGGTAATGCCGGAGCATTCTGCCGTAGTTGGATGAGATTGGCTTTTACTAGAAGATTAAGAGCCCTGCCCTGATTGGAAGAATCATTGGGAATGGCGATTTTTGCTTGGTCAGGAAGATCACGGATGGATCTGATTTTATGTGAGTAAAAACCCAGTGGTTCCGCCCATGTTTTTCCAAGAACGGCCAATTTATAATTTTTTGCCTGAATTTGCGCATCCATGAAGGGAACTGTTTGGAAAGCGTTGGCATCAATATCTTTACCAACAAGCGCTTCATTTGGAATGTTGTAATCGTCAAAATTGACCAGTTGAATATCAATGTTTTTTGTTTTTGCAACTTCCTTGGCGGTAAGGGCCAGTTCCTCTTCAGGACCACTAATGATACCGACACGAATAGTTTGAACGGTGGAGGCAGCTTTAGTTTCATGCGGAATACCCGAATAAAGGATAAATGCGGTTAAGCTGGCAAGAAAAGCCCGGCGAGAGAAAATCATCATTAACTGTTGTTCCCATTCGTTCAAGGTCAAAGATATTTAAGGAAAGTTTTATATAAAAATCGTGTATCTGTATAGAGTATATTATATGAAACACCATACAATATTAAAGCTGCTGGTTAATTATTTTATAAATATGGTTAATTTTTTATATTAAAAGATAAATAATATGTTTTTTTAGGAAAATGTTATTGTATGTTTGAATGTAAAATATTAGATAAAATATTTGTAATTTAAGCTTTTATTGAAACAGGATTTACAATGGATAGTAAGATATTGTCTGATGCTAATGTAAATAAGAACTGGACACCAGATTCTTGGCGTTCATTTCCAATTAAACAGGTGCCAGAATATCCAGATCAATCCGTATTGAAATTAATCGAAGATAAATTATTCCAATATCCACCTTTGGTTTTTGCAGGTGAGACGCGTAAACTGAAACAGCAATTGGCAGCAGCAGCGGAAGGTAAGGCATTTGTATTACAGGGTGGGCCTTGCGCTGAAAATTTTGAGGAATTTACGGCTGATATCATTCGGGATATGTTCAGGGTTATTCTTCAAATGGCTGTCGTCCTGACGTTTGGAGCAAAAGTTCCTGTTGTAAAAATTGGTCGCATTGCAGGTCAATTTGCCAAACCACGCTCTTCATCACATGAAAATAAGAACGGTATGAGTCTTTTATCATACCGTGGCGAAATTATCAATGGAGCTGAATTTACGAAAGAGGCCCGTACTCCAGACCCGAGAAGAATGGAAATTGCCTATTTCCAGTCAGCTGGGACCTTGAATTTGATCCGTGCATTTGCAAATGGTGGCTATGCTAATCTAAATGAAGTCCATCGCTGGAATCTGGATTTTGTCAAGCGCCTGCCTCTGGCAAAACAATACAACAAATTGGCCAATCGAATAGATGAAACTCTAGCATTTATGAAAGCTTGTGGCTTGACATCACAAAATACGCCGCAAATTCATGAAACAGAATTTTACACATCTCATGAAGCCTTATTATTGCCCTATGAACAGGCTTTGACACGAATTGATTCAACATCCGATGACTGGTACAATTGTTCGGCGCATTTTTTATGGATAGGTGATAGAACACGTCAACCTGATGGTGCGCACGTTGAATTTTTGCGAGGCGTTAAAAATCCGGTTGGTATCAAGGTTGGTCCATCTGCCGATTTGGAGGATTTATTAAAATTGTTGGATATTTTGAATCCAAACAATGAACCGGGACGTATTTCTCTGATCAGTCGCATGGGGGCTGCAAAAGTTAGGGATTATTTGCCCAAGATAGTTCAGGGGATTAAAGATTCTGGCCATATTGTTACATGGCTTTGCGATCCAATGCATGGGAACACGATTTCAACAAGTAACGGGGTCAAGACACGTTCATTTGATTCAATACTTGCTGAAGTTATAGGTTTTTTTGATGTAATGACTTCTTCAAACGCTATTCCGGGTGGTATTCATGTTGAAATGACCGGAACAAATGTTACGGAATGTATCGGTGGAGCCCATCATCTAAAGGAGTCTGATCTTGCAAAACGATACCAGACATTTTGTGATCCTCGTTTAAATGCTGAACAGTCTTTGGAAATCGCTTTTCTGCTTGCTGATGAGTTGACCAAAAGAAATTTTGCGGCTCATTAACAGGAATATTGTTTTGTAATATTATTGAAAGTCAAATGGATGACTGATGGATTAGAAAAAAAGAACGTGGATAAAATTCTGTCATCTACCTTGGCTGTGACAGTACCTGGTAATAATGAGGAAATATTAGATCGTACGGATATGTATTTTGTTCGTACACAGAAAATAATCGAGCAATATGGGGATACAGAAGTTGTCTATGCCGTTTTTTTACGACGTCCTGTAATTTCTGCACCTCGAATTGCTCTTGAATGGCTAGAGCATATTATCGCCAGGGAAAAAATTAATGCCAGTTATAAACTGGCATTTCCAGAAGGGGAATGGGTTGGAGCAGGGTTGCCGATATTATACTTAAAGGGATCCTTTAAACAGCTTGTCACACTGGAAACCATATTATTGCAAAAACTAGGCGCCTGTTGTGTTGCCGCCTGCAATGCGTTTCAGATGATCCAACTTTTGCCAGATACAAGCTTCATCGCGATGGATGCGCGACATTGTGCCGGTTATGAAATGCAGGAGTTGGTGGAGTATGCTGCATGGGTTGGTAGCAAGGCAGCGCAAAAAAAGAACGGAGCGAAAGGATTTATCGGGACTGCGAGTACGATAACCTCAAAATTTTATGGATTACATCAAGGACTTGGAACAATGCCGCATGCCTTGATCGGTTATGCCGGTTCAACCCTTAAAGCTGCTGAAATGTTTCATGAGCAGTTTCCAGATCAGGAACTTGGTGTATTGGTTGATTACTTTGGTCAAGAAATTACGGATGGATTGGCGGTTTGCAAGGCTTTTCCAGAATTGGCGGCCCAGGGTAAAATTTTGCTGCGCTTGGATACTCATGGTGGACGATACATTGAAGGACTGAATAGACAGTCATCATATGAACTGTTAATGCGATATGCTCCTGAAACAATTCAACGCTATTGTTCCGAAAAAGAATTGACATATCTGGCAGGAACAGGTGTCTCTGCGGCTGCAATATGGTATATGCGTAAAAAACTTGATGAGGCTGGATTTGATAGGGTTAAGATCATTGCCTCTTCAGGGTTTGATATCGAGAAATGTCGTATCATTTCTGAAGCAAGAGCCCCGGTTGATATTGTCGGGACCGGTTCATTCATTCCTGTTTTATGGAATGAAACATATGCAACTGCCGATATTATTGCATATAATGGCAAACCTTTGGTTAAAAAAGGTCGGGAATTTTTGATTAATCTTGCCCGACAGTATATGCCTAACTTGGGAATATGATAATTTATAATATATGATTGGGGTAAATAATTTGCAAAATCAAGAAGATCAGAACAAAGAAGACAAGAGAGAATATAATGTACAGATCTTTGATCTTTCGAGTGAGCAAAAAAATAAGGTCACTGAAGTGGTTGCCGGTTTTTACAGTTTGGAACATGCCAATGCATTCGCCAAAACTTATGTTCGGGACAGTGTTGAAAGATGCCGTATTCCAGGAGCTTCACGACAGGAAATCTTTGATGCTTGGTCAGCTTTTGGAGAAGATGCGAAAGTTGTTGATTCACAAGAAAAAGAGAATTGGGATTCTTCGGATTCCATTATGATGTTTATTGAAAATGTTGCTACGCCAATGGAAAGGGACTGGCGTGCGCTTGATCCACGTCGTTTGGTGGAAGAGGATGATTTTCCTGAAGACGACAAATAATATAAGTTTTCTTTGTTAATTAAAATACAAGTACAGATTATGAAATTACGTTTTGCCCCAAGTCCTACTGGTTTGATGCATGTAGGAAATGCCCGTCTAGCAGTTGCTAATGCACTTTATGCCCGTCATCATGGTGGAACCTTTATGTTGCGTATTGATGATACGGATGTTGAACGTTCCAAGGAGGAATATGTTCGGGAAATATATCAGGCATTAAAATGGTTTGGGATTAGCTGGGATGAATTCATGCGTCAATCTGAACGTATGGATCGTTATCAATTAGCAATAGAAAAATTAAAACAGTCCGGGCGTCTGTATCCATGCTTTGAAACCAAAGAGGAGCTTGATTTTAAGAGAGAGTTGCGTCGTCGGCAAAATAAGCCTCCTATTTATGATCGGGCAATGCTTAAGCTTACGTCTGAACAACGAAAAGAGGCAGAGGCAAACGGAAAAAAACCTCATTGGCGCTTCATGCTTTCTGGGCGTGAAATGAAATGGAAAGACTTGGTTATGGGTGACTGTCACGTCAAATTATCCTCCATTTCCGATCCAGTCATGATCAAGGCAGATGGTACCGTTTTATATACTTTGGCATCAGTTGTCGATGATCTTGAAAGTGGCATTACGCATATTATCCGGGGTGAGGATCATGTGACAAATACAGGTGTTCAACTGGATTTGATTGAAGCATTGTCTGATCATCCAAACACCATCCAGTTTGCCCATCTACCGTTACTGCTTGACGAGGATGGGGGTAAGCTTTCAAAACGATTGGGAAGTATCTCCTTGCGCCGATTGCGCGAGGACGGATTGGAGGCAAAAGCAGTGGTTTCCTATCTGGCAAGATTGGGGACATCAAGAGATCCACAATTGTTGTCTGTTGACGAATTGGCAAAGGATTATGATTTATCCTCATATTCGCGTTCACCAGCAAGGTTCGATATTCAACAAATGTTGGCATTGAATAAAAAGTGTTTGCATACAATGGAATTTTCAGAAGTCAGAGATCGATTGCCTGAAGCTGTTACAGAAGAATTCTGGAATATTGTCCGACCCAATATCGATATACTGTCTGAAACGCGATATTGGTGGGATTTGGTTCATGAGGATATTATTCCTGAAGTTGCGGATGAAGATAAATCATATCTTCATCTGGCCTTGGAATGTTTGCCAACTGAACCTTGGGGGCAAGAGACCTGGAGCCAATGGACCAATATTTTGAAAGAGGTTAGTGGTCGAAAGGGAAAATCTCTTTTTCATCCATTGCGTCTGGCATTAACACGAGAGGATAAAGGGCCGGAGATGAGAGGGCTTTTACCGTTGATTGGGCGAGAAAGAGTGGTCAGACGGTTAACGGAGGCATGTACTCTTGCCTAGATAAATTAAATTATGAAGATAAATAATTTTATCTGCATATAGCTTTTTTAAAAGGTTGAAAAATTTCTTGGCCTTGTTAAAAAGGCTTTTTTTATTTCATTAAAGTTTTACCTTGTTATGCGTCATTCTTTGAAAACAGAACTTTTAAGTCCAGCTGGTACGTTAAAGGCCATGCGATATGCTTTCGCATACGGTGCAGATGCGGTCTATGCAGGACAGCCACGTTACAGTCTGCGAGTTCGCAATAATGAATTCAATCACCAAAATCTTAAAATCGGTATTGATGAGGCACATGCTCAAGGAAAATCTTTCTATGTGGTGGTTAATATTGCACCTCATAATGCAAAGTTAAAGACATTTATCAAAGATTTGGAGCCTGTTGTCACCATGGGACCTGATGCTTTGATCATGTCTGACCCTGGACTAATTATGATGGTGAGGCAACATTTTCCTCAAATGGCCATACATTTATCCGTCCAGGCCAATGCTGTTAATTGGGCCACGGTTAAATTTTGGAAAGAGATGGGATTAACACGGGTTATCTTGTCACGTGAGCTTTCCCTCAAGGAAATTGAAGAAATTCATCAACATGTTCCAGATATCGAATTGGAGGTATTTGTGCATGGGGCCCTTTGCATGGCTTATTCAGGTCGGTGTCTATTGTCGGGATATATTAATCACCGTGATGCCAATCAGGGAACATGTACAAACTCTTGTCGCTGGAAATATGATGTTGAAGAGGCAACTGAAAATGAATTGGGAGAAATTGTCAATAAAAACCAATCTGAAACATGTTGTCAATCTGATGATGTTCCACCAACCTTGGGTGAAGGGGAGACAACGGATAAAGTTTTCATTCTGCGCGAAGAAAAACGCCCTGATGAGGAGATGACAGCCTTTGAGGATGAACATGGCACTTATATCATGAACTCAAAGGATCTGAGAGCAATCCAGCATGTTGAAAAGTTGGTTAATATTGGTGTTTATTCCCTTAAAATTGAAGGGAGAACAAAATCTCATTATTATTGTGCCCGTACTGCTCAAATATATCGCAAGGCAATTGACGATGCCTTGGCAGGTCGGCCATTTGATATGAACTTGATGACAAGTTTGGAATCCCTGGCTCATCGTGGATATACTGAAGGTTTTTTACGTCGACATAAACATAATGAATATCAAAATTATGAAACAGGTTCATCAATTTCGGTGAAACAGCAATTTGCTGGTGAATTCACTGGTAATTTCAGGGATGATCTTGCCGAAATCGCGGTTAAAAACCGTTTTGAAATTGGTGATCAACTAGAAATAATGACTCCTGGCGGAAATGTTAGCTTTACTTTAGAAAAAATGGAAAACACGAAAGGGGAAGCCATTAAAATCGCACCAGGAAATAGTCATATTGTCTATATTCCTGTCCAGAAAAATCTTTCTCTCGAATATGCGTTGCTTATGCGATATCTGAAAACTGAATCATAATTGAGGATATTAGGTTTATTAATCATTGGGGGAATTTATTAAACTATGGAAAAGATTTTTCCTAAAGGGTGAACTGTTAAAATATTATAATATCTCGTAATTTACCTTACCTTGATCTTTGTTTGTTAATATTGCATTTAATGATCAGATGAAGGAATTCTAATTTATCAATTGATTTATCGCACTGGATAAATCATTTTCTGTTAAAGGTTGATCACTTAAATTTATGCAACCATAACGTTGCTTTTTAACTGCGGTAAGAAGATAGAAACAATTACGCAGATGATTTTGATTATCCAGTTTTCTATTTAACTCCAATAGAGCTGTATCTTTTTTTGCAAAGACCATATTTGCTAAAGCTGCACCATGAGGGGCGATAATCAGATCAGCCTGACGAAAAAGATTCACTTGTGCAGCAAAATCCATGTTTTCAAGAAACACTTTTTCAATTGATTTTTCATTCAAAACTTTATCAATAATACGCTGTTCATCAAAACTAATTCGAGGATTTGGATGATGCTCCCTTGAAATGTAAAAACGTTTGGGTAATGAAGCACTGACAGGGGGCTGGATTGTATCGAATAAGGTATAAATTTCATCAAATGTTAGATATAATTCCGGCATCAGGGGATTATGCCAGAAAAAATGCAGATTTTTTACAGGGTAAATACCATAATTCATAAAAGTGGCACGATTAATCAATCCACTATATTCAAGGCTTTGAACATAAGTTGTTGGTGAGAAAGCACATTGCCGATTGTCGAATAGGCTATGTTCAGATGGTAAGGCAAGAATTGTATCAGGTGACAATATGGAATTGGCTAATTGTGTTTTGGAGATTCCATACAATAACCAATGATAATAATTAAAGCAAGCAGCGTCAAAACCCACAAAAACATTATCTAAACTGGACTTTTGTTCAATGTCTGGAAATAAAAAGCCAGAATGATTTTCACTGGATGGCAATTGTTGTTTCATTAAAAAACAAGAAGGTTCATCAACGATATATCCTTCGGATGTTACGATTACTCCGTCCAGTCCCGGGAAAACGATAAAATATGCGTTTTTAAGGGTAAATAGAGTCAAATACGTAAGAGGTAAAGTTATTTGATCATTATTTTTAGGATTTGATCTTACGTTATAATAAGACAACCCTCGCATGAAATCCCTTTTACCTTTTATAGTATTAAAATTTTTGGGAAGAGATAAAATGGCAGGGGATGAAATACAAATTTTTTTTTGCTTTGATATTTTTTCAAATGAACGGAAATCTTGTTTTAAAATTAAATTATTTGAAATCATTATATGAAACTTTAATTTTTTTGAAATAAATGAAAATATAAAAAAGAGAAAGGAAATATTTGTCAATATGTTATAATATTATTGATTTGTGGCAAATTAAATATGAAATTATTTCAATAATTGAAGAATAAATTTATGTTAATTTAATTATCTTAAAATGATGTTTCTTCAGATTTTTTGAATTACAAATTATAATTTATTGAAAATTGTTTTGTTTTATTACTGTGATGCTATTCTGGAAATCATCCTGCTTTGATAAGGTTTTGAATATTATTTTTTTCAAATAACATGAGTAAAACTTGTATTGACGTTTTTTCATCAATGGAGGCCTGAGCCTTTTTGTTATACCAGTATTCAGCAGCTTTCCAGGCTGTATTAATCCAATGATCCAACATGATTTCATTGACCATTTTAAAATTGGGTAAACCGGATTGTCTACGACCTGTTACCTCTCCGCCGCCCCGTATCCTGAAATCCTCATCAGCTATCAGGAAGCCATTCTCTGTGTCTCGTATGAGGGATAATCTTTTTTTCGCTATATAACTAATTTTATCATCATGTAAAAGAAGACAGTATGACTGTTTTTCTCCTCTTCCAACACGCCCACGTAATTGATGCAATTGTGCAAGACCAAAACGTTCTGCATGTTCAATAACCATGATGTTAGCATTGGGAATATTGACGCCAACCTCGATGACTGTGGTAGCAACTAGTATTTTGGTTTTATTGTGTGCAAATTTATCAATTTCAGCTTGTCTTTCGCCGGTATCTTGTTGGCCATGCGCTAGGCCTACATTCTCGATACCAAAATAATGCTGTAGGCTCATGTAACGATCTTTGACTGCAGCCAGATCCATAACCTCGCTTTCTTCAACTAGAGGACAGACCCAGAATATTTGACAACCTTTTTGAATGGCTCTTTTGATACCCTCCAAGATTTTATCAATTTTGCTTAATGCATGTAGCGTGGTATGTATAGGTTTACGATTTGCAGGTTTTTCTGTAAGACGACTGACCTGCAATTCTCCCCATCTTGTCAGTAAAAGGGTTCTTGGAATAGGGGTTGCTGTCATTACAAGTGTATCTGTATTTTCCCCCTTTTCCCCCAGTCTAATGCGTTGTTCAACACCGAAACGATGTTGTTCGTCAATAATGACAAGCGCCAGGTTATGAAAAACAACTTGTTCCTGAAACAAGGCATGTGTACCGATAGCAATTTTTGTTTTTCCGGTTTTAATTTTATCGAGGGTTTCCTTGCGAGCTATTCCTTTTATGGAACTGCTTAAAAATGAAATTTCAACAGGAGCAAGTTTCATAAAGGTTTCATAATGTTGTCTGGCAAGAATTTCAGTGGGTGCCATAATAACACTTTGGAATCCCGCTTCAACAGCCTGTAAGGCGGCCATTATAGCAATAATGGTTTTACCGGAACCGACATCTCCCTGTAATAATCTTAGCATGCGATAAGGGCGTTCCATATCTGTCTGAATTTCTTTGAATGCCTGTCTTTGGGAAAATGTCAGTGAATATCCGAATTTTTGTAAAGCGTGGCAAATAAGATGATTATCACCAATCAGGGATTTACCTGTGGTTAACTGATTTGTATGTTTTATTTTTGTAATGGCTAATTGTTCCGCGAATAACTCATCAAATGCCAAACGGGAACGTGCCCGACTTTCAACAGCTTCATAGGTTTGATTTTCAAAAAAAGTGGGGAAATCTCCTGGAAAATGTAGCAAATGAAGCGCTTCTTTAAAACTTGGCCAATGGTGTTGATGTAAAAGGGAAGGATTGATCCATTCGGGCAATTCGGGACATAGGTTTAATGCCAGGCGTAAAGCTTTTGAAAGATTTTTTGGGAAAAGGCCTGCTGTTAAGGGCCATACAGGTTCAATTAATGGAATGGCCTGTTGGTTATATATAGGTTCAATATAATGTGGATTGGTTATAATCAGTTTGTTATTTTTATTTTCTAAAAGACCTGAAACAACAAATATTGTATTAAGGGTCAGTTTTTTTGCTTGCCACGATGAAAAAAATATCATTTCAGCTTTAGCACTGCCATCGTTAACAAATATACGCCAGGGTTGTTTATGATGACGGGGTTTTTCAATATGGGTAATTTCTATTTGAAGTGTAACTATTTTTCCAGGGATTGCATTTTGCAATTTGGGGCGATATCGTCGGTCAATTATAGAAGTGGGCAAATGAAAGAGTAAATCAATAATTCGCTCACCACCAATTGCATGGATCATTAACTTGCTCAATTTCGGACCTATACCTTTAAGACTGGATAAGGGGGACAATATAGGTTTTATGGAAAGATAAAGGGAAGTCGGAATAGAGGGGGGACTCATGATTATTTTGGTTATGAGAGTGTAGAATTGTTTAAATTTAGATATCAGTATAGGATATGTTAAATGGTAGAGCAAAAAGAAAATATAAGTTCACTTGAGGCACGAAAACGCAGACTGATTTATCGTGCAACTCATAGAGGGACTTTCGAGGCTGACTTAATCATCGGTCAGTTTGCGATGATGAATGTACCAGCAATGACAATTATTGAAATTGAGGATTTTGAAAAAATAATGGAATTGGCTGATACAGATCTGATGTTATGGTTGACAGGTTTCGAGCCTTACCCAAAAAAAATTGAGAGTCCTGTTTTTCTTTCGCTATATCATTTTGCTCAACAAAATAAACCGAATAAACATTAAGGAGAAATCGCATGGGGGGAGCCTCAAAAAAGCAATTTAAAAATTTTTTGCCGATATGGGGAGCTCCCGAGGGATATGATGCCTTTTTATTAAGTAAAATTGCTCAGGAATGTTATCAAAAAGATAACCATGTTCTGGTTCATGTCGCACGGAATGATATAGATATGAACCGGTTGGCTGATTTACTCTATTATATCGCACCTCAATTAAATGTTTTGAATTTTCCTGCCTGGGATTGTTTGCCTTATGACCGTGTATCCCCGAACAAGGCAATAACCTCGGAACAGGTAGCAACATTGACGCAATTACTTGAACCCTTGACCGGGCCAAGGATCATATTGACGACAATACCCGCACTGTTACAAAAAATAGCACCTAGATCAGTCTTTGCAGGACGTGCTTTGACCCTTAAACAAGGTGAAAGTCTGGATCAGGAATTTTTAGTCGAACTTCTTGTTGCGCAGGGATACAATCGTACGGATACAGTTATGGAACCGGGTGAATTTGCCTTGAGGGGTAGTTTATTTGATATTTTCTTGGCTGGGGAAGAAGAGCCTGTCCGCTTGGATTTATTCGGAGATGAGATAGATTCAATTCGCTGTTTTGATCCGATTACGCAACGCTCAACTCGGAAAGTTACAGAACTTGTTTTAAGACCTACCGCAGTTTATTCTCTGGATGAGGAAAGCATATCAAGGTTTCGTACGAAATGGCGAGAACTGTTTGGTCAGGGATCAATGAGTGATCCAATTTATGAAGCCGTTTCGGAAGGCCGAATGGTTCAAGGACTTGAACATTGGTTACCTCTTTTTCATGATAAGATGGAAACGTTTTTTGATTATGTTTCTGATGTTAAACTGTCTTTTTCATATCAGGCCGAGGAGGCATTGCAACCAAGACTGGAAATGATTGCTGATCATTATGAAGCCCGCAAACAGCCAGTAAGAAATGACGAAGTTGTATATCGTCCCTTACCACCTGATTTGCTATATCTTACTCAATCTGAATGGCATCATATAATCACGCGATATAAAGGGGTGTATTTTTATCCTTTTGCAATGCCTGACGGATCCAGTGGAATGGATGCAGGGGGAAGGCCAGGTATAGTTTTTGCTAAAAGTAATCTGACAGTCGAAGCCGATAATGTTTTTGATATGTTCAAGTCAAGATTCAGGGAATGGTATTCATCTGGACGGAAAACATTGGTTGCCGGATGGACAAACGGATCAAGAGAGCGCATCGCTACATTATTGAAAGAACACAAAATCGCCGTTCAGAAACTGGAAGGGTGGCAAGAAGTTAAAAATTTCAGGGAAGCTTCTGTTGGATTATTGACTTTTGGTTTGGATCGCGGATTTGTTGCCGATGATTTCATTCTTGTTTCTGAAGCCGACTTGTTAGGGGAAAGAATTTCACGTCCACATAGAAAACGGAAAAAAGCCGAGCAGTTCATTTCAGAAGCTTCTGAGATTAGCGAGGGAGATCTTATTGTACATCAGGAATATGGAATTGGTCGTTATCAAGGACTGGTTAATCTGGAAATCGGTGCTGCGCCACACGATTGTCTGGCACTTGTTTATCATGGTGATGAAAAATTATTCTTACCTATCGAAAATATTGAGTTATTGAGCCGTTATGGATCTGATCAAACGGGTGTGGCTCTGGATAAACTGGGAAGTCCTGCATGGCAAAAACGTAAAGCCACAATGAAGGCTCGCATTCGGGACATGGCTGGTGAGTTATTGAAAACAGCCGCGGCCCGCTTGATGCAGGAAGCGACGATCGAGACCCCTCCTGAAGGATTGTGGGAGGAGTTCTGTGCACGGTTTCCCTTTATTGAAACGGATGATCAGGCAAGGGCTGTTGCTGATATTATTCAGGATCTTGCTTCCGGACGTCCCATGGATCGTTTGATTTGTGGTGATGTTGGTTTTGGTAAGACAGAAGTGGCATTACGTGCCACTTTTATTGTGGCCATGAATGGAGGCCAGGTGGCGGTTGTGGTACCGACAACCCTATTGGCACGTCAACATTATCAAACCTTTGTGAAACGTTTTGAGGGATTTCCGGTAAAAATTGCCCAACTTTCCAGAATGGTGACATCAAAAAATGCGGCACAGATCAAAAAGGAATTGGCAGATGGCAATGTCAATATAGTGATTGGTACACATGCTTTACTAGCCAAGACGATCAAGTTTGCAAATTTGGGTATGCTTATTATAGATGAAGAACAGCATTTTGGTGTTGCGCACAAAGAGAAATTGAAAACCTTGCGTGAAGATATTCATGTATTGACATTATCTGCCACCCCATTACCAAGGACGTTGCAATTATCATTGACTGGAATGCGAGAAATAAGTCTAATCGCAACGCCTCCAATTGATCGTTTGGCTGTTAGAACTTTTATCATGCCCTTTGATCGTATCGTTATTCGAGAGGCTATTCAAAGGGAGCGATTCAGAGGGGGGCAAATATTCTGTGTTGCACCGCGTGTTCAGGATCTGCAAAACCTGCAAGATCAACTTTTGGATATAGTTCCCGATTTACGGTTGGTACAAGCTCATGGGCGGTTATCCCCTACAGAACTTGAACGGGTGATGACTGAATTCAATGAAGGTAAATATGATGTATTGCTTTCGACCAATATTGTTGAAAGTGGACTGGACATGCCAACTGTCAATACACTGATAATCTATAAGGCTGATCATTTTGGATTAGGTCAGTTATATCAATTGAGAGGTCGTGTGGGACGGGGAAAACAGCGTGGATATGCGTATTTGACATGGCCACAGCATCATTTTCTTTCCAAGAATTCTGAAAAGCGACTGGAAATAATGCAGTCACTGGATAATCTTGGGGCAGGATTCACTTTGGCATCTCACGATCTGGATTTGAGAGGGGCGGGTAATCTGCTGGGAGAAGAACAGTCTGGTCATATTCGGGAAGTTGGCGTTGAGCTATACCAGAAGATGCTTGAAGAAACAGTAGCAAGCCTCCGTGCAGAAAAAAATAATCAGTTATTGGAAAATCAGGATTGGACACCCAATATCACTTTGGGATTACCTGTTCTGATCCCGGAAACCTATGTGACGGATCTATCAGTAAGATTGGGTTTATATCGACGAATAGGCAATCTGGAAAATCATGATGATATTGAAGCCATGCAAGTTGAATTGATAGATCGTTTTGGGACCTTGCCTGAAGAAGTAAGCAATCTGCTTCATGTAATGAAACTGAAAAAACTTTGTAAAAAAGTTGGTGTTAATCGCATTGAGGCTGGACCGAAAGGGGTTGTTGTTCAGTTTTTTAACAATCAATTCAAAAATCCTGAAGGATTAGTACAATGGATAGCCGGTATTAAAGATCAGTCTGTGAGATTGCGTCCTGATGGTAAATTGATATATTTGCGAGAAACCCCGTTTGCAAAACGGATTCAGCGTTGTCAATTCTTATTAAGCAAGCTTGTTGAAATTCACCGATAATAAAACGTCATTTCCTAAATTAAGTAGACTGAATTTAGTTAGAAATGACATTTTGAAGCATTCATGAATTTATTTATTAATAAGACATAATTTATTAAAATCATTGAATATTTTTTAATCCAATGATAATGTTACGTAATTTAAATGTTTTTTTAAGAAATAAATAAAGTTAAGTAGAGAAATTAGATTATGTTGCAAAAAAATGTCAATGATCTTTTGGTTTTTTTAACAATTGCTAAAGAAAGAAGTTTTACAAAGGCAGCATCAAAATTAGGTGTATCCCAATCCGCATTAAGTCATACCATGCGAAATCTTGAAAAAAATCTGGATGTGCAATTATTATCCCGTACTACACGAAGTGTAGAGCCAACCAAGCTTGGTGAGATTTTATTGAAAAATATTGCGCCGAGATTAGAGGAAATTGTTGAAGAGCTTGGCAAGATTATTGATTTGAAAAAAAGGCCTTTTGGAAATATCAATCTTTTAACAGATGAACATGCTGCAAACTTTGTTGTATGGCCTCATTTGCGAAATTTTTTGCGACATTATCCTGATATAAAATTTAATGTAGAGGTTTCCTCCAATCTTCAAAAAGAAATTCATGGAAAATATGATGCAAAAATAAGCCTTGGCGAAGTTGTAGACAAAGATTTCTTATCAATAAAAATTAGCGCACCTGTCCAAATAGCGGTTGTTGCGTCACCATTATATTTACAAGATAAAAAAATTCCAAAAACGCCGCATGATTTGCTCAAACATCAATCTATAAACTACTTTCTTTCTTTTATGCAAAATCAGTATGATTGGGAATTTGTTGTAAAGGGTAATACACAAATAATCCATATGGAAGGTCAATTTTCTTGTAATACCCTAACCCAGGTCATACAGGCCACACTGGATGGTTTTGGTTTTGCCTATATTCCCTTGAAAGAGGTTTATCACGCCATTCAGCAAAAACATCTTGTACATGTTTTATCTGAATACTGTCCCTCTTTTTCAGGATATTATCTGAGATACCCCAATCGAAACAATTTTACACAGGCATTTTCTTTGCTATTGCAAAGTTTTGAACATTAAATTTCGCTATTTATATTATTACCTTGCAAATTATAATTGCACTTTTATTTTTTTCAAATTAAATTGATGTAAAAAATATACATATTAATTAATTCAAGAGAAACAAGATGTCAGATTTAATTTTGGCGCGGGCTTTACATGTATTGGCAATTGTAATTTGGATAGGTGGAGTATGTATGGTGACAACGGTTCTTCTACCAACCATTCGTAAAAATTTTTCATCCAGCGAACGATTGTCTATATTTCATCGTATTGAAAGCCGTTTTGCTACACAGGCTCGTTTTACAACTTTGATAGCCGGATTATCCGGGTTTTATATGGTATGGCGAATGCAAATATGGAATCGATTTGAGCATATAGAATTTTGGTGGATGCATGCCATGTTTTTGGTGTGGTTAATCTTTACAACCATGTTATTTGTAATTGAACCCTTTATACTCAATAAAAAATTAGGGAATAGTGGCCAGCAACAACCCGATAAGGTATATGTTAAGGTTCAGAGATTACACTGGTTTTTATTAACCATCAGTTTCATTGCAATCATTGGTGCAGTCATGGGAAGCCATGGTTTCGCTTTTTTTTGAGAAATAAATAAAATAATGAAGATGCATAATATTCGATTGGGTCGGGTGATTTCAATTTTTATATCGAATTGGTGGGATGCTATACTTCATTATTTTTATTTCAGTGGCAGGACAAGCAGATCAGGTTTTTGGTGTTTTGCAGTTTTAAATAGTCTAATTCTATATTTTTTATTTTGTATAGATGAATATTTTCATTTGATTTACAGAGTGACTTTTCATTATTATTATTGTGATATCCATCTATTTTTTTTAATATATTTTTTATTAACGATCTTTCCATCATTTGTACTGTTCATACGTCGCCTGCATGATCTTAATTTGTCAGGTTGGTGGGTTTTGTTGATGATTATTCCCTTACCCTATCTATACCTCAATTTTTTAATTCAGATTATTTTTCTTGTTATGGCAAGTTTTCCCGGTTCAGAAAATAATCGGTATGGTATCAAGCCCATTAATCAGGTTACTGTTTAATTCATATTTTTTGTTTAAATTACCATACGGGAATGGGAACATTATTAACCTTGAACAGATTTCCCTGCCAGTTTATATCCCATTCAAGATTATTGTTTCCGACAGAACGTCCAGCAAATTTAGCCAAAATCAATGCTGTCTTTAGATTATTTATACGGGTAGAACCACTATTTGCAATCAATTTTTCCATATTGCTTACAGTGATTTTACCTTTTGCCGATTGAAAGTTGAGCTCTCGGTCAAGTAAAGCGTTTCCATACGCAGTAATATGGGTTAAATTGTTCTGCATCATTAAGTTATTGATTTTTAATGGTAATGACAGGTCATAAAATTTATCCTCATTATTGCCACTCGCAGCGGCTAAAATTAGGGGATAATATTTTGAAGGGGTATTCAGATTCAAAATGCCTTCTCTTGGAAGGAAAATGTTTGATTTTTGAGAGGGATTTATTTCATTCAGACCTGAAAAAAACAGTTTCAAATTTACATTGTCAGCGATATTTTGAACTTGCAACCGTATTTCATCAGCTTTGTAGGCATTATTTAAATTTTTTATTAAAATGTTTCGCCATATAATGGTAAGTTGTTCGTTTTGTTTAAGTTGTTTTAATATAGGTGTAATAGAATCAGTATAGTAATTTTTGTTACAGGAATTGATTTGATATTTCAGAAATACGGTCAACAATCCGGTCGATGTGATATTGGTAACTCTTTGCAACTGATCTTTGGACAAGGTTTTACCGCTCTGGTTTACCATTAACTGTTTGCTATTCAGGAAAACATTGGAATTATCCGGAATTTTGACAGTATAATTAGTAACTTGTAATGAATTGATATGATGATCAACAGTGTCTGATGATATATTTGAACAGTATGAATGCCAAGTTACAGAAGCGAAAGCTACTGCATTATTAAATAGTGAATAAATAAGCATCAGCACGAAAAAAGGCAAAGACTTTAAAAATATACTCATAACCATAGAAACATTTTTTATTTTCAAAAAAGAATTAAACTATATCGATATTAAGAAAGATATTAAAGGGTTATTTACAAAAGATTGAAAATTATAATAGTTGGATAATGATTTGGATCAAAACTAAAAGATTAAGGATTTTCAATGCCGAAATATCTGGACCCGTTTTTAATTTTACTATTAATGACCGTTGCAATAGCAAGCTTTTTTCCATGTCACGGTTCGGGTGTTCTTTTTTTTAACAATCTGGCTGTAATAGCCATTGCTCTTATGTTTTTTTTGCAAGGTGCAAGGTTATCTCGTCAAGCAGTGATTGAGGGTATTTTTCACTGGAGATTACATTTACTAATTTTTGCATGTACGTTTGTCATTTTTCCTATACTGGGATTAGGCTTGCATTATTTATTCCCAAAAATGTTATTGCCTGACTTATGGATGGGCATTCTTTTTTTATGCTGTTTACCATCTACAGTACAATCGTCAATTGCATTTACATCAATCGCAAAAGGAAATGTGCCAGCTGCAATATGTTCAGCTACTGCCTCAAATATTCTGGGAATTTTCATAACTCCTTTTTTGGTTGGATCAATATTTTCAAATCATCATCAGGCTATTTTTTCAAGAGATAATCTTAACATAGTTTACCAATTGTTATTACCCTTTATCATGGGACAGATCCTGCAGCCGTGGATAAGGGAATGGGCATTAAAAAATTCCCGTCTTTTATCCTGTTCTGATCGTGGGTCAATCCTGATCGTTGTTTATACAGCTTTTAGTCAGGCAGTGAATATGGGTTTATGGTACAAATTATCCTTGTATCAGCTTATGAAACTGATTTTAATTGACGTGGTTTTACTAGATTCAATTTTAATAATTTCTTTTTTGCTATCGAAACTTTTTAAATTTTGTTGGCAGGACCAAATCAGCATTGTATTTTGTGGATCAAAAAAATCTCTAGCTTCCGGGGTTCCAATTGCAAACGTGTTATTGCCTCCCTCAATGGTGGGAATGATAATATTGCCTTTAATGATTTTTCATCAAATTCAGCTATTTGTAATTGCGATCATTGCCCAATATTGTAATAAAATATCCGATAAAAAGAAGGTTTATAAGACATAATCAAGAAATACCTGATATGTTTGTCACTCTATCAAAGATTTTTGGCGATTTAATGTTTTATTTTATTATTAATCTAAACAAATTAATCTTATAATGATATTTCATTTTTAAAATCAGTTTTATTAATAAAAGTAAAAAAAATGCTTGCCAAATCCACGTTAAATCATATATGAAGTTTTCATAAGTCGGAGAGGTGGCCGAGTGGTTTAAGGCAGCGGTCTTGAAAACCGCCGTGCGTGAATAGCGTACCGTGGGTTCGAATCCCACCTTCTCCGCCATTCAATAAATTTTTATCCTGTATAGTTGTATATCTTTAGAATAATTATTCAATTGAATTATATTTAAAATTAAAATCTTTCAATGCGATTTGCATTGGAATAAATGGTATATTTTTTTTAATGAATTTTTTTCCGGACAAATAAAAATCAAATTTTTTATAAAATTCAACCGCGGTTATTCTTGCATTCAGCGTTACAAATTCAATTTTCTTTTGTTTCAGATCATTAAGAACAGTTGTGAAAAGTTTTGTCCCAATACCTTTTCTTTGAAAAGAGGGGGAAGTTGCAAATTTACGAATTTGATAATTGTTTTGCAATTTTGGATAAATGGAAAAACAGCTGACAACCTGGTTATCAAGAATATATCCAACATGTTTTGAATATTGATCTTCTGGGTCAATACATTCCTCCACTGTTAATGAGGGCCATAAGACTTTCTGTCTGAGAGGAAGACAATCTTCAAGAGAAATTGGTTTAATGTTTTTCATGATCAAATTTTCTTAAAAATTCAAATTGGATGATTCATAGGAAATATAAAGTTGTTACTGAGTAAGAGGCAAGTATTAATTTAGTGTGAACAAGTATTTTCGAATTATAAATAACTAATTTTACTATTGATTATCTTCGTTTTCAGAATTATTTTGGATCTAAACATTCAATTTGAATCGATAGGGTTCATATGATTTTTTTTATAATTATTCTTTTATGTACAGGTTTCATTGCATTATTTTATATAATCAATAAATCCAATAATAAAAAAAATCATCGGATACAAACTGAAACTTCACCTGCAATACGAAACAATCCTGTTGATATAGGTTTAATGTATTTTAACGGGGATGGTGTTTCACAAAATTACAAACAAGCCTTGGAATATTTTGAAAAAGCTGCTGCATCGGGATATGCGCAAGGTATTTTGTATAAGGCTATAATTTATTACGAGGGCTTGGGTGTTAAAGCTGACGTTGAAAAAGCTTTTGAATTGTTTGAAAACGCGGCCCAAAAAGGTAATACAAAGGCAATGATGATACTGGGGCAGATTTATATGGATGCCCAAATTGTCGAGCAAAATTATCAAAAGGCCAATGAATATTTTTTAATGGCCGCTCGTCAGGGTGAGGGTGAGGCTTTATTCAATCTAGGTTTAATCTATCTTGATGGTAAGGGTGTTGATAAGGATTATAGTAAAGCAAGAGTTTATTTCGAACAGGCCGCCCAAAAAGGTAATATGGAGGCAAAAACTAATCTGGCGTTCATCTATATGAATGGTCAAGGTGTTTCGAGGGATCTTGAAAAAGCACGTGAATATTTTGAACTGTCTGCTAATCAGGGAGATCGTAAAGCGGAATATAATCTAGCTTTGATGTATTGGAATGGTGAAGGTGGAGAAAAAAATACTAATAAAGCCAGAGGATATTTTGAGAAAGCCGCCTATCAGGATGATGTTGAGGCACAATATTTTGTAGCCAATCTGTACTTTACTGGAAATACGGTCGAATTAGATTATAAGAGGGCTTTCAGCTTTTATAACAAGGCCGCGATGCAGGGTTACGTCAAGGCGCAATTCATGCTTGGACAAATGTATGAGGAGGGTAAGGGTGTCCTCCAGAATATTGACAAAGCCGTGTATTGGTATGAACAGGCAGCTGATCAAAATGATATGAATGCTCAATATAATTTGGGATATCTTTATTTAACTGGAAAGACATCAAGAATAAATCTTCAAAAGGCCTATGATTATTTTAAAAAAGCTGCGGAACAAGGTTATGTTTTGGCTCAATTTAATTTGGGGGTCATGTATTATAAGGGAGATGGTGTTATCCAGGATAATCATAAGGCTGCGGCATGGTTTCAAAAAGCTGCCGATCAAAATCATAAAAAATCACAGTTAATCCTTGGAAAAATGTATCTAGAGGGAAGAGGAATACCTCACGATCATCAAAAAGGGATGGAGCTAATTCGATTAAGCGAAACATGATATCTGTAACTGGTATATTTCATTATCAGGTTTCAAGATGAGATAAAGCGGGATACCAGTCTGTAATAAATTGATTTGTTAAGTTTATTTTATCGATTAAATTCTTTATAATTCAGCCTTAATTCATTTTCTTTTTTGTTATTGTTGGGTTTATGTCCAGATCTAAGATTGCCTTTATCGGTAAAAGTGCAGCAGTAATTTGCATAATTTTTGTGTTTTTGTGCATCTGTTTCTATAAAACGATTCGTCAGGGATTTATTGAGGCACAATTTAATCGTGCAAATCTTTATATGCAGGGTGAGGGTACGTCTCAGAACTATAAAAAAGCACGTGAATATTTTGAGCAATCAGCTGAGGCGGGAAATGTCGAGGCTCAATATATGCTGGGTGTGATGTATGAATATGGCGAAAACACCGAGCAGAATTATCAAAAAGCTATTCAGTTATATCGCAAGGCAGCCCGTCACGGATATGTAAAGGCCCAATATGTACTTGGCAATATGTACAAGAATGGCAAAGGGGTAAAAAAAGATCTTTCACGTGCAATTCGCTGGTATCAAACCGCTGCAGACAAGGGGGAGACAAATGCGCAGTATCAATTGGGTATCATTTATCTTGAGGGAAATGATAGAAATGTAACTAAAGGTATAGAACTGATCAAAAAATCTGCCGATCAGGGAAATATTCATGCCTTGTATTTTCTTGGAAATCTTTATCTGGAAGGGAAATATATTACAAAAAGTCCGAAATTGGCACAACGATGTTTTGAGCAGGCCGCCTATAAAGGTTATGCTGACGCCCAATATAAACTTGGCAATATGTATGAAAACGGGACTGGGGTTGATAAAGAATATTCCAAGGCTCTTTATTGGTATGAAAAAGCCTCGAAAAAGAATGTGACAGCTCAATACAATCTCGCAATGATGTATATGGTGGGTAAAGGGGTTAATCCAAATTCGCAATTGGCATTATCTTTATTGCAGCAGGCTGCTGAAAAAGGATATTCGGAAGCACAATATAAATTGGCGATTTTGTATGAAGAGGGAAAAATTGTTTCCCAGGATTATTCCAAGGCACTGAACTGGTTCAACAAGGCGGTCAATTCCGGAAATAATGACGCAATTTATGCCCTGGGGGAATTATATCTGGAAGGAAGAGGGGTTAACAAGGATTTTCAGAAAGCCTTTGACCTTTTTAAAAAAGCGGCACAGGCAGGAGATAGTAAGGCACAATTTCAATTGGCCACTATGTATGAAAAAGGCAGCGGAATTCCGAAAGACCCGTCAGCAGCTGTTGATTGGTATAAAAAATCTGCAATACAGGGGAACGCTCAGGCGCAATTCTATCTGGGTAAATTATATGAACAGGGATTTTTCATAGAAAAAAATTATGATCAGGCCAAATTCTGGTTTGAAAAGGCTGAAGCGCAAAATAATATCCATGCGATCTATACTCTAGGTTTGATGTATGAAACAGGTCAAGGGGTGAAAAGGGATATCAATAAGGCCATTCAATACTATCAAAAGGGTGCAAATCAGGGAGATGCACAAACCCAGTTTGTTTTGGCAGAATTATACAAAAATAATGATCAGATTGACAAGAACTACTCCAAGGCCATTTATTGGTTTAGGGAGGCGGCTGAACAGGGAAAAGTAAAGGCTTATTATAATCTGGGTCAACTTTATGAAAATGGACTGGGGGTTCAAAAAGATGACAGTCAGGCTTTCCAATATTATATGCAAGGCACTGCGGCAGGAGATCTAGATTCCCAATTCATTCTTGCCAAGATGTATTATAAGGGGGTTGGTACAAAAAAAGACGTATCTGAGGCAATTAAACTATTTGATATCTTGGCTAGTAATGGAAATTCCGAAGCGGCCCGTCTTTTGGGACAGATATATCTGACTGGACAGGATGTTAAGAAGGATATTGGCAAGGCAGAATATTATTTGCAAAATTCTGTTAAGGAAGGGAATGCCCAGGCCATGTATAATCTTGGAATGGCTTTTCTGTCTGGTAAGGATTTTCCAAAGAATAAGGGGAAGGCTAAAAAACTTTTGAATGAAAGTTGCAATAAGGGATTTTCAAATTCCTGCGTCACGCTTGGAACAGTCAAATAAGTGATATTATTTTTGTATTATATTTCATTATAAAGGATGGTTATGTATATCGGGATTGACCTTGGAACATCAGGTATTAAAGGTATTTTATTGAATGATAACCATCAGATTGTCGCCAGCCATACTGAAAAACTGAAAGTTTATCGTCCCCATCCTCTTTGGTCAGAACAAAATCCAATTGATTGGTGGGAGGCGACAGACAAGGTTTTTTTGTCACTATCGAGTCAATATTCCTTGAAAGATGTAAAGGCGATAGGGTTGACGGGTCAAATGCATGGGGCAGTTTTGCTGGATAAAAATGGTAAAATATTGCGATCTGCTATTTTATGGAATGATGGGCGTAGCTATCGGGAGTGTAATGAAATTGAGGAGAATGTACAAAATTCAAGAGAGATAACAGGCAATATACTGATGCCTGGTTTTACCGCACCCAAGATAGCTTGGGTGCGCAAACATGAGCCGGAAGTATATCAACAAATTGATAAAGTCCTATTACCCAAGGATTATCTTCGCTGGTTGATAACGGGAATTTATGCATCTGATATGTCTGATGCATCTGGAACTATGTGGCTTGATGTCAAAAATCGTCAATGGAATGATGATTTATTAAAGGCATGTGGGTTGACGCGAAAAAATATGCCTCAATTGTTTGAAGGCAATCAGGCAACCGGAACGGTTAAACCTGAATTAGCGCAACGATGGGGAATGACTTCAAAAGTTTCGGTTATTGCCGGTGGTGGTGATAATGCCGTTGGAGCAATTGGGGTTGGTATCTGGCGAAAAGGTCAGGCTATGCTTTCTTTGGGAACATCCGGGGTATATTTTGTCGCGAGTGATGGGTTTTTGAATAATTGTAAACAGGCTGTTCACAGTTTCTGTCATGCATTGCCGAACACCTGGCATCTAATGTCTGTTATGCTGAGTGCTGCTTCCTGTTTGGATTGGGCTGCTCGGATTATGGGAATTCAGACAGTGCCTAAATTGTTGGAAATGTCAGGACAGGCCTCTTTAATTCCATCATCCGTTATTTTTCTTCCCTATCTTTCGGGTGAGCGAACGCCTCATAATAATCCCCAGGCAAATGGAATGTTGTTTGGCTTAACCCATCAACATGATTGGAAGGATATAGCCAAGGCAGTAATAGAGGGGGTAAGTTTTGGATTGGCGGAGGGTATGGAAGTTTTACATGCCACGGGTTTAAGGCCAGACCATATCAGTTTGATTGGCGGAGGGGCAAGAAGCTCTTTTTGGCGTCAATTGCTGGCTGATATTACAGGAGAAACGTTGCAATATCGTGAAGGCGGAGATGTGGGGCCAGCATTAGGTGCCGCAAGATTGGCAATGTTGAGTTGTCATCCAAATGTAGCATTTGGAGATTTATTGCCAGAACCTTCCATACAGGCAACCTATGTTCCCAATCCATCTGTCAGTGCGCAATATCAAGAAAAATATCAAAAATTCAAAAAATTATATCAGGCAGTTAAAGGTTTGTATTAAATCTTTTAACTGCCTGATATCTACAGTGATCTAGCAAATTTTCCATACTAAATCACTGTAGCCGTTATTCTATTCCAAAGGGGGAGGAACACGGGCCAATTCTATTGCCTTTTCCTGTTCCTGATCCAGTTTGTCAACATCAAAATCTGCAATGATTTCCTGAAATAATTGATGCCAGTTTAATTTTGCGTTTAATCTTGTAAATAAACTTCCAAGTCCTATTGCAGAACGATCAACCAGAACAAATTCTCGTGGTGGTGTCACTCCCCCAGCCTGTTGAAGCCCTTTATGTACTTTATTGGCCAATTTACGTCCCAAATCCGGATCTGTATCATCTTGTATATAACGGTCTTTATCCTGGGTTAGGGGGGCATAGAGAAAACTTGCCCATTCATTTAGAACAGTCATTGTCTCTTTGGAAATATTTTTAAATCCCCATGAGGTATAGGCCTGATAGGCTAATTCCTCATTGTTAGTTTCTACGGCACGGCAAAGATCAATAACACCCTTGACAAATTTACCCTGAAAAATTCGTATCGAACCGAAATCAAGAAGACACAGTTGATTTTGATGATTGATAAGAAAATTTCCCATATGCGGGTCACCATGAATGACACCATATTGATAAAAAGGAATATACCAGGCTTTAAAGAGTGCGCGGGCAATATTGTTCCGATGAGCCTGATCTAATTCAGGTGTGATCATGGATCTTAGATTCTTGCCCTCTATCCAATCCATGGTTATAAGACGTTCAGTGGAAAGATTTTCAATTACATTTGGTATAACTGTTGTGTCATTATTTTTGAGCATGTAGGAGAAAAGTCTTAAATTGGCCGCTTCTCTTTTATAATCCAGTTCTTCCTGTAAACGTGTAACAAGCTCTTTGTAAACCTCGTCCTGTTTAATTGCATTGTCCAATCGATGGTATAAAGCAATTAATAGACGAAGTTGCTTGAGGTCTGATTCAACAGTGCTAATCATGTCGGGATATTGTAATTTACAGGCAACTTCCCTTCCATCGTGCAATTTTGCCTTGTGGACTTGACCAAGACTGGCTGCGGCGACAGCTTCATGTGAAAATTCGTCAAAAGCGATTTCCCAGTTCGGACCCAATTCTCCCCTCATGCGACGACGGACGAAAGACCATCCCATCGGAGGGGCATTTGATTGTAACTGCGCCAATTCATCGGCATATTCATCAGGCAGGACATTGGGAATGGTACTGATTAATTGCGCCACCTTCATCATGGGGCCTTTGAGATTCCCAAGAATGTTTTTCAACTCTTCTGCATGGGAAGCTTTGTTAATCGGTATTCCCATTTTTTCACCAGCCAACCGTGCGGCAATCCCCCCCACCGCCCGGGTAGAATTGACCATACGTTTCATTCCACTGAATAAACTGGTTTTATCAAGATTATCGTTATTATGCACCATCTAAATTTGTTCCAGTTCATCTATGAAATCATTGATTACATTTAATCCTTTTTGCCAAAAGGCTGGATCAGAGGCATCCAATCCAAAAGGCGCCAAAAGTTCTTTATGACTTTTTGTTCCACCCGCCTTCAGCATTTCAATATAAAGGTCCTGGAAGTCGGGAAACCCTTCCTGATAGACATTATAGAGTGCATTTACCAAACAATCACCAAACGCATAGGCATAAACATAAAAAGGTGTATGGATGAAATGCGGTATATATGTCCAATATGTATTATAGTCTGGTGTAAATTCAAAAGCTGGGCCAAGGCTTTTTTGTTGAGTTTCAAGCCAGAACTGACCAATTTGTTCAGGTAAAAGCTCGTTCTCATGTCTGGCTTCGTGAACCTTGCGTTCAAATTGATAAAATGCAATTTGTCTTACTACTGTGTTTAACATATCCTCAACCTTACGGCTTAGGAGAATATGACGATGTCTGGGATCTGTTTGGTTTTTTAAAAGGCTCTGGAAAGTCAGCATTTCTCCGAATACACTGGCTGTTTCAGCAAGGGTCAGCGGTGTATCAGATAGAATATATCCCTGTTTTGCAGCAAGAATCTGGTGAATTCCGTGCCCCAGCTCATGGGCCAATGTCATGACATCTCGGCTGCGACCATGGTAATTAAGAAGAATATAGGGATGAACCGATGGAACAGTGGGATGGGCAAAGGCACCAGAGGATTTCCCGGTACGTAGTGTGGCATCAATCCATGGACTATGTAAAAACTGATCAATCATTTTGCCCAGCCGAGGATCAAATTCATGATACGCTTGATAAACGATTGTCTTCGCGTCTCTCCAGGGTATAAGTTGATCATGATCTTCCGGTAAGGGAGCATTACGATCCCAATGATGTAATTTGTCCACATCCAGCCATTTTGCTTTTAATAGATAATATCGGTGTGACAGATTTTGATAATTATTGGTAACAGCGGTAACCAGCGCATCAACGACACTGTCTTCAATCTGGTTATCACAATTTCGTTGTGAGTCTGGACGGGGAAAACCACGCCATTGGTCAGAGATTTGCTTATCCTTTGCCAGCGTATTTGTAATAATCGAGAAAAGTCTCAGATTTTTCGAAAATACCGAACTCAATCCCTGGGCTGCATCTTTTCTTTCTTTTGCCTGTGAAGATGATAATTTATTCAAAGCGTCACCTAAAGGGACGGTATTATCTTTTAAGGGGATTTCCAGGGTCGCCAATGTTTCGTCATATAATCTTGACCATGCATTGGCACCCGTAACTGCTTTTTCATGGAAAAGCTTTTCGATTTCATTACTTAACTGATAAGGGCGCAATATACGGATTTTATCAAGAAACGGTTTCCACTGCAGTAATTCGTTGTCCTGCATTTTATTCTTGACATTTTCCTCGCTAAGCTGGTTCAATTCCAGAGTAAAGAAAAGAAACTGCGTGCTTAATCCAGTTATTTTTTCATGGATATCCTGATAAAATTTGGTATTTTGAGGATTGGTCGAATCAGTTGCGAAAATCAGTTGAGCATAAGATCCAATTCTTCCCAATATTTCATTGATTATTTCATAACTTTTAAGAGCCTGGTTTAATTCCTGACTTGATGTCTGGGATAAATTCCCCTTCCATTTTTCAGAAAATTGTGTGATGAGGGTTTGAGCTTTTTGCAGATCATTCTTTAATTCTTGACAATCGGGTGATGGGTACAAATCTGTCAGGTCCCAAGAAGGAAGTTGATCCGATTTTTTCTTTTCGGATTTTAGTGTATCATGATTCGGTTGATCGGTGTGACAAGATGAATTAGACATTGTATCTCTGTTTGATTTAAATGAATGATCTTTTATATAAATGGATTTTATCGAATATTTCAGGCGATGAAAACAGACATTTGTTTTTTTGATCTATGAACTGGGATTGTTCATTTTAGTAGCCCATTTATTATGCTATATAATATAGCAAATACAAAGTCTTAATCTTAAATCAAATATAGAAATCATAACACAATCAGATAATTTCCATGAAAAAACCAAAAAGAAGCGGAACTGTCATTTTTCATCCAGAAAAGATTCCGGCAAAGCCGAAAATGAACAGGTTGGAAATTGTATCGCAATTTCAGCCCTCAGGAGATCAGCCAAACGCCATCAAACAACTTACTGATGGAATTGAGGCTGGAGATCGTGACCAGGTCTTATTGGGTGTAACAGGTTCAGGCAAAACTTTTACCATGGCCAAGGTTATTGAGGCCGTGCAAAAACCAACCTTGATTTTAGCACCCAATAAAACGCTTGCAGCGCAGCTTTATGGAGAAATGAAAGAATTTTTTCCAAATAATGCGGTTGAATATTTTGTCAGTTATTATGATTATTATCAACCGGAAGCCTATGTGCCTCGATCTGACACTTATATAGAAAAAGATAGTCAGATCAATGAACAGATTGACCGTATGCGACATGCGGCCACACAGGCTTTACTAGAACGTAATGATGTTATTATAGTTGGCTCTGTTTCCTGTATTTACGGTATTGGATCTCCAGAAACCTATTCTCATATGGTTGTGCGGGTTGAGGAAGGCGGAGTGATAAATCGTGAGGATTTGCTAAAAGCTTTGGTAGAACAGCAATATCGTAGAAATGATATGGCCTTTCAGCGGGGAACGTTTCGTGTAAGAGGCGAAACAATAGATATTTTTCCCGTTCAAAACGCTGATCGTGCCTGGAGAATTCAGCTCTTTGGGGATGAGGTTGAATCAATTAACGAATTTGATCCTTTGACCGGGGTTAATACAGCAAACTTAAAGTCGATAACTATTTATGCCAATAGTCATTTTGTTACGCCAAGACCAACCTTGAATCAGGCAATTAAAAATATCAAGGTTGAGTTGAAGGAAAGAATTGATCAATTTGTAGCTGAAGGCAAATTGTTGGAGGCCGAACGTATTCAACAGCGTACAACTTTTGATCTTGAAATGATCGAAACAACAGGATTGTGTAAGGGTATTGAGAATTATTCCCGTTATCTTTCAGGACGCAATCCCGGTGAACCTCCACCTACTCTTTTTGAATATCTGCCAGAAGATGCCTTGCTTATCGTGGATGAAAGTCATGTAAGTGTACCTCAGATAGGAGGAATGGAACGGGGGGATTATGCACGTAAAAAAACGCTTTCGGATTTTGGTTTTCGACTCCCTTCTTGTATGGACAATAGGCCACTTAATTTTGCGGAATGGGATTGTTATCGTCCCCAGAGCATTTTTGTCAGTGCGACACCAGGTCCCTGGGAGTTAGAGAAAACAGGAGGCGTGTTTATTGAACAGGTCATACGTCCAACCGGTTTGACTGATCCTGTTACTGATATAAGACCAATTGAATTGCAAGTGGATGATTTATTATCCGAGGCAAATAAGGTCATCAAGAAGGGTGGGCGTGTTCTTGTTACAACGCTAACCAAAAAATGGGCTGAAAAATTAACTGATTATATGAGTGAAGCTGGTATAAAGGTACGTTATCTTCATTCAGATATCGATACTTTGGAGCGTATAGAGATTATAAGGGATTTGCGTTTGGGTGTGATAGATGTTCTGGTAGGGATCAATCTTCTAAGGGAGGGTCTGGATATACCAGAATGTCAATTGGTGGCCATTCTTGATGCTGACAAAGAAGGATTTTTAAGGTCAAGAACCTCTTTGATACAGACGATTGGACGGGCAGCAAGAAATGTTGATGGGCGTGTTTTATTATATGCGGATAAAATGACGGACAGTTTAAAATATGCGATCGAAGAAACTGCAAGACGTCGTGAAAAACAGACACAATGGAATGAAGATCATAATATTACGCCAGCAACGGTAAAAAAGAAAATTGGAGAGATCATTGCTTCTGTTTATGAACAGGATTATGTAACGGTTTCCCCAACAGAATTTTCTGATATTCATTCTTTGGTAGGGAAGGACCTGAAAGGAACCATAGCAGAATTGGAAAAGGAAATGCGTAACGCTGCCACCAATCTTGAGTTTGAAGAGGCTGCTCGTATACGAGATGAAATAAAGAGATTGGAAGATTTAGATATGGGATTAATTTCTGATATTGAACCGACAATCCGTACCAGAGAAGAGGGGAGAACCCTAAAAAGCAATTTTAAACCAAGACCTCTTGGACCTGGTGGGGGAGGCTATGGTCCATCGAGGCGTCAAAGATCAAAGAAACATTAAATAGGGATGCGGGATGCTGGAAATTAAGGCGGGAAATAATAGAATTGGCATATATCCTTCTTTGGGTGGAGCCATAGCATATTGGTTGAGAAAAGATTTATTGATTTTTTATCCAGTCGAGCGTTCGCCCTTGACGAGACATTCTGACCAGATTATTGCAGCCTATCCGATGTTGCCTTATTCTAATCGTATTGCAAACGGTAAATTTAAATTCAATAACAGTGTTTATCAATTAACCCCCAATGCGTCGAACGGAAAGGATTCCATTCATGGTAATGCATGGCAAAGGTCTTGGGATCTTGAATCCTTTACGGAAAATAGTGTTGTTTTAACTTTGAATTATAATCCGGATAAGGGATCTCAAAAGGAATGGCCCTATGCATATTTTGCTAGGTTGAGATATTGTGTTTATGAAAGTGGATTGTTTATACAAATGTCATGTAAAAATACTGATATTTGCAAACAACCCATCGGGATGGGCTTTCATCCCTATTTGCCAAGAAGAAATCTTGTTGAAATTGGTTTTTCGGCACCGTCTGTATGGAACAATGGTCCGGATGGATTGCCAGAGGGTCGCATGTTGAACGAAGATCAATGGAACTTTGATCAAATGCGTATTTTGAAACAAGACGATTTTCTGGATAATTGTTATGTGAACTGGGATCGCGAAGCGTTTATCCGCTGGAAATATAGTAATAGTTTCTTAACGGTTTCTGCCAGCGTTATTTTTCGGCATTTTGTTGTATATACCCCACCAGACCAATCTTTTTTTACTATGGAACCGGCAACTAACATGAATAATGCAATCAATATGCCAGAAATTTCGGATCGCGGCTTGTTTATCTTAAAACCGGGGCAAATTTTAAAAGGCAGGATATTCTATTCCTTTATGGGAATATAGGGATTATTTTATAATTTAGGTTTGTTTATATGTCTTTACCTTATATCACCCCTTGGGGTTATACACGTTTGAAAAAGGAATTATTGCAACTATTGCATGAAGAGCGTCCAAAAATAGTGGAGATTGTTTCATGGGCAGCCGGTAATGGAGATCGATCTGAAAATGGAGATTATCTTTATGGAAAAAAAAGATTGCGTGAGATTGATCGTCGGGTTCGATTTTTATCCAAACGGTTAGAGAACGCACAAATTGTAGACCCCATTGATCAACAGGGAAAAAATCGGGTTTTTTTTGGTGCTACAGTGCGCTATTTAACCGAGGATGATTGTGAGCATAGGGTTACTATTGTTGGAACAGATGAAGCAATTACGGAAAAAGGGCAAATAAGTCTAGTATCCCCTGTAGCTAGGGCATTAATGCGTGCTAGAGTAGGGGATGAAATAAGGTTGCAAACCCCTGTTGGTGAAAAATACCTTGAAATTTTAGAAATCACTTATGATGCAGAGTCAGAATAGAATGGATATTTAAAAATGTTAAAAATCGCGGTACAAATGGATCCTTTGGAAAAGATAAATATTCATGGAGATTCAACATTTGCATTGATGCTCGAGGCACAGGCTCGTGGTTATTCACTTTTTGTTTATTCTGTAAATAGCTTAAGTTTGTTCAATAATGAAAAAAGTAAATATGTAACAGCACGAGGTCGAAAAGTTAATATTCAAAAGGTTACAGGTGATCATGTAAAATTTGGAGAAGTGGAAACCGTGAATCTGGCAGATTTTGACGTGCTGTTGATGCGCCAGGATCCACCTTTTGATATGGGATATATTACTGCCACACATATTCTGGAACGTATTCATGGTGTGGGCAAGGACAAGGTATTTGTTGTAAATAATCCAAAATCCGTTCGAAATTCACCGGAAAAATTAATGGCTACATTTTGGCCTGAATTAATGCCTCCCACGCTTGTTTCCCATGATGTTGAAACAATTCGGATGTTTAGGGAGGAATACAAAGATATTGTTGTTAAACCGTTGTTCGGGAATGGGGGTGTAGGCGTTTTCCGCATTCAGGATGAGGATGAGAATTTTAATGCATTGTTAGAAATGCAGTTTTCAATATCCAATGAACCCCTGATGGTGCAACGTTATGAGCCTTCCGTTAAAAGGGGAGACAAAAGGATCATTTTAGTTGATGGGGAACCTATCGGTGCAATCAATCGAGTTCCGCAAAAAGGAGATATGCGATCCAATATGCATGTTGGGGGAGTGGCGGAGAAAACTCAATTAACTGAACGGGATCTTTATATTTGCTCTAAAATAGGTAAAACCCTGAAAGAGCAGGGGTTGATTTTTGTTGGGATAGATGTATTGGGGGATTACCTAACTGAAATTAATGTCACCTCACCAACAGGGTTACAAGAGCTGGACCGTTTTAATCAAATGAATTCTGCCGCTTGTATCTGGAATATTATTGAATCCTATCTATAATGAAAAAGAATTAAAGATTATTTTTTTTGTCATCACTGGATTGATCAGAATTCGATTTTGAAGGCATTGGCGGTATGGGGTCATCCTTGCCAAATTTATTATCAAACCACTCGTATATTTCACGATGTTTTAGGTAAGTAAAATTATAGCTCCATAGTATGATTGATCCAATCGCGAGGATCCATACCACAATTGTCATTAACATTTTAACGCTTAAGTCCTAATTATATTTATTTAATTTGTTAACAAAATGGAGTATAGACATAATTCGGGAAACAATAAAGAGTGTTCGATGAATTTTGATTATCCAAAGAAAAATTATAAAAAATAATACTTTAATTTTAAGGTAAATAAAAAAAATTTCTATTTTTATGAAATTGGATTATAAAGTGTTATTTTTGTATTATTTTGTTATTTCACCAAATTTGGAGCAATAGCGTGTCTCCTTTACCTCATACTGCCTTAAATGCAGATGCAGTTAAGCTTGCCTATCGTCGCTGGGCCAAGGTTTATGATACTGTTTTTGGTACAGTTTCTTCATTTGGCCGACGATGTGCCGTTGAAAAGGTTAATTCTTTACCGGGGAAAAAAATATTAGAGGTGGGTGTCGGAACTGGCCTGGCTTTACCTTCTTATCATAATGATAAAAGAGTGACGGGTATTGACCTTTCAACCGATATGCTGGAAAAGGCCAAACAGCGTGTGAAAAAAGAAAAAATCGATAATGTTGATGCATTGTTGGAAATGGATGCTGAGGCAACGACTTTTGAAACGGATTCTTTTGACATTGCGGTTGGCATGTTTGTTGCCTCGGTTGTGCCTCATCCAGATCGATTGTTTAAGGAATTACAACGTGTAGTGAAGCCTGGTGGACATATTCTTTTTGTGAATCATTTTATAGCTCAAAAAGGACTCCGGTCATATGTTGAACGAATTATGGCTCCTGCATCCAAGGCATTGGGTTGGCATCCCGATTTTGCCATTCAGTCCTTGTTACCACCAGAAGTGTTAAAAAGGGCTGAAATAAATTCGGTCCCGCCTTTAGGATTATTTACTTTGGTTAGTTTTGAAAGATAGATATACTCTAAAAAAAGTATATTTGTGGAAAATTATTAATGAAAATCAATTATAAAGTAGGAATGAGTGCCATTATTTTGGCTATCTTGGCAGGATTAAGTGGAGGGATCACCGCTTTATATTATCAACTGAATGAATTTCTACCTTTATTATTTCAAATTCATGACCAAACTGCCGCCATCAACATTTTCCAGACTCATGCCAGAATGATGGTTTTTTTTGTCTTACAGCCAGCGTTAATGGTAGCCTTCGGTTCATGGTTCTTTCCTGTTTTAATTGGAAGCAAAAATTTTGCGTTTCCATTAATCAATATCCTTTCAATTATTTTATTATGGACAGGATTTTTCTTTAATTTTTTTTCCTTTTTTAATTCAGAAACTGGATTGATGAGCTTGATAAGCCTGGTATTTTGGTCAATTGGTGCGGTTTTATTTTCAATTAATGTCCTTGTTACTTTTATTAATAATCGTGGGCAGGATATTAAGTTTTACTCAATTCCCCTATTTGCCTGGATGCATGTTATAAGTGCGAGTTTTTTATTGGGAGTGGGATCAATATTATTGGGAATATTAACACGAGATTATTTCAATTATAATATGCAGTTGGATTGGGCGATTTCACAAACTGTAAAAAATTTCGTTTTCCCCATGGTTGTAGTTTTAATCTTGCCATCATTTGGTATCTTATTTCATATTTTTCAGACAATCTCGGAAAAGAAAATCAAATCGGATAAAATTTTATTAATTGGCATTACAACAGCATTCTCTCTTCTATTATTTTTATTTTGGAATAAATCCATATTTACAGAAGTCTACTTTCAGACAGATTCATTTGTGAACATCGAAACTATATTTGCTGTTGGTTTATATGGATTGATATGTGTTTTAAGTATTTTTGCATTGAACTTGTTTAAAACAGGCTTAAAAAACATATCAACGCCTATGCTATGGTCGTTGGGCTGCTTGTTCCTTTTACTTTTTGCCTGGCCATATAAAGGATTAATTCAAGGAATAAATCAGATTCATTCAACTCTAACTTATGCAATTATATTATCAATTTTTGCAGGGTTTTATTTTTGGATGGGTAAAATTTTTGGAAAACAATATTCAGAATCATTGGGAATTTCACATTTTGTGATTACAATGATTGGAATTGTTCTGACATTGAAAATAATCCCATTAGGTAGAAACACAGTTTTTTGGGGTGACATATTTATGGGACTATCCATATTTGTTTTTCAGGGTGTGATTATCAATGCCATATTTTATAACGTGGTTAAACCTGTAGCCAATTATTGGGGTAAAGGTGCAATCACGAATGAATGGAAATTGCCTTCTCCCATGTTTACTGCAAACAAGCAAAACAGATGAGTAAAATTCAGATTGAGAATAATGCTGTCAACCAGCGTATACGCTTCGACCCACTAATTGTTGGAAGCAATGTCAGGGATTGGTTCCTTCTGTTAAAACCGAGGGTTATTTCTTTGGTTGTTTTTACAGGAATTGTCGGCATTATTTTGGCACCTGGATATGCAAACCCTTTTATTTCTTTGATAAGTATTATTTGTATTTGTCTTGCGTCAGGAGGTGCTGGTGCCATTAACATGTGGTACGATCAGGATATTGATCGTGTTATGAACAGGACTATAACCCGTCCTTTGCCCTCGGGGAGGGTTCAATCTTCAGATGCTTTGATTTATGGGGTAACTGTATCCATTATCTCTGTCATCCTTATGTTTCTGGCTACAAATTTTTTTGCAAGTTTTATACTGGCGTTTTCAATATTTTATTATAGTGTGATTTATACAGTTTGGTTAAAAAGATCAACCCCGCAAAATATTGTTATTGGTGGGGCAGCGGGTGCTTTTCCTCCCTTGATAGGTTGGATAAGTGTAACTGGACAGATCCAATTATTCCCAATAATACTGTTTTTGATTGTTTTTTTCTGGACACCTCCCCATTTTTGGTCTTTATCCCTATATGCTTGCAAGGATTATGGACGGGCTGGTATTCCCATGCTTCCAGTTGTGAAAGGGGCCAGACATACACGGTGGCAGATTTTCATATATACTATTTTGTTGGCCATTGTCAGTTTATTGCCTGTGTATTTTCATTTCACGCATAGCGTCTATATGGTGGCAGCGTTGATATTGAATGTCGGATTTATGTTTATGGCCATTTGTGTTTTACTTGAAAAACAGGATCATTCAGGAAAAAGTTTAAGAAGTGATAAAGCGGCAAGATGGTCTTTTCGTTTTTCTTTGATTTATCTCTTCTTTTTATTTTTAGCCTTGATTATAGATCATTATATTTATGATTTATGGGGTGTCTAATATCAATCATGATATATTTTGAAAAAAAAATATCCCTTGAAGAAAGGCAGGAAAAAAAACGCCGTAACATTCAAAGGAATAAAATTTTATTTTATGCATTTTTGGGATTAAGTGGAATTTTATATATTATCACCTTAATCAAAGTTTAAATTATTTCTGTTGTTGGATGGCAGACAATAACCACCAATTATGATCAACCGATCGTACGAAAGTCCAAAGTTCTGTTACAGTTACAGGCTGATTCGGATTACCTTCTACAACGTTTCCGTTATTGTCGGTCGTTATATCGATTAGCGAATAACGCATAGCCACGGTAGCATATTCACGTGTACCTTCTGTCCAAACTTCGGAAAGATCCCCTTGTTCAAATTGTACATTTGAAGTGCTGTTATGCAGACCTTTACTAGCCAAATCGGTAAGTTGCTCATTGAAATAAGACACCATCTCGGGAGTGGCAATTTTTTGCATACTTCCCAAATCCTGATGATTCCAGGCTTCCTGTATTTCGATGAGTCGTTGTTGGAAAACAGTATAATCGTTTTGATTAAGTTGTATATTTGATTCCTTGATATATTCCTTAATCGGATTTATTGAATTATTGTTTCCTTGTCCTTTATTAATGGCAGAATTTTTGCGAAAATAACGGATACCAAACCATACCAGAAGCCCAAGAACTATAATCCATACAAGAGATCCTGATGAATTATGCTTTTTGGGTGTCTGTTGAGACATTGGTGTCGGATGTGATTGCATTGTATTGGGATCTGACGGATTCATGTTCTGATCAGTATTTTGATTGGCATTAGCAGCGGGAGTTTGGGCGTTGGTTTGATGATGACCCATCAACATATCATAGGCAGCCGCTCCGGCAACTCCTCCGGCAACTCCTTTAAGAAAATTTCCTCTTTGCGGAGCTGTTGCGTTATTGGGGGATATCTGTCGCGTAGTTGGAGCTGACGGTGCTACAGGGCGCGCATTAAAACCTGAATTATTAGTTGCTGGAGGTCTCGTCATGGTACGTTGAAAAGATTGTCCTCCATTAGGTGTTATTCTAGTATAGGAAGGTGAGCTGAAGGTTCTGCTTCCCCTGCTACCCATGGAAAACCCTCGTCCTGCTCTTGCTTCAGCTTGATGAGAGGAAGAAATGAGGAGCGGGGGGCTAATCAAAGCAGCACTTAATAAAAATAACAGTGTACGGCTGTGTAAGGTCGCACGTTTCATTTTATTGATCCATCTCTTAAGGTTATGAAATTATTGTCCAGCAATACTGATTTCATCAATCCGTAGAGTTGGACTATTGGTAGTATATCTGAAATCAAGATCGTTTGCGACGTGAAGTTTTGAAAACATGTCCATTAGATTGCCAGCAAGTGTGAATTCCATAATTGGTTCAGCAATTTTTCCATTTCTGATCATAAACCCACTGGCGCCACGACTATAGTCACCCGTGACGATATTGACCGATGAGCCTAAGAGTTCTGTTATGTAAATACCTTCTGAAATATCTTTCATCAATTCTTCGGGGGTTTGTTCGCCAGGCTGAATATACAAATTGGTTGTCGTTGGTGTGGGTGGAGATGATGGACCTCTGGTTGCATGACCGTTGCTTTGCAGACCGAGTTGTTTTGCTGTACGATTGTCTAACAACCAATTGGCTATTTTACCAGAATCAACCAGTTTCAATTCTTCAGGAAACAATCCTTCAGCATCAAAAGGACGAGATGCCAACCCTCTTATTTTGTATGGATTATCAATAATGGTTATATTTTCGGGAAAAACAAATTGTCCCATTTTCTCTTTCAAAAAAGAAGTTCCTTTTGCAATTGCATGACCATTTAATGCACTTGCCAGATGAGAAACAATGCTGTTGGCAACCCGAGGATGAAAAACGACAGATAATATACCTGTTTTGGGTTTGGAGGGATTTAATTTGGCCAACGTTTTACGGGCGGCATTTTCACCGATGATTTTGGGGGACTGTAAATCCTGAAGATGAACAGAGGAATGAAAGTCATAATCTCTTTGCATTTCTGTACCGGTTCCTGCCAGAACACAAACAGCCAGCGAATGAGAGGTACGTTGATAAGATCCAAAAAAACCCTTACTGTTCGCCAAGGTCATAGCTGTCTTGCCATAACTGCAGCTTCCTCCCATACTATTTGTTATTCCTTTTATGGTAATTGCGGCAGTTTCCACGGCTTTGGCTTGCTCAATCATCTGTTTGGTTGATTGTTCTGTAGGGTCATACAGATCTAGCTTTTGCGGTTCAATATAATTTTTTTCTGAGGGTGCGGGCAATTCGGCATAGGGATCCTCTGGCAATATTTTTGCCATTGAAATAGCATGCTCTACCAGCTTTTCCATATTCTGTTGTTGCAAATCAGTTGTTGAGACTGTTGAAACGCGTTTGTTAACTAAAACTCTTAATCCAACTGTTTTTGATTCGGAACGTTCAAGCTCTTCCACCTGACCATTTCTGACCTGCACACCAACGGATGTAGATTCAAGATAGATTGCATCCGCATCGGTCGCCCCTGCCTTTTCAGCCTTTAAAATCAGGTTTTTGATAAAATCTTTATGATCTGTCATTGTGCAAGACTTTCGGTAATACTTGATAGAAATGGAACGTTTTCAATAGGACCCAGCGCTGTTAGCGTGGGAACACGGGTAAAAATGTGTTTTGCAGCTTGGCATATGCCATCAAGGGTGACAGCATCAATGCGTTTGGAAATTTCCTGGGGGGAAATGATCCGGCCATAAATCTGTAAATGACGTGCAAGTTGTTCACAACGGCTGTTAGTGCTTTCCATTGACATTAACAGGGAAGACTTTAATTGAGCCTTGGTGCGTTGTAATTCCTCGGGCTTGATGTATTTTTGAATTTTTTTCAATTCTTGTACAAGAACAGGCATTAATTCCTTGACCTGTTTTTTACCAGTACCTGTATAAATACTGAATATTCCATCATCCTGATGGGTAAGGTTATAAGCGTAGATTGTGTAAACAAGCCCTCTTTTTTCTCGTATTTCCTGAAAAAGACGAGAGGACATTCCGCCACCGAGAATAATAGATAAAAGAATGGAGGCATAATAACATGGATGTTTGAATGTAAATGATGGAAAGCCCAGAATAATATGTGCCTGATCCAAGTGTTTTAATTTTCTGAATTCCCCACCTTTATATAGGGCTGCAACAGGAGAGACTGATTTTTTTTTTGGTAAGTCTTTGAAATATTTGTTTACATACGCAACAATTTTATTGTGTTCAATATTACCAGCTGCAGAGAAAATAATATTTTCCGCATTATAATGTGAATTCATATAGTGTTGCAGATGTTCTTTTTGCAAAGATCTGATAATACTGCTTGTCCCAAGAGTGGGACGTCCCATTGGTTGATCGGGATAAGCGGTTTCCTGGAAATAATCGAAAATAATTTCATCAGGTGTATCATTAACTTGACCGATTTCCTGAAGAATAACACTTCTCTCTTTTTCAAATTCTTCCGCATCAAAAATACTATGGGTCAAGATATCGCCCAGAATATCTGTCCCCAGTTCCACATCATCCTTTAAAAGTTTAAGATAATAGGCTGTAAGTTCGCGGGCGGTAAAGGCATTGATATGTCCACCAACATTTTCAACCGTTTCCGCAATAACGGATGCAGAGCGAGAGTGTGTACCCTTGAAAGCCATATGTTCCAGAAAATGGGATATTCCGTTTTCTTCAGCCTTTTCATATCTTGTCCCGACTGAAACATAAGCTCCCATGGAAACGGTTTCTACATGTTTCATCTGTTCAGTCACAACCAACATGCCGGAAGGAAGACGTGTGATATTTATGGCTTGATTCATAATTATCCTAAAATTAAAAATTATTTTGATAGGCTACAGTGCGGACTGAATTTTCAATCGCTTGTAAATCTGCAGGAAGAATTTGATAGTTTTCTTTTCTTTCATATAAATCCGCCATTGCAAGTGGCAGTGGAGGAAGAATTCCTGTTGCCTGTTTAATCGCATCAGGGAATTTGGCCGGGTGAGCTGTTGCAACAGTTACCATAGGGACATCTTTTTCAAGATATTTTTGTGCGGTTATTATTCCGATTGCAGTATGTGGGTCTGCAAGATACAGTGAATCTTTGAAAATTTTTGTAATGGCTTTTTTCGTTTCTTCATTATTCAGTGACATTCCCTTAAAATTCTGCGTCGCTTTTGTCCAGGATTGTTCAGGAATATTCATTTTTCCATCCTTGCGGAAATTTTGCATGATTTGACAGCATTGCGCTGCATCACGATCAAGCAATTCAAAAAGCAACCGTTCAAAATTCGAAGAAATCTGGATATCCATTGAGGGAGATAAACTCGGTTTTACCTCTTGTATACTCATGTCATTATTTAATAAAAAGCGTGTTAGGATATCATTATGATTGGAGGCGACTCCTAAAAATCTAATGGGGAGTCCCATTTTCTTTGCCGTCCATGCAGCAAGTATATTTCCGAAATTTCCTGTTGGGACAGTAAAGGAAATCTCACGGTCAGGAGCGCCTAAACATAGTGCCGCATAAATATAATAGGGAATTTGTGCGGCGATACGCCCCCAATTAATGGAATTTATGGCAGATAAATGCATTTCTTTACGGAATGGCATGTCCGCAAACATGGACTTGACTAAATCCTGGCAATCATCAAAGGAACCTTTAATGGCAATATTATTGATATTGGGTGAAAGGACGGTTGTCATTTGACGACGCTGAACTTCTGAAGTGCGTCCATAGGGATGTAAAATAGTGACCGTAAGGTATTTACTGTCCTTAAAAGCCTCTATTGCTGCAGAGCCTGTATCGCCTGAGGTCGCACCTACAATTGTGATATGCTCCTCTCGTTGGCTGAGAACATAATCAAACAGGCGTCCCAAAAGCTGCATGGCCATATCTTTAAAAGCCAGGGTGGGACCATGAAAGAGTTCCTGAACAAAAAGGTTGTGTTCGAGCTGAACCAAGGGGACAATTGCTTTATGGTTAAAGCTTGCGTAGGATTGTTTGCATAAATCCAAAAGGATGGGAGCAGGTATATCATCCCCTGTAAATAAACCAATAATTTTTGCGGCAAGTTCTGAATAATCAAGCTTTCTCAATTCCCTAAGATCATTATGGGAAAGGTGTGGCCAGGTTTCAGGGATATATAAGCCTCCATCTTCTGCAAGACCCGTAAGGAGCGTATGAGAAAAATTTAAAATTGGGGCTTGTCCCCGTGTGGATATGTAACGCATGGTAACCTGTTTTTTAGATAGAGTTATTTTAAGGGTGGAAGGTCAATTTTGTAAATCGTCAAAGGCCATTTAATCGTTGAATGATTATTATGATCCAGTGCCGAATGATGGATAAACTGATTTACAGGAGTATATAGGGTTTTATCCTGTAGAACAAAAGGATGAGCGGGCCATTGCAGGCGGGGATCCGTAACAATTCTATTTAAAATGCGTCCCTGGGTAAAACGATAGATACTGTTTGTGGAGATGTCAGTAAAATAAAGATTGCCTTCATTATCACATGTGATCCCACCTGAAGAGGGAGTTTCAAGCCATAAAATCATCGCTTCATTTAATTCGGATTCCGAATATGTAGGATCATTGAGATACATGGTGTCGATACGATAAAGTGGTCCACTGACAGCCTGATAATAAAGTCTTTTTCCGTCGGGGGTGATTGCGATTTGGTTAACATTGAAAAAAGAATTCTGATCGCTACTTGGACGTATAAGATTATGATTGACGATAATGGGTTGTCGAGAATATAGGCTGGATGAATTGCTTAAGACACGTCTGGCTTGATTATTGTTTAAATCCATAATAATCAAGGCGGGGGCACCTTTATCTGCAAAATAAGCATGATGGTCGTGGACAGCCAACGCATTAAAAACCGATTTAGGCAAAATGACAGAGGAAGGAATGGGATAGGTATCAACAACCTTATTGGTTTTTGTATCTATCTTAATTATTTTAATGCCTTTTTTATTTGGCTTGTTCCCGAATTTATCGATACCATTATCAATGATCCATAGATAACCATCAGGTGTTAAGGTCATTCCAGACAATCCAACAAATGCGTTTGAGGGATCAAGGTTGGATGTCTTGTTCCAGTCATTCCATTGACCTCCCGGATATGGAGTAACTGAATTATCAGCGTTTATAGTTGCCAGAGAAGGGCCTGAATCTCTATTGTAATTGAAAAATTGAACAAAAATTCTTTTTTCCGTATCAACCGCAATATAATTTGGAATATATTGATTAACAGTTGCAACGCTTTGTAACGCATTGGATGGTAATAGAGAGGGTTGATCTAATTTTTGCTTTGCCATACCCTTGTCAAAAGAGACGAACACAACCATCAGGATCATGGACAGGGCAATGAAACAATATTTTAAAATGCTCATGATGAATATTCTATTACCAGTTAATTTTTGTTTATTTATAAGTTAAAATCAAAGATTATGATAGAGACTAACCTTATTTAATACTGTTATTCTCATAATAGAATAAAAAAAATGTATAACGCACGAAATTTTAAACCAAAAATTTGTATTGATTAATTTTTGACCATTCTTCTGTTTATAAAGTGACATTTGTTTATGACAAATTATAAGCTGTTGATAAAATTGGGTATGGATTACATATCCGAGGGAAAATTTCAAGAAGCGGATCAAGCTTTCTTTGAAATTTTAGAAAGCAATCCTGATGAACCTGATGCATTATATGGGCGCGCACTTGTTTTTTATATGGCCAAAAGGTTTGATCTATCCATAGGTTTCGCAGGTAGGGCCGTCCAACTTTTGTCCAAACCTGAATATTATGTAATTCTTGGGAAAGCGCTGCATTGTCAGGGTCATTTAAATGAGGCTAAATCAGCTTTAAAAAGTGCAATTATTTTACAACCATCCGATGATCGGGCATTAAACGCCATAGCAAGAGTTTATAACGATTTAGATGATTATACACGTGCCGAACAGGCATTTAAGCAGGCGGTTGAATTACAACAGAAGACATTCAATTATTGGAATGATTTGATCGATTTTTATTGGGATCGGCATTTTTATGAAACAGCTTTGTCGGTTGCACAGGAATCTGTCAGGAATAATCCAGGAGAAATAGATTTTCTATTTAAACTTGCATTGGTTTTGCAGGCGTTAAATTTGTTGGATGAAGCTGTTATTGTTTATAAGAAAATTATTCATTTAAAACATGATGAGTACGGTGCCTATGCTAATTTAGGGGGGATATTATTTCAATTAAATCAAATTGATGAAGCCAAACATTATTTGGAAAAAGCATTTGATAAGCAGAATGACAATTCAGAATGTCAGGTTAATTTGTCCCTTGTTTATATGGCAGAGGGATCATTGCTGAAATCTCTAAAGTTACTGAAGAAGGTTTATGACAAATTTCCGGCAGATCTGAAAATAGGCTTGAATTTAGGTACGTTATTTTTTGAATTAGGAATGATTGACGAGGCTGAAAAACTGTATATTAGATTGTTTCATGATGATGATTTACATTTTTTGTCAGAGGAAGATCAGAACAGAATAAAATATAATTTGTCATCGATATTATTGGCTAAGTGTCAATTTAAAGAAGGCTGGAGACTTATGGAATCTCGTCATTCTTTACTTGAAATTGCTCCAGAATATTCTGATATACCTTTTTGGGACGGGAAAGTGCTAAAAGGCACATTGCTGATAAGATCAGAACAGGGATTGGGGGATATTCTTCAGTTTATCCGGTATCTACCATATTTAGATAAAAACCTTTCTATAATTTTGGAAGTTCCTTTACCAGTATATCGATTGGTTGGATTGGTTATTGTTCAACAAGAATTAAATAATATTTGTAAAGTTATTGTAAAAAGGGAGGAAATTAATCAGCCAATTGATTTCCAGGCAAGATTAATGAGTTTGCCCTATTTGTTAGATATCAATTCCATTCCAATTATGCCTACAGTTATTCTTGATAAAACAAGTGAAATAGTTTTGCATGAAAACAAATTTCATGTTGGAATTTGTTGGGCAGGCAGTCCGGATTATCGATTTGACCGGATAAGGTCTATATCTTTTAAATTATTATCAACGTTATTTTCAATTCAACATGTGATTTTTCAATCTTTACAAATTAATTTTTCTCAGAAATTACTTGATAAATATAAAATATTGACTTTACCACAGGGTGATTTACTTGATACAGCCATAATTATGAAGAAAATGGACTTGATCATAACAGTTGATACTGTAATAGCGCATCTTGCCGGTATTTTAGGTAAAGAGACCTGGCTTTTAAACCGTTATGGTGGGGACTGGCGATGGTACAATCAAAGTCCCGATATACCAAAAAAGAATTTGTGGTATCCAACTTTGACATTATTTAAACAAGAAAAAGCGGGGAATGGGGAAGAGAGCTGGCAAGTTGTCATTGATAAGGTAAAACTTGCATTGGAAAAAAAAGTAAGTAAATTTATAAATTGATATTTTCTGACTGAGGTTGATGTTGTGTTACCTTAGATTTTTCAGATTGTTGACCAGTAATTTTTTCTTCAGCTTGGTATAGTTTTTGAAGAATAGCGTCTCTTATGAGAGATAATTTGGTTTTATCTTGAATTTTTAGACCAAACGCGTCTTTAACATAGAAAACATCCACAGCTCTAATACCATAAGTTGTAATATGGGCGGAACTTATCTGTAGATTTTGTTCCTTAATAGTCTTTGTCACATCATAAAGTAAACCAATCCGGTCACGTCCATTAATTTCAATGACGGTAAAACTGTTAGAAGCCTGATTATCTATAACAACACGGGGAGGGACATGAATTGCCCGCATACGTCTTCCATATAACAGGTGATGGGAATAATTATATATGCATTGTTCTATGTCTGTTTTCTGCTCGAGAGTTGAATGAATTAATTCCTCAACTCTTTTCAGGCGGTGGGGTTCATCAAAAACATCTTTGGAGGCATTTTGTATCCAGAATGTATCCAGAATCATGCCATTTGTGAGGGTGTGAATTCGTGCATCCACAATGGATGCCCCAGCAATCGATAGGGCACCTGCGATTTTTGAAAATAAACCGGAGTGATCCTGTGTATAGATGGTGACTTCTGTGACACCACGGTCATGAATGGGATGGGTATGGACCGTTAGGGGGGAGCTTGATTGATTCGCTTTTGTAATTATTTCCGCGTGGCGCAAATATGTGTCTTGATCAAAAGATAGCCAATAACTAGCATATCCCAGCTTGATAAAATCATCAATTTCCCATGAATTGAATTCTTTGCTATTCAACAGGTTGGTGATATTATCTTTACTCTGGTGGACTCGGGTATCTTGTTCAGCAGTTGCAAGACTTCCTTCTAAAACCTCGGATATTCGGTTGTAAAGTTCGACTAAAAGGGTGGCTTTCCATGCATTCCAAACTTTATCGTTAACGGCACGAATATCAGAAACGGTTAGTAAAAATAATAAACGAAGACGTTCTGGAGATTGAATGGTATCAACCAGATCCAAAATTGTTTTTGGGTCATCGATATCGCGTTGAAATGCAGTACTGCTTAAAAGCAGGTGATGAAGGATAAGCCAGGAAACGGTATCTGATTCATCGGCTGACATATGCAATCTTGCACAAATATTAACCGCCATTTGAGAACCAAGTTCAGAATGATCTGAACCTTTGCCTTTGCCTGAATCATGAAGAAGGGTGGCAAGATATAATGCCCGTCGTGACTGTAATCCCTGAATGAGTTTGTAGGCAAAATGCAAATCCTCGGGATAATATCCTGCTTCGAGTAGCGCCAAAAGTTTGACAGCTTCAATACTATGTTGATCAACGGTAAATACATGATAGGTATCAAATTGCATCTGTCCCACCATATGACGCCATTCAGGAATGAACTGACCCAATACACCTGTTGTATTAAGGATTTGCAGCCAATGAAAATTATATTGTTCGTCCGAGACTGGGTCAAACGGAACAGCTATCTGACGTTCATTTTTATTCTGGCTTAGACGTTTATAGCGTGCCTTTGAAGTAAGTACTTTTGGTATATCGCATAACAGATCAAGGAAAATGTGGGAAGCCTCTTTGTCCCCACGTAATAGGTTGGTCTGTCGTTCCGCTCTGATCATTTGATGAATTGCCAGAGGATGAATGGCACGTTTTTGGGTCTGGGCAATCTTAAGCATCCGCATCATGTAAATGGGCTGATTGTCAAATGAAATTTTTGGCGTTGGAAAAAGCTGGTTTTCTAAAAGGGCAAAACCGGTATGTTCAAGAAATTTATTGTTTTGGTAATCGGTTATTTTGAGCCGTTGGGCATGAAGATATAAAGCCGCCTCGATAACATAGGTTAAACGCGTTATTTCGCGGGCCGTAAGAAAATAATGTCGCATAAATCGTTCAACACCGACTTGTTGTCCATGTCGTGTGTATCCCATCCTCCCCCCAATGATGGGCTGCATATCAAAAGTCAATCGGTCTTCAGCTCGTCCTGCGATATAATGCAACTGAAAACGAACTGTCCATAAAAAATTATGCGCTCTCCTTAAACGTCGAACCTCTTGTTCATTCAGTACATTCAAGGATCCGATATATGGATTGATAAAGATATTGTCCTGCTGATTTAACCCGAGGATATAGCGGCATTCCCAATGAATTGTCTGTAAGTCTCTTAGCCCTCCCAAACCTTCTTTGATATTAGGTTCAACTAGATATGGAGTTTCTCCAAATTTTTTGTACCTGTTTTTTTTCTCTTTACGCTTTTCCTGAATATAACGAACATCACCCACGGTTTCATGGGTCCTTTTGAATTCAATACTAAATTGGTTGAAAAGTTTCTGATCTCCGCTTACAAAACGTGAATCAAGTAAAGTGGTCAAAATGGTTATGTCTTTTTGTGCTGTTGAAAGACATTCCGAAATGGAACGTGTGGCATGACCAACTTTTAACCCTAAATCCCAAAGAAAATATAAAAATTGTTCAATCGTATTGAGCAGATTGCTTGAGGGACGCTCAGACGTTAAAAAAAGAAGGTCAATATCACTGAACGGGGCAAGGGCCTTTCTTCCATATCCACCTGTCGCGACCAATGCTATGGAATGTGTGGCGATATCTGTGGAAGGTAAGGTTTTATAGATAAAATCAAATATAACGGTAATTAAACCGTCAATATATTCGGCCAGTTCCGTGGCGGCTTTCAGTCCTGGAATTTTGGATATCTCAAATTCGGATTGAATTTGTGTCTGGATGCGCCCGAGATGACGTCTGAAAATCTGAAGCAATTCCTCTCTGGATAAATCTGGATTATTATTTAAAATCTTTTGAACGTAATTGCGAAGAGATTCTGTCGCTTTTTCAGGGTTAGAAGAGAAATTAAGTAAAGATTGCTTCAATTTATTTAACCAATTTCATAATAGAATAAAGGGCATTTACAGACAATAATTAAAAAAAAATCATCATCTATCAATAACTTTTTTTAGTTTATAAAGAATATTTATGGCATTTATTGGAGTGATTTGATCCGGATTGATTTCCATAAGGGCAGTTTCTATTTCATTAAGCATTTTTCGTTTTTCAGTATCAAAATTTCCCTGGGAATGATTTTGATTTCCAACCGTTGCATCAGTGTCTGATAGAGGGAGTGAGATTTGGGAACCATACTGTTGCGTTTCAAGAGTTTGTAAAACCGATTTTGCCCTGTTTAACGTTGTTGTTGGAACTCCTGCTAACTGTGCGACATGAATACCCCAACTATGTTCGGCTGCGCCAGGAACCACCTCATATTGGAAAATTATGGAACCTTTCCATTCTTTAATTTTCATGGTAAAATTTTGTATAAATGGCAAATGATGGGTCAATTGTGATAATTCATGAAAATGTGTGGCGAAAATTGTACGACATTGTATCGTATTATGCAAGGTTTCTAATATAGCCCAAGCGATGGCCAATCCATCCAGGGTTGAAGTTCCTCTTCCTATTTCATCAATTACAACAAGAGAACGGGGACCAGCCTGATTTAGAATTGAAGCTGCCTCGGTCATTTCAACCATAAAGGTTGATCGGCCATTGGCAAGGTCATCAGAGGCACCCACTCTTGAGAACAGGCGATCGACAATTCCAATTTCGGCATTTGTTGCAGGTAAGGGCAAACCACTTTGTGCAAGAATGACGTTTAGGGCGACTTGTCTTAGGAATGTTGATTTTCCGGCCATGTTAGGACCTGTAAGCAGCATAACCCTTTTATTGTTGGATAAATTGCAGGAGTTGGGTGTAAACTTATCAGGTTTTTGTAACGCGGCCTCAACAACTGGATGGCGTGCGTTTTTAAGTGTGAAGCGTGTATCATTGGTTAAAGTTGGTACACACCATTCTTGCGGGGAATAAAGCGTCGCACATGCCTGTAAAACATCAATGACGGCAATGGCGTTTGCCAGAAGCGGCAAATCCCTTTCCCGTAACGTTTCCTCAATCAGCTTATCAAAAAGCATCTTTTCATATTCTGCAGAAATGGAGGAAGCTTCAAGGATCTTTGTATTTAAGATATTTAATTCGTCGGTTGTATAACGTGCAAGATTAACTGTTCCCTGTCTTAAAATCAGTTCTGGACAATCTTTTAATTTTGCGGCTGCGGTACGACTGAGCTCAATGATATATCCCAATTGGTTGCTAAATCGAATCTTTAATGTGGTGATATCATATTTTTTGCAGTATTTTTGTTGCAAATCAATAATTATTTGCCGGCTTTGCTGATGAAGATGACGGTAAGTGTCAAGCTTTTCATCATAACCCTCTTTGATAATTGAACCCTCTTCCAGTTTAAGGGGAGGATTTTCCATCAAGGCTTTGGTTAAATTTTCAAGAAGGATGTTTCCTGATAAAAGACAATGCTTGATTTTATGGATATAAGGTGGAGTTCGATCAATTTTTTTTTCGTATTTCGACAAGATTTGTGCTATTTTTCTGGCAACATGCAAACCGTTTCGTATGGATGCCAGATCACGGGGAGAACCTCTGCCGACCGAAATTCGACCCAGAGAGCGGGCAATGTCTGGCGAACCTTTCAGGGTCTGGCGTAGAAGGGTTAGAAGCTGTGTATTTTGATATAGATAAATCCATCCTTTTTGTCGGGCTTCAATTTTATCGATTTCAGTCAGGGGTGACGACAGCCAATTCGCCAACATTCTTGAACCTGGTGCCGTAATGGCACGGTTAATGCTGGAAAATAGGGTAAATTGGTTGTTGCCGGCATTATTTTCAAGAATTTCAAGACTGTTTCTCGTTGCTGGATCAATAGCTAGGATTGATTCGTATTTTTGTGATTGAGGACGTGATAATTGTGGAATTCTACCATTTTGTGTTTGGCTAATATAGGTGATCAGTTCATATCCAGCAATAATTTCTTCATTTTTGAAATCACCTAGTGCGGATAAGGAGTTGATATTGAATAAATTTGCAAGTTGTTTTTGAGCAATCTTGATATTATTGATTTCATTCAATATTGTTTGGCGATTTTCATACGAATTTAGATATAATTGATTGGGTGCCAAGATTTCAGAGGGATTGATACGGGCTAAAAAATCATCTAATTGAAAGGATTTGAAATAGCTAGTTTCAAAAATTCCTGTTGAGATATCAATCCATGCCGCTCCCAGATTGGAGGAATTTTTTTTAAGGTCAGGGATGATACAAAGGATATAATTTGGTTGAGAAGCGTTTAATAATTCATCTTCGGTCAGGGTTCCTGGAGTGATTAAACGTATAACAGCTCTTGAAAGCGGGCCTTTTTGATTTTTTCCTCTGTTTTTTGGACTTTCTGTTTGTTCTGCAACGGCAACCTTGAATCCTTTTTTGATGAGACGAGCAAGATAGGTTGCAGCAGTACCAACGGGAACACCACACATGGGAATTGGCTGTCCGGCATGGGTACCACGAGCAGTCAGGGCAATATCGAGTGCATTTGCCGCCGCTTCTGCATCATGAAAGAACAGTTCAAAAAAATCACCCATTCTAAAGAAAAGAAGGGCATCAGGATGTTCTTTTTTAAGAGAAAACCATTGTGCCATTACGGGTGTGGCACCTTTTGCAGAAGGAAGTGTCATATATACCTGTTTAAACTGCTTTTTAATTTATCGTTTCAAAATTCTTTGTCTGACTTTTAGGCAAGTCGAATTCAAATCAATGATATTAAGAATGTGAAGAATTCCTCCATAAACAAGTCCGCCTGTTAATACTAAAATAGAAAGATCTATTATACGAAATAAAATTGGGTTTTTAATTATATTTTGAAAGAAAATCATTTCTGTCAAAAATATGCTCAAACTCATGATGAATGCGGCAACAATCATATAAATGATACGTTTTATTATAGAAACTGGTAGGTAAAACGCATCTTTCTTCCATAAAATGAAAGCAAGGGCCCCGACATTAGCAATGGCCGCAATACTGCTTGCCAGAGGGGGGCCCATATGGGCAAGAGGATACATGAATATAAGATTCAGGATGAAATTCAACAAAAGGGTGAATATACCGATTTTTACAGGAGTAGATGTATCACCACGGGCAAAAAAACCAGGAGATAAAACCTTGATAAGGATAAAGGCTGGAAGGCCAACTGTATAGGTCCGTAAGGATTGAGCTGATTTATAGACAGCGTCAAGATTAAAAGCACCATGACCAAATAAAGTTGAAATTATAAGAGGGGCCAAGGTAAATAAACCAAAAGCTGCAGGAAGTGTCAAAAGCAAACAATAATCAAGAGTTTTATTTTGAATGGATAAGGCAGCTTCTTTATTTCCGGTATTAAGCTCTTTTGTCAATAGGGGTAATAGGGTTGTTCCTGCAGCAGCCCCCAGAACACCAAGGGGTAGCTGATTAATTCGGTCAGCAAAATACATGACTGAAACGCTACCGGTCGGTAACAAGGTGGCGATGATTGTATCAATGGTTAAATTGATCTGTGTGATGCCACTTCCAATAATACCGGGGGTCATCTTCCTAAAGAGTTTTTTGATACTTGGACTTAATTTTGGTCGATGGAAAAGGATAGTGATCCCAGCTTTTCTTGCCGCTAACCATAAAATGCCAAACTGGGCCACTCCTGAAATTGTAACTCCCCATGCTGCAGCCCATGCTGCGTTTGGCATAAAAGGGGTTAGCCAGAGCAGCGCTGCAATTCCAAATATATTAAAACTGACATAAGCAGCAGCGGCAATGCTGAAATGATGTAAACTGTTCAAAACACCAGCCAATAAAGCTGCCCCACAGATTAAGATCATGTAGGGAAAGGTGATACGGCTTAAAATAATGGCTTCATGATAACGATTTTTATCGGTGGTAAAACCTGGAGCTATGATGTGAAGCAGCTGGGGCATAAAAATTTCACCCAGTAAGGTAAAAATCAACAAGATGAATATAAGAATATTGAACGATTCATTTGCAAATTTCTTAGCCTCGTTGATATTTTTCTTATCAAGAGTTAGGGTGAATAAGGGGACAAAAGCGGCGTTAAAAGCGCCTTCACCAAATAAACGGCGAAACATGTTTGGTAACCTAAAGGCAACCTGATAGGCATCCTGTAAAGAACCGGCCCCAAGAAAGGCGGCAAGCAGTTGATCTCGAATCAGTCCCAGAAGACGGCTTAACATGGTCCATCCACTGACTGTTAAAAGATTTTTAAACATTGAAACCTTTACCAAGGTGAAGGTGTTTTATAAAACAATATTATTTAGTTATTATCAGATTTATAAATCATAGGCTACACGTTCAACTGCATTAATAAATCTCTTGGATGAAGGACGTGTTAAACATGAATACCAAGATGACAACTTACCCTGACGGCTTATAATATATTTATAGAAATTCCATCTTGGTTTTGATATATACCCTCCTGCATTATTTAGCCATTGAAAAAGTGGAATGGCCTGTTTTCCCTTTACATGGCTTTTTTGGGCCAGAATAAAATCAATACGATAACGCTTAAGACAAAAATTCCTGATTTCTTCATTTGTTTCAAACTCTTGATTGCCGAAATCACCGGAAGGAATGGCGATAATATTCAAATCCCAATTTCTAAAATAAAGCCATAAATCCTGCAAATCTTCATATTGAGGCGTAAATTTACAATGAGACGCGGTATTGATAATTAATAAAGGCTTACCCTGAAATTTACCAAGGTTAATACTTTCTCCTGTAGAAGAGGATATAGTTAAATCATAGAGTGATGTGGTCATTATATATGTTATGGATTCAGTTTCGTTGACAAGATTTTTAAAATTTTTTTTATTATATTAAATATTATTTCAAATATAAATGTTTATTTATTCGAAAGGAATGGGACGGGACATCAATCTTTCCTTTGCTTGATGAATGGTGATTTTATCACTTAATATGGCGGCGACTGTTTCAATAATTGGAACGTCAATATGATGGTTTTGCGCTCTTTTAAGCAAGGCGGGAGTGGTTGTAACGCCTTCTGTCACGACAGTTCTTTCTTTTAGGATGGCGTCAAGTTTTTTTCCATTACCTAACTCGATTCCTAATGAATAGTTTCTAGATGACGTTCCCGTGCATGTCAAAATCATGTCACCCAATCCAGCCAATCCTGATAATGTTCTTGGAGATCCTCCCAATCCGAGACTGAGTCTTGAGAGTTCGCTAATACCACGGGTTATTAGCGAAGCACGGGCATTTTCCCCCAAACCGGCCCCAATTGCCGCTCCTGCGGCAATTGCAAATATGTTTTTTGCAGCACCGCCAATTTGAACACCAATGGGATCATCATTTTTATAAAAACGAAAATTAAAAGTTGAAATTTTATCTGAAATTACCTGAGCCATTTGTATGTTTTCAGACGCGATAACACTGGCTGTTGGTAAATTTGCTGCTACTTCGTGGGCAAAATTTGGGCCTGACAAAATGGCAATATTCTGTTTTGGCACAAATTCTTCAATTATTTCTGATGGAAATTTAAGGGTTTGCTGTTCTACACCTTTGCAGCAGACAATAATCGGACATTGTAAACTACTGATATTCGGTAGAATGGAGCGGATAAATTGAAGGGGTACTGCCAAAAAAATAAGATCGGCCCTCTTTGGAAATGAATTATGGACCTGAATACTATCTGGTAAAGGGAATTTTTTTAATCTTGAAAGTGTTTTTGTACTTGGATCGGGAAGCTCTTTTCTACTCCATAAATATACGTTGGCATTTGTACGAGCAACATGAATGGCAAGGGCTATTCCCCAAGCGCCGGCACCAATGACAGCAATCGATTTCTTCATGTTTCATAATCCTTCAAATAATAAAAGACTTAGTGTTCAAAACGAGACTTCATTTCAGACAAAGGCCAACGTGGACGAGGTATCAAATCAATGTCGTTTGGAATAAAATTATTTGTAATGGTCTTTTTTAAAATTTCAATTGCTGCCCATCCAATCATAACTGCGTTATCCGTACAATAACGAATTGGAGGTGCTATAAATTCCATATTATATTGACTGGCAAGTCTCATTAGATGAAACTTTAAATATTGGTTGGCCGCAACCCCACCAGCTGTCGCAAGAATTTTGGTTTTAGGGGCCATTTGAATGGCATTCTCTAATCTGTTGATAATGGTATCCGTTATAGTTTTCTGGAAACTCGCCGCAATGTCAGCTGCCAAAGAGCGTGGCAAGCAAGATAAGTCCTTATAGGGTTCTAGTAAATTAGCCACTGCCGTTTTAAGTCCGGAAAATGAGAAGTCACATCCGTCACGGCCATATAAAGGATGAGGCATGATGAATGCATTTTCATTTCCCTCTTTTGCCAAGGCTTCAAGGGCTGGACCACCAGGCCACGGAAGTCCAAGCATTTTTGCAACTTTATCAAAAGCCTCGCCAGCCGCATCATCAATAGTACCTCCCAAATGCTGATATTTACCGACATCGCCAACATAGATACATTGACAATGGCCGCCTGATGTTAAAAATAATAGATAGGGAAATTCTATTTTCTTGCTTGAAATATCCGGTAAACGGACGGTAAGGGCATGAGCCTCGATGTGATTGATACCAATAAAGGGAATTTTTTTTGAAAGTGCCAGACCTTTTGCAAAACTGCTGCCAACAATCACCCCACCAATTAAACCGGGTCCGCAGGTTGCGGCAATGGCATCAATTTGACACCAAGAAACTTTTGCCTCATCCAACAATGAATTTACCAAAGAAGGAAGATGGTGCATATGAGCACGGGCAGCTATTTCTGGTACCACACCACCAAAATGAACATGTTCCTTTTGTGAATGAACCTTTTCTCCCAAAACCATTCCGTCCGAACGAATGATTGCGCATGCTGTATCATCACAAGAAGATTCAATAGCCAGAATTTTAAAGCAGTTATTTGTTTTTATACGTGTTTGGTGTATGGATATCATAATGAATATTTTTCTTTTAAAGAGAATATGAGCATAAATATAGATAAAGTATATTTTTATGGATATCAAAAACATAGTACATATTGCTTCAAATCCCAATTTACAACGGGTTGCCGCCAAGGCTGCGGAATTACAGAAAGCAAACTATATTAAAGCCCATGGAAAAAGAGGACTGCCCCTGCGAGTAGGAACCAGGGGTTCTCCTTTGGCCTTGGTCCAGACTCGCAATTTTCTCACATTATTGACACAATTCTGCCCTTTATTACGTCAGATTGGGGCGTTTCAGGAATTTCAAATTCATACTTCAGGAGATCGCATACAGGATCGACGTTTGGCTGAAATCGGTGGCAAGGGATTATTTGCCAAGGAAATTCATGAACAGCTGTTGGAAGGGAATATTGATTTTGCTGTCCATAGCCTTAAAGATCTAGAAACAGACCTGCCCAAAGGTCTTGTTTTGGCATGTGCGCTAAAAAGACAAGATGCGAGGGATGCTTTAATTGTTAGAAGTGAATATCAACCCATTGATTCTAAAAATCCATTTGATGTTTTACCAAAAGGCGCGTTGATCGGGTCTTCTTCCGTACGACGTCAGGCTCAATTGCTGCATTATAGACCTGATTTGAAATTTGGATTGTTGAGGGGTAATATTCAGACACGTTTGGATAAAATTACCTCAAAACAATTTGATGCAACTTTTCTTGCTGCTGCAGGATTGCAAAGACTGGATATGGAGCATCGAATTGATGTTTTGATTGATCCCTCAATTATGGTTCCAGCGGCGGGTCAAGGTATTGTTGGAATCACAGTTAGAGAAAAGGACACAGAATTGCTTGAAATGCTTTCGGCAATTGAAAATAGGGAGGCAAAGGCGGTATCCAGCGCTGAACGTGCCTTGCTGGCTGAGCTTGATGGATCTTGTCGAACACCAATTGGCGGGTATGCAAGGGTTGTTTCTTTTCCGGGTCAGGAAGAACGGTTGCATTTAACTGGATTGGTTGCAAGAGAAGACGGTTCTTTTTTAATCAAAAAAGATGTTATAGGAACCCTGGAAGAAGCTGAATTGATCGGTCATGAGTTAGGTAAACAATTGCGTAAAGATAGTCCGAATGATATTTTTGAGTCTTGAAATTGGGTGACAAGCAAAAAAATTATGTTGTAATAACTCGGCCAGAACCAGGGTTGAGTGAAACGATTTTAAAGGTTCAGAAATTGGGATGGAAAACATTAGCCTTACCCTTGATGAATGTTAATCAATTGTCTGTTGAATTTACCAATATTGATCAAATTCAGGCTATTTTGTTTACAAGCCGCCAAGCCATCATTTCTACGGTAAGATTATTTATTCGGCAAGATATAAGATATAGGGATATCCCTGTTTTTGCTGTTGGCGATATAACTGCGCATGATGCTAAAATTGCTGGTTTTGAAAAGGTTCAAAGTGCGCATAAAGATTCGAACGCTTTGAATGATTTAATTCAAAGGGAATTGTTTCCCAAACAAGGCGGTTTATTGTTTCCTGTAGGAAAAGGGCAGGGAAAAAAATTGATTTCCAATTTACAAAATTCTGGTTTCAAAATGATTGTGGAAGAAGTGTACGAAACCAGACGAAAAGATTTTATACCTTTTTCTTTTATTGAGAAACTCAAACGGGGGGAAATTAATACAATTCTATTTTTCTCTTCGGAAACAGCCCAGTTTTTTAAGGATCTTCTATATGAAGAGTATAGATATTTGCTTAACCAGATTTATGCTATTGCAATAAGTGAAAAAGTGAAAAAGGTATTGGAGAATTTCCAGTGGAAAGGGATTGTCGTTGCGGATCATCCCTCTACTGAATCCATGCTTTATCTTATAAAGTGATAGCATGCTCAAAATTATGCATGACCTGCCTCGGTATGTGTTTGGGCTGCCTGTTGTTGTTTATTTTGCCATAAAGAAACAAAATCTATGGGTTGTAGAACAACGGGGGGAAACCCTCCATCTCGTGTAACTTCACTTATAATATTGCGTGCATAAGGGAAAATCAAACGAGGAACTTCGACAAGAAGAATGGGTTCAATCAATTCTTCTGGCGGATTATTCAGGGTTACAACAGCACAGTAGATAAGTTCCGCAATAAAAATTGTGCGACTGGCACCTTCATTTTGTTTTTGTGCCTCTACAGCGTCAATTTTAATTTTTAAACTGACCTCATAAACTCCGTTTTCATTTAATCGGTTGGCATTTGTGTCAATTGAAACCGATATTTGGGGAGCCTCTTGCAAACTTGCGAAAATGGCAGCTCCGTGAGGGACTTCAAATGAAAGATCTTTTGTAAACTGGATATTAAGGGTTAATGGAAGGGAAGGGGGTGTTCCTTCTGTTTGATTGCTCGATACCGTATTTGTTGAGTCAGTCATTATATTCTCTATATATTCTTTATTCTTAATTTAAAAATTTTTAAATTTTCATATAACATAAATTTTATCATTAAATAAAACGATTTATACTAATTAAACTTATAATAAAAAAACAAGAGGCAGTTTAAAAATTGAAATAATTAAATAAAATAATTTGTTTTTAATGTTTTAAATGATCATAAAAGAATATAGTAAATAACTTCAATATAGGTTCAAGTTAACAGGTTAAAAGATGGATTTTTCTGTAGGTGATATTCCCATAGATATTATAATATTTTCCTTGATAGCGATTTTTCTGATTCTCCGTTTGCGAAGCGTATTAGGGAAAAAAACTGGATTTGAGAAACATGAAGCCATTTCCTTGACAGTTAAAGCACCAGCTTTTTTATCAAATACAAAAAATAAACCCGTACAGCCAGCAGTAGCACCTGTACCCAAGGTTAATTATGAAATACCGGCTGCCAATAGTGAATTAGGACAGACTTTACAAAAAATTAGCGCGCTCGATTCAACTTTTGTTCCACAAAAATTTGTAGCAGGCACTGAAATAGTATTTCGTAAAATTCTAACTGCATTCGCTAATGCAGACTTAAATAGTCTTGGGTCAATGTTGACATCAGATGCCTATTCTTCATTTGAAAGGGCCATTAAAAAACGTCAAGAGGCACACGAAATTCAAAAAATTGAAATCAAAGCAATTTGTTCGATCGCTATAACAAAAGCTGAGATTAAATCTGAAGTTGATCCTAAAAAAGCATTGATTGAGGTTAAGATCATTTCCGATCAACTGAATTGTATATTTGATAAAAAGAAAGAACCTGTAGTTGGTACGGAATCTGTGACGGAATTTATTGATTTCTGGTTATTTGAACGTGTATTAGGAATGAATGGTCAGGATATTTCCTGGCGTTTAAAATCAACTCGTACAGGAACTTGAATTTAATAGGCTTGTTATGAAACGTTTTGTTCGTGCAATATCGATATCCCTTGGGATATGTCTGACCGCTTGTGTACAGGAAGGTCAGGAAAAACTGTCAGAATTCTATCCGGTTTCCTATCAGGTATTACAAGGATGGAATCAGGAAAACCACTCACAAATTTTGACAGTTTTTCGTCAAACCTGTAGGCAGATAAGAAAATTGCCAGCTACCACTTATCTTGGAGGAGTCAGTGGTTTGCCAGGAAGTCAGGCTAAGGATTGGATTCCAGTTTGTATTGCTGCGGAACAGATTGATATCAAACAACTCTTACAAGTGAAAAACTTTTTTGAACAATGGCTGCAACCCTATCAATATTCCTATAGAATTCAGAAAGGAAAGGTGACAGGATATTATGAACCAGAAATTGAAGGGTCAACTGTAAAAATAGGCAATTATCAAGTACCTGTATATACACGTCCCAACGATCTGAAAGCGCGTAAAACTGTTGATGGTCAAATTCAGTATGGTCACATGCAGAATAATCAATTCATTCCCTACTACACACGTGCTGAAATTGACAGAGGGGCATTAAACGGTAAAAATCTTGAAATTGTATGGTTAAAGAATTCGGCAGATCTGTTTTTTATGCAAATTCAAGGATCAGGCCGGATTTTGTTACCGGACGGTAAAATTTTACGTCTGGCTTATGCCGGCAAGAATGGACAACCCTATACACCATTAGGAAAAATCCTTATTGACAAAGGATATATGAATTCTGATGCAATCAATATTTATTCATTGAGGACGTGGTTATTCAACCATCCTGATCAAGCACTCTCCCTGATGGAAGAAAATAAAAATTACGTTTTCTTTAAAATTTTAAATAATCAAATTCTTGATGAAGGACCAAAAGGTGCTTTTAATGTTAGTTTAAGTGCAGGCCGATCTGCTGCTGTTGATAAAAAATGGATACCGTTGGGTAGTCCTTTATGGATTGAAACCCTAATGCCTGAACCTGGACATCAGGATAAAAGGTCATGGAAACATATGGTCTTTGCCCATGACTTGGGCGGGGATATTCATGGAATGAACCGGCTGGACCTATTCACCGGATGGGGTAAGACCGCTGAATGGTATGCGGGGCTGATGAATGAAAAAGGAAAGATATATCTTTTGTTGCCCCGTCAGTTTTCCCATTCCAATCAGTCAGTTCCTGCATCAGTGAAGCGATAATCAAGTGAGATTTTAGGTGTCTTTACGTAAAAAGACCAAAGTTCAAATAAAACAGGAACTTTTATTACGTCCATATAGCTTCAGGGTTGATAGGCATACTATTATTAGGGGGGATTGTTTAACGGTTTTGCAAAAAATGAAAGACCGTTCCGTAGATGTTTTTATTACCTCTCCCCCATATAATCTTGGTATAGTCTATAGCGCTTATCAGGATAAAAAGGGAGAGGCAGAATATCTCGATTGGCTTGAAAAAATCTGTTTTGAAATTAAAAGAGTCATGAAGGATGATGCTTCGTTTTTTTTGAATATTGCCGGATCATCATCAAATCCTTGGTTGCCATTTGAACTGATTGTCCGATTGAGAAAAATTTTCATATTGCAAAATCACATAGAATGGGTGAAGTCTATTTCAATTGGTGAGGAAAGTTACGGTCATTTCAAACCTGTAGTCAGCAAACGATTTCTGCATCGCAATCATGAATATATATTCCATTTGACGAAAACTGGGATCGTGCAGTTAAATCGTCTCAATGTAGGGGTTCCATATAAGGATAAGTCCAATATTGCTAGACGATCTCATACGTATGATTTACGTTGTCGAGGTGATGTATGGTTTATTCCCTATGACACGATTAGAAAAAAATCGGAAAAATTCAATCATCCTGGAACTTTTCCAATTGCGTTGCCCCAAATGTGTCTAAGGTTGCATGGAAGAAAAAATCCAGTTGTAGTGGATCCGTTTATGGGTACGGGAACTACTTTATTGGCAGCCCATTATGAAGGGGGAAGGGCCATAGGAATGGATATTGATAAAAACTATGTAAAAATTGCCAAAGAAAGGTTGGAAAAAGCGGTATTGACCAAATAAAAGATAAATTCTGATTTATTATTAATTCAAAACTTGATATTTTTTTTGAAATTCTAAAGATTTATAAAAATTCTAGGTTATGTATTGTTTGGAAAACAGTGGATGAAAAAACTTATTTTAATGCTTCTGGTGGTTTTTGCCATCGTTTATGGAGGGGTTGTTACGTATTTAACTCGTTATGATCATTCTACAGCCCCTAGTTTATCAGATAGTTCACCATTGCGTCACGATAAAATGGCGATGGATGCTTTTAATGTTTTAAGGGAAGCCCGTTGTGATTACTGTCATACGCAAAAAGTGGATATGCCTTTCTATTTCAAGATACCTGTGGCAAATCAGTTGATGCAAAGTGATCGCACAAAGGGACTGGAAAATTTTCATCTTGAACCCGTTCTTGATGCGATGAATAAAGGCGAGCCAGTTGATAACGTTTCCCTGTCTCGTATAGAATTCGTAATGCAACGAAATCTAATGCCGCCATCATTGTATTTATTAATGCACTGGCATGCACGTCTTTCAGCTGAGCAACGGGATACCGTGATTAAATGGATAAAACGTGAACGTAGACAAAATTACGCAACATCAGGTGTGGCAGAACAATTTGCTGATGAACCCATTCAACCTATTCCTGAATCTTTAGAGGTCGATGCCAAAAAGGTTGCCCTGGGAGAAAAACTGTTTTTCGAAAAACGTTTATCTGGTGACAATACCCTTACCTGTGCTTCATGCCATGATCTGAAAAAGGGCGGGGTGGATAATCTTGTAACAGCAACCGGGATTAATGGTCAAAAAGGTCCTATCAATGTACCCACCGTATATAATTCTGTATTCAATCACACCCAGTTTTGGGACGGAAGAGCCAGTGATCTGATGGCACAGGCTGCAGGGCCCGTAATGAACCCAATTGAAATGGGATCAAAAAAATGGGAGGAAGTTGCTGACAAATTACGTAAAGACCCTTCATATGAAAAAGATTTCATGAATGTCTATAACAGTTCCGTAATTGACCAGAAAACAATAACAGAAGCGATTGCAGAATATGAAAAAACCTTGATTACTCCAGACAGTCCCTTTGATATGTATTTGAAGGGAATAGACAGTGCGATTAGTGAACGGGCTAAACATGGGTATCAAGTTTTTAAGAATATCGGTTGTGCAAGTTGCCATAATGGAGTCGGTGTTGGTGGAGCATCTTTTGCCAAAATGGGACTGCAACGTGATTTTTTCCAGGATCGTCTAAACAAAGCCTTGACAAATGCGGATTTTGGCCGATTTAATTTTACACATGATCAAAATGATCGTTTCTTCTTTAAGATTCCCTTATTACGCAATATTGCCTTGACCGCGCCTTATTTTCATGATGGCAGTGCGAAAACCCTAAAAGAGGCTGTAATTGAAATGGTTAAATATCAAACTCCTGATCATCAAATTCCAGATCAGGATGTTGATGATATTGTAGAATTTCTGAAATCATTAACAGGAAAATATCAAGGTCAAGCCATTGATAAAATGAATCCATAATTTCAAGCTAGTTTATTTGTTTAACCTTTCACCTGTTAAAACGGGTGAAAGGTTTTTTTGTTGTGATAGGATAAGGGTAAATGAAAGAGGATTATTTTGAAAAAAAGACAGCTTAGTAAAGAGGAACGAATATTATGGGATAATTTTACATATTCAATTAAAAAATCTGCAAAAGGGGATAAATTAATATATATAAAAAATGATCTTGATTCATTTTTCATGTCTCAAAAACAAACGAATAAAAATAATTTCAAACAGACGAACAATATTAAGAAAATAGTGCTGAATGAAAATTCCTTGTTCATACAGCATTATAAACTTTTTAAAGCTCATAAGAATCAATTAGATAATAAAAATGATTCTTTCATGGCAATTGGACAGAAACAACCCGGACTGGATAAAAATACCTGGAAGAAGTTTCAGAATGGCGAGTTAAAATCCCAATGGAGATTAGATTTACACGGTTTTACAGCACATCATGCATTTTTATCCTTGGAAAATTTTATTTTAAATGCCTATAGACAACAAATAAGATGTATCGAAATTATAACAGGTGTTGGAAATCTATCCCAAGGTGGTGGTATACTCAAAAGAGAATTACCTCATTGGTTAAATCGTCCTTATATACATTCAATGATACTTGCAACTTCCTATGTGTCTGCTACGAATAATGGAGCGGTTAGAATTCTACTGAAAAAAAGGCGTTAGAATTTTTTTCAATTTTCCCATTGGGAAATTTTCAATGACAACCAGCGTCTCAATGCCAAAGTTGCTGTAGCAGAGGGAATCAATTTTGAAAAATTATCAATTGTTTTTAAACTATTTTGAGTGACAATATTGTTGGCATGTACAATTGATTGAAAATAAGGATTATCAGTGATTTTTTCGAAATTCAAACGCCATTTTGTAACAAGCGCTGAAGGGGTCAGCATGGGCAAGAAAACGGCAAAATTAATTCTGGCTGCAAGGGCAAGGGTTTGCCATATTTCAAATAATGTGTTGCCTGTGCGATAATGGGGCAATTTCGTGTAGAGACTGGAAAAAGAAGGGCTATACGAGGATTCCTGATCAAATGAAAAAAAGATATGAAATCCCTCGGCCAACAATTTTGGCAGTTCTGCAAACCCCTCAGGGGAATCTATCTGTAATATATCTATTGTTCGGTTACGTAACGCTTCAATTCCAGTTGATAACGTTGTAATTCCGATTACGGGTTTAGTACTGATTTGTAAAAGTTCAATTCCCAATAATGTTGGAAGTTCTTTTCCAATAAGGGTGGAGACTCCAACTTTCATTGTTCTATTCTTTAAAAGATCAGGAATAGAGTTGTGAAAAGGTTGCCTCGATATGACAATAATTGGAGTGATGGTTGAAAATACAGGTATCCAATGTTGATAATCAAAATGAACACGCGGATCAGCGGCCAAGGCTGCGATAATGGCAGATCCAGAAGTTATCAATGCGATCGAGCCGTCTTGGGTTAATCTTGTATCGAATAAATTTGATGCTGTTACACTATCATAACCAGTTGTGAATTGCAGAGATAACAAAGGGTTACTCTCGATATTCTGTTTAAATAAATCTGCTAGTGTGCTGGAAAATTGACCTATTCGACTTTCTTTTGTACCACCCACGATAAGTGAATAGTCATCTTTACCATCTTTAGTAGGGTCAACCGTTGATAAAACTTCATTAGCCTTAATAGGCAATGAGGGTAGAGCTGTTGTCATACCTGTCAGAGATAAAAATTTAAGTAGATGCCGTCTGGATATCGATAAAGACATGAAGGATTGCTTTATAGAAAATTATTTTTTTAAGAGGAAAAAACAAGTAAATCATTAATAAAAAACATGAATGGTTTTATTTTACATGGAATTGTAGCAATATAAAGGCGAAATTGTTATTTATTACACTATTTATAATTTTTTAGAATTTGTATGCTTTTTATTGAGTAAGTTAATGGCATGGGTGATCTGAATTTATCCCAGAATGGGCAAAGAAAAAAAACTGTTAGGAACAAACAGTCTTTTAAATTATGGCTGGACAAACGTTTTCCCTTTTTTTCGGTGATTCAGAAAGAATACATTCAGTTTCCAATGCCTAAAAATTTGAATATTTGGTGGACATTTGGTGCTGTCTTAACTGTTATTTTATTCTTGATGTTACTGACGGGGATTTTTTTAACTTTATATTATACAGCTTTGCCTTATCATGCTTTTCTATCAATAGAGATGATTGAAAGAAGGGTGCCAAGCGGCTGGTTAATTAGATCCATTCATATGGCAGGATCAAATTTGTTTCTGGCTTTTCTATATTTGCATTTGTTTAGGGGATTATATTACGGTTCTTATAAATCACCAAGAGAGCTGGTCTGGTGTTCGGGGATGATTTTGACAGTTTCTGTAATGATAACGGCTTTTGCTGGATATATATTGCCATGGGGGCAAATGTCTTACTGGGCTGCTAATGTAGTTATTCAAGCGATTTCATCCATTCCAATCATAGGACAAAATTTGTCCGGTTGGTTGATGGGTGGGGAAATACCAAACGCACTGACATTACATCGTTACTATACAATTCATTTTGTTATGGCGTTTGTAATCTGTTTTATCGTTTTTCTTCATGTCATTTGCATGCATCATGTAAAATCCAATAATCCTGAAGGAATCGATATTACATCAAAAAAGAATGTCCTTCCTTTCTTTCCTTATTTTGTTGCAAAAGATGGGCTGGTTCTAGGCGTTTCCGGATTAATAATGGTTATTTTGATTTTTTTTGAACCAGGGTTGTTGACGAATAGTGAAAATTATATTCCAGCCAATCCACTGGAAACTCCAGCATCCATTGCTCCAGAATGGTATTTCCTACCTTTTTACGGAATTTTACAAATAATACCATATAAATTTGGGGGAATGGCTTTATCAGCAGGAACGATTTTTCTTCTATTCTTGGTTCCGTGGCTGGACTCATCACCTGTTAAATCGGCACGATACAGACCTATTTACCGTATATCATTGATTATTTTGGTTATTGCTTTCGTAATGTTGGGTATTGTAGGAAAATTTCATACATTTAACTCACTTATATGGATGGGACGTCTTTCATTATTGTATTATTATTGCCATTTTTTAGTGATTTTACCCTTATCGGCCCGTTTTGAAATTCGATGTGAATTACATGATTCTTCATTATGTGATAATAAATAGGACGCGATTTATGGGCATGGTTAAGAAGATTGTTCTAGGTTTTTTCTTAAATATCCTGATTTTTATAACGGCAATGATGACAATCTGGGCAGCGGATAAAAATCAATTAATTAAAAATCATGAAATTACTATACCGCATTATGAGTGGAGCTTTAAAGGTTCATTAGGATATTTTGACAATGCGAGTGTGCAAAGGGGTTATCAGGTTTATAGACAAAAATGTGCCTCATGTCACTCCATCAATGTGATGCGTTATGCTGATTTGCAGCAAATGGGATTGACTCTTGAGCATATTGATAAAATTGCCCATAGGGATCAGGTCATGGATGGCAAGGATAATCAAGGGCAGGATTATTACCGTCCAGCCAATGTAACTGATTATTTAAAAAAACCGTACTTTAATGATAATATTGCGAAAACAGCCAATAACGGTAAAATACCGCCGGATTTTTCACGTTACATGATGATCAGAAAAAACGGGGCCGATTATGTGATGGCTCTATTATTGGGTTATGAAACTGCACCATCAGGTTTTCATTTTGACAATAAAGCCTCATATTATAATCTTTATGCACCGCATCACCAGATAGGGATGAAACCTCCTTTGACTGATGGAGATATTCATTATGAAGATGGCACGTCAGCAACTGTTGAACAACAAGCAAGAGATGTTGTCATTTTTCTGAATTGGGCTGCACATCCCCATTTGACAGAACGTCATCGTATGGGAATAATGCTTTTCCTTTATATGATTTTTACCGTTATTCTTGTATTTCTTATTAATCGTAAAGTGTGGTCAAATGTCAATAAATAGTCATACTCATGATAAGCCAGTTATTGGGGTTATCGGTGGTTCGGGATTATATAATATTTCAGGTTTGAGTGATCAACAGTGGGTGGAAGTTGATACGCCCTGGGGAAAGCCATCCGATCAGTTATTAAAAGGTACACTTGATGGTGTTTCCTGTGTATTCTTACCGAGACATGGTCGGGGCCATGTATATTCCCCAACAGATGTGAATTATCGGGCGAATATTGCAGCGATGAAAAAACTAGGTGTTACGGATCTTGTTTCTGTTTCTGCTGTCGGTTCCCTGAAAGAGGAATTGTCCCCAGGTACATTTGTTGTGGTGGATCAATTAATTGACCGTTCACGTTTACGAACCAAAAGTTTTTTTGAAAAGGGATTGGTTGCCCATGTATCTCTGGCTGATCCATTTTGTCCCAAATTGAGTCAGATGCTGTATGAACAGGCAAAACAATTAGAAATCAAAGTTGTCAAGGGGGGAACCTATCTTGTTATGGAAGGCCCTCAGTTTTCAACACGGGCGGAAAGTCAGCTTTATCGTTCATGGGGTGCGTCTGTTATTGGTATGACCAATATGCCAGAGGCAGCTTTGGCGCGAGAGGCAGAAATCTGTTATGCGACAATTGCTATGGTTACCGATTATGATTGTTGGCATGAGGAACATGATGCGGTTAGCGTTGAAGCTGTTGTCAGAATACTGAAGCAAAATGCCAGACATGCTAGCTCTTTGGTTGAGAAATTTATTCCAGCTTTAGGGAAAAGACCTCAGGGAAACAGTGAATGTCAATGTAAACATGCCCTGGATTATGCATTGATAACGGCACCGGAAAAACGTGATCCTGTTTTGGTTGAACGTTTAAAAACGATTGCTGGTCGGGTTTTATAATTTCATTTTTGAATCTACTCTGATCAATTTTTATAAACCAGAGTAGAGCTTGGATTATTTTGCAACGGGATAATCCGTATAACCTTCTTTTCCCTGATTGAACCAGGTTTTGCTATCAGATGGTTTTAGGGGGATATCATTTTTAATTTTGTGAACAAGGTCGGGATTGGAAATAAATGGTCGGCCGAATGAAACGGCATCCGCCTCATTGTTCTTGATAATTTTTTGAGCAGAGTGCCCATTATAGGAGCCATTAATGACAAAATTTCCCTTAAAATTTTTCCTCATTGCGGGAGCGATGGGGGGGTAGAAATCCTGATCTGTAAGTGTTGACATGACAAAATTGTCTTCACCTGGTCGTGGTTCCCTCACTTCCAAAAAATTAATATTTTCTTTACTTAAAGCCTTTGAGGCGGCGATAAATAATGGTTCGGGATTACTGTCATGAACGCCTTGAATTTCCTCATTTGGTGAAAGTCTAACTGATGTTCTGTCTGATCCCACTGTTTTGCAGACATTATGTGTTATTTCAATTAGTAGCCTGATTCTATTTTCAATACTTCCGCCGTACTCATCCGTTCTAAAATTGCAATTGTCTCTTAAAAATTCATCAATCAAATATCCATTTGCGGCATGAATTTGTACACCGTCAAATCCCGCTTCCATGGCATGATTTGCAGCTTTTATATAATCATTGATTAATCGGGGAATTTCCTCTTTGGGTAATGCACGTACTTTTTCATACGGCTTTTTTCCTTCATATGTGTGTGCATATCTTGGAGCTGTGGTTGCTGATGCGGAAATAGGAGAAGGGTAAAATGATGGATGTACGGTTCGACCCATATGCCATAACTGACAAATAATATGACCCCCCTCATCATGAACAGCCTGGGTTACAGGTTTCCATGCCTCAACTTGCTGTTTATTCCATATGCCTGGAGCATATGCCCATCCCAATCCCTCTTGTGAAATTCCTGTTCCTTCTGAAATGATCAGACCTGCAGAGGCTCTTTGGCGATAATATTCTATCATTAAAGAAGTTGGAATATGATCCTTTGTGGCCCGTCCCCGGGTTAAGGGTGCCATGATGATACGGTTAGATGCTTTTATTGCGCCCAATTGAATAGAGTCAAATAAAGTAACCATTTAATTTTTCCAATGTTATTATCTTGTTAAGTCAGTTTTATCTATTGACGTAAGCAAATGAACATAATGATATTATCATTAAAGATACGGGAAGGCTATTCATTCATTATTTTACTTGAAGTCAATATAGCCTTTTTCATCCTGAGTATACCAAATGGACGAATCATGTGGGACAAAGGGTTTGCCCGTTTTAATTTTTTCGACCAAATCCGGATTGGAAATAAAAGGACGACCAAATGAAACTGCATCGGCTTGTCCCGTTTTAACAATTTTTTGGGCCAGTTGACCATTATACGTTCCATTAATAACGAAATTACCCTTGAAATTTTCCCGCATAGAAGGAAAAATCGGTGGATGATAGTCAGCATCTGTCAAATCTTTCTCCACATAATTATCTTTATTGCCGATTTGTGGTTCCCTGACTTCCAGGAAATTAATTTTTTCTCTACTCAATGCTTGGCTGGCAGCGATAAAAAGGCTTTTGGCATTGCTGTCAAATATACCCTGTACACGTTCATTTGGAGAAAGACGCACAGATGTTCGATCTGAACCCACCTCATGGCAAACCCTTTGCGTAATCTCGATTAGTAGACGTAGGCGATTTTCAATTGAACCGCCATATTCATCTTGACGGAAATTACTGCTGTCACGTAAAAATTCATCAATCAGGTAGCCATTTGCGGCATGAATCTGGACACCATCAAAACCAGAGTTCATCGCATTTTGTGCCGCTTTGGCATAATCATTGAGTATTCTTGGAATTTCATCAACAAATAAAGCCCTTGCCTGAACATAGGGTTTCTTCCCATCATAAGTATGTGCATGACCTGGCGCTGTGGTTGCTGATGCAGAAACGGGGGATGGATAAAATGAAGAATGCACTGTGCGTCCCATATGCCACAATTGGCAAATAATTTTACCGCCTTCATCATGAACAGCCCGGGTTATGGGTTTCCAAGCTTCAACCTGTTCCTTATTCCATATGCCAGGAGCATAGGGAAATCCCATTCCCTCTTGTGAAATTCCTGTACCCTCGGAAATAATCAAACCAGCTGTTGCCCTTTGACGATAATATTCAATCATCATAGGGGTGGGAATGTGATCTTTTGTTGCTCTTGAACGTGACATAGGAGCCATGATGATACGGTTGGAAGCTTTTATTGCGCCCAACTGAATGGGATCAAATAGAATAGGCATAGTGGTAAACCTCACTAATAATTATATTTTCAAAAAAATAGTAGACCGGTCGTCTATTAATCTATGAAAAATTAAATATTATTGTCAAGAAGAAAGTTTGTGAAATGGAGAGCGATAGTAAATGCTGTAGACCGTTTTTGTATTTTCACCATTAAACTTGCCCCCAACCATTGTTGATATAATTGTTGAGCTATAAAAAAATTGTCAGCCTGATTGTGAATGGAATTATCTTTTTGGCCTATGGCAATAATTTGTGCGATAAGGGATAATATCCGGTCGGTTCCTCTACAGAATGCCTTACGCATCGGTTCGGAATAATCCGTCACCTCAGAACTTAATTTAACGATAAGACAATGTCCCTCAAAATTATTGTCGCATTGTGAAAATTGCCATTTTTCCCAATATTTAAGTAGACGATCTTTTCCTGAAAGTGAAGAAGACTTAAGTAAGGACTGAAGAGCCATTATATAATTGTCAATATAGTGATCAATGACCTGAACGCCGTAATCTTCCTTGGAATTGAAATAATAATAGAATGAGCCTTTGGGAATATTTGCTTGTTTGAGAATTTCAGCTAAACCAACATTTGTAAAACCTTGGCTTGCAAAAAATTCCTGACCAATTTTCAAAAGAAGATTTTTTTTATTTTTAGCATTCATAAGACGATATGAGGTTACGGAAAAAGAGATTTAAGTCTGAAAGCACGTTATGTTATGTGATAAAATCTTTTGTAAGCAACTTACTTAATAAGTATTATTCTTTAAAATATATTGTAATTATACACAATAAATCAATCGATAAAATTTAAGTAACATATATCTGTGCATAGGAATTAAATTTAGTTGACATTGTACATGATTATGGTTACCTTAAAACCAAATATAAGTGGCAATAATGCCACTGTAATATTTGGAGTAACGCGGCAAAAACGCGCGTAGTTAAAACCCATAATGCTGCTTTGATTAAGGGCATTATATAGAAATTATGGAGCGATCCAAATGACGAATTTTCGTCCATTACATGACCGTGTAGTCGTTCGTCGGCTAAACAGTGAAGAAAAAACTGTCGGTGGAATTATCATTCCAGATACAGCAAAAGAAAAACCTCAAGAAGGCGAAGTCATTGCCGTAGGTCCGGGAGCTCGTAATGAGCAGGGACAAATTGTTCCTCTGGATGTTAAAAAAGGTGATAAAGTTTTATTCGGTAAATGGTCTGGGACCGAAGTCAAATTAAATGGCGAAGAGCTTTTGATTATGAAAGAAAGCGATATTATGGGAATTGTAGGTTAATCCGCAATTTTTTCATTAGCTTTTGATTTTGACTTTTTTTTAAGAATTTCTTGTAGGAGATTAAGATTATGGCAGCCAAAGATGTAAGATTTGGTGCTGATGCACGTCAACGTATGTTACGTGGCGTTGATATTCTGGCAGATGCAGTTAAGGTAACCTTGGGTCCAAAAGGACGTAACGTTGTACTTGATAAAAGCTTTGGTGCACCCCGTATTACCAAGGACGGTGTATCTGTTGCAAAAGAAATCGAGCTTGCTGACAAGTTTGAGAATATGGGCGCCCAAATGGTTCGCGAGGTTGCTTCAAAAACCAATGATGTTGCCGGTGACGGAACAACAACCGCCACAGTTTTAGCTCAAGCGATTGTTCGTGAGGGGTTAAAATCGGTTGCTGCCGGTATGAATCCTATGGATCTGAAACGCGGAATTGATAAGGCGGTTTCAATCGTTGTTGAAGAATTGAAGGCAAAAACAAAGAAAATTTCTACCCAATCCGAAATTGCTCAGGTTGGAACCATTTCTGCAAATGGTGAAAAAGAAATTGGTGATATGATCAGCAAAGCCATGGAAAAAGTTGGCAAAGAGGGCGTTATCACTGTTGAGGAGGCTAAAGGGTTGCAAACAGAACTCGACGTTGTTGAGGGAATGCAATTTGATCGTGGTTATATTTCTCCATATTTCGTTACAAACGCAGAAAAAATGACCGCTGATCTTGATAATCCTTTAATCTTGATCCATGAAAAGAAACTTTCATCTTTACAGCCAATGCTGCCTTTGTTGGAAAGTGTTGTTCAAAGCGGTCGTCCGTTGTTGATTATTGCTGAAGATGTTGATGGTGAGGCATTGGCAACCTTGGTTGTCAATAAGTTGCGTGGTGGCTTGAAAATTGCTGCTGTGAAAGCGCCTGGTTTTGGTGATCGTCGTAAGGCAATGCTTGAAGATATTGCCATTTTAACCGGTGGTCAGGTTGTAAGTGAAGATATCGGCATTAAACTTGAAAACGTTACAATTAAAATGCTTGGTAACGCTAAAAAAGTTCATATCGATAAGGAAAACACAACAATCGTTGAAGGTACTGGTGACGTTGATCAAATCAAGGGACGTTGTAACCAAATCCGTGCTCAGATTGAAGAGACAACCTCAGATTATGATCGTGAGAAATTACAGGAACGTCTTGCTAAATTAGCAGGTGGTGTTGCTGTTATCCGCGTTGGTGGATCTACAGAGGTGGAAGTTAAGGAACGTCGTGATCGTGTGGATGATGCTCTTCATGCAACTCGTGCAGCAGTTGAGGAAGGTATTGTTCCAGGTGGTGGTACCGCATTGGCACGTGCATCTTTAAGACTTTCCAATCATACTCACGAAAATGATGATCAACGTGTTGGTGTTGATATTGTTCGCAAGGCATTGCAAACTCCATTACGCCAAATTGTTGAAAATGCTGGTGAAGACGGTGCGGTTATCGCTGGTAAAGTTCTTGAAAATGACTCATATAATTTCGGTTTTGATGCTCAGGTTGGAGAATATAAGGATCTCGTTCAGGCCGGTATCATTGATCCGACAAAGGTTGTTCGTAGCGCTTTACAAGATGCGGCTTCTGTAGCCGGTTTGTTGATTACAACTGAAGCGATGGTTGCAGAACGTCCAGAGAAAAAAGCTCCTGAAATGCCTGCAGGTATGGGTGGTATGGGCGGTATGGGTGGAATGGATTTCTAATTTCTCCCTTAATTGCACAAAGGATAATAACTAAATAATTATCTTATCCTGAAAGGTTACTGTCAATAATGGCAGTAACCTTTTTATATATGTGAATATTTGATCACAATTATAAAGTAGTAATTGTTAAATTAACCATATTAGATAGTCTTGAATAATATTGTAAATGAAATGTTGCGATATATTTTTTAAGTGTTTTATTCTAAATAATAAATAAATATTCTAAAATTTTAATAAATACTAAAAATTTATTTATATTTTATATTAAATTTACAATATATATGTTTTTTTTATTTAATAAATAATAATTATATTGACAGTTTATTTATTTTATGTGTCAAATAGTCCCATGAAAGTTTTCTTTCTGAATAGGTAAACGATTTATTCGTTTTGATTTTAACTCTATATCAGGTCTATGTTTCAAGGCTTGATATTCTATATATGATAAGGATGCGCGGTTATAATGTATACTGGAACCGTGAAATGGTTTAATCCTACAAAAGGATTTGGTTTTATTGTCCCTGAAGAAGGTGGCAAGGACGTTTTTGTGCATATTACAGCTGTTCAGGCTGCTGGACTTCGTGATTTGAAGGAAAATCAGCGTGTAAGCTATGATATTGTAACAGAAAGAGGTAAAGCTGCTGCAGCTAATCTCAAGCCTTTGTAAGATCGAAGCATACGATTACTGGTATTAGAGTTATCTATTTACCGTAAGCAAGCCAGCTCTTTTGATAAAGAGCTGGTTTTGTTGTTTATGATGATTTATTTTTCATAAAAAAGGGTCGTCTGATTGATTATCTCTTGTAGGCTCTGTCTTCGTATCGGAACATTTTTTGGGAAAGCGGACAATACACGAGTTGGTGTACGACGGTCCAAAATAATAAAAATTCCCTTGTCTGATTGAGTACGTATCAATCTGCCAAAAGCCTGTCTTAAGCGCAAGCGAACAATTTGCTCATCATAAAGATTGGGTTTGTCCTTATAAAAATACTTTCTTCTTTCTCGATAAAGAATATCAGGGCGAGGCCAGGGTATTCTTTCAAATACAACAAGGCGTAAAGAATTGCCTGGAATATTGATTCCATCCCGCATGGCATCAGTACCCAATAGACAGGAGCGCATATCATTTTTAAACAATTCAACCAGACTATTATTACTTAATGGATCGATATGTTGCGCAAAAAGAGAAATATTATCTTTTTCCAAATGTTCATTAATCTGGTGATAAATTGCACGTAACCGATGAATTGCTGTAAACAATCCCAATGCGCCACCTCGGGAGGCCTTGAATAAATGCAGGTAGGCATGGGCCACTTCATTGATGGAATGAATATTAATGTCATTAACTACAAAAACGCGGGCTTGCTTGTCATAATTGAAGGGACAACTTAATGCCGCTCTAAGAGGTTGAACGGGAAGATGTTCTGTCCCAACTCTCTGTTCGGCTGCTTGCCAGGATGCTTCTGTGTCATTGTTACTTTCATCTCGTAAGGTTGCAGAGGTGAAAAGCATACCTTGTATTGAAGGTGCCAGCATTTTCATCAATGGAATGGTTGGGTCAAGCCAATGATGAAATAAACCTACGTTTGTTATATTTTTATTCTTATGTTCAGATTTCAGAAATGAAACATGAGTTTTAGGTTGGCTATTGGAATGTTCTGGTTTATTCAATGAAGTCAAAAGATCCAACCATAGAGTTAAGGGAGTAACCGCTTTCCGGGTTAATGTTGCGTGAGTTGTCTCAAGTCTCTCAAGGGACATTTTGTCCAGAGAGTCTTTTTCATTATTTAATTTGGTTTCTATATTGAGTGTAAATTTTAAAAGACAGTTAAGCAATTTTTGAAAGGATTGAATTAAATTTGGTACAAGTGCAACTAATTCCGGTAATAGCGGATAGAGATCGCATTCATATTGTCTTGTTTCCGCGTAGGACTGATTGATAATTTTGTTACGGGAAGAGCGGGCTTGAATTTGCTGATATATGAGGTAAAAGAAACGCTCAGATATATTGGTTGGGTTTTCATCCTTATTGTCATGAAATGATGCAAGATGACCTGACCAATTTAAGGGGGGTAAAATAAAGGCGGAATCAATAATTTCTTCCAAATCCTTTTCAAGCGCTTTATTGCCAATAATTACGTCATGAATACGCTTTTTCAATCCTTTTGAACGTGTATTGTTTCCTTCATTTCCTAATAGCCATCGTCTCAATTCGCTGGTTTCAGTAGCCGAGAAAGCGGTTGAAAAAGCTGAATCGGCTGCATCCGATATATGATGGGCCTCGTCAAAAATCAAGCGGGACGGTAGATTACTTTCCCATTCAGGAGAGGCATTATCTAAAGACCAGGCAAAGTGGTTAATGACTAGGGCGTGGTTTGCAATAACAATTTCTGCATTTTGGGCTCTGCGAATTGAATGTTCAACAAAACAAGTCTGGTAATGTGGGCAACTTGCATGAATGCATTCACCCCGTCTTTCAGCAAGAATAGATAATATTCTGTTGTCAAAAAGATCATGGAACCAGTTGGGCAGGTCACCTCCAAAAAGATCACCATCATTGCTTTGTTCAGCCCAGTTGCATAATAAAATAATGGCGATATTATTACCGTTACCATCATTTTTATTGAAATGAAGCGTAATATATTCATCTAAATTTAATAAACATAAATAATTCTCTCTACCTTTTCGGACAACAATTTTTTTCGTGCGGGTGGCAGGATCTGGATAAAGATGATCGAATTCATGTTCGATTTGCCTTTGTAAATGGCGCGTGTAGGTATTTATCCAAACTGTTCCTTTATTGTGTTCAGCCCATAAACTTGCTGGAGCAATATAGGCCGAGGTCTTTCCTGTACCTGTTCCTGCCTCGGCTAATACAATATTGGGTTTTCCCTGTTCCTCACAAGGTTCAAATGCATAACGGGCAACATCTGTAAAATCAATTTGTCCAGCTCGATCTTCAGCGCCAGGTCCCAGAATTTCGGCCAAACGATTAAAGGTTTCCTGACGTTTGACAGGAAATTGACTGGGTTGGGGACGTGGGGAAAGTTCTTGCCATTTTGGTAATCGTTGCCATATTCTGAGCGCGTCGGAAGCTTGCATTTGTTGCGCTGGTAACGGTAGAGAAATATCAAGTGCAGATAATAATATTGGAGCCCATAACCATTGTGCATGATAGAGGACCGCTAGGCGAGCGGCAATCAGGTCTTTGTTGCCATGATTATATTCTTCCTTGAATTTTAGGATAAGATAATCGCAGATAATTATTAAAAAATCAGCTTCAGGATTTAAAGGCATGGGGATTTTTAATGCATTGGCAAAATTTGTGACTGTATAGCCAAAGGATTGAACGGGAAATACAAATGCGGCAAGTTCAAGCAAATCAAGCCACCGGTCAGTATGAATGGTTTTTGGGGATTTTAGTTTACGGTAGGTATAAGATTTGTGTATGATCAGCAATTCAGTTGTTTGTTCAAGTTCAGCAATCAATGTCTGTAACGGTAAATTAAGAATTTCTCCATCCGTATTAAATAATGAAAATTGATTATCATGAATAATTAATGCGGAATAATCTTTTAAAACCATTTATTTTCTAACAATTCATACGTATATGATAATATATTGATTTTTATCCTGTTAATCTAACAGATAATAGTTTTTTAAATCCATATTTAATCAGAGGGCAGGCATTTTTATAGTGGCTGTAAAATAATGACAATAAACGATTTTTCTTCTTTTACTTCAATACCCAAAATATGGCCTTTCGAGGAAGCCGTAAAATTGGCTGAACATGTTCGGATTAAAAAAGAGAAATCGGATAAACCCGCCTTGCTTGAAACAGGATATGGTCCTTCTGGTTTACCGCATATCGGAACATTTGGCGAAGTGGCTCGCACTTCTTGGGTCAGCCAGGCATATCAGGCCCTGACAGGGAAAAAAGCTGTCATTCTTGCATTTTCAGATGATATGGATGGCTTACGTAAAGTTCCAGAAAATGTACCTAATCAGGAAATGTTAAAAGAACATTTGGGAAAACCTTTGTCAAGTATACCTGATCCATTTGGAACACATGAATCTTTTGGTGCACATAATAATGCCCAACTTTGTTCCTTTCTTGATCATTTTGGATTTGAATATGAATTTGCCTCCTCAACAGAATATTATCAATCAGGAAAATTCGATTCCGCTTTGAAAAGAATATTGGAAGTTCACGACAAGATAGTTGCTGTAATTGCACCGACACTGAGAGAAGAAAGACGGGCCACCTATTCCCCTGTGTTACCTGTCCATCCTGAAACGGGAATTGTTATGCAAGTTCCCATGGAAAAAATTGATCCGGTATCTGGAACTATTCAATGGCGTGATGGGAATGGCAAGCTTTTTGAAACCCCTGTTACAGGTGGACATGCAAAATTACAATGGAAAGCTGATTGGGCAATGCGCTGGTATGCCCTGGGGGTAGATTATGAAATGTCAGGAAAGGATCTGATTGACAGTGTTCGACTTTCAAGCAAGATTTGTAAAATTCTTGGTGGCACTCCACCAGCCAATCTAACATATGAATTATTTCTTGATGATCAGGGGCAAAAAATCTCAAAATCGAAAGGAAATGGACTGTCGATTGAAGAATGGTTGCGATATGGTCCCTCGGAAAGTCTTGCGCAATATATGTTTAATGCACCTAGACGGGCGAAAAGATTATTTTTTGATGTTATACCCAAGACTACAGATGAATATCTTAAACATGTTGAAAATTGGCAGAAATCAGAGCGGGGAGATGACACTGTCGGACCCGCTGAAAAAGAAAAGAAATATGCTAATCCTGCCTGGTTCATACATGGAGGTGTTTTACCAAAAAAAGCGGGAAGTCCGATTTCATTCGCAATGTTATTAAATCTTGCCAGTGTTGCGAATGCGGAAAGAGCCGAAATATTATGGGGATTTCTTAAACGATATGATGAATCTGTATCGCCAGATAATAACCCCATGTTGGCTCAGCTAGTAGAGAATGCCCTGGCATATTATGCTGATTTCATTCGTCCCCATAAGGTTTATCGTACACCGGATGAACGAGAGGCAAGGGCTTTGATTGAGTTATCTGTTGAATTGAAGAAATTACCAGCGGAAGAGCATAAACCTGATATTTTACAAAATTTGGTGTTTGCAATCGGTAAAAAATACGAATTTGAACCGTTAAGGGATTGGTTTGGTTGTCTTTATGAAGTGTTACTCGGACAAAAAGATGGGCCACGTTTCGGAATGTTTATCGCCGTATATGGAATAAAAGAAACAATAGAGTTGATTAACAAGGCGGTAAAAAGATAAATATAAGAAGATCGAAAGATTTTGCTTTATCAATTATAACATAGAAGATTCATGCAGCCATCGGATTTCGAAAAACTCAATAACACCCAGAATGATGGGAAACATTATAAAAACACGGGTTGGAAGATTCATTTAAAATATTGTTCTCGTATTCTTGGTGTTTTGTTATTCATGGCTGCAATTTATGTTGTGCAAAAGGAATTCAAACATCTCAGCCTGAAAGAGATTAAGCTATCTTTTGAACAAATTCCCACTTTTTCCTTGTTAATGGCTGGAGCGTGCACCTTATTGTCATTTTTTGTCCTGTCGTTTTATGATAAAATGGCTGTTAGACAAATTGGATACCGCTTGTCTTTTTTGAAAACTGCCTTTGCATCTTTTTGTTCCTATGTGCTTTCACATAATATTGGTTTGTCGGCAGTTTCTGGAGCAATGGTTCGTTTCCGGTTATATGGGAGTTGGGGGCTTAAGCCTTTAGAAATCCTTCAGGTTATCGCCTTTTGTTCCATTACCTATTTTATAGGTGTTGCGGTGCTAGTAGGCGCGTTATTAATATTTAAATCGAATTCATTACCAATCATTGGGCAGGCATTGCCAGGCTGGATATTTATTTTTATCGGAATTGTCGCGTGGTTAGGGGTCTTTGGTTATATTTTTCTTTCATTCCGATGCAACACGTTAAAAGTCTGGAAATATACTTTATCGTTTCCTCGGCCATCCATGGCTATTTCACAAATTGTTGTCGCAACTGCTGAAGTTATAATAACGGCTGCAATCCCTTATTGTGTCGTACCGTCTCATTCAATTATGACCGGTTATCCTGCACTTGATTTTATGTCTTTTATGGCGATTTATATCGCTTCTTATATTGCCGGGTTAATATCAAGTGTACCTGGAGGTGCAGGGGTGTTTGAGGGCAGCATGATATTGGCTTTAAAAAATTATATGCCAATGGCCAATATTATGTGTGTTATATTTGTTTTTCGGTTTTTGTATTATTTAATACCATTGTTTATTGCAGGCAGTATGTTTGCAGTGCATGAAATTTTAATTAGAAGCAAATCCATATTTGATAAGCCCAGAAAAAAGAATCTGTTACGATTCAATCCATCTCTATTCATTGATGAAAATTTGCGGGAGAGTGATGCGGCTTTTTCTGTAGCCATTGCAGCAGCGGCAGTTTTTATTTGCGCTTTGATTGATCTGGCTGTGCCTTTGTTTGATTCCGGATTGATTCTTCACGATGTAGGAACTTTTTCATTATTTATTGAACTTACAGGCGATTATATTTTATCGTTTTTAGGTCTTATCCTATTAACTCTTACGGTGTCATTAGTCCGTAGAATTACACTCGCATGGGGATTAAGTCTTTGTATTTTAGTTGCATCAGCAGTAATTACGTTGATTATGGGAACTTATCTCATTATTCCGGCCATACTGACTTTGGTTGCGTTTTTTATTGCTCCGTTTAGAAAATGTTACTATCGATCAGCCAGTTTAACGGATGCACCGTTTTCCAGCAAAATTATTGTAGAGGTTATTTTATTTTTAACTACTGTATTGATAATAAACTGGTTAATCCCGCAATCAATTGCTCAATATGGAGTTGTTCAGGTTTTTTTCTCTGGCAATATTTCAATCGCAACAAAAATAATTATTGCAGTGGTGGGAATAAGCGGAATTTTAATATTGTTTAAGCTTATGCTTCCAGCAAAAATAGTTTCATGGCCCTGGTCAGGGGAAACTAAAGAATTATATCGGGTTATGTCTGATACAGACAATAAATTACTGGATGATATTAAACCGAATGGTATCTTGATCTGCTCAAAGGAGGGAACGGCTATACCTTTTATTCGTAAGGATAATTTTTTAGTCGGAATAGGAGATCCCGTGGGTAATGAACGTGAAATTGTCAATACTATCTGGCGTCTTAGGGATTTGGCGTTACAGGAAAATCGGTCTATTGGATTTTGGGGTGCGGGAAAAAAATACCTGACCATTTATCACGATTTTGGATTGGCGAGTTTGAAACTGGATAAAACGGACCATTTTGTTTGTTGTGAAGTCCAGTATGCTAGTTTTATGATTAATCTGATTGGTAAATTCAAAAAATCTTAAGTTTGAAAAGATAATGGATAATTTTTCTCAATTATGTAATTGGGCTGCTCCTTACCAGGATACGAGCTGAACAATGAGAAGTGGGTTATTTCAATATCGGGAATTTTTAACAGGTTATAATGATTCAACCATTGTTTGATATGTTCTTGAGGAAGGCAAGAACCTTTCCCCAGTGTAATATGGGGAACAAATTTTTGTTTTTGAGTTTTGATTTCTAATTGTCTTAAGATTTGTTTCACTTTTTTACGTAAATGAACCAGACTCTCAGAAGAGTGGATCCCCGCCCATAATATTTGGGTATTGGATGCTGTTTGAAATAGATTAACCTTATCAATTGTCAAATTGAATGAAGGAGGCGATATTTTTTCAAGTGTCAAATCAAGATCATTCAACAGATCATAGTCATTAATTTCACCTATAAAATTTAGTGTGAGGTGGTAGGTCCCAGGGTCATACCATCTTACATAGGTCAAACTACCTCTTAATTGACTTAAATGGCGAGTTACATAATCTGGGAAATCAATACCTATAAATAAGCGCATATGATCAATTCTGTTTTTATAATTCAACTCTTTGCGTATTAATTATGAATATAACATATTTTTTTTCAATGCTTGATATTTGAGCTGTAAATGAAATATATTATATAAATCTATGAAAATTTTAATGAGTAAAGTAAATGGTATTTCGTCCTGATTCTTATAACAATATGACCAATGTCAATGCCAAAGTCGCATATGATGCAGGTCTTAGAAATTATATGCTTCGTATCTATAATTGGATGGCATCAGGGTTGTTGCTAACTGCATTAGTTTCATATTTGGTTGTTAACACATCTTTAGGTGATATATTTTATCATCCGGTAGTGATGGGGTATAGAACCATTGGAATCACACCAACATTATTGGGTTATATTGCTATTTTTTCACCATTGGCATTTGTATTGGTAATGTCCTTTGGGGTCAATCGTCTTTCTACGCAAGCTGCACAAACACTTTTCTGGGTATTTTGTGGTGTCATGGGCGTTAGTATGGCAAATATCTTTTATGTATATACAGGTGAATCCATCGTAAGGACGTTTGTAGTCACAGCAGGTATGTTTGCAGGAATGTCTTTGTGGGGATACTCAACTCACAAAGATTTGACAGGCATTGGTTCTTTTTTAGGAATGGGCCTGTTTGGTCTTGTTTTAGCCATGGTTGCGAATATTTTTTTCAAAAGCGGACAACTAGGATTAATCATTAATATAGTTGGAGTGATCATTTTTACAGGTCTTGCCGCTACGGATACTCAACGTATTAAGCTTTCCTATCAAAATCTCTATCAATATGAAGGGTCTGATATCGTGCTTAAAGCCAGCGTTTATGATGCATTAAGTATGTATTTGAATTTTATCAACCTGTTTCAGTTTATGCTGCAATTCATGGGTGTTCGTCAAAACGACAACTAGGCTTAAAATGACAGTTTTATGAATGTTGAAAATAGTGCTGATTTTTTCAGCACTATTTTTTTTGACTATAGGTATAATCCATAATCAATATTTAAATTAAGTGCTTGCTTATAAAGTGAGTTGTAATGGGATGTTATTTATAGTAAACAATTAGATATAAAATAACATTATACTAAGATCATGATTATATGTCTAAATTTAGAAAAAATTGTGGTCTTTTTATGAAGAATGAATTTTATGTAAAAATTTAATAATATAAAACTGTTTTTTTATATGATTTCTCAATTAAAAAGAAGTTTTATAAAATAAACACGCTGATGAGTTGAGCGATGTCAGAATCAACGAGGCATAGAATGAAAAAATTATTACCGAAAATTACATTATCGGTAGTGGGTTTAACATCTACTCTTATGTTGGGTGGATGTAACTTGGTTTTATTTGATCCAAAAGGACCGATAGGACAAAGTGAGAAAGAATTGATTATGATGACGGTAGGGGCAATGCTTTGCGTTGTTATTCCCGTTATTATTGCAACCTTAATTATTGCAAGACGTTATCGTGCATCAAATACCAGTGCGACATATTCACCAAAATGGGATTTCTCACTTCCGATTGAAATATGTATGTGGGGAATTCCAATGTGTTTGATTGCTTTTCTTGCATATAAAACATTTGTTTCATCTCATGAATTGGATCCTTATAAACCAATCGCTGCACCTGCTGATAATCCACAAGTCAAGCCAATTGATGTTCAGGTTGTTGCGTTAAACTGGAAATGGTTATTTATTTATCCTGAATATGGTATAGCCACAGTTAATCAATTGGTGGTACCTGTTAATACACCAGTTTCCTTCCGATTAACATCCGATGCGACAATGAACTCTTTTTGGATTCCGCAGCTTGGGTCGCAAGTCTATGTAATGGCTGGTATGCAAACTCAATTGCATTTATTGGCTTCTACAGAAGGTGATTATTTTGGGGAATCCAATAATTACAGTGGTGCTGGATATTCAGATATGAAATTCCGTACATTGGTTAAAGATGAAAAGGGATTTCAGGACTGGATTGAAAAAGTTCGTGCGTCTTCTCAAGACTTGAACAATGAAACATATGCTAAACTGCATGAAGATAGTATTAAAAATCCAGTTGAATACTATGCTCATGTTGAACCGGTTTTATTCGATACAATCATAGCAAAATATAACAATGGTATGGTTATGGATAAAGCTACTGGGCAAATGATTCATATGAGCTCAAGTCAATCTGGTGAAATGAAGCACGCAGAGGAATAGATAAATGTTAGGTAAATTAAGTCTTTCGGCTATTCCATATCATGTACCTATATTGGTAGGGACATTTATTGGGGTAGTTATTGTTGGATTGGCTGTTTTAGGAGCGATCACATACTATGGTAAATGGGGTGTATTGTTCAGAAACTGGCTTTTCTCGGTTGATCACAAGCGTATCGGTATAATGTACATCGTGCTTGCACTTGTTATGTTATTCCGTGGATTTGCGGATGCTATCATGATGCGTCTGCAACAGGCCATGGCTTATAATAGTCCTGGTTACCTGCCTCCATCGCATTATGACCAAATTTTCACTGCTCATGGTACAATCATGATTTTCTTCATGGCCATGGCATTTATGCAGGGTCTATTTAACCTTATCGTTCCTTTGCAGATTGGTGCCCGTGACGTCGCTTTTCCATTTATCAACTCATTAAGTTTTTGGTTAACGACTGCTGGTGCTATACTAGTTAACATCTCTTTGTTTATTGGTGATTTCTCGACTGCTGGTTGGTTGGCCTATCCACCTGTTTCTGAATTGCAGTTCAGTCCTGGCGTAGGGGTAGACTATTATATCTGGGCTGTTCAGATTTCCGGTGTTGGAACGCTTTTGACCGCTGTTAACTTTATGACTACAGTTGTCAAAATGCGTGCCCCAGGAATGACATGGATGCGTGTTCCTGTTTTCACATGGACTGTTATTGCATCTTGTATCATGATTTTTACGACATTCCCTGCCTTGACAGTAGCTGTGGCTGAATTGGCACTGGATCGTTATTGTGGAATGCATTTCTTTACCAATGATGGTGGTGGAAATGTAATGTTGTATTTGAATCTGATCTGGGCATGGGGACATCCTGAAGTTTACATTCTTGTAATTCCTGCCTTTGGTGTTTTCTCGGAAGTTGTTCCTGTATTTTGCAAAAAACCATTATTCGGTTATGCAACAATGGTTTATGCAAGTTTGGCGATTACGACCTTGTCCTTGCTGGTTTGGGTTCACCATTTCTTTACAATGGGTGCCGGAGCAAATGTTAATACCTTTTTTGGTATCATGACGATGATCATTGCCATCCCAACAGGAGTTAAGGTCTTTAACTGGCTCTTTACCATGTTTAGAGGACGTATCGAATTTACTGCACCAATGTATTGGACAATCGGATTTATGATTGTTTTCGTTATTGGTGGTATGACCGGGGTTATGCTGGCAATTCCAGCCAGTGACTTCGTTTTGCATAATAGTGAATTCTTGATTGCTCACTTCCATAATACTATTATTGGTGGTGTTTATTTTGGTTATGTCGCGGGAATGAATTTTTGGGCTCCAAAAGTAACCGGTTTCAAGATGAGTCAGAAACTTGGTAAGGCCGCATTCTTTTTCTGGTTCTTTGGATTTTTCCTTTCATTTGTTCCATTATACATTACCGGATTTGATGGAATGGTTCGTCGTTTGAATCATTATGACAATCCCAATTGGCATTTCTGGTTACAGATTGCCTGTGTTGGTGTATTTTGTATCCTTTGTGGTGTTGTTTGCCAATTATTACAGATTTTCCTTGGTATTATTAACGCGAAAAAACCTGAAAATATTGATGTAACGGGTGATCCATGGGATGGTCGTAGTCTTGAATGGTCAACTTCTTCTCCAGCTCCTGTTTATAACTTTGCTCATATTCCAGTTGTTCAATCACGTGATGCTTATGCATATAATAAAGAGCATGGAATTGATACACGTCGTACGTCTGAAACCTATAAGGATATTCTTATGCCCAAAAACACGTCTGCAGGTTTTTGGCATGGCATGTTTGCATTGGTTCTGGGATTTGCGGCAGTTTGGCATATCTGGTGGCTTGTGATTGTTACCGTAATTCTTAATTTTGTATTAGCTATTGGCTATAGCTTTAAAGATGATAAAGAATATGTCATTCCCGCTTCAGAAGTTGAACGTATTGAAAAAGAACATTCTCGTAAACTTATGACACAGGTGGCTGAATAATGGCTGAGAATATGAGTACAACGATGTCAAATACTTCAAAAAATGTTCATGAACACGAACATGAGCATGAAAATCATTCATTCTTTGGCTTTTGGATGTATTTGATGTCGGACTGCATTGTCTTTGGGTGTTTATTTACCAGTTATGCGGTTTTAAGAAATCAGTTTGCTGGTGGTCCAACCAGTAAAGAAATGTTTGAACTGGGACGAGTGGCTATTGAAACTGCCTTGCTGTTGACAAGTTCACTTACCTTCGGTTTCGCGATGATTCAGGCGCGTCGTAACAGTAACAATGGAACACTTTTATGGATGGTGGTCTCAGCCATTCTTGGTTTAGGGTTTCTTGTTTTGGAAGTTCAAGAGTTTATCGCTTTTGTTCAACATGGTGCCTCACCAACCGTCAGCGCTTATTGGTCGGCATTCTTTACACTTGTTGGAACGCATGGCTTACATGTTACATTGGGTCTGATTTGGATGACGGTTCTGATGATTCAATTGGTAACAAAGGGTCTAAACAAAACAATGATGCCAAGATTGGCTTGTATGAGTTTATTTTGGCATTTCTTGGATATTGTTTGGATTTGCGTATTTAGTTTCGTTTACCTGTTGAGTATGGCATAATGACAGAAAATCACACTACAGCCTCAGAAGAGGCAGGACACGGCTCTGTAGCATCCTATATAGTCGGGTATGTATTATCGATCATCCTTACGGTAATTGCTTTTTATATCGTTATGGAACATATGTTTTCAACGATGGCTACTGCAACTACGCTTGGGGTATTGGCAGCATTACAAATTATTGTTCAATCAGTATTCTTCTTGCATGTCAGTGTGTCTCCAGAAAAACGTGTTGATTTGGTAAGTTATGCATTTTCGCTTTTCGTAGCAATCGTTATTGTATTTGGAACGTTATTCGTAATGCATAATGCAAGTTATAACATGATGTCTCGATAATTATATTTACGTTTTGTCCTGTAAATCATTATGGGGCAAAATGAAATCAAGTTATAAAAAAACCCTTTATCAAATGATAAAGGGTTTTTTATTGATTAAAGACTGATATACATTAGCTTTTATGCGGTTCCCGGGAAAGCATATCCTTTTTATCAGGCTTTCCGTTCCATTCATCAGCATCCGAAGGTGTATTTTCTTTTCTTGTAATGTTTGGCCATGATTTGGACAGTTCAGCATTGATCTCAATCCAGTCGGTAGAACGATCATCACTGTCAGGGAATATAGCTTCTGCAGGGCATTCAGGTTCACATACTCCACAATCGATACATTCTTCTGGGCTTATAACTAGAAAATTTTCACCCGCATAGAAGCAGTCGACGGGACATACTTCTACACAATCCATATATTTGCAGCGGATACAGTTTTCTGTGACCACATAGGCCATTGTTTTCTCCGATTCATACTAGTTAAATAAGGGTTTTTCCCTAAATAATTGTTTTTCTTAATTATATAAAATAGCTTACTTATATAAGTTAGGTATCGTCTTGATGACTAACAAGAAAATTATTCATTTTCTTTATTACATCAAAATCTATTTTTCAAGAATTTCTTTGTATAAAGAGTGACATAATTTTGCTGAAACTCTTCGGATTGAAAAACCCAAGACCTGTATTACCCTGCTACTGTTGTTCCAGGGAATGGTAATGATATCGTCTTTTTTTATTAAAGTTGCAGGTTTGATAACTGATTTTGAATTTATTTTTATAATTTCGTTTTTAATCGAGAAATGACTGATCGATCGGGATTTATATATTCTAGCATGCCAAAGCCAGATATCAATACGTTGGCAGGTTAGCTCAGTTTGATAGTTCATGTACGATTCAAAAGTAGGTTTTTAAGAATGTTAAATGGATTATCTTGGGTAAGATGTGTCATATGTTTAATTTTGCGCTGTTTTTTTATTTTAATTTTTTTAATTAATAAGGGTGCTGGAGGACCAAATTTTTCATATGATAATTTTTCTGGTTTTTTGGGTTGCAATTTTAGCGATTTAAGTAGTGGAATAATGTTATCATTATAATATGGAACAGGTGCTATCCATTTTTTATGAAAACAAACAGGATGTTTTTTTGACGCTTTCTTAAGCTTGAACGTCAATTTTTCTGCAATATCCAATCTGATGATCTGTTTATTGGCAACAAGCCATCCCATCTTGACAACAAGATTTTTGTTCATTTTCGTAGAAGTTGAATAAGCAACTTGTTTAGGTGAAAGTAAAACAGGATTAGCAATCTGTTCATTGAGTGTGAGGAGTGTATGTCGTAAATAATATTGTTTTTCTTTAAAAAGGTTTTCGATATAAATTGCGTGATTTCCATAATGAATCTTGTAATGTTTCAAATGTTTAATTGTGTCTTTTGACAAACTGAAATATTGTTCAGTCCATAAAATGCCACCATTTTCATAAAGTTGATGCAGAATTCCACGTAGTTCTGATGTGTTGTTATCATTATCCAAGGCATTAAAAAAATTTGGAAATAATCTTCGGTTATAATTTTCTAAAAATTCTATCAATCTTCTCAAGATTAAATTTTGAAAAACTTGTTGAATTAAATCCTTATTTAAAAGGCAGATATCTGGATGAAAAAAATCCTTGCCTTTTTTTAATTGAGCGATTGGTGATTTTTGCCAGGATATAATTTTTTTATCATGATCTATCGTAAATTCTTTATCATTATCGTGAATTAATCGATTAACCTGTTGAGGGATAAATTTTTCAATCGATTTATTAATTTTTTTTAAAATAAAAGAGCGTTCCTCTTTTTGGATTGAATCCGGAAGTTGAAAACAAAATCCCCGAATTTTACCAATAAACTCGCCATCAATTGAAATATTCCCTTCATTTGTTATAGAGGTAAAGGCATTTATTTGTTTAGAGTGAGATAAATGATGGATAAGGTTTGTGACCCTTTGATTAACGAACTTTGATACCAAACTGTCATGTAGCGCGTCGGAAAGTTTTTCTTCTATCTCTTTTGTTTGGGCGTGCCAATAAGATGATGATTCTACCCAATTATTTTTTGTTGTTAAAAATGAATAGATACGAATACTGGCAAGTCTCTGCATTAAGGTATCAATGTCCCCCTGCAAATGATTTAGCTGTTGAATTTGCTGATCAATCCAATTTTCAGGTATATGGCCTTGTTTGATCAAAAAAAGGAAAATTTGTTTACATATCCGTGCATGATATTCACTGCCAATTTTTTTAAAGTCGGGTATTTGACAACATTCCCATAACAATTCAGTTTTAAATTGTGTCGTACATATTGAACGTACTTCATGGTCTTGGATAAGATAAGATAGGTTTTTAAGATCAGAGGAATATTGACCAGTTATAAGCTGTGGAAACTGTGAGGGTGTGGTTAAGGTGGAAAAAAGTGTCAGGAGATTTTGAAAATCGAGATCATGATTACGCCAATAAATTTGTTTTATGGGATCGAAAGCATGATTTTCTATGGCATTGACAATTTTATCAGAAATTATTGGACAATTCGCGGTTATGCCAAATGTTCCATCCCTTGAGCCTCTCCCAGCCCTACCTGCAATTTGAGCAATTTCACTTGGATAGAGATTACGCATCTGTCGTCCATCATATTTTGATAAATTCACAAAAGCGATATGATTGACATCCATATTCAAACCCATGCCAATTGCATCAGTGGCAATCAAATAGTCAACCTCTTTATTTTGATAAAGTTCCATTTGTGCATTACGGGTACGGGGAGAAAGTCGTCCCATGATAATTGCACATCCACCTTTTTGACGTTTGACCAATTCTGCAATGGCATAAACTTCATGGGCTGAAAAGGCAACAATTGCACAACGTGGTGGTAATTTTGTTAATTTGGTAAATCCATTATATACTAATGATGAAAGTCTTGGCCGTGTTTGTATTTCGATAGATGGAACAAGTTTTTTCAAAATAGGGATGATTGTATCAGCCCCGAGAAAAATTGTTTCATATGTTCCGCGGCAATGAAGAAGCCGGTAGGTAAAAATGTGTCCACGATCTGGATCTGAACAAAGCTGAATTTCATCAATGATGACAATATCAACGGGTATATGAACGGGCATTGCCTCAACAGTGCAGGAAAACCATTTTGCCTGGGGTGGGACAATTTTTTCCTCACCTGTTATAAGCCCGACATTTTTTTTCCCTTTGATTTTAACCATTCGGTCATAGTTTTCCTTGGCAAGAAGCCTTAGGGGAAATCCAATGATTCCGGAAGGATAAGCAAGCAAGCGTTCAAGGGCTGTATAGGTCTTGCCAGTATTTGTTGGTCCAAGTATTGCTTTGATTTGTGTCATTATAGGTAATTTATATCAGCTGTTTTTGATAAGCGTACAGGATAATAGATAAATTAATTAGATAATCATTCAATGATAATTATAAATTACAATTGTTTTGAGATTTTATTTTAATTAATAATTAAATGATTAATTTATTGCTTGCAAAAAATTAATCATTTTCAAACACGTTTGAAAAATCAATGTAATAAAGGTTTTTTATGGGTCAGGGTATAGATACAGAACTAAAAAGAAATTTGAGTAACCGACATATGCAGTTAATTGCAATTGGAGGGTGTATAGGCACTGGTCTTTTTATGGGAGCGGCTAATACGATTTCACTTGCTGGTCCCTCTATTATTTTTATTTACTGTATTATTGGTATTATTGTATTCCTTGTAATGCGTGCCTTGGGCGAAATTCTTTTATCTGATTTACGATACAGATCATTTGTAGATTTTGTTACAGAATTGCTTGGACCTTGTTGCGGCTTTGTTTTGGGTTGGTCTTACTGGTTGTGCTGGATTGTCATTGGTATTGCAGATCTAATTGCCATTTCAGGATATACGCAAATATTTTATCCCAATTTGTATTCTTGGATACCGGCTCTATGCTGTATCGCAATATTTTATATTTTAAATCGCTTGACTGTTCGAATATTTGGTGAAATGGAATTTAGTTTTGCCATTATCAAAATTCTAGCCATTATTGTTTTAATTCTTGTTGGTATCTTTTTTATCGTTACGGGTTTTCGTTCTCCATCAGGAGACGTGACCTCTGTAAAAAACATATGGAATCATGGTAATTTGTTTCCTAATGGATTTGAGGGATTTTTGGCTGGATTTCAAAGTGCCACTTTTGCCTTTATTGGAGTTGAACTTATTGGTACTGTTGCGGCTGAATCTAAAGATCCGGAAAAAAATTTACCCAAGGCCATTAATAATATCCCTTTAAGAATTTTGATGTTTTACGTATTTTCTGTAATGGTTATTATGGCGGTTATTCCTTGGCAAAGTATCAATCCATCCAAAAGTCCATTTATCATGTTGTTTTTGTTTGCCGGTCTCCCTGCAGCTGCTGCAATAGTCTATATTGTTGTGATTACGTCAGCTGCATCATCCACAAACAGCGGGGTATTTTCCAGTAGCCGTATGTTATATGGTTTGGCAAGACTTAATAAAGCGCCTGCTTTTTTTGGGAATTTATCCAAACATTCTATACCGATAAATGGTCTGAGATTTTCTTGCTTATGTCTATTAACTTCAGTTATCTTATTACTTTTTAATAATAAAAGTATTATTGAAATTTTTACTTTGGTGGCTTCCGTTGCGACAATTATTTCATTATTTACCTGGTTGCTAATATTACTGTCCTATATCCAGTATAGAAAAAAACATCTTCATAAACACATGAGTTCTTTCTTCAAATTACCTGGTGGATATATTTCCTGCATTCTTTGCATAATTTTTATTTTTTTCACGTTATTGACGCTAATGATACAGTTTGACACGCGTATGGCATTATATATCGGAAGCGCTTGGTTTATTTTTATTACTTTTTGTTATTATATAGTTACAAAATCAAAAAAAGGAGTAAAATAATTTTATTATCAAAATAAAAAGGAGGTAAATAAAGCTTAAATCTTAATAAACTAATTTTTCAATGAGAAATTTTTATTACTTTTCCTATGTTTTTTTGGTGTGTCAAATTAATTGTAATTAATTTGTTATAATTTTTTGTAGAGAAGGTTGATATTTTAAGTCATAATACTCATTTGTTTAACTGACACAACGTTATATGTAAGTAATTATTCAAAGGTTATAAAATGACTTCTAAAAAAATCCCTTTTGAACAACAGATTGTTATTCTCCAGAATACAATCACGACAATGGTACGTCAGGATAAACCTGACTTGTCAGCACGTCAATTGGCTGTTTTCTTGATTTGTTATTTGAATGAAACAGTTCAGACTGTTCGTGGATTGGCAGCGGCTCTAAAAGTTTCAAAACCGGCTATCACAAGAGCTCTGGATCGATTGGAAGAACTCAATTTGCTAGGTAGAAAAACAGACCCTATGGATCGTCGTTCTGTATTAGTGCAGCGTACAGAAGAAGGATATGAATATTTGCAGAATATTCAATCCATTATGAGCGAAGCTGTGAAGCAATAATAATGGTTATATAACAATTACTATATATGTTGTAAGAGCAGTTATTAATTTAATAACTGCTTTTTTATTTAATACCCAAATGAGAATGTAGTTTAATATATTTATTTATTTCCAGGTAAGTGTTATTATATTACAGAAACTATTTGGGGAAATCATAATGAAAAATAATAACTTACTCTTTGCCGCTACTCTGATTGGATCGTCTTTTTTGATTAATCCAATATTTGCGGCCAATCATCATAAACGTGTTCACCAAGCTGCTGCATCTTCTGAAAAATCCGTAGGTACGGTGACTATGACCTTTCATTCAGCAGATTTAGGCGTTGGTTATACTTGGGGAGATGGTGTTCTTCATTATAGGAGACATGTTTACAAGTTCAAGATAAAGGGTGGTGATGTTGTTGCATTAGGTTTTTCAAAATCTCAAGCAACAGGACGTGTTTATCAGTTAAAAAATATATATGATTTTGCTGGAAAATATGCTGCCGCTACGGGTGAAGCCACAGCTGGTGTTGGTGTAGGGGCTGGAAATCTAAAAAATGCAAAGAATGTTATCATTAAAATGGATACAAACACTGTTGGCGGAAGATTGGCCGGTGCACCTGCAGGTTTTGAAATTAAATTTGTTGATAAACATTTGCAAAAAGCAGCTGAAGCTGACAAGCAGAAAGAAAAAAACATTAAAAAATCTGCAAATAAAAGTCATATGACTGCAGATGAATTAAATGGTGAACAACTAGATAAAATGAAAAAATAGTTGTTTGAATTTTTGGAAATGGTAACTGGATATCATACAGTTACCATTTTTTTATATTTAAAGACTGTGTTTTGTAAAGAATGAATAAAGTCCAGAGAAGTTGAGGCAAAATCAATAGCGAGCACGCGAGTTCAATGTTTTGCAATGAAGTAAGGGGGAATATATAGAATAAAAAACCACCCCAAATGCAAAATAAACATTCTATAAACGTGATTAAAATCGGAGAAATATGACTGCGATGTGCCATTTGATATAAATGGCTGCGATGTGCTTGTAAAAAAGGTTCCTTGTTAATTATTCTACGTATTAATGTAAAAGTCACATCAAAAATGAAACCAAACAAAAGAAAAAATATTATTATATTTTGAGAAATTAAGGTAACAAAGTCTGAGTTGATCGCTGTGCCTAAGGGGATAATGGCAAAAGAGGCCAATATCAAACCGCAAGCTTGACTGCCGACATCTCCCATAAAAATTTCAGCTTTTGGAAAATTAAAAGGAAGAAAACCAAGCAATCCAGTCAATAGGGATAATGCAAAAATTTTATTTTCCATATTTGTGCTATAAAAATAAATAAACAGGCAGCAGATTGCGGCAACTCCAGCAGCCAATCCGTTTAAACCATCCATAAAATTATAAGCATTAGTTATATAAACAAGCCAGATTATAAAAAAAGGAAGCAAATATAAATGGCTTTCTAAGAAAGAGGCTGGAAAGACAAAAATACAAACACTTATGGATGCAATAAATTGAATTGCCAGTTTGGATAAGGCTGACCATTGTTTGATATCGTCCAGCCACGAAAATAATGATATGAATGTAATGGTTGATAATAAACCTATGATTGATAAAGAATAATGCTGGTTAAATAAATAAATAAAACTTATATTGGCAGTTAAAAAGGCGGAAATGATACCTATCCCACCGCCTTTTGGTATTGGAAAAGTATGAGAACTCCGTTGGTTTGGATTATCCATAATACCAACTGAGGCAACATATTTCACAATTGTTGCGGATAATAGTGTATTGGAGATAAGCCAGATAAGTAACAAATATTTATAGTTTACAGAGTTCATTGTTTTTTAAATGTAATGTAATTAAATAAAGTTATTCTACATTATTTAAATGGAAAAGTGATTTTGCAACAGCCTAGTGTAATTATTTCTAGCCAACAAAAAAAGATTTTTAATCGTATTGCTATCAATATTTTTATGGATGGACTGTTGGCGGCCATTGCCGCTCCATTGGCACGTTGGCTTTCTGATCCACAGGGCGGGTTTATCCATCCATTATGGTTTTTAACGGGTGGTGTATTGACCTTGCTGGTTAGTGGAATACCATTTCATATTCCACAACAATATTGGCGTTTTTCCGGGATAGCGGATTTGTTAAATATAGCCGCTGCATCTGTAGGCAGTGCGATATTATTCACCTGTTTATTGTATGTAACCGGATATCCATTACCTTCCGTGACATTTCCGTTTATTTATGCAATGGTTCTTTTGCTATTAATGGGCGGTGGTAGAATAGGTTACCGGATTTTATCTTCAGAAGCATTTAGAAATTATTTCAATAAAAAAAGAAAAATTATCATTGTTGGAAATGATGCAGATATTGATCTGTTTATGCGGGCTATACAGCTTGATCATTCAAACGTATTATCGGTTATGGGACTGATCTCTTTTCGTCAGAATAGAAAAGGGCATCGTATTCATAATATTCCCATTTTAGGAAGTTTGGATGATTTTTCTGTCATACTGACACAGCTTGATGCACAAAAAAAATTACCTTCTTTATTCGTGATTATTGGTCAAGAATTAAGAGGGGAGCAATTGCGGGATTTTTTAGCAATTGCGGGTAAATGGAATATTGATGTTCAGAGAACACCAGTAATTACCCATTTATCACCTGCCGCCAATTTAGAATTGAAACCGATTGCTCTTGATGAATTATTGAACAGGCCACAGATTGTCTTGGATCGTGCTGGCATGGCTGAAATGATAAAGGGCAAAGTCGTGGCCATTACAGGTGCGGGAGGAAGTATAGGATCAGAATTGGTTCGGCAAGTTGCTGATTTATCCCCTAAATTATTATTGTTGCTTGATCAAAGCGAATATGCACTATGGAAGATAAATATTGAATTATCGGAAAGTAATTTTGCAGGTTTAAGGGAAACGATCTTAATCAATATACGAGAAAAGAAAAGAGTGGATTCCCTCTTTCAAAAATATAAACCAGATTTGGTCTTTCATGCTGCAGCATTGAAACATGTATTTACAATCGAGAATAATCCAATCGAGGGATTTTTAACAAATATTATTGGCACGCGTGTTGTGGCTGATGCTGCTGTTAAATGCGGGACACAGGCATTTATCATGATATCAACTGATAAAGCGGTTAATCCCTCAAGCTTTATGGGCGTTTCAAAACGAATTGCAGAAATGTATTGTCAGTCTCTCGATAAAACCATTCGTGACCATGATCCTGAAAAGAAAAATCAGGGTTTTGAATGGTTGGGTATGAGCAAAATGCGATTCATTACGGTAAGATTTGGAAATGTTCTTGGCTCAACAGGATCTGTTGTTCCCCTGTTCAAGCGTCAGTTGAGTCATGGAGGACCTTTGACGGTTACCGATCCAAATATGCAACGTTATTTTATGACTAATTCAGAAGCGGTAGGGTTGGTTTTACAGGCTAGCGTAAGAGCAACAATAAGATTTGGGAATGGAGACAAAACGGATGAGATGTTGCATCAAGGGGGCATTTTTGTACTTGATATGGGAAAACCCATAAAAATTCTGGATTTAGCACGTCAGATGATTCGCCTTGCCGGATTAAAACCGGATGAGGACATACTCATAGAATTTACCGGAGCAAAACCTGGTGAAAAATTATTTGAGGAATTATTTTATGGTCGTGAAGCCCCAGTTCCAACTGATCATGACGGTTTATTGATGGCAACGCCCAAAGGTATGGATATCAAGGTGGTTACGGAATATATCGATCGGATTAGATATGCATGTGATAATAATGATGTCGTTGAGGCAATAACATATGTGCAGAAATTAGTGCCTGAATTTAAACATTTGTCGAATTAAATGAACGAAATCAAAAAATCGAATAAGATAATTTAAAAAATTATACTAGAGGTGAATATGAATGATCCGATATTATTTTTAGATTTGAACAAACAACAGGCACGTATAGGAAAGATTTTAAAAGATCGTATAGACAAGGTTTTTTCACATGGAAAGTTTATTTTAGGACCTGAAGTTCAGGAACTTGAAGATCGTTTGGCGGAATATGTCGGTGTTTCATATTGTATAGGGGTTTCATCTGGAACAGATGCAATCCAGATTGCGTTAATGGGTGAAAATGTTGGGAGAGGGGATGCTGTTTTTTTACCTGCATTTACCTATACAGCAACAGCTGAGGTTCCATTATTACTGGGTGCAACTCCCATTTTTGTTGATATTAATCCTGAAACTTTTCAAATTGATCCAATTAATCTCAAAAGTGCAATTGATAAGGTTAAAAAAGAAAATAAATTAAAACCTAAAGCCATTATTGGGGTAGATCTTTTTGGACAGCCTGCGCCATGGAATGAATTATGCCAGATTGCTAAAGATGAAAATTTATTTTTGTTGGATGATTGTGCTCAGTCCTTTGGTGGTCAATATCATGGAAAGAAACTGGGTAGTCAGGCAGATGCCACGATCACCTCATTTTTTCCATCCAAACCTTTTGGAGCCTATGGGGATGGTGGTGCAATTTTTACAAACAGTTTAGAAAAGTTTGAACTTTATCGCTCGTTGCGTTCGCATGGCGAAGGACAAACACGTTATCAGGTTTTGCGAACGGGAATAAATGGACGTTTGGATACGATACAGGCAGCAATATTGTTGGCCAAATTCGGTTATCTTGAAGAGGAGCTTGTAAGAAGAGAAGAAATTGCAACTTTATACGATGCCGCGCTTTTGTCTTGTGTAAAAATACCCGCTCGGGTATTAAATAGTAAAAGTGCCTGGGCAATTTATTCAATTCTATTAAGTGATGAAGCAGAACGCAAATTTGTACAAGATACGTTAAAGGCTGAAAATATTCCCTCGGCCATTTATTATCCCTTACCATTGCATTTACAACCTGCCTATCACTCCTATCATGATGGAACATATTTGTCAGTATCAGAGGAAGTTTCCAAACGGATTTTGGCATTACCTATTCATCCAGAACTTTCGAATGCTCAGGTTAATCGTGTTATTCAAGCAGTTTTAAAAGTAAAAAAATAAAAGAATGAGAAAGCAAAATATAATTTTAACCCTTGTATTAATCGTTTGTCTTACCATTGTGATGATTATATGGCTTTCGGTCAGGGATAAAATTCAACCTGTTACTTTTCCACCGATAGTCAATGCAGAACTTGTTGTTGGGCCCTTGCACAAAAAACGTAGTTTAACACCTTCAGAGCTTGAATCGGTTAAGAAATGGATAAAATCCAATCTAAAAGGTTGGGGACCATTACATCAGAACCCGCCATCCACCGGAGATGTTGAAATTCAGTTTAATCGTGATCTGGATAAAAACTATTATATTAACAAACCTGAACATGAAAAACCCCATCCCTTTACTTTGGTATTGTGGCTTGGGATCAGCCAGGCGGATTGGAATAACAAGATATTTTATGAAGTCATCAATGAGAATGAAAGCAAGATATTTGTAAAAGATTGTAATGATAGTGCTTTTGATCCATTAAGAAAGCTTGTTGATCAATATGATTATGAAAGGACAGATTTTCCTTAAAATGTTTAAATCTTGTTAAAATCAAAAAAAATTAAAAATTTAAAAAATAAAAAAAATTGATTTATGAAGATAAATTATACTTTTGAAGGAAATATTAATGAGGCCAGCAAAAAAAATATATAAACCAATGAATATTAATGACATCACTATTATCGATGATGATAAATTAAAAAAAGCCATAACTGCAGCCGCACTTGGAAATGCAATGGAATGGTTCGATTTTGGGGTTTATGGATTTTTGGCCTTTGTATTGGGTAAGGTTTTTTTTCCTGATGCTTCACCAAGTGTTCAAATGATTGCCTCATTGGGGACTTTTTCTGTTCCTTTTCTTGTTCGTCCATTGGGGGGAATAGTTTGTGGTATTTTGGGGGATCGATACGGAAGACAAAAAATCCTGGCGATAACTATAATCATAATGTCCTTGGGTACTTGTAGTATTGGATTAATCCCAAGTTATCAATCCATTGGTATTATGTCCCCGGTCTTATTATTGATTGCAAAGCTTGTACAGGGATTTTCAGTAGGTGGAGAATATTCCGGTGCCGCAATTTTTGTCGCAGAATATTCCCCTGATCGTAAACGTGGATTAATGGGAAGTTGGCTTGATTTCGGATCCATCGCAGGGTTTGTAATTGGGGCGGGTGTTGTTGTTTTGATATCCAGCATGATTTCTGATGTGCAGTTTGAAAGTTGGGGATGGCGTATTCCTTTCTTTTTAGCCCTTCCTTTGGGAGCAATAGGATTATATTTGCGTCATGAATTGGAGGAAACACCAGCCTTTCAAAAGCATGTCGAGGATATGGAGGCTGAAAGTAAGGTAAACCTCAGAAATTCACCCAAGCTATCATATCGGGAAGTGGCCGGTAAATATTGGAAAAGTTTAATGATATGTGTTGGAATAGTAATTGTTACCAACGTGACGTATTATGTTCTTTTGACTTATATGCCAAGTTATCTTTCACATAATTTGCATTATTCAGAAAATCACGGCGTACTGATTATTATTGCCGTAATGGTTGGTATGTTATTTGTTCAGCCTATAATTGGAATGACAAGTGATAAAATTGGACGGCGTCCTTTTATATTGGGGGGTAGCACTGGACTTTTTTTATTATCTTATCCTGCCTTTTTGATGATTCAAACCAATTCAGTCGGTTTTATATTTATTGGTTTATTAATTCTTGCCATATTATTGAATTGTTTTATTGGTGTAATGGCTTCAATCCTGCCAGCTATTTTTCCAACTCAAATTCGTTATAGCGCATTGGCGATTGCTTTTAATATTTCGATTTTAATCGCAGGAATGACACCAACAATTGTGGCATGGATGGTTGAAGCAACGCATAATTTAAATATGCCTGCATTTTATTTGATGGGTATTTCATTAATAGGACTGTGGACAGGAATACGAATGCCTGAAACGGCCAATAAACCCTTAAGAGGTGAAACACCAACAGCTTCCGATCGTAATGAGGCCAAAGAAATTTTATCAGAACATTTTGATACGATAGAGCAAAAAGTTGAGGAAATTGATGAAAAAATCGCAGATTTGGAACGACGTAGACAGATACTGATTGATCAACATCCTAAACTGGACTGATTCAATATTTTATTAACAGGCAATGATGAAATCATATTCATTGCCTGTTAGTATATTATAAATTATTTACAATTCTTTTTCGGTATTTTCCAGTTTATCTTGTAAAATAAGCCAATCTTCTTCGGCTTGATTTTTTCGTTTTTGATATTCAGCCAATTCGATTTGTAATTTTGTTATTTCTTCAGCTGATACATTTGAATAAAACTCTGGTTCAGCCATTTTTTGTTCAATTTTGAGATAGGCTTCACTATTTTTCTGAATAAGTAATTCAAGAGCCTTTATTTTATTTTTTAACGGTTGAAGTATTTTCCGTTTTTCCGCTCTTTCCTTGCGTGCTAATTTTTGAGATGAGCCAGTTTCTGTATTTTTTACGGATGAATCAAGAATACGTTTATTATCCGTTAGCCATTGACGGTAATCATTGATATCACCATCAAAAGATTCAACTGTACCATTATTAACCAACCAAAGCCGGTCAGCTATCAGTTCTATCAGACGTGGATCATGGGAAATAAGTATGACAGCTCCTTCAAAGGAGGATAATGCATGAATTAGGGATTCTTTGGCATCAAGATCCAAATGATTGGTAGGTTCATCAAGCAATAGGATATTGGGTTTATGACGTGTGATAAGAGCCAGAACAAGTCGAGCTTTTTCTCCACCAGACAAGGATTGAACAGGGGTATCAGTTTGCTCGGTATTTAATCCAAATCGGGCAAGTTGCGCTCTCAATTCAGTGGGTGTGGCTTTTGGTAAAACCTTTTCAAGATGACTGAATGGGGTTTGACCAAGAATAAGTTCTTCTAACTGATGTTGAGCAAAATAACCAACAGAAAGTTTGGTGTGATTATGAATGCTACCTTCCATTGGTTTCAGACAACCTGCGATAAGTTTGATAAAGGTTGATTTACCGTTACCATTTGCACCCAAAAGGGCAATACGGTCATCTGGATCAATTCTTAATGTTAAATTGGAAAGTACAACATGATCGCCGTATCCAATTTTGACTTGATTAAGGGTAATTAATGGAGGCGGTAATTGTACAGGTTGGGGAAATTCGAAATGTATTGCCCTTTCCTCAACAATTTCTTCCAAAACAGGCAGTTTTTCAAGTGCTTTTAAGCGTGCTTGCGCTTGTCTGGCCTTGGTCGCCTTGGCACGAAAGCGATCGACAAAAGCTTGCATATGAGCACGTTTCGCGGCTATTTTTTCAGTTTCCCGATTTTGTTGAAGTATTTTTTCGTTATGTATTTTGATAAATTCATCATATCCTCCAACTGTCATGGACAATTTCTGATGATGAAGATGGGCAATTGCATCAACACATTCATTCAAAAGATTGCGATCATGGCTGACAATTATTGCACTGCCAGAAAAATTGTTGATCCAGGATTGCAACCACAAAGTCGCTTCTAAATCAAGATGATTGGTGGGTTCATCAAGGAGCAGTAAATCAGGATTTAAAAACAATGTGCTCGCTAGAGCAACTCGCATTCTCCATCCACCAGAAAAATCCGAAATAGGACGTTGTTGGTTTTCTGCACTGAAACCCAAACCTGCAAGAATGGTTGCTGCGCGAGCCGGAGCGCTGTCAGCTTGTATGGCTATTAGTCTTTCATGAATTTCAGCAAGCCGATACCCATCCCGTGTTGATTCAGCCTCATTTATGAGATACGTACGTTCTTTATCCGCAGAAAGCACTGTTTCAATTAATGATAAATTACCAGATGGTGTTTCCTGTTTAACTCGTGCCATTTTTATACGGTTTGATAAAAGAATCTCACCTCCATCAATTGATATATCTCCAGAAATTGCGGCTAGCAATGTTGATTTTCCTGTTCCATTTCGGCCAACCAGTCCAACTTTTTGCCCATTCTCAATGGTAAGGGAAGCATCTTCCAAGAGGGGGCGACCTAAAATTCGAAGGGTAAGGTGATTTATAACCAGCGTACTCACAAATCTGCCTGCAAAATATGATAAAAAAACTATCGACAAGATAAGAGAAATACTTCTATTTACCAATAGAGTATTTTTTCTCTGCAATATATTTACAGATTAAAGGAAATTTCAATATGACTTTACAAAGAACGCTGTCAATTTTAAAACCAGATGCAACACGTCGTAATTTGACTGGTAAAATCAACGCTTTAATTGAAGGGACGGGATTAAAAATCGTTGGACAAAAACGTATTCAGCTAAGCAAGCAGCAAGCTGAAGCTTTTTATTCAGTTCATAAAGAACGTCCTTTTTTCAATGATCTGGTTGAATTTATGATAAGTGGTCCTGTCGTGGTTCAGGTTTTGGAGGGCGAAAACGCTGTTCAAAAAAATCGTGATATCATGGGTGCAACAGATCCTAAAAAAGCTCAAGCACACACGATTCGTGCGCAATTTGCTGAATCAATTGAGGCCAATTCAGTTCATGGATCTGATTCTGCCGAAAATGCAGCTATTGAAATTCGCTTCTTTTTTTCAGACATTGAAATCTGCGTATAAAACCAAAGGTTGGAGATCTTTATCTCCAGCCTTTTTAAATTTATCCATTAATCAGGGTATCAGAAGTCGAATCAGCTTCAAATCCCAATAGAAAATTCTTTAAAACTCTTGGATAAAGAAGATGTTCTTGGTCCAATACACGTTTTGCCAAGGTGTTTTCTGTATCATCGGGAAGAACAGGAATTGCTGCCTGACCTAGAATAGGACCATCATCCATTTTTTCTGTTACGATATGAATGGTGCAACCATGTATCTTAACCCCTTTTTTAAGGGCTTTTTTATGGGTATCTAAACCAGGAAAAGCTGGTAAGAGACTTGGATGAATATTTAGGATTTTACCTTTCCATTCATTGATCAAAAACGGGCTTAAAAGTCGCATATAACCTGCAAGACAGATTGTTGTAACATGATGGGCTTGAAGGGCCGCATTAATTTGGCGTTCATGAGCTTGTCTGTTATTTCCAAAATCATAGTCATCAATGACTTGAGTGGAAATACCCGATTTGCGGGCGATTTCCAATCCTTCTGCATCTGGGTTATTACTAATGATCAACTCAATTGATGCTGGGAAAGAGGGTTTGGCGCATGCATCAATAAGGGAACGCATATTTGAACCACGTCCGCTTATCATGATCGCTATACGTTTTTTTTTCGACATTTAAAGGGTTCTCACCTTGTTAATCAATTTCAGGAATAAAGGTAAAATCGGGTAGGTCGCTGAAGAATACCTGTTGATCATTATCGAGTTCGGTTTTTGGTTCAATCTGGCCAATGATATAGGCTTGGACATCGGTATCATTAAGTAGTTTATTCACGGCTTCAAAATCTGATGTGATCAATATCATGCCAATACCGCAATTAAAAACTTTCAGCATTTCCTCTGGTTGAACGTTGCCAGCGTGGGCCAGCCATGAAAATACTGGTGGCATGGGCCAGCTTTGTCCGTCAACAACAGCCACAAGATTGTCTGGTAAAATACGTGGAAGATTGCCGACAATTCCACCGCCTGTAATATGGGCGGCCCCGTTTAGAAGACCAGCCTCATGAAGTTTTAGTACAGGTTTTACATAAAGCTGTGTCGGGGCGAGTAATGCCTCTCCAAGAAACTGGTTGGGATCGAAAGGTGCCACATCTTCCCATGACAGGTTTTGGGCTTTTACGATTGAGCGTACCAAGGAAAATCCGTTGGAATGAACACCATTTGATGTCAAAGCGATAATTTTATCACCGCTAGTGATATTTTTGGGTAAAATCTGATCTCTTTCAACTGCTCCAACGGCGAATCCGGCTAGATCATAATGTTTTTCCTTGTACATCCCTGGCATTTCCGCTGTTTCGCCACCAATCAAGGCACAGCCACTTGCTTCACAGGCCTTACTGATACTTTGTATGATACGTTGTGCCTGATCAAGCTCTAATTTTCCGGTAGCAAAATAATCGAGAAAAAACAAAGGTCTTGCACCTTGCACAACGATATCATTCACACACATTCCAACTAGATCAAATCCGATATTGTCGCACAGCCCTGTTTCGATTGCGGGCAAAAGCTTTGTTCCAACCCCGTCGGTTCCTGAAACAAGAATTGGATCTTGATAGCTGGTTGCTTTTAAGTCAAATAACGCACCAAATCCGCCCAGATTACCCATAACACCATTATTATGAGTTTGGGAGACAACCGGTTTTATAGCTTCGATCAATGCATCCCCTGTGGCAATACTGACACCAGCATTTTCATAGGTGATTTCATCCTGCTGGTTATTTAGTTCTGTATTCTCAGAAAAATCTGACTTCATTATTAAGCAGCCTCTATTCTTGCTTTATAGGTTTATCTTGAAATGGTTATAGGATAGTTTTACACCATAATAGGGTTTATAGGATAGATTGAATTTTGGTAAAGTAGTAATGCAGGAAAAAAATAAACAAAATTGTTTTTTTAATACGTCAAGGCAGCTTGCTTTACCCTTTACCTATAAGCCTCGTTTTATTTCTTCAGATTTTATAAATTCACCTTCAAATTTTGCTGCACGGACCTGGCTTGGGATCAGTAAAACAACCTACAATGTGCCAGATTGGCCAGATCGACGTTTGGCAATATGGGGAGATTCAGGAACAGGTAAAACGCATTTATTGCAAATATGGGCGGAAAGGGAACAGGCATTATATATTCCAGCTTCTGCTTTACAACAAACCTCTTCTGTATATTGGTCGGAAAAATTACAAAATAAAGAAATAAAAGCCATTGTTATAGATGATGCTGATCTAGTCACTGATTTTCATTCATTGTTGCATATTTTAAACATGACCAAAGAGTTGCGGATCGTAACTGTTTTAGGAGGGCGTTCCCCACCAGCTCGATGGGAAGTTGAGTTGCCCGATTTGGCTAGCCGATTACGGTCGATCATAGCGATTAAAATTGAACAACCTGAAGAGGAATTATTACGGCTTTTATTTCTTCGGTTAGTAGCTGACAGGCAATTGGTTATTCCAACGTCCATTATGGATATTATTCAGTTACGATTACCAAGAACAGCTTTTGCTGTACGTCAGTTTATTGAACGGTTAGATGAAATAACCCTTGTTGAGCAGGGGGGAATGACCAGAAATCTGGTTATGAAAATTCTTGATGAATTGTCAATTTCATAATGAAATAGAAATAATATGTTATAATTAGACGTGATTTTGAATTATTTGAAAAAACTAGAGAAAATTGTGTTAAAATTGATAAATTAATAAAATAATTTTTAATGCAAATAATTCAGTATGAAGTAATATTACATGATCCAAAAAAATCGTAAAAATATATCGAATATCAATCATTTGACACAAAATAAAATTGCTGTGAAACAGTCGGGTCGCAAAATTAAGCAGCGAAACAGTATTCAGATATCTAATAATATCAAAATGGATTATGAGCGTTTTATTAATCGGGAATTATCATGGCTTGATTTTAACCAAAGGGTCGTAGAGGAAGCCGAAAATAAACATAATCCACTTTTGGAAAGAGTACGTTTTTTATCCATTAGTGCAAGCAATCTTGATGAATTTTATTCCGTACGTGTTGCGGGACTGACCGGTCAAGTGAGAGAGGGGTTGATAGCACTTTCTCCTGATGGTTTAACACCTGCAGAACAATTGGTTGCCATTCAGGAAAGGGTTAAGGGACTATTTAGTGACCAGCAATGGATCTATCATGAACTTATAAAATTATTGAGTGACTCAGGTATTATTGTTTGTAAGGCAGAAGAGTTGAACAAGGAAGATCTGGCCTGGTTACATCAATTTTTTATGGAGCGTATTTTTCCAATCCTGACCCCTATTGCCTTGGATCCTGCCCATCCCATTCCATTTATACCGAATTTAAATCTCGCAATTGCTTTAAGATTGATTAGCCAAAATAGCAGCCGCAAATATGTGATGATTTTATTGCCGTCGCAGCTGTTGCGTTTTATACCTTTGCCTTTATCGTTATGTAGCAATAAAATTCAAAGGTTTGTTTTATTGGAGGATTTGGTTAGGATATTTATTTCATCGATCTTTCCTGGATATAAAATTGCGAATTATGGCTTGTTACGCGTTATTCGTGATACAGATGTCGAATTTGAAGAAGAAGCGGAGGATCTGGTGAGATCCTATGAAACAGCCTTGAAAAGAAGAAGACGCGGGGTTGTGATTCATTTGGATATTGATGAACATTTCCCTCCAAAACTTGGTGAAATAGTTGCCCATGCACTGGAAGTGCCTCCGGAAGAGGTGACGGTTCATAAGGGAATACTGGGATTGGTGGATGTTAAGCAACTTATTGTTGATAACAGGCCAGATCTCCTTTTTCCATATTATGCACCTCATCTTCCCGCGCGTATTCGGGAAAGTGCCGGGGACTGTTTTGCCCTGTTACGCTCAAAAGATTTGTTGGCATACCATCCTTTCGAGAGTTTTGATGTTGTGATTCAGTTTTTGCGTCAGGCGGCTCAAGACCCTCAGGTTTTAGCCATTAAACAAACTTTATATCGAACATCTCGGGACAGTCCCATTGTCAAAGCTTTAATTGAGGCGGCAGAAAATGGAATTTCCGTAACAGCCATTGTTGAATTAAGGGCCCGTTTTGATGAAGAAGCCAATATTCGTCTTTCACGGGATTTGGAGGCAGCCGGTGTGCAGGTTGTTTTCGGTTTTGCCGATTGGAAGACTCATGCAAAATTGAGTCTTGTTGTTCGAAGAGAGGGGGGAAACATACGCTCTTATGCCCATTTTGGCACTGGCAATTATCATCCGATTACAGCAAAAATTTATACTGATTTATCCTATTTTACCTGTAATGCCGAATTAACGCGTGATGCGGCCAAATTATTTAATTATGTCACGGGATATGCACGTCCTGACAAAATGGAAAAAATTGCGTTTTCGCCTTTAACCATCCGTAAAACCTTAAATGAATTGATTGATGATGAAATTGCTTTCGTAAAAGCAGGCAAACCGGGAGCGATGTGGCTTAAAATGAATTCTCTTGTGGATCCACAATTAATTGACAAATTATATGAGGCGTCTTGTGCAGGTGTAAAAATAAATATAATTGTTCGAGGAATTTGTTGTCTTCGTCCGGGTATCAAAAATCTTTCTGAAAATATATTTGTCAAATCAATTGTTGGCCGTTTTCTTGAACATGCCAGAGTCTTTGTATTTGGAAACGGGTACGAGCTTCCTTCAAGATCGGCTAAAGTCTATATGTCTTCTGCAGATTGGATGGAAAGAAATATGGATCGTCGGATCGAGGAAATGATACCTATCTTGCCAGAAGATATTCATTATAAAATTTTAAATCAGTTAATGGTTGCAAATCTGAAAGATAATATGCAGTCTTGGCAATTGGGGAGGGATAAAAAATGGAAACGTCTTGAATCTTCGGAACCTCCTTTTTCCGCACATAACTATTTTATGGAGAATCCCTCGTTGGATACAAGGCCTTTGGATTAGACTATAATCTATTATAATTTTTTGCCTCAAAGGAAATAATAATGATCCATTCCTCTTCCTCAATACGATCAGCAATTGTTGATTTGGGCTCGAATTCCGTTCGTTTAGTTGTTTTTGAAGGAAGGGAGCGTAATCCCGTAATTATCTTTAATGAAAAAGCCACACTTAGATTGGGAAGCGGGTTGGAAAAAACAGGTAAACTCAATCCGCAAGGTGTCTTGTTAGCCGAAGATGTTTTTAAAAGGTTTTATGCAATTGCCACGACAATGAAGGCGAATCCATTTGTTGTCCTAGCGACTGCAGCGGTTAGAGATGCAGATGATGGACATGAATTTTTAAAAAAGTTGCATAAATGGATGCCTTGTGTACCTGTTCAAATATTGACTGGCGAACAGGAGGCAGATTATGCCGCTGCGGGTGTAATGTGCAGTATTCCGAATGCGGACGGTGTTGTTGCGGATATTGGTGGTGGCTCTATGGAGCTGGTGCAAATTTCAAATCAGCAGCGATATAATGCACAAACCTTGTCTTTGGGTGTTATTCGCCTGATGGATCGTGCAGGCAAGAAAATTCCAAAAGCGAATGTTATTGCGGGTAGGGATATAAAATCGGTTAAATGGTTGCATGAATCCAAAAAGAAAAAATTATATTTGGTCGGTGGCGCTTTTCGGGCAATGGCACAATTATATATGGAATACACTTCTTATCCGATTTGTATCGTTCATTATTACACGCTTTCTTATAGTGAAGCAAAAATTCTTGTGGATTGGATTTTACTTAAGTTAAAAGATGGGAATTTAAATACACAGGCCTTAATTCATAAAAGGTTAAACGATTTACCATATGCCGCCACGGTGTTGAAACAGTTATTAATGATTTTGAAACCGTCAAAAATTATTTTTTGCGCAGAGGGGGTTCGGGAAGGTTGGTATATGCGAAATGTTATTGCCGAAAATAATCGTAATCAAAACCCACAAGAAGCTGCAGCTTTAGATATTTGTAAACGATTGGGTCGTGTACAGGAATTTCCTTCCGCTCTGATCAAGTGGACAGATTCACTTTTTAATAATGAAGATCAGGATATGCAGCAAAAACGCTGGGTAGCCTGTATGATTTCTGATTGTGGTTGTCATGACCATCCAGCCTATCGTAAAGAGCAGGCTTATTATCGTATTTTACGGATGGCCGGCATGGCGTTTGACCATCAGTTGCGAGCCTTTTTGGCCTTGACAATTGCGATACGTTATGATGCCACCATGAATGACAAATTCCTGTCTGCTTCCAAGAAAATTCTTTCTCCTAAACATTATGAACAGGCCGTGATATTGGGACTGGCATTTCGATTGGCATATACATTATCAGGAAATCTTCCCAACCTTTTGTTGAGAACACGGTTAAAAGTTGGGAAAAAGAAACTTACATTATATTATTATCATCATTTGGATGCTGTTATCAGTGAGACAGTCTCACGTCGTTTGTCCCGATTAGGTCAATTGATGGGTCTTGATACGAAATTACTGCCTGACCATAAATGAATAAATTTATATAGATGCTTGCCTGACTATGAATCAAATATAGAATGAAATTTGTCATTCCATTTTAAAAAAAATTGAGGAAAGTAACTTATCACGATAGTGACTGCAAGCATATTGATGGAAGTCAGGTTGACCCCAATTATCCAGCCTATCTTCCTCCAACATAAATGACAAAGTATAAAGCTGCAAAATATAAGCAATACACTGATAATTTTATAATAATATTTTATTTGTTCGTTTGAATACTGGTTTGGTAGTTTATCTTGAAATTTCTTCAGACTGCCAGCAAAAACGAATATGCCAAGAATATTTAACGTTATAATAAGTATGATCATGATAGATAAGATTTTTTATTTAAATATGAGCAAAACAATAATGAAACAATACCTAAAATAAAAACTGTGCCATCCATTTTTATAAAAAGGAAATTTCCATTCAGTAACGAGGCTTTTATCAGGATATTATTGAATAACAGATCCACAATAGGAAGAAGTAGACAGAGATAGCTGAATATTGTCATTAATTTTTTTAAGGCATGATTTGTATAGTTAAAATATGCTGATAAAAAACTGTAAATGCAGACAAGAAGACATATTGTGAAAAATAAAAAAATTTCATTATGGATTCTGTTTGGAAAATCAAAGGGAATAAATCGATTGATCCATAAAAGGGATATGAATCCTATAAGAGTTCCCATAATGACGCTAGTATTAATTCCTTCAATGGTTTTATATACAATATAGGTTATTTTGTTTGTAAAAAGTTTATTTTTATGGCGATTAGAATAATATAAAAGACCAAAAGCTACACAAAACGCACTGCCCAATCCTAATATAAAATTGATAGTTCTGAATATGGCTCCACCTGCCCTGGCCATATGAATGCCAAAAATAACTTTTTCAGGATAACCAAACATGGGGGATAAGGAAGAATGTGATGTTAATTTTCCTGTAGTTTTATCAAAACCAACTAGATTTTTAAAACTGGTTAGATGACTATTGTTCGCTTCACCTATTTTTATTTCTTTAGGAGTAAAAAAAATGAATCCTGCGGGATTATTAAAATAACGTTCAGTTTCATTAACTAAATTGAGTAAATTTTGTTTAGATAATGTGTTCAGATTGTCTTTATATATATTTTCAGGTTTTGATTGAGGATGAGGAGAAGGTATATAATGAGGAATGATGAATAAAAAACCGCTTAATGCTATTATAAAAAGAAATGGCAAGAAAATTATTCCAATGGACGTATGATAATTAAGTTGTTGTCGAAGGGGGGCAGCCTTGACCTGAAGGTTAAAAAGCATTTTGATAAAGGGTTTATAATGTAAAATCACACCAGTAATGATTGAAAGAATAAAGAAAAAAGCGACAATAAGTAAAATAAATTGTCCATATCTAGGATTCATATATAGTTTTTTATGAATGGAAACGATAAATGAAGCGCCTGCTGTATTTCGGACTGAAATAATATTCCCTTCATGAGGGTCAAGAACAATATTGCGTTTTATATTGTCCTTTAAATAGGAAACATATAGATAGGGATCGCGAGAAGAGGGAAGTTTAATTAAATTTTTGGGCATATTTTGGCTATATGTCCAAATTTTGTAGGCATTATCCAGTGCCTTGGAGGAAAGGGGGGCCGGTTTGACCCGTGCAAGTTCTGGCCGCATCCATTGATTGATTTCACTATCAAATAAGGTTAGGCTGCCTGAAATAATAATTATAAAAAGAAACCATCCACCTGCCAGCCCTATCCAGCGATGAATGGATTTTATCAAGAATAAAGTTTTTTGATGCATAATATGATTTGTAACGCTTAATGATAATAATTATTATTATCATAAATAATAAAAAAGCAATAGTCTTGATATTATTATAGAGGAATTTAAATTTTTTATATATAAATAATAATTATAATAACAATGAAACATTTATATATAAAAAAGAATTCAGATGGCTGATAAGTAATAAGTTAGGTACTTTCAACAATTGTGATGGAAGCCTCGGGAACTCTTTGCAATTGGATAATATCCTTGTCTATATTTTCAAGAGATGTTGTGTCTGTATTATTGATTTGTCTTATGGCATGAAAATTGATGCATGAATTTTTAAGGGAATATCTTATTTTTATGACCTTCCATAGTTGATCAAGATAAAAAATGATATTTCCACAATTAATGTTTTGTACGGGGATATCTCTTACATTTATTTTAGAAGGCATAGTATTTCCTATCATAGTGTAAGTATAAGATTTGTGTTTTGTTTTATAAAGGTTGTTTGTAGTTTGAATTTAGTTATATTTGTTTTCTTTTAATAAAGGTATTTATTTAATAAAATTAAAGAGTATATTTGAATATTTTAAATAAAATGAGTAGATAAAAATATCAGCAAAATCTATTAAAATTTTTAGAAACAAAATTTTTTATTTTAATTGAAATGGGTTATTTTATTTAGAAAATATTATAACTTGTAAAAAACTGTAGAATTTAAGTTATGACAGTAGAGATGGCTCTTGGAGTATTCCCGTTATTTGTTTATGGATTATTAGTTGTAATAATGATCTTGATAATTATTTTTCAATTTTTTTTAAAAAAGAGAAAGTAATCCTAATCAAGTTTGACGTGAATGGATTCTATCAAATTTTCAAACATTTCCGTCGTTAATAATCTGGTACTCGTATTATATTTTGATACATGATAGCTGTCGACCAGCGATATTTTTTCATTTAGTTGAATATATTGTCCATGCTTGAATTTCACTTTAGAATTCGAAATGTTAAAACATGACAAAATATTTTTATGTGCAATTACACCCAACGCCAAAATAATTTTTAAATTCATCATATTTTCAATTGCTGATTTCAAATAAGGGCGACAGTTTTTTTCCTCTTGCGTTGTGGGTTTATTTTGAGGTGGCACGCAACGAACGGCATTCAAGATTTTACAATTGATCAGGGTCAAACCATCATTGGGATCAGCCTGATAGGTTCCAGAGGCAAATTTGTATTTGATAAGAGTATTGTAGAGTAAAATGCCTGCATAATCTCCCGTGAAAGGACGCCCGGTCAAGTTTGCCCCTTTTAATCCTGGAGCTAGACCAACAACAAGTAATTCTGAATCAATATTCCCCCAGGTTGGAACAGGTGCATTCCAGCCAGTGGGAAATTTTTCTTTATTTTCTTCTCTAAAATTTTTAAGACGAGGACAAATGCTACAATTTATGTCAGGTGTTAAATTTATCATGAAATCAAATATTTTTTGAAAAAATAGACTGTAATAAAATTGGATATAAAGATTATGTATAGTTATTGTTGGGCTTCATTTGGCCGTCGAGTGAACTCGGGTGCAATGCTTGTTAATTCAATAAATTGATCGGCTTGTCTTCTTAACTCATCACCAATCATGGGTGGGTTGGTTTTAATAGAAGATACGACAGAAACACGTACCCCCTGTCGTTGAACGGATTCAACAAGGCGTCGTAAATCGGCATCACCACTGAATAATATGGCATGATCAATTTTTGGAGCAATTTCCATCATATCGACAGCCAATTCAATATCCATGCTTCCTTTTACCCTTCGCCGACCATTTTGGTCTGTAAATTCACGGGCATTCTTGGTAACCAGAAGAAACCCATTATAGGCCAACCAGTCAGTCAGGGGTTTTAATGGAGAATATTCTTCTGTATCCAGAACAGCAGAATAATAATAGGCACGAATGACGTTACATTGTTTTTTAAAAAAATTGAGTAAATTTCTGTAATCGACATCAAAATTCAGATTACGTGATGCGGAATAAAGGTTTGCTCCATCGATAAATAAGCAGACCTTTTCATTATTTTTAAGAAACATTTATAAGCACCTTAAAATTTTTGAAAGCAGGAGTTAAATAAGAATAAAAATCGTTATACATAATTTGTTTTATCAGTTATATCAACATTTTATAGGTTATATCAATTTTACATTAAAAGGCGAGATATTTTGTATCCTTGTGATGTAAATTTATTTATTTAGGTAATTATTACAAAACTATGATTATTATTTCAGTCGGAAGCAACCTTCCAGGAGCATGGGGAGACAACCCTTATGAAATGTGTCAAAAAGCATTTTGTTATTTGGGTAAAAAACTTAATGATACCTCCATGATTGTTTCTCCAATGTACCAAACTACACCAATTCCGCCGTCATCTCAACCTTTATATATAAATGGTGTCATATTATTTGATAGTCAAATTCCATGCGAAGATTTACTGTCAATTTTAAATGATTTGGAGGACAAAGCAGGTAGAATACGTCAAAAGATAAATGAATCTCGCCCGCTTGACCTCGATATAATCGCATATCATGACAAAATCATCAAAGATTCATCACGATTGATCGTGCCGCATCCCCGGGCACATTTAAGGGCTTTTGTTTTATATCCCTTAAGAGATGTATTGCCAAATTGGGTTCATCCCGAAAGCAAGAAATCACTTGATGAATTAATATCAGAACTACCACCTGATCAGGGTATTGAACCTTACATTTGATTTCTTGATAAAAATATGATATTGGTTAAATCCTTTTGAATCTGGAGATTAATTTGAATGGCACGCGTTACTGTAGAAGATTGTGTTGAAAAAATTCCTAATCGTTTTGAATTGGTGCTTTATGCTTCACAACGAGCACGTAACATTTCAAGAGGTGAGGCGTTAACTATAGATCGTGACAATGATAAAAATCCAGTGGTTGCCCTAAGAGAAATTGCAGATGAAAAAATTGATCTTGCAACAATTAAAAATGATATTATCCGTACCCTGACTCGTGCTCCTGAACCTGAACCAGTGGAGGAAGAGGTTGCAGATCTGATCCCGGCGGAAAAAAATATCTTTGGCCTTCAAGATGTTTCAATCGAGGAAGAACAGGCCAAACCGACAAATTCCTTTGAGAACATTAATCAGATCATGCATGAATTGGATCGTCGTCGTATGGCTTCTGAAAATAAAGAGGAATAATTTAATTTTATTTTTCAGTTTTATAATCTATAAAATTAAATAAGAGTGTCATTTAATTTTTGGATTATAAGTGGAAAATATCAGCTTTCCCATAGCCTTGAGTGAAAGCAATCAAATTGATTGCGCTGGATTAATTGATCGTATTCGGAAATATGAGCCGGAGGCGAATGTTGCTTGTGTAGAGAAAGCTTTTAGAATTTCTGTTCAGGCACACGAGAAACAGTATCGTGACAATGGGGCTCCATATATTACACATCCTTTGGCTGTGGCAAATATTTTGGCTCATATGAAAGTTGACATTGCCTCTATCGTAACAGGTCTTTTGCATGATACGATAGAAGATACAGAAATTACCCGAGAATTTATAGAAAAGGAATTCAGCAAGGTTGTTGCAGATTTGGTGGATGGCGTTACCAAACTGACAAGGCTTGAATTACAATCTGATAAGACAAAACAAGCTGAAAATTTTCGTAAACTTGTCTTGGCGATGTCCAAGGATATACGTGTATTGATTGTCAAGCTTGCTGATCGTCTGCATAACATGCGTACTTTACACTATGTTCAAAGACTGGATCGTAGGCAGCGTATTGCTCGTGAAACAATGGATATTTACGCGCCATTGGCTGAACGTATCGGAATGGATAATGTGAAAAGGGAATTGCAAAATATTGCATTTTCTGTTTTGGAACCTGAGGCAGATGCTTCTATTAAAGCGCGTTTAAATTTCTTGCGTGGACAGGGTGCAGATATTATTGAGGAAGTCTGTGCCGAGCTTAAGGCAATCTGCCAAAAGGGTGGGTTGAGGCAGGTTGAGGTAACGGGAAGGGAAAAATCTTGTTACTCTATTTGGGAAAAAATGCAGCGAAGGCAGGTTACCTTTGAACAGCTTTCCGACATAATGGCGTTTCGAATTGTGGTTGAAACCAAAGAGGATTGTTATACAGCCCTTGGAATAGTGCATAGTCATTACCCTGTTGTAGCCGGACGTTTTAAAGACTATATTTCAGCGCCCAAGGCCAATGGTTATCAGAGTATTCATACGGGGGTAACCTTGCGTTTTCCCCGCAATCAGAAAATTGAAATTCAAATCCGTACAAGAGAGATGCATGATATTGCTGAAAATGGTGTTGCGTCTCATTGGATATATAAGCAGTTGCCGATTATTAACAAAAACAGTAAAAATAATGACCAGGTTATTGGCATTGCTGCCAAGATGAAAAAATTACGCTGGGTTCAGGATCTTCTTGAAATTCTTGAAGATTCAACAGCCCCAGATGAATTTTTGGAAAATACGAAGCTGGAATTATATCAGGATCTCGTTTTTTGTTTCACACCGAAAGGGGAGTTGATCCAGCTACCAAGAGGAGCGACACCTGTCGACTTTGCCTATGCGGTTCATAGTCAGGTTGGGGATCGTTGTGTTGGTGCAAAAGTGAATGGACGACTTATCCCCTTGCGCCAAAAATTAAAAAATGGTGATCAAGTGGAAATTATGACTGCACGGGAAGGTAATCCTTCTCCATCCTGGGAAAGATTTGTAGTTACTGGAAAAGCCAGAGCTCGAATTCGTCATTTTGTAAGTAATCAACAAAAAGAATTGAAAATGGAGGCTGGACGCGTTGCGCTGGCTAAGGCTTTTCGGCAGGAAGGTGTTGATGGATCACAAAAAATTCTTGAAACTGTTTTAAAGAATTTTAAACAAACCTCTCTTGATGAATTATATATAGCGGTGGGTAGCGATAATATTTCTGCCAAAGATATAGTATATGTTGCTTACCCAGAATTAAAACCTATTAAACGTGCCCCTCGTTTTGTGCCCGGGTTAAGTGATAAAGGTCGTATTAGCCAAAATAAAAATAAAGACGATCATAAATTCTCTTCCCCATTGAAAGGTATGGATAAGGGAATTGTGGTTCATTTTGCGGGTTGCTGTCATCCAATTCCCGATGATGCCATTGTTGGTATTGTTGCAACAGGCAAGGGGATCACTATTCATCGCAAGGAATGTTCAACATTAAACAGTTTTTCTGCTACCCCAGAACGTTTTATGAGTTTGGATTGGGACTATGATATATTAAACCAGGTGAATAGACAGAAAAATTATACAGCGCGTATTAAAATTGTGGCGGAAAACGACAACGTCATTCTGGCAACTATTGCCAATCGTATTGTTCAGTATGATGGCTCTTTGATAAATTTGAAAATTGTTAACCGACATATGGATTTCATCGAAATTCTGTTGGATGTGGAAGTTAAAGACCTTACACATTTAAATCAGGTTATCAATGGTTTGCAAATGGTCAAGGGGATTGTCCATGTTGAACGATCATGTTCATGATTAATGGAGAAACAAAGTGATTATTGGTATTGGGTCAGATTTATGTGACATTCGTCGTATCGAAAAAGTCATTACACACCATAAGGAACGTTTTCTTCATCGTATATTTACTGATAAAGAGATAAAAAAGGCTGAAACGCGATCAGACAAACTTAAGTCTGGAACTTATGCCAAGCGGTGGGCAGCAAAGGAGGCCTGTGCCAAGGCATTGGGTACGGGATTTACAGAAGAGGTTTTTTACAAGGATATTGAAATTGTCAATAACGAAAAAGGTAAACCGACATTAAGATTATATAATGGCGCTTTCAGATCTTTACAAAAATTAATTGATAAAAATAAAAAAACGAATATTTTACTGACCATGAGTGATGAATATCCTTATGCATTTGCGCAAGTTATTATTGAAATGCTTCCAATGAATACCGTAAATGAACAGTGATCGTGAAACTTTGAAATACCGCATCTAAATCGGGCACCTATTAGGAATTTAACAAGATAGATTGTTTATATGGAAAATAATCAGGATAAGATAAATAAACCTGTAAAAGATACAGGAAATAATGAAAAACATGATTCAATATGGCATCAGATCAAGGAATTGATTTCTACTATCTTTTGGGGTGGTCTTATTATTCTTGTTATACGCATTTTACTATTCGAGCCCTGCAATATCCCATCTGGTTCAATGATCCCGACCCTTTTGGTTGGGGATTATATTTTTGTTAGTAAATACAGTTATGGGTATTCTCGCTATTCCTTACCTTTCTATCATCCGGATCTTAAAGGCAGGCTATGGTATAAAGCTCCGAAAAGAGGAGATGTAGCTGTTTTCAGAAGTACTAAGCCTCCCTACGATTACTACGTAAAAAGAATTATCGGTTTGCCGGGAGACACTGTTCAGGTAAAAAATAGTGTTTTATACGTAAATGGCAAGGCCGTTGAACGTCAATTTAGAGGAGAATATCACTATAAAGAGAATTCTTCTGTTCCTGTTGAAGTGGATCATCGATTTACTGAACTCCTACCAGCCAATAGCAAAATTGTTAAACACGATATTCTGCAAAAAGATTTTGATGAATATGAACAATCTCCCTATTTATGGAATGGGGAATTAAACGTAAATAATACTGTTATCTACAAGGTGCCTCAGGGACATTTTTTCGCTATGGGTGATAATCGTGAACATAGTGCGGACAGTCGATTCACAGATCCTAATTCGCCAGATTATCTTGGATATGTCCCAATTGATCACTTAATCGGGAAAGTGCAGTTTATTTTTTATTCTTATGATAGTCAGCATCCAGTTTGGCAATTTTGGTATTGGCCAGTTGAAATACGTTGGGATAGATTGTTTAAAGCGGTAAAATGACAAAAATAACTATTAACTCCCTGAACTCTTCTGAAAAAGAACTTGAAAATAAACTGGGATATGAATTTGTAAAAAAGTCATTGTTCCGAAAGGCTTTAACCCATCGTTCCGCAGTGTATGAACAAAAATATGCACATAAAAAAAGGAAAAGAGCCCGGTCAAATGAACGGTTGGAGTTTATTGGTGATCGTGTTTTAGGATTGGTGATGGCGGAATGGTTATTGGAACGTTTTCCGGATGAGCAGGAAGGTGATCTTGGACCTCGTCATGCCAATCTTGTGTCCAAAACAGTTTTGGCAAAAATAGCATCAAAACTTGAAATTCATAATAGTATTCATGTTGCGTCACATGAAGAAAAAGCCGGGGTCAATTATACCGAAAGTGTTCTGGCTGATGCTGTAGAGGCTATTTTGGGGGCGATGTATCTTGATGGAGGACTTGAACCTGTCAGAAAATTCGTCCGTAAATTATGGGTTGATATTATGAAAGCGCAGGCGCTGCCTCCCAAAGATTCAAAAACAGCATTGCAAGAATGGCTGTTGACAAGAGGATTGCCTTTACCAGTATATGAATTGGTTTCCCAGGAGGGTCCGTCCCATACGCCTGTATTTATTATAAACGTCAAGGCACAAAATATGGAGGGACAAGGTAAAGGGGGAAGCAAAAGAAGTGCACAGAGTGCGGCAGCCAAGGATTTGCTGGGCAAACTAAATAAGGTTAATAAAATCAAGAGACAGGGTAATAAGTGATGCGTTGCGGTTTTGTTGCATTAATAGGCGCACCAAATGCTGGTAAATCAACTTTGTTAAATCAAATGGTAGGGGCGAAATTGTCAATTGTCAGCCCCAAGGCACAAACAACAAGAATGAGGATATTGGGAATTGTTATGCATCAGCAATCTCAAATTCTTTTGGTCGATACACCAGGTATATTTAAGCCTAAAAGACGTCTGGACGAATTGATGGTTTCAAATGCCTGGACCGGTGCGGTGGATTCAGATATAACCCTTTTTATTCTGGATGCACATAATGGATTAAATGAAGAGATTAACCTTATAATTCAAAAATTGAAGGAAACTAGCCGCCGTATTTGGTTGGTATTAAATAAAATTGATAAAATTATCCCTCAGAAACTGTTACCTCTTGCAGATCAGGTTAATAGTTTACTTTCAATAGAACGTAGTTTTATGGTGAGTGCGAAAAAGGGGAATGGTGTAAATGATTTAATGGAAGCACTGGCAAAAGAGGTTCCTGAAGGGCCATGGCTATATCCAGATGATGATTTGACCAATTTGCCAGACCGGTTGCTTGCTGCCGAGTTGGTGCGTGAACAAATTTTTATGAAGACTCATGAAGAAATTCCTTATGCAATAACTGTTGAAACAGAAAGTTTCAAAGAAAAATCTGATCATTCAATACGGGTTGATTTGGTAATATATGTCTCTAAACCCAATCACAAAGCGATTATAATTGGGCATCAAGGACAAAAAATACGAATGATCGGTGAACGGGCCCGAAAAGAACTTTCTCGTTTATTGGAACGGCCATGTCACGTTTTTTTAACAGTTAAGGAAAGAAAGAATTGGGATAGTGAAAATAATCGATTAAAAGCCATAGGGCTTGATCTTTCATAGGATAAGCATTGTTTGTTAATCAATTAAAATTTATTTTCATTCTTTCAAAATTTTAATGGCTGATATAATATCTTTAACCACTTAAAAAAAACTTTATTTACAATGTGAATTTATAATGGTTTCTTCAGAAAAAATTGTTCCTAAACGAGTTTTATTGAAAATTTCAGGTGAGGCTTTACTGGGTGAAGGTAGTTATGGTATCGATCCCAAAGTTGCAAACGCTATTGTAAGCGATATCGCCAATGTTGTTAAGTCTGGTGTGGAAGTTTGTTTGGTAATCGGTGGTGGCAATATTTTTCGTGGCATGACTGCAGCCTCCAAGGGAATAGATCGTGTTCATGGTGATTATGCTGGAATGCTGGCTACAGTGATTAACGCAATTGTTTTGCATAATGTTTTGGAACAGCATCATATTGAAAGCTGTATCATGTCGGCGATTGATATTCCTCAGATTGCAGAAAATTATGTAAGAAACAAGGCCATTTCACATATAAAACAGGGACGGGTGGTTATTTTTGCGGCGGGTACGGGAAATCCCTATTTTACTACGGATACAGCTGCAGCGTTGCGAGCCATTGAGATGGGATGTGATATTATGCTGAAAGGGACACAGGTTGACGGTGTCTATGATAGCGACCCCAAGAACAATCCTGATGCCAAAAGATATGATACAATCACCTATTCTGAGGCTCTCATCAAGGAATTAAATATCATGGATGCGACGGCTTTCAGTCTGGCTCAGGATAATAAGTTGCCAATGATAGTGTTTAATGTACACAAAGAGGGCAATTTTGAAAATGTGTTATTGGGGAATGGTGTTTGTACCAGAGTGGTTGCTTCTTCTTCAAATCATAAGTAAAAGATAAATTAAATAATCTTAATAATTTTAAAAGGTGTTGATGTGGTTGATGATATTAATAGTTTAAAGCAGGATCTGACACGACGTATGCAGAGTGCTATTGAATCTTTTAAGCATGATCTGGCAGGGTTGCGTTCGGGACGTGCAACTCCGGCCTTGCTGGAGCCTATTCGCGTTGATGCTTATGGAAGCATTACACCAATTACTCAGGTCGCTTCCATTACAGCGCCAGAATCACGAATGTTATCTGTTCAAGTATGGGACAAGACGCTAGCATCCGCTGTAGACAAGGCGATAAGGGAAAGTGGGTTGGGATTAAATCCTATTCCTGACGGGCAATTAATTAGAGTGCCTATTCCACAGTTAACCGAAGAGCGACGTAATGAAATGGTTAAGGCTGCAAGCCGGTATGCTGAAAATGCAAAAATTGCGGTGAGGGGTGTTCGTCGTGATGGAATGGACAAAACCAAAGCTGCTGAAAAAAAAGGTGAAATCAGTCAAGATGATGTAAAAGATTGGTCTGATGAAATTCAGAAAATAACAGATCAGTATGTCAATAAAATTGATGAGGTTTTTGCTGAAAAAGAACGTGACATTAAACAGGTATAGATCATAAACATCAGGTTGATAATTAATGGTTTTACCTACTGTTCATGATAATGTCAAAATATCATCAACAATGGATGATTGTGAAATACCCCAACATGTTGCGATCATTATGGATGGCAACAGTCGTTGGGCGGCTGCAAGAGGATTGCCGAGAATTGCCGGACATCGTGCAGGTGCACAGGCGGTTAAACGAAGTATAGAATTTGCTATTGAAAAAAAGATAAGATGGTTGACTCTTTATGCGTTTTCTTCTGAAAATTGGCAAAGAACTCCAGAGGAAGTATCAGATTTAACCGGCCTTTTGAAATTTTACCTTAAAAGTGAAGTTAAAAAGCTTCATAAGCAGAATATTCGTATTCGTATAATTGGTGATATTACACGTTTTGACCAAAATCTTCAAAACGATTTGCATGCAGTGGAATATTTGACAAAGAATAATGATGCGCTTGTCCTGACTTTGGCTCTTTCCTACGGAGGGAGAGGAGAGGTTATTCAGGCAGTTAAGAGAATTTGTCAGGATCGGGTTGACAAGTTGCTTGATTCACGGGACATAACAGAAGATTTATTTGCATCATATCTTTTTACGGCAGATATACCAGATCCAGATCTTATTTTACGAACAAGTGGTGAAAGCAGATTATCAAATTTTCTTTTATGGCAGGCCGCTTATGCTGAATTAATTTTCATTGATACGCTTTGGCCAGATTTTGACAAAAAGGATTTTGATAGGGTTATAGATATTTATATTCGTCGGGAACGACGTTTTGGTGCCAGACCGGGATTAGAAGATAGTGAATAGTAATCAACAAGCTTCCTGGCAGGATTTGCCTGTACGAATTGTTTCTGCAGTGATTATTGTTCCTGTTGCTTTGATTTGTATCGTATGGGGTGAATGGTATTACATCGGTATGATTTCCATTATAAGTATCGTAATGGTATATGAATGGGAAAATCTTTTTAAAATAAGTTATAAAAATTTTAAAGGATGCCTGTTTTTATTTTGGCCCGTTATAGCCTATTGCGCTGCCCTTGAAGGGATGTGGACACAATCGCTTTATATCATATTGGGGTTTGCCTTTATCTTTGGACCACAATTATGGTTGGGATCAGTGATTATCGGTGGTGCTGGTTTATCTTTATTATGGCTAAGATTTATGACAGGCTTTCAAACCTGGATGATCATCTGGATTGTTTCGGTTGTTATTGCAAGTGACAGTTGTGCCTATCTTGTTGGAAAACTTGTTGGTGGTCCCAAACTCATTCCTTCTGTCTCTCCTGGCAAAACCTGGTCGGGGGCTATAGGTGGATTGATTGGTGCTGGCTGCGTCGGAGCCTGTATCATTGGATATTTGAATCAAGGAATAGAATATTCCTATCTTATCGGATGTGTCTTGAGTGTTCTTATCGGTATTATGGCGCAAATTGGTGATTTGCTTGAAAGTAAACTCAAACGTATTTTAGGTGTTAAAGATTCAGGCAAAATCATTCCCGGACATGGGGGGGTTCTGGATCGTTGCGATGCTTTGTTGACAGTATCAATTTTGGTTGCTCTTCTTACTTTTTTCCTGCCATCTGAAATAGAGGGTGTCAAATGGAATGGTGGATCGCTAGCTAGTAATCAATTAATATTTAATATAAAACCTAATATACCTTTATATTTGTTTAAATAATAAAGGGAGCATTCTGGTTTTGGACATGATGAGGATTTTCGGGAAATGAAGACGGTTTCAATATTGGGTTGTACAGGAAGTATTGGGTGTTCGACAGTTGATCTCTTGTTGCAAGATCCCCAGGCGTTCAAAACAGTTGCCTTGATTGGGGGCAAGAATTTTAAAAGACTTGCTGAACAGGCAATTAAGCTTAATGCTGAATATGCTGTTATTGCAGATGATCAATTTTTACCACAATTGAAAGAATTGCTGAATTCTTTCCCTGTAAAGGTAATGGGGGGACGTCAGGCTGTCTTGGAAGCGGCAGCTATTCCTGTTGATTGGACAATGGCGGCTATTACCGGTGCCATTGGCTTGGAACCAACTTTGGCCGCCGTTAAAAACGGTCGTTATGTTGCCTTGGCTAACAAAGAGGCCTTGGTTTCAGCTGGAGATGTGATGTTAAAGGCCGTGAAAGAGGCCGGCGCGACATTACTTCCTGTTGATTCCGAGCATAATGCTGTTTTTCAGTCAATGGCGGACAAACAATATAATGCAATTGAAAAAATTATTCTTACCGCCTCTGGTGGGCCATTTCGAAAATTTTCCCTTGAAGAGATGAAAAATGTTTCACTAGATCAGGCATTAAAACATCCGACATGGACGATGGGTGCCAAGATTACCATTGATTCAGCAACAATGTTTAATAAAGGGTTGGAAATTATTGAGGCGGCCAGGTTGTTTTCCGTAAGCGAGAATAAAATTGATGTTTTAATCCACCCCCAATCCATTGTACACAGTATGGTACAATATGAAGATGGAAGTATCTTGGCACAACTTGGTTCTCCAGATATGAGAATTCCAATTGCTCATACTCTGGCGTGGCCGAAGAGAATGTATTCAAATGTTGAACGATTGAATCTTGCCAAGGCAGGAAAGTTGGATTTTGAAGCACCTGACGAAACAAGATTTCCAGCTTTAAGATTGGCGCGTGAATCCTTGAAAGCTGGTAAATGTGCGCCAACTATTCTATCAGCAGCCAATGAAGTGGCAGTTGATGCATTTCTTCATGAAAAAATTCGTTTTCTCCATATAGCGGTTCTAGTTGAAACCGTCATGCAAAAACTTGGTGCACCGACGGCGAATTCACTAGAAGATGTGTTGCATTGGGATATGGAAGCTCGTCGTTGCGCAAAAGAGTGGCTGAACAATTACAATAACTAATCTAAGAAATATAGGGTAAGACTGGATGCATGCGTTTATAGTAACAATTATCTCTTTCATATTTGTATTAGGAGTGCTTGTATTCATTCATGAACTTGGTCATTATTTGGCTGCACGTTGGCGTGGGGTTCATGTTGACGTATTTTCAATTGGTTTTGGCAAACCGCTATATAAATGGCGTGATAAAGTTGGAACCGAATGGCGGTTATGTCCTATTCCGTTGGGTGGTTACGTAAAACCGCATGGATTTGAAGATCCGGAAGATGCCACGGATGAACAAAAAGCAAATTGGATTCCGGGGAAGACATTTCATGCAAAACCTGTATTGGATCGTTCAATCGTTATTTTTGCAGGACCTTTTTTTAATTTTGTTTTAGCCGTGATCCTGTTTGCCGGTGTATTCGCAATTTCAGGTAAACCTTTTATTAAACCAGTGGTGGAAAATATTGTTCCCAATAGTGCTGCCAGTCAAGCTGGTATGAAGCCTCATGATATAATTATTCAAATTGACAAATATAAAAATCCTGATGCTCAATCCCTGGCTTTATTTGCGAAAAAGCATCCGGGAATGACGACAACGATGATTGTGAAGAGAGAAGGTAAGGAAGTTTCATTGCCGATCACAATTAGTTCAAAATTAATTGGCCATAAATCAATAGGGCAGTTGGGAATTGTCATGGGCAGAATTTTTGTTGAAAAACATCGATTGTCAATCGAAGATTCTGTCGTGTATGCATTCCGTGAAACATGGAATATAACCGCTGACACTGTTATTGGACTGGGGCAGATGGTTACCAGACAACGTTCCTTGAGTGAACTGGGCGGACCAATAAAAATAGCCCAGATTTCTGGTCAAGTTGCAGAAAAAGGTTTTGATCAATTAATCTTAATGATGGCAGTTTTATCCATTAATTTAGGCCTTATAAATTTGTTTCCGATTCCAATGTTGGATGGAGGACGGTTATTATTTTATGTTATTGAAGCTGTATGTCGTAAACCTGTTCATAAAAAAATTCAGGCATGGGCATTTCAAATCGGTTTCGGATTGATTTTGTTGCTTTTTTTATTTTCAACATATAACGATATATCACAATTGGGTTTGATAAGCTGGTTTACAAGCCACAGTAAATAAATTCTATTCAATTTCTGTAATCAAAAACTTGTAAAAAGGATTAAAAATCGTTACCCCTTTAGTTTAAGAAATAAAATTTGATTTAATTGTTGTATTTCTTGTGATATTGAATTGAATGGATTTGTTTTGGTAATAAAGGGTGGCTGATTTGTCCGGTAAACGTTCGGCGTTGTTTGCTTCTGTATGCATATTTCCTTTTATGTGCGTATCGTTACATGCTCAAACAACAAGTAAAACTTCCTATGCATCTCATCATAAAAAAGCGGATTATCGTCGAAGTTCTATAAAAAAATCCCGTAATAAAAAGCGTTCTGTTGATAATCAAGTAACGAAACAGGGCGGCATTATCCAATCAATTGAAGTATATGGAAATGATCGAGTTGAAACCCCGACAGTTCTTTCTTATATGCTGGCTCAACCAGGTGATCCATTTAATAAGGATTTATTGGATCGTTCTTTAAAAACACTTTATGCCACAGGTTTATTCAAAGATATAAGTCTGCATCGTTCCGGCAGTACGTTACAAATCAAGGTTATAGAGAATCCGATTATCAATCGTGTAGCTTATGAGGGTAATTCCAAACTCAAGGATACGGATATTCAGAAATACACTTCCTTGAGGGCGCGTTCTGTTTATTCCCCTTCACTGATTGCTTCTGATCGTCAGCGTATCCTTGCCATGTATGGTGCAAAAGGACGTTATTCAGTCTCTGTTACGCCACAAATTATCAACCTGTCTCATAATCGTATTGATGTTGTTTTTAGAATTGATGAGGGTCCTAAAACTTTAATTAAAAAACTTACTTTTGTTGGTAACCATGCATTCAGTGAGGCACGTTTAAGTCAGGTAACCTCTTCAAAAGAAGCTGCGTGGTATCGATTCTTTTCCTCTTCCGATCAGTATAATCCGGAACGTGTCCGTTATGATGCGGAATTGATTCGAAGATTTTATTTACGTAACGGTTATGTCGATTTCAAAATGATCAATGCTACGGGTGAATTATCACCTGACCATAAGTCTTTTTACATCACCTATACAATGGAAGAGGGGCCTCAATATCGTCTGGGTAAGGTTGATGCCCGTTCAAATGTTGAAAATGTAACAGCTGAAAAAGTTCAACGGATGATTCCAATACGTAAAGGGCAAATCTATGATGGCAAGGAAATTGATGACTTAGCTAAAGATATTCAGGAGACATTGCAGTCACAGGGGCATCCTTTTGCCGTGGTAAGACCTGAAATTGCGCGTAACCCGGAAAAAAAGATTGTTGATCTGCTTTTTGATGTTATGGAAGGGCCGAGGGTTTATGTTGAGAGAATAGACATTAACGGTAATACGGTGACTCAGGATAAGGTTATCCGTCGTGAGTTGCCTATAGCTGAAAATGATCCTTTTACTGATACAACCGAAAAATATATAAAGCAATCAGTTGAGGATTTGGGATATTTCAAAACTGTCAAAGTAGAAAAAAGTAAAGGTTCCGCTCCTGATAAACGAATGGTTTCTGTAAATGTTCAGGAAAAACCAACAGGTGAATTCTCACTAGGGGGAGGATATTCCACGGATTCCGGTGTGTTGGGAAATATAGGGTTAAGGCAGCGTAATTTCCTTGGAACAGGGGTTGATGCGGGAATTAACGGTACGATGGCCTATTATGCTCGACAAGCTGATTTTTCGATAACAGATCCATATTTTCTGGGTAAAAATATGGTTGCGGGAATTGATATATTCTATCTTGAAAATAATTATCAGACTTATCAGAACTATGCCGAAAACAGGTATGGCGCAACTTTCCGTATCGGATACGCGTTTAATAACGTTCTGTCACAGCAATGGACATATTCGATTATGGAAAGAAGGGTTCATGATATTTGGAGCCACTCATCTTTCTATATTCTTGATCAAAAAGGCTATTCATTCTTGTCGCAAATTGGTACGACGATTACTTATGATACGAGAGATTCGAGAATGAATCCTCACAGTGGAACCTTGGTTCGCCTAGGTGGTGATTTTGCTGGTGTCGGTGGTGACACGAAATATGTTCGCGGTAAAATTGATGCTGCCCAGTATTTCCCCCTGGATGATTTTACCGGTAATCGTGATTGGACATTGAGTATCAGTGGTGGTGCAGGGTATATAAGCGATATTTCAGGACATAATCATAGAAGTGTTATTGATAACTTTTATCTTGGTGGTAACAATTTGCGTGGTTTCTATGATGGTGGAGTTGGACCAAGAACCCATCCAATCAGTCATGTGGTTGAGGGTAAATCCCATGGTGAGGAAGATTTCCTGGGAGGTCGTTTCATGTACACGGCTTCAGCACAAATTAATTTTCCCATGCCCGCTTCACGTGATCTGGGTTTAATGGGTCGTTATTTTGTGGATATGGGTGCTTTGGGAGGAATGCGTGTCAAACGTCGTTATACCAATAAAGCGACTGATGGAGATCGTTATACACCGATTTGGGGAAATTCAATGACACCGCGTGTAAGTACTGGTGCTGGTATCTCATGGAAAAGTCCTTTCGGTATGTTGAATGTTGATGTTGGTATACCTATTGTCAAACAGAGACGTGACCGGGTACAACTATTAAGGTTTGGTTTTGGACAACAGTTTTAAGGATTTATAATGACAAAAAATTTAAAGCTTTTTTTGGCAGTGACAGGGTTAATGATTATTCCTTCATTTTCTGGATTTAATAATTCTGTTCATGCCGCAGACGAGAATAATGGATGGTTCATTCCTAAAGGGAGCCAGACAAAACCTGTTATCAATACGCCAAAAACAGTAAAGCATTCCACTGCTAATGTTAGTAAAGCTGTACCGGTTGCTTCTGTTCCTGACACGGATGATTCCGATGAAACCGATATGCAGAATCAAAATCAGCCTGTTTTGCCATTACCACCAATTCCGACACCAGCCCCTATTGCAAAATCCAATCCACCACCACAGGCTGTAATTGGGGTAATCAGTGTTCCGGATGTTATGCGTCAATCAACCGCTTATCTTGAAGCCTCAAAATTATTGGAAGCTCGTAGGGACAATCTGCAACAGGATGTTCAAAAAGAACAAAAAGTTTGGCGTTCGGAACAGCAGCAAATTCAGGCAAAAGCTAGAACAATGACTTCTGAACAAATTCAATCGCGTGCACGTCAGTTACAGGCACGTGTTTTAAAGGCACAAAAGGATTTTCGCAATCGAAGCAGGATTATTCAAGAGGCGGCACAAGTTTCTTTTGGACAGATTGAACGTGAATTGATTCAGATTATTCAGAATGTGGCTTCCAGTCATAATATGAATTTGGTACTACATCGTGAGCAAGTCGCATTAAGCGTTAATGAGCTCGATATTACAAATGATGTTTTAAAAGAGCTTAATAAAAATCTACCATCTGTTTTTGTACCTGCGGCAAATGTCGATCCTGAAGAATTGGCAAAAAGTGGAACAATGCCAACAACAGCGAATCCTGAACCTCAAAAACCTCAGACCAAAGCGGTTGAACCAAAGAAAACAACTAAATAATTAATAAAATCAAGTGTTATTATAAAGTGAATCTGAATACGATTAACAATTGTCCTGGTGATTCTCGTTTTTTTAAAAAGTCTGCACCTATTGCCCTGGAACAGATTATTGGGACTTCTGAAGCCAAATTTGTTCCAGCATACAATGGTCGAGATAAATCTTTTGATTTAATGGGAATTGCGCCTTTGCAATCAGCCTCGCAAAATGAGGTTAGTTTTCTTGATAATAAACGATATATTAACTTGCTATCTCAAACAAAAGCCGGATTAATAATTGTTTCACCTGCTTTTGCAGATAAAATACCCCATCATTCTCATGCTTTGGTAACAAAAAATCCGTATTTGGAATGGGCGAGAATAGCATCTTTGTTTTATCCTAAAAGTTCGGTTCAAGCCGGTATTCATTCTTCTGCCTGTATTGACTCAACTGCCCAGATTGATGATGAAGTTGAAATCCAGGAATTTGTAGTGATAAAGGCAAACGTGAAAATTGGAAAGGGTTCAATTATTGGGTCACATACTGTCATTGAACAGGGTGTGGAAATTGGTGAAAACTGTCGAATTGGAAGTCATGTTTCTTTGAGCTGTGCAATTCTGGGGAATAGAATTACATTATATCCAGGAGTTAGGATAGGACAGGATGGATTTGGTTTTGCCATTAGTGAACATGGTTTTTTAAGTGTGCCTCAAATTGGTAAAGTTATCCTGAAAGACGATGTTGAAATTGGTTCTAACTCAACAATTGATCGGGGATCGGTAAGAGATACGGTTATTGGTGAAGGATCGAGAATAGATAATCTAGTTCAAATCGGACATAATGTCCAAATGGGAAAATGCTGCATTGTGGTAGCCCAGGCTGGAATATCCGGCTCGACCCGATTGGAGGATTTCGTTACAATTGCTGCACAGGCAGGTTTGATTGGACATATCCATATTGGGGAACATGCCCGAATAGGTGCACAATGTGGTGTAATGTCGGATATTGATGCTAAATCCGATGTAATTGGTAGTCCGGCAATGCCTTTTCGAGAGTTTTTCAGAAATGTTGCTTTTTTAAGGCGTCTTGTTAAGTCGTCTTCAAAAGAAAAAGAATGAACATTCTTGTTTTGCAATAATAATTAATTTTTTCGTTCTTATAATGGTTTGAAAACGTGAATAAAAATCCAGAAAATTCTACAGTTCAATCAGATACAATAAATAGTGAAATCGATATATCTGTTATTGATATCGAGGGAATAATGAAGGCTATTCCACATCGATATCCATTTTTGCTTATTGATCGTGTAGTCGATGTAAAATTGGGAAGCTCTGCAACAGGGATTAAGAATGTTACGGTAAATGATCAGTTTTTTATTGGGCATTTTCCGGGACATCCTGTTATGCCTGGTGTTTTAATAATTGAAGCTATGGCTCAGACGGCAGCGGTTTTGGTCGTAAAAACACTCGGAAGTGAATTCGAAGGTAAACTTGTATATTTTATGACTGTGGATAGCGCGAAATTCAGAAAGCCGGTTGTTCCAGGGGATCAATTGCATATTCATGTGGAAAAAGAACGTAACCGTGCAAATGTCTGGAAATTTCGCGGTATAGCAAAAGTTAATGGAGTTTCAGTGGCTGAGGCAATTTTCAGTGCCATGATTGTTGGCTAAAAATTCATTTATGGAAATATTTAAAATATAAACTTAATTTTATCATAATTATAAGTATTGAGTTGTTTTAAAGTATTTTAAGGGGATGGAGGAAACTCTGACAAAAAATATACAAAAAAATCGTTCCTCTCGTGATTGTTATATCCATCCATCGGCAATTGTGTCTGAAAAAGCTAAGTTGGGACAGGGAATACATATTGGTCCATGGTGTATTGTTGGTGATGATGTTGTTGTTGAAGATGGTGCAAAACTTATAGCAAATGTCATTGTCGAGGGAAAAACTGTTTTGGGTAAAGATTCAGTCTATTATCCATTCTCTACAATTGGTCTGGCCCCGCAAGATTTGAAATATAAAGGTGAGTTGACAAGCTGTATCATTGGTGCCCGTACCATTGTTCGGGAACAAGTGACAATTCATCGCGGAACAGCTATCGGAAATGGGGTGACCCGCGTAGGTTCCGATTGTCTGATAATGGTTAACTCTCATATTGCACATGATTGCTATTTAGGAGATAGAGTGATCATTGTGAACAATGTTGTTCTAGGGGGGCATGTTCACATAGATGATGATGCACGAATTATGGGATGTGCAGCTATTCATCAATTCGTAAGAATTGGTAGAGGGGCCCTGGTAGGGGGTGTAACAGGAGTTGAATCTGATGTCATACCCTATGGTAGTGTAATAGGTAATCGGGCCCGTTTGGTGGGAATGCATTGGATTTGGCTGAAACGAAATGGGGTTAAAAATCAGGAGTTGCATGCTTTAAGAGGCGTTTATCGAATTCTTTTCCCGAAAGAAAATGAACAAGAAATGGTTTTTGATGAACGGTTGAAATTAGTGCACGAAAAATTTGGACATATTGAGCGTGTAAAGGAAATACTGGATTTTATTCAGAATCCGAGCCGACGTGGATTGGTTAAAGTTGGACGCATGATTTCCTCTTCTGAAAATGATGATTAAATATTAGATGGATAAAGACCGACAACAGCCTGTTTTAGGTATCTTGGCAGGAGGAGGACCTTTGCCAGGAAAGGTTGCAGAAGCTGCAAAGAAAAAAGGATATTCTATTTTTATTGTAGCTTTTAAGGATTTTGCAGAACCTCATATTGTCAGCTCTTGGCCACATGAATATGTAAGATTAGCCGCTGCAGGACGTATTCTAAATACTTTACGCCAGAATAATTGTAAAGAACTTGTCTTGATTGGACCAGTGAAACGACCATCGTTTTTTGATCTTCGTCCAGACCCGGAAGGGGTAAGAATATTAGGAAAAATAGGTAAGGCCCTTTTTGCTGGAGATGATGGATTGCTTGCCTCCCTTGTTCGTGTGCTAAATGAGGAAGGGTTTACAGTACGAGGAGCTCATGAATTTTTACAGCCTGTATATGAGGGAATTTTAGGAGATGTTATTCCAGATAAATTGGCTTTACAGGATATTGCTAAAGGAATTAAAATTAATAAAGTTATAGGAGAGCTTGATATTGGACAGGCATGTATTGTTCAAAATGAATTGGTTATTGCTGTAGAAGCCATGGAAGGAACTGATGCCATGTTAAAACGGGCGAAAGACTGTCAGCAACCAGGTTTGGGCGGCATTTTGATCAAACAGGTCAAACCGAATCAGGAACGAAAAGCCGATATGCCAACCATTGGTCCAAAAACGGTATATAATGCCCATTATTCCGGATTAAGAGGTATCGCCTTCGAGGCAGAGGGAACATTATTAATCCACAAAGACGAAATGGTTGCAATTGCAAATCAAAAAGGCCTGTTTCTGTTAAGCTATAATCCTGTGACATTTGAACAAAAATATTTGCGTAAGGAAAATTGAATGTCAATGTTTTTACATACAATGCTTCGGGTTTTCGATCTTGACAAGTCCATTTCATTTTATAAAACGCTGGGGCTTCATGAAGTGCGTCGTAAGGATGTGCCAGAGGGTAAGTATACATTGGTTTATATGGCCTATCAAGGTAATGACAAAGGTGGGGCAGAACTCGAACTGACCTATAATTGGGGATGTGAAACGCCCTATAATGTGGGAACAGGATTTGGTCATCTTGCTTTTGGTGTTGATGATGTTACCCAATTGGTTGAGAAAATTAGACAATCGGGTGGCAAAATTACTCGTGAACCAGGACCCGTTAAATTTGGGAAAACATTCATAGCTTTTGTGGAGGATCCAGACGGTTACAAAATTGAACTCATTCAAAATGATTAGAATAAATTATCAATCTTTTTTGTGGTATTTAGATAATCAGAAGTTTTTTCAATAGAACTGGCGATTGATTCTGCTGATTGAATAATTTTTTTATCAGCAGATTTATTGAGGATGATGCGATCGGCCTGTAATAAGGCTGGTGATAACAAGCCCTTAACATCATGTCTTAAAAGTGAAAGTTGTCGATAATGATTGTCTTTAACTTTATATATTTGCGATTGAAACAAGAAATTCATTAGAAAAAGAGTTGCACAAAAAATCAGGCAACCAGACAGCAAAATCAGCTTTATATCTAAATTGTATTTATAGAGTAACATTAAAATTAAATAAACCAAAACGCCTTCAAGCAAATAGGCAACATAATTTAATAAATTTTTGCATAAATAGAATTGATTTTTATGAAATGTCATTTTCAAGCATTATATATATTGAGTAATTCTCTTAAATTATCATAAAAAACATTTTATGGCTATTGAGTTTGATTGACGATTTCCCATAATCAGATTATAAACAGCTTTTTAAGAGTTATTATTCTGTTGACCTTTGATGGCTTATTCTGGAATAAATACAATTTGCAATATTTTTAAGGAGAAATTTCGTGAAGCGTACCTATCAACCTTCCAAAATTGTTCGTAAACATCGCCACGGTTTTCGTGCACGTATGGCTACTGTTGGCGGTCGCAAGGTTATTTCAAGTCGTAGGGCCAAAGGTCGTAAACGTCTTTCTGCGTAAGATCTGCTTTGTCAGAACGACTTTTTAGAAAGATAAGGTTACAAAGGGTTCAGTCAATTCAATCCGATTTTAAGCTTTTACACTTGAAAAAAAGAGTGCACTTTTTGAAAGTGGCTGCTCAAGGGCAAAAAATCCCTACATCCAGTTTGGTATTACAATTCTTGAACAGGCATGATAATCAACCGGGAAGGGTAGGGTTTACCGTAACAAAAAAAGTAGGAAACGCGGTTGTACGAAACCGTATAAAACGCCGGTTACGAGCCGTGATTTATCAAGCTGGAAAAGAAATATGTCTATGTGGAGTTGATTTGGTTCTAATAGGACGTAGCAAAACTTTTTCAAAACCTTATCTCCATATCGTTCACGATTTTTACCAGGCTTTAAAGAAAGCTGGCATGAAATTTGATACGTAAATGAAAAAATTGCTTATTCATTCAATTGATTTTTATCGGTTGTGTATAAGCCCATTTTTGGGACATAATTGTCGTTTTAATCCAAGTTGTAGTGAATATATGAAGATAGCTATAGAACAACATGGTGTTGTAAAGGGCATTTTATTTGGTGGATGGCGCATTTTGCGATGTAACCCTTGGAATGCGGGTGGACATGACCCTGTTCCTCCCAAAAAAACAAGTTATTAGTTTTTAAAACAAAGAATGATTGGCTGGCTTTGAATGGATAATAAGCGCTTTTTTCTGGCGACTTTACTTTCTGTTTTAATTCTTTTTGCATTTGAATATTTTACGCCTCAAACGTCTTCAGTGCATGAAAATGAAAAACAGGTGACTCAACAAACTGGAACCGGACAGTCCCAATCCAATATTCCTCATGAAATTAAAACAATAGCAAAAGTGACTGGTCCTGAAATAAGAATTCCTTTTGAGGCAAACGCTGTAAAAGGATCAATCAATCTTCGGGGTGCGGTTTTCGATGATTTGGTTTTAAAAAACTATCATGAAACGGTTAAAGCTGATTCACCATTGGTTAGAGTCCTTGACAAGGCAGATAGTAAAGAACCCAATTATATTGAAACAGGTTGGTTTAATACGGATAATACGTCTGTTAAATTTCCTGATTCAACTTCTGTATGGAAGGCAGATGAAGAAAAATTAACTCCTGGCCATCCTTTAACCCTGACTTGGGATAATGGTGCAGGAATTGAATTCCAGAAAATTATTTCACTTGATAAGGAATATCTTTTTCATATTGAGCAAAAGGTTAAAAATAAATCAAGTCAACCTGTTCATTTTGTTTTTTATGGACGTGTTAATCGTGGATATGCACCAAAAGAGGTTGGTGGATATTTAATGCATGAAGGGCCATTAGGAATTATAAATGATCGTCTGGAACAAAATTCCTATAAATATCTGCGGGAAAATTCCAAAGGGGAACATCATATTGCCTGGAGTCAGAACAGTAAAGGGGGCTGGGCGGGTATAACCGATAAATACTGGTTAAATGCCATTGTTCCACAACAGGACAAGAATGTAACAGTTCATTATGGATTTGTTCCAGAAGATCATGCGAATAATTCAGGAAATTCAGAAAATCAAAAAGGGACATACCAGGTTGGTTTCACTTCACAACAGCCAATTTCTGTAGGACCTGGTGAGGTTGTCGTAACGGATGGAAATGTATTTTCTGGTGCGAAAGAACTTCACCTTCTTAACCGCTATGAAAAAGAATATCATATTCCCAATTTCTGGAAATCTGTTGATTTCGGGTGGTTTTCATTTCTTACCTATCCAATTTTTATCGTTCTGGATTGGTTAAATGGTTTATGGGGTAATTTCGGTCTTGCTTTATTAACATTTACCTTGATTGTAAAACTTGTTTTTTATCCTTTGGCTTCAAAACAATTTCATTCGATGGGCAAGATGAAAGAATTGCAGCCAAAAATGAAAGAAATTCGTGAACGCTATAAAGGCGACCAGACACAGATGAATCAGCAGATGATGCTATTGTACAAGGAGCAGGGGGTAAATCCTGCCAGTGGTTGTTTGCCGATGTTAATTCAGATTCCGATTTTCTGGTGTTTGTATAAGGATTTGTACGTCACAATTGAAATGCGACATGCGCCGTTTTTTGGATGGATTCATGATTTGTCAGCACCGGATCCAACGAATATACTGAATTTATTTGGTCTTATTCCTTTTGATCCTTCTGTTATTTCACCTTTGTTGCATGTCGGTATCTGGCCTTTGTTATTTGGGGCAACAATGTTCTTGCAGCAAAAATTGAATCCTGCAGTAATTGATCCTGTCCAGAAGAAAATGTTTCAATTGATGCCAGTTATTTTTACGGTTGTACTGGCTACGCAACCTGTTGGATTGGTAATTTATTATAGTTGGAACAACCTGTTAACAGCAATTCAGCAGCTTGTTATTCAAAAACATATGGCAATCAAGGAAAAGCAAGCCATTTCTAAATCAAAAAAAGGATAGGTAGCCATGTTTTCAAAAGATGGCATATCCACTCATCAAAATGATGAAAATGCCCAGTTTATTGAAGCTGGGCGGCTTCTTTTTTCTCGAGAAGCAAAATTTTTCTTTGGTGCACAACGGTTAAATCAGCTTGAACCCTCCTTATTACCGGAAGTTGCTTTTGCCGGACGTTCAAATGTAGGTAAATCGAGTTTGATTAATGCGTTAACAGGGCAAAAAATGCTGGCAAGAGCTTCTTCAGAGCCAGGTAGAACTCAACAATTGAATTTTTTCAATATTGGTGGTTGTTTGGTCTTTGTTGATATGCCAGGCTATGGTTATGCCAAGGCCTCTCAATCCGTTAAAAAAGATTGGCAAAAGATGATGTTTTCCTTTTTAAGGGGAAGACCAACGCTTTTAAGGGTTATGCTTTTGCTTGACGCTCGTATAGAGCTAAAAGAAAGTGATCATCAGATTATGAATTTATTGGATAGAGCGGCTGTTACATTTCAGATTGTAATGACAAAATGTGATGGTTTGAGCTCGGTTCAATTTTCACAAAAAGAACAAGAGATAAAGGACTTGATTGCAAAACATACTGCTGCCTATCCTTATATACGTTTTACAAGCAGTCAAAAAAATATAGGTATTCAAGAACTTCGGGCTGATTTGGCTCAGCTTATCTAAGAGAATCATCAGGATTTAACTATTATGGGTAATCATCAATCGTTAGAGTCAGTTAAGGAAGCTGCCAAAGAGGCACATGAACAAGCCAAGACGCTTGCAAGAGCCTTGCCATATTTAAGACGCTATACGGGTGATACGATTGTTATCAAATATGGTGGTCATGCCATGGTTGACAATCACTTGTCAAACGATTTCGGTCATGATATTGCGCTTTTGAAACAGGTTGGAATCAATCCAATAATTGTTCATGGGGGAGGTCCCCAAATAAATCAAATGCTGAAGCGGATGGAAATTGAATCGAATTTCATTGATGGTTTGCGTATTACGAGTGAGGCTATAATTGATGTGATTGAAATGGTTCTGGCCGGGACAGTCAACAAGCAGGTTGCGACCCTCATTAATCAGGCTGGCGCTTTGGCAGTGGGTATATCAGGTAAAGACGGCGGCTTAATCGAGGCGCACAAGCTTGTTAAACATGTCTGGGATGAAACTCTCCAGTGTGAGAAAACAATTGACCTGGGACTGGTTGGTGAACCTGTTCATATTGATCCTAGGGTTTTATATGCTTTATCTGGTTCTGGACTAATTCCTGTTGTCGCACCTATTGGAACCGATAAACAGGGGCAAACCTATAATATTAATGCCGATATTGCCGCAGGGTCAATTGCCGGGGCAGTCAGGGCATCAAGATTATTTATGTTAACTGATGTACCGGGTGTCTTGGATAAAGATGGAAATCTTATTTCTGAATTAACGGAAGAGGAAGCCAAGGAAGCAATAGCATCAGGAATTATAACAGGTGGAATGATTCCAAAGATTGAAACATGTCTAGAGGCAGTTAAAGCTGGCGCCCAAGCTGCAGTAATTATGGATGGACGAGTACCACATGCCTGTTTACTGGAATTATTTACTGAAGGTGGATCAGGGACCTTAATTCGTTCTGGTAAAGTATTATAATATAAATTATTTTATTATTTGATAAGGGAAAAAATTTATGACAGATATAGATGCCTTGCAAAATGAAATTGATAAATTATGGGAAAATCGGACCCAATTATCGCCCACAACACAGGGAGTTGCAAGGGAAACGGTCGATCAAGTATTAAATCTTCTTGATATTGGCAAGTTACGGGTTGCAACACAAGCCGATCAAAAATGGACAATACATGAATGGATTAAAAAGGCGGTACTTTTGTCTTTTCGTCTTTACGATAATCATGCGATGAAAAGTGAAATTGGTATTGCCGCTTATGATAAAGTTTCATTAAAATTCAACAATTGGGGGGATGCCGATTTTGCCAAAGCCGGTTTTCGTGCTGTTCCAGGATCAATTGTACGTCGTTCAGCCTATATTGCTTCAAATGTTGTTTTGATGCCAAGTTTTGTCAATGTGGGTGCCTATGTGGATAGTGGAACCATGATTGACACTTGGGTAACGGTTGGGAGCTGTGCACAAATCGGTAAAAACTGTCATATCAGTGGTGGTGTGGGTATTGGTGGAGTATTGGAACCCCTGCAGGCTGCTCCAGTCATTATTGAAGATGATTGTTTTATCGGAGCCCGCTGTGAAGTGGCAGAGGGAGTTATTGTTGAAAAAGGCAGTGTCCTTTCAATGGGTGTATTTTTAGGTGCGTCAACGAAAGTAATTGATCGTAATACCGGAGAAGTGTTCATGGGACGGGTACCAGCTTATTCAGTTGTTGTTCCCGGAACCCTTCCGCCTAAAAAAGCGGTAAGTGAAGACGGCAATACTTTACCTGGATTGGCTTGCGCGGTTATTATCAAACGTGTAGATGAAAGGACACGCTCAAAAACTTCAATCAATGAGCTGTTAAGAAGTTAAATACTGAAAAAGATTGGTTCCATTTAATATGCACGATCCCGTGAAGCTATTGCAAGATCTGATTCGTTGTCCGTCAGTTACACCACAAGATCTTGGAGCGCAGGATATTTTAAAAACAAGACTGAAAAAGATTGGTTTTGAAATATATGATTTGCCTTATGGTGAAGGTAATGACAACGTTTTGAATTTTTTTGCGCGTTACGGGTCAGGAAAGCCACATTTATGTTTTGCTGGTCATACAGATGTTGTTCCTGCGGGAAATAATCATTGGCAACATAATCCTTTTCAAGGCGTTATTGAAGATAATATCATTTACGGACGTGGTGCCTGTGATATGAAAGGTGGCATTGCTGCATTTGTGACAGCGGTTGAAAATTTCCTATCTCTTCAAGCTAATTTTACTGGGTCATTAAGTTTTTTGATTACCGGGGATGAAGAAGGGCCTGGTGTTAATGGTACTGTTAAAGTGCTTGAGTGGATGAAGAAAAAGAATCATATTCCTGATTTTTGTCTGGTGGGTGAACCAACATCAGCACAGGAGTTGGGCGATGTAATTAAAATTGGGCGTCGGGGTAGTTTGAATGCGGTTATTACTGTTGAAGGTACCCAGGGACATGTCGCCTATCCTCATCTTGCAGATAATCCAATTCATAAATTGATGGAAATATTAACATCTTTAACAATATTACCTTTGGATAAGGGGAATAAATGGTTTCAGCCTTCATCTGTTCAAGTGACATCTATTGATGTAGGGAATAAAACGACAAATTTAATTCCTGCCACTGCGACAGCGCGATTAAATATTCGTTTTAATCATTTACATAATGGGAATTCTTTAATAGGCTGGATTGAAACTCAAGCCAGACGTGTTGCAGAACATTGTCAAATAGATATAGTTGTATCTGGTGAGGCTTTTTTGACTGAACCAGGAAATGAAGTGCAGGCAATTTGTTTGGCAATTGAAGAAATATCATCTGTTAAACCACGTCTGGATACAGGGGGGGGAACCTCCGATGCTCGGTTTATTTCAAATTATTGTAATGTTGCTGAATTTGGTCTTGTCGGGCAGACTATGCATAAAGCGAATGAAGCTGTACCCACTGAAGATTTAAAAAAATTAAGTTCAATTTACACACAGTTTTTGAAAAATTATTTCCTATGACACTTAATTCAAATAATCAAAAAAAATCTTCTGATTCAAAGCTCAAAGATATTTTCAAGGGGATGCTTGCTCTGGGTGGTGGTAAGGAAGAAGGGATAAATTTGTTTCCTTCTTCAACAGATGGAGTGTTAAGTGCTCTGGCACCGTGGATAGCATTATTGGTGGTCATTGATGGTTTTAATATATTAAGTGTTGTTCAGGCAAAAAAAGCATATTTATTTATTTTTACCATATCATTATTTTTATATAAATTATGTACAGTATTACTTATACCGATTTTGATTCATTCTTTTTCCGTTCTTTGGCATAAGGAAAGATTTTGGAAAAGAACAGTTTCAAGTTATTGTTGGTGTCAATGGATGCCAATTTTAGATTTGATTATAGGTATGATGATTGTATCGTTACCTGGTTTTACGCCATCAATTATATTGGGCTTTATGGCGGTTTTAATGATTTTATATCTGGCTTACATGATCTGGATATCATGGATGACAATTAAAGTGGGATTACAGATTAACAATAAACAATCTCTAATCGTTGTTATCAGTTTGTTTTTTTCTGAAGTAATATTGTTGTTTGTTTTGTCAATTTGTAACAGTGATACACTGGTCAGACTATCACATGAATTGTCAGCTGTTCACTGAAAAGGGTCATCCGGATAGGTTATTTCCTTGAGGAACAAACCTGCTGCAGGAGCTTTGATTCCTGCCAATTTTCTATCTTTACCCTGTAAAATTGCATAGGCCTGTTTTATTGGCCAATATCCGTCTCCAATCATTTTAAGGGTTCCTACCATATTACGTACTTGATGATGTAAAAATGAACGGGCCTGTGTTTCAAAATAAATTTTATCATCAATTTGATAAACGTTAAATTTGTCCAAAATACGGATTGGTGACTTTGCCTGACATGCAGTAGCTCTGAATGATGTAAAATCATGGCTTCCCAATAAGGTTTGAGCAGCTTCGTTCATAGCATCGACATTTAATTTCTTTCGTACATGCCATACATGATTAATATCCAAAGCAGGACGGCTCTGACGGTTGAGAATGACATAAATATATTTTCGTTTTATTGCAGAAAAACGTGCATTCCATTCTGCATCAACCAGCCCTGATTGCAAGATTGTAACGGCATGAGGTTTCATATAGTAATTTAAGCCATCGCGAATTTTTTTGGCTGTTAAGGGTATATGTGCCGGAAAATCAAGATGGGCCACTTGTCCCAAGGCATGAACACCGGCATCTGTCCGACCGGCGGTAATGCTGGCTATTTTAAATTGACCGTTGCATAGTTTGCAGGCAGCCTCTTCTAATATTTGCTGAACAGAAAGGCCGTTATCCTGCCGTTGCCATCCAACAAGACCTGTACCATCATATTCGATTTTGACGGCCCATCTCTGTATGGTAAAATTCATTAGACAAGTTTTGTATTTAATTTGAGATGATAACCTTTGAGAAATTCATTGATTGGCATTTTTTTCTTTCCAGTCAATTGTAATTCCAGAATTTTAAGGACCTGATTTTCACCACATGCCACATAAAAATCAGGATGTATAATTGTTCCAGATTCTGCCATGCTTGATTGAGAGCTGAGCTCAGCTTTAAGAATCTTAAGTAATTTTCCTTCTAGAAAGCAGAATGTCCCAGGCCAGGGTGTCAAGGCACGAATTTGTCGATCAATAGATTCAGCTGATTGATTCCAATCAATTTTGCCATCCTCTTTTGTCAATTGCCTAGCGTAGGTTGCGAGCCCTGATAATTGTGGAACTGGTTTTGAATTTGGATTTTCTGTCAATTCTGAAAGGGTTTCAAGTATGAGTTCACCCCCTAATTGCGCAAGTTGATCGTGAAGAATTTGAGTTGTCGTTTTTTTTGTAATTGGAATAGGCTTTTCAATATAAACGGCTCCTGTGTCAAGACCTTTGTCCATCTGCATTATGCTGACACCTGATTTTTGGTCACCTGACCAGATTGCCGTCTGAATAGGCGAGGCTCCTCGCCAGCGTGGAAGAAGACTTGCATGGATATTGATACAGCCTAATTTAGGTAGTGTAAGTATTTCTTCAGGTAGAATAAGTCCGTAAGCTGCAACTATGGCTATATCAGGATTAAAAGAAGCGAACTGTTCAAATTCTTTTGGCTGGTTTTTTAATTTGATGGGTGAAAAGACGGGAATATCCAATTGCTCGGCAATATTTTGCACGGCACAGGGAGTTATTTTCCTCCCTCTGCCAGCAGGGCGGGGAGGTTGACAATATACGGCAACAATTTCATGTCCGGCTTGATAAAGTGCCTGTAAAGCGGGAACAGCAAAATCCGGTGTTCCCATGAAGACAATACGCATCCTAGTTTCTCGTATATATAATTAGCGGTGCCTTTTTTGCTCTTTGATAATTTTACGCATAATAATGTTACGTTTAAGGCTTGAAATATGATCCACAAACAATATTCCATCAAGATGATCTGTTTCATGTTGAATACAACGTGCAAGCAATCCATCAGCCTCCATTTCTTGGCGACTTCCATCAATATCCATATAGTTGATTTTAATTTTTTCAGGGCGAATTACATCGGAATATTGATCTGGAAAAGACAGGCAACCTTCTTTATAACTTTCCAATTCTTCTGATTTCTCAATAATTTCAGGATTTATAATGACAATTTTTTCTGGCTGATTATTCTGCATGAGATCAATAACGAAAAATCTCAGCCCAATTCCAACCTGAGGAGCAGCCAAACCGATACCACCTGCCTTGTACATGGTTTCAAACATCATGGGTAAAAGTCCTTTTACGTCTTTCAAATCCTCTTTTTCAACGATTTTGGTTTTTTTACGTAAAAAAGGGTTGGTTGCAAGTAAAACAGGTCTTGTTTCAATATCGTCATTCATTTTCTAAATTTGTGCCATAGTTTAAATTATTCTATCATTGTCTATATAAAGATTTAATATATTAATACAATATTTTGTTATGGTGCGAAATCTAATTTTAAAAGATATAATACTTGTAGTCCTTGGCGATTATTCCATATAATAAAATAGATAGGTGCCATTTTGGGCCTAGTTATATGTCTCGCTTCAATATATTAAAGGAGGGGGCTTTCATGTCAGGAAGGCTTTTTACATCGCCTATGTTCCTGGGCTTTGATCATTTGGAACAGATTTTAGAACGAGCGGCAAAATCGACTTCTGATGGTTATCCGCCCTATAATATAGAACAAATTGGATCTTCCAGTTTACGGATTACCTTGGCTGTAGCTGGTTTCATGATGGAAGATTTGCAAATAACGCAGGAAGATAATCAGCTGGTCATTCGTGGCAGGCAGCTTGAAGATAATGAAGAGCGTGTATTTCTTTATCGAGGAATTGCGGCAAGGCAATTTCAAAGAGCTTTTATTTTGGCTGAGGGTATCAAGGTTGAACGAGCATGGCTGGATAATGGGTTGCTTCATATTGATATTATCCGTCCCAAACCGGAGACAAGAATTCGCCATATTGAAATAGTGCAAAATTCCAATGCAAGGCGTAAATCATATAATAAAGTTATGTCACAGAAAGTTGGCACATCAGATGCCTATCGCTCTGGTGCGATACGAAGTTTGCAACTTACAGAAAAAGAATGATATTATATTGAAAGATGCAGGATTATCTTGCCATCTGTTTTTAAAGGAGGTCTTGATCAATTATGAAGGATTTCGACATCAAGGAAAAATCTAAATTAATTGCGACCAAGGAAGGTAGTGACGTTGTTGATGTTCGTCATTTAACAGACAATCAGCTAAAAGCCTTGGGTGTGTCCCAATTGGCTTACGTAAAGGAAATCACGATCAATGGTGAACAGGCATTTGCCATTCATGCGGCTGATGGGACACCTATGGCAGTGACGGACAATGCCAAGACAGCATATGCTGCGATCTTGCAGCAGGAAATGATGCCTATCATGGTTCATTAATTGATAATAACAAGATAGTATTCAATATAAAAAACAGGGATTTATCCCTGTTTTTTTGTTCAAGATATCATTCCTGAATCCAGTAGAATTATCCTATCTTCATTTTGCTTATATATGACATTGATACGGTTATTATCCAGATTTTTAAACATCAATACCGGTCTTTCTGATAAATCTAGAACCATGATGGCATCTTGAAGCGATAATGTATCTATATGAGTCGTTTTTTTATCAATGATTTTTGCATCTTTTTGAAACTCCACCGATGTTTCCAAGGGGATATCATTATCAATAATATATTGGTTACCTTCGAATAATTCATGGGCAGAAGGGGCATGATCTCTTTTTGTAATCAACCGTCCCTTATATTTTTTCAGTCTGTTATGTAAATGTTCAAGGGCAATATTAAAAGATTCTTGTACATTATCTGCATTTCCCTCTCCACGTAATGAAAGGGATCGAGAAGCATGGATATGTATCTGACAATGATAATCGGATGGGGATTTGTTAAATGTAACTGAACAATCAACGATATTTTTAAAATATTTTTGCGTGATTTCTTGAAGATTTTGATTAATCTTGTTTCTAAACCAATCAGGAATATCAATTTTATTACCAAAGATGGAAATATCCATTACGGTTCTCCCTTAGTTATATTCCTTACTATTCTAGTATCTAATTTTTCAAAATTAAAGCTTTATCAACGCGTGGGTGGTAATTGTTCTATCATTTTAGTTAACGGTAAGATCTATAGTTAACTTTTAACTGTTAAGGTGAATTATAATGTGAATTTTTCCCCCAAATAAACTCTACGTACATCTTCATGAGCGACCACTTCTTCAGGACGTCCTTCCATAAGAAGCTGGCCACTGTTCATGATATATGCCCTATCAATAATTTCCAGGGTTTCTCTTACATTATGATCCGTAATTAACACACCAATTTCACGATCTTTGAGATGGGAAACAAGATCACGAATTTCTCCGACAGCAATTGGATCAATTCCAGCTAAGGGCTCATCCAGAAGAATGTAATTCGGATCGCTTGCAAGCGCTCGGGCGATTTCCAAACGGCGTCTTTCTCCACCAGATAGGGAAAGGGAGGGGGAATGTCGTAAATGTGAAATTCCGAATTCCGCCAATAATCCATCAAGCGTTTCATGTCTTTTATCGGCATTGGATTCAACAACTTCCAAAACTGCCATAATATTTTGTTCTACATTCAACCCCCTAAATATACTTGCCTCTTGAGGCAGATAACCAATGCCAAGTCTTGCTCGCCGATACATTGGCAATTTGGTAATATCTGTGTTATCAAGGCGAATTGATCCTGTATCTGGCTGAACTAACCCAACAATCATATAAAAACTTGTAGTCTTGCCAGCACCATTTGGGCCCAAAAGACCGACAGCTTCTCCTCGATGAACGCGTAATGACACGTTTTTGACAACCTGTCGTTTTTTATAGGTTTTTCCTATGTTGTCTGCAAATAGCCCTTCATTATCAGGTAAATTTTTGGTTGATGATGTATTATTGGAAGCAGATTCGGTTTCAGGCATGGAATTTGAAACTCACTTATAAAAATTAAAAACTATTTTTTATCGCTTGGTTGATTATTTTGATTTGCTTGGTTTGGAACGACCAGTCCCTGGACTCTTTGACCAGGCATTTCTGTCATGTGAGCAATACCGGTATGCATGTTGATAATGGCAGCATGACCATTTAGCTGGTTTTGGCCTCTTGTGATATGAACATTGCCCACGATGCGGGCGATTCCTGTATTGGGAACATAAACACCGCGGTCTCCACGAACAGTTTCAGATTGGGTTCGCACGACAACGTTACCAAATGCGTTGACTTTTTCCAACTTTCCGGATTTGGTAAGGTCATCAGATTTCTTACTGTCAGTCACGTTATTTTTTTGTTCAGGTTTTTTTTGATCATCAGGGCTGCTATAGCCAACCAGTACATCCGCATTGATTTGTCGACCATCCTTGATATTAATTACGGTTGCATCACCCCGACCAACTGACATTCTGGTTTGGGAGTGATATTCCATGGCATCTTTTGCGGTCATGACATTTTGAGGGGTGGTTAATTTCATATGTTTACCCGTTAAAACCAGGGTTGCCTGATCAATATCATAAACTGCTTTATCTCCCCAGGCCTGATCGGTATTCGTATAAATATGAACATGACCATAAGCGTACAGACGATATATTTCATTTGAACCTGAATCGCTTTGAGTTATATCACCGCTTTTTTGTTGAGGATTGAGGTTTTGGGAGGACTTTGATTCTGTATCGCCAGCTTTTTTTCGATAATAGGCGATAAGTCTGTCTGCTGTGACCGTTACATTTTCACGAACTGCCTTGGCTTGAGTATAGGCGGTCACTTTTTTGGCGTTTTGATCCCAGTCAAATCCTCCAAGAGCTGTAACCGTAATCTGTCCACCATGTGATAGATCAATACTTTGAGCATGGACAGTATGGATGTTGAAAAAGCCATAAAAGATACTAGAAATGGCAAAAGGTAATAAATTGCGTTTATTCATCAATTTTATTCCGATGATTTAGCTTGAGTAGGATTGGAGGAATTATTTTTTTTATCATCATTCAAGACCAATCGGCCTGGTCCCTTAAATTGGGCAATCCCGGTATGCAAGTCAAGGAAATAGGTTTGGGCATCCAAGATGCCAAATGGTCCTTCAGCATGAATCCAGTTGTTGCCAGTCACAACAGAGGACTTTAAAGCAACGTCTGCCATATCGCTATACATGAAAACTCCATCATTTCGGTATAAAACAACATGTTTAATCAATCCTAAATCCTGTTCATGCTGTGTATAATTTCCCTTGTCCGCCGTGACCATCATCCAAACATTGTCCTGCAATAAAATATCAGCTTTTGGATTGCCTAGATGGATAAGATTGCTATTGTTAGATTTCTGAACAACTTTTTCAGATGTTATGGTATAGGGTCGATTATGTGTATCCAAGCCATGAAAAGTAGCGTCAATCATGGTTCCACTTTCAATCTTGATACGGGAAAGCTGTTTCATCACCTCCTTGTTGGTATGCAAAGCCCGATCAATCTCCGGCCAGACAGCAATGGAACTTAACAAAACAAGGGCTGTAATTGGTAGGCCCCATTTAACCCACTTCATAATGGTGTTCCGGCGTTCCATTTCTGCGGGTTTAGGAATATGCCGTCTTTCAATGATATTTTGTGATCTATGATTTAGATATTTTTCCTTGTCCTGAAAATCGGTTCTTTCAATTTTGTTTTTTGAACTAGATTCTTCATTCGGTTGACTGTTTGTTGACATATTCATGCAATGCCCGCTCGTAAAAGGTCATGAATGTGCAAAACCCCTATTGGATGATTTCTGGAATCCACTACAAATAAACAGGTAATGGGATGACTATCATTATTCATGAGTTTCAGCGCTTCAGCAGCCAGCATATCGGATTTAATGGTAAGAGGCGAAGGATTCATGATTTCTTGAGTTGTCAATTTTCTTATATCCTTGTTGAATGCTCGTCTTAGATCGCCATCTGTTATCAGCCCGATCAGTCTCCCATCTTCAGAAATAATACCAATGCAACCCAGGGCTTTTTGAGTCATTTCCATGATTGCATCGGTGATAGGCATCCTTGAATGCCCCAAGGGGATATCCTTGTCTGTGTGCATTAAATCTTCAACAATCTTAAGTCTGCTGCCCAATCTACCACCGGGATGATAAATACCGAAATCTGATGCGGTGAAGTGCCTCATTTTCAATAATGTTATTGCCAGGGCATCTCCCATTGCCAGTTGCATTAACGTGCTGGTCGTTGGTGCCAAACCCAGTGGGCATGCCTCCCTTGAATGGGGAAGTGAGAGAATTATGCTGGAATTTTTTGCCAAGGTCGATTGCGGATTGGTTGTTATGCTAATCAATGGGATGCTGAATCGTTTTGCATGAATAATTATATTGAATAATTCCTGGGTTTCACCAGAAGCGGATACAGCCAGAATGATGTCATCTTTTTGAATCATTCCCAGATCTCCATGGGAAGCCTCAGAAGGATGAACAAAGAGAGATGGTGTACCAGTGGAGGCCAGTGTTGATTGAATTTTTTTTGCAATATGCCCAGATTTGCCAATTCCGGTTAATACCACCCGACCATTAATTTCAGATATGAGATTGGCGGTTTCCAAGAAAGATCGAGTAAGTTCGGTTTTGTCTCGAAGTGCATTAATCAAATCCAGGATGCCATTAGATTCTATAGATAGAGCTTTAAGAGCTGTATCAATCTCTGATGAGGCAATTTTGGTCATTTCAATGCACTTGATTAAATTTAATTATTATTAAAACAGATATAATAATATATATAGAGTTTCAAAATGAAATGAAACTGTTAAATTCTTAACCGCGATGATCGAATATATCAGGATCTAGATATCCGAGCTGATCCAGGGTGGCTCTTGTTGGTAAAAATGAAAAACAGGCTTCTGCAATTTCCAAACGATTTTCCCTGATTAATAAAACTTTCAAGATTTCCCACAATTGATGAAGATAAAGAACATCTGCAGCTGCATAGGTCAATTGTTCAATGCTTAGGGTTGGTGAACCCCAATCTGAAGTTTGTTGCTGTTTACTTAATTCAATATCAAGTAATTCTCTGCATAGAACAGCCAGTCCGTGTTTATCCGTAAAAGTTCTGACCAATTTAGCTGCAATTTTTGTACAAATTACGGATTTCATACTTATTTGAAAGGTTTTTTGTAATATCCCGACATCAAATCGGGCAAAGTGCATTAATTTTGCAATGGAGGGATCAGTAAGTAATTTTTTTAGATTGGGGCAGGAATTGAACCCTTTACCACCAAGCCGTTCGGGTACAAACTGGACAATATGAACCTGTCCATCCCCTTTGCTTAACTGAATCAAACAAAGCCGGTCTCGATCATGATTTAATCCCATGGTCTCAGTGTCAATTGCGACTATTTTTCCAAGATCTAGTCCGGAAGGTATATCATGCTGGTAAAGATGAATATGATCGGGAATTTGTTTATTGTTATTTTTCATAATTTGTCCAAGTGTTTATTAAATTTTAGCAAGAAAAAATGAATTGACTTATAATTTCACATTTCCAAGATCACATAAAATTTTCCAATGTTCTGAACTGATTGGCATTACTGACAATCTGGATTGTTTAATAAGTGCTATATCTTCCAGTTCAGGAATGGATTTGATTTTTTTTAGGGTAATGGGTACAGGTACCGAACATATTGTCTCTACATCAACACAAAACCATTTATGTTCTGTATCGGTCGGATCGGGATAGGCTTCTTTATCAATTCTGACAATACCAACAATTTCCTTACCTTCATTGGAATGGTAGAAAAAAGCCAGATCATTTTTTTTCATTAGTTGTAGATTTTTTTTTGCCTGATGATTTCTCACCCCTGTCCAGGGTTCGATTTTGTTTCTCAATTGTTCCTGCCATGAAAAAGCAGAAGGTTCCGATTTAATTAACCAATAATTTGTCATATTTATAAAACATTTATTTTTATACCTATTGTATTATTATCACATATTTTGAAAATTTGAATTAAAATTCAGTCAATCTCAAACGGATGAAATTTATTATAACTCTTTAAAAATATGTAAAAAACAATTTTACAATTTTTGTTGTCCATTTATTCATTTGCAAACCATCATGATTTATTTGATTTCCGCCAGTTGCAATTGTATCTGTATACTGATAATGATTCTCAATATCTCATGTTATTAATTATCATTATCAGTATTTTATTGGATGGATTTTTAAATTGTCAGGAATAAAAAGGACGCTTCAACCTGTATCATTGGCAGTAATGGTCGGATTATTAGGGAATACCGCCATCACCAAATCTGCAAATGCAGAAAAATCGAACAATGCCGTTGCATCATCAGCAAATAAAGTAAATCAACAAATAACAAAAGATCAAACAACAGATAACCAGTCAACAACGAATGAGCATATTCTTGTTCGTGGAAAAAAGAATGATAATATTCTGACGCAGAATACAGGTGTCAGTTTGATGCCACAGGATATCATGCATACCCCTCAGAATATCAATCTTGTTCCGGCCAAAATTATGGAAGAGCAAAATGTCAAATCTCTTGATGAAGCATTAAAAAATGTACCGGGGGTAACCTCTTCCGTTGGGGAGGGACGTGGCGGCATGTCCGGAAATCAGTTTCTCATCCGCGGTTTTCAGGCCCAGAATGATATTTATGAAGATGGCCTGAGAGATTTCGGTGTCTATAGCCGTGACAGTTTCAATTATGAAAATGTTGTGGTTATTAAGGGTCCATCTTCATCTGTATTTGGGAATGGAACTACGGGTGGTGCCATTAATGTTGTAACAAAAAAACCAATTTTGAAAGATCAATATAAAGCTGAATTTACTGGTGGAAACGGTGATTATTACCGTGGCACTTTTGATTTGAACAAGCAGATTAATGATAATATTGCTGTTCGTATGGAAGGTATGGCCAACAGCAATAATGTTGTGGGAAGAGATAATTTATATTCCCATCGTTGGGGTCTGGCGCCATCAATAGCTTTTGGTCTGGGAACAGATTTAAGTTATGTTTTGCAATTTGTACATCAACAGGATGATCGCATTCCCGATTACGGTGTTCCTGTAATTACAAAACCTGGTCATACAATTGGTAGACCTGCGACCGAATATGGAATAAGAAGGGGAAATTGGTATGGTAACAAAATGGATAAGGACCAAACCCAGGATAACCAGGTTACGGGACGTTTAACCTATAACATCACTCCTGATATTGTTATCCATAACGATACTCGATATGGTAATTATCAACGTCAGTTTTCTGTTACACGACCTAAATGTACGCCAGCAGATTGTAGTGACCCATATTTTGATGGTCGTCCTCAGGACGCTATTATTCAAACGGCAGGTCCAAGTCCATATGAACAGAGCACCTGGTCGTTCCAAAACGTTTTATCAACAATTGCCAATTTCAATACAAGTTTTATCAAACATCAATTAACGGCTGGTGTTGACATTGCCTATGCTCATGAAAGCCGTCATTACGGACAATTTTCCGCATCCCTGCCAAACAACAATCTTGTTCATCCAACGGATGCGATTGATTATCCAATACATATCATGCCTGGTGATCCCAACAGTAAAGTAGGGGATCCATCCCGTAGATATGGGCATTCTCGTGATGTTGGTGTTTTCTTGTATGACCAGATATGGTTCACCAAAGCCTGGTCAATTAAGGGTGGTTTCCGTTATGACAACTGGGAAGCGTTTTATAATACCCAAGGGGGCAAATCCTTTACAACTCATCGTATGTCAACGAACGATAATGTGTTCAACCCGACAGTAAGCTTGCTCTTCAATCCTGATGAAAATCAGGCCTACTATTTCACATGGTCATCCTCTACAACGCCATTGGGTATGTATTTGACGAATTCGTATGCACCGATGAAGGATGGTCAAAACGGAATGAAACCGGAAAAAAGCCATTTATATGAACTGGGTGGAAAATGGAGCCTTTTGAATCAGCGACTGGGACTGACAGCATCTTTGTTCCATCTTGAAAAAAGCAACCAGATGGTTAGTGATCCATTGTCAGGAGCGGTGACAAGTACGGGTGACAAAGGTTACAATCAGGGGATTGAATTGGGTATATCCGGTAATATCACGAATAATTGGAGCGTTTATGGTGCCTTTGCTGCATATCATAGTAAAGTTACAGGTTCTTTAACGCCAAATATCAAGGGAAATCGCATGTTCTATGTTCCCTCTCATCAGGGAAATTTATGGACAACGTATAATATAATGCCCAATACACCATACAATTTGTTGATTGGTGGAGGTGTTACATGGCGTGGACCAGTTTATTTGAATAACAGAAACAATGCAAAAGTACCATCAAATGTAACGATTGATGCCATGCTTTCTCATAAATTCGACGATCATTGGAAAGTGTCGTTCAATATTTACAATCTGACCAACCGTTTGAACTATGACTCTTTATTCAGTAATCGTGTGACACCATCTAATGGTAGAGCATTCATGTTCAGTTTGAACATGTTAGAATAACTTCAAAATATAATTAGGTTAGTTTGATGATCATTCATATTCCTCAAGTTTTAAATAAAGAAGAGTTGGCTTACGTTCAGTCTGTTTATAGACGGGCACCTTTTGTAGATGGTAAGGTAACGGCAGGTGAACAATCTGTCCAGGTCAAGCGTAATATACAAATTGACCAGAAATCATCCGAAAGTAAAGAATTGGGAGAAATTATATTGAAAGCTCTGGGACGTAATCCGATTTTCAATTCAGCAGTTGTTCCTTATCGGGTTTGCCCGCCTTTATTCAACCGTTATGATGAAGGCATGGAGTTTCCCGATCATGTGGATAATGCGTTACGTCCAATTCATGAAGCCAATATGCGTATCAGAACGGATGTATCCTCGACTTTGTTTTTAAATAATCCTGAGGATTATGATGGTGGAGAGCTGATCATGCATGATCCAAGTGGTGCGCAATCAATCAAGCTTCCTGCTGGCGACATGATTGTTTACCCAACCTACAGCTTGCATTCTGTCAGCAAAATAACGCGTGGCAGTCGTTGGGCATCTTTTTTCTGGACCCAGTCAATGATTCGAGATTCTGACAAGAGGCGGGTTTTATTTGATCTGGATATGTCGATTATTAAGTTAAGAACCAGAATGGATGATAATGATCCTCAGATTTTAGAGTTGACAAATGTTTATCATAATTTGATGCGGTTATGGTGTGAGCTATAGATTGAAATAATTTTTAAAAAAGCACTAAAAAAATAAAGTGCTTTTTTTGATTAAAACCTAATGAAATAAAAACATATTTATTAAATATATTTTTATTTATTGACCTTTATAAATAAAAGAAAACCAATCTGAATGCCATAATGACTGTGCTTACTTGTTCGGTATAATATAAATCAATTATCCGTTGGGTATAGTTTCATTATTCCATAAGGATTCAAATGTTTGTCGTGGTTTGATAACAAATAATCTTTTATCCTTGATCATCAATTGTAAAGCTTGGGGACGGGCATTATAAGAGGAACTCATGACATGTCCATAGGCACCGGCATCCAGAATGGCAATTTCATCATTTTCCCTTAGTTGGGGAAGTAATCGTTGGCGAGCAAAAATATCACTGGATTCGCATATTGGACCGTCAATATTCTGTTTTTCCAAGGGACGCTTATATATTTCAGCCTGTATAGGTAAGATACCGTGCCACGCATCATACATCGCTGGACGCAAAAGGTCGTTCATGGCAGCATCAAGAATAATGAAAGGGGATGCATCTGGTCCATTGTTTTTTCTTCTGACTACTTTGCTGATCAGGATGCCTGCCGGACCAACCAGCCAGCGGCCAGGTTCAATGCAAATACGGATATTAAGGGAAGAGAAAATTTCTTGCATTAAATTAGCTAGAGCATATGGGTCGGACTCTTTTTCGTCATAGTAAGAAATGCCAAAACCACCTCCACAGTCTAGAACAGAGACTTCTAATCCTTCTTTACGTGCTTGTTTAACAAGTTTCGCCATTTTTATAAAAGCTTTTTTATAGGGCTCTACAGATGAAATCTGACTACCAATATGGACATCAAACCCCAATGGGAGAATATTATCCAATTGGCTTGCTTCTTTGTAAATCTGAAGAGCTTGCTCATAAGCGATACCAAATTTGTTTTCCGCCAAACCTGTAGTAATTTTATGATGCGTTCTGGCATCGACATCAGGATTGATTCTTAAACAAATTGCGGCTTTTTTTCCTGTATCCATTGCTATTTTAGAAATAAGATGAAGCTCTTCACGGCTCTCAACATTGATTTGGCCTATTTCTAATTGAATGGCGGCTTTTAATTCTTCCTCTGTTTTTCCCACTCCTGAAAAACAAATTTTTCGTGGGTTGATATTGACTTTTAGTGCTCTCTTTAATTCACCCAGACTGACAATGTCAACTCCCGCTCCTTCTTTTGCCAAAAGATCAAGTATGGCCAGATGATCATTTGCTTTCACGGCATAATGAATAGAAATGTCCATTTTGTTTTGCAGAAATGCTTTAGAAAGTTTTTGAAAACGTGATGTTAATATATCTGCATTGATTACCCATACCGGACTACCATAATGATCAGTAAGAGATTGAAGTGAAACTTTACCAAAACAGAGTCCCATCTTTTCATCAATAATAAAGTCTGGATGCGTTTGTAAAAGGGTTTGATAATTTGTTTCAGGTTCGGTTTTAGAAGATGACATTAATCAAAAAGCCTTTAGTCGGAAAAAATAATATTATACTGATTTTATAACAATCTATAAAAAACAGTGGGATAGAATAATATAATTATTCTTTATTAAGGAAAAAATAAATAGCGATAAGGGATGGAAAATTGAATATTTTTATCAGAATATTTGCATGTACGATATTTATATTGATTTCAACTTTATCCTATTCCGTTCCCGCAAAAGATTTGCCAGGCATTAGTCAAAAAAACAATCATCGACAATTGGTAAATGCTGCAGAGAAACCTTGGCAAATTTTGGGACGTGTACAAACAGAGCTTGGTACGCATTGTACGGGATTTCTTGTCAGTTCAAGATTGGTGATAACTGCAGCTCATTGTTTATGGATTAGAAAAACCAATCATTTTGTCAATCCACATTCTGTTCATTTTCTTCTGGGATACCAGCGACAAACTTACCGATCAGCTTATAATGTCCTTAATATTATTAAATCAGAAAATTATAAGGGAGAGGGTTCGGGAAAAGCCACATTGGACAATATTCATCATGACTGGGCCTATCTTGTGCTTAATGATGGAAAAACAAATCAAGAGGATTTTTTCGGTTTTAATAAAGATCAACCTTATATCGGTATGAATATATATCTGGCTGGTTATGATCAGGACCGTCAGGAAGTCTTATATGCTGATCAAGAATGTCATGTAACCGATATATTAAAAAATAATGAGGGTAAAACCATTCTTGCGCATGACTGTCAAGCCACATATGGAAGTAGTGGTGCCCCTTTGTTTACAGTAAATAAAAATAAGGAATGGGTTATAACAGCCATTCAGATTGCCGCTTATTCAGATCGTCCTGGTGGTATGGCGCTATTACTCACCAATCCACCCAGGGATTAATCGATTAGTCTTGAGGTGGATAGGCTCGGGGATAAATTACTTTTTCAGGGGGACCAACCGGTTTAGGAGATGACTTTTTGCCACATCCAGACAGGGTGATTGTGAGGATTGCAAGACTACCAAGAGCGAAAAAAAGAGAAAAAAAACGTTTCATGATATATCCTTTAATTTATCGATCCATATTTTTGCAGATTTTCTTACATTTTTGGGAGCGGTGCCGCCTTCACTGGTTCGAGAGGCAAGTGAGGACTGAACTCCTAAAACTGAATATATATCATTGTTAATCAAAGGTTCGATTTCCTGCATTTTTTGTAAAGGTACATTCTCAAGAGCAAGATTATGTGTTTCGGCATAGCTGACAATTTTTCCTGTAACATGATGAGCTGTTCTGAAGGGTAATTTTAATTCTTTAACCAGCCAGTCTGCGAGATCTGTGGCTGTAGAGAAACCGGACCCTGCCCAATAGGCCATATTGTCTTGATTGGCCTTTAAATCTGCAATCATTCCTGAACAAGCGGCTAAACACAGAATAATAGTTTCGGTTGCAGCAAAAACCTGTTCCTTGTCTTCTTGCATATCTTTAGCATATGCGAGAGGAAGACCCTTCATAACGGTCAAAAGTCCTGTAAGCGCCCCTGAAATTCGTCCAACTTTGGCCCGAACCAGTTCGGCGGCATCTGGATTTCGTTTTTGTGGCATGATGGATGAACCTGTAGTATAGGCATCTGAAAGCTGGATAAAAGAAAAAGGAGGTGAACACCAAATTACAATTTCTTCCGCCATGCGTGAAAGATGAATCGACATGATGGAAAGAGCGGAAAGATATTCCAGGGCAAAATCACGATCAGAGACCGCGTCAAGTGAATTTGCCATGGGACGGTCAAATCCCAATAATTTAGAAGTCAATTGGCGGTCAATTGGGAATGAGGTGCCAGCTAAAGCCGCCGCACCCAAGGGATTTTCATTTAGTCGTCTGCGTGTATCTATCAATCGTCCCCGATCCCGATTCAACATTTCTGTATAAGCCAGTAAATGATGACCGAACGTTACCGGTTGGGCAGATTGCAAATGAGTGAAACCGGGCATAGCTGTTTCCGCATATTCCAGAGCTCGGGAAGCAAGGGTCAGCATCAGATGATTTATCATTGGAATTAGTTCATCGATATTTTGTCTGATCCATAAACGAAAATCTGTCGCAACTTGGTCATTTCTTGAACGTGCTGTATGAAGCCTTTTTCCCGCCTCACCGATACGTTCTGCCAAACGGGCTTCGATATTCATATGAATATCCTCAAGGGCTCTGCTAAATTCGAATTGACCAGATTGAATTTCTCGCTCAATTTCCCTAAGGCCTTGATGAATACTGTTTTTATCCGTTTCGGAAATTATTTTCTGTTTGGCCAGCATTTCTGCATGAGCTATTGATCCTTGTATATCCTGTTTCCATAAGTTTTTATCAAAGCCGATAGAGGCATTTATTTGCTCCATAATGGCTGAAGGTCCAGAGGTGAAACGTCCTCCCCACTGTTTGTTGGCAGTTTTTTGGTTCAAGAATTCAATCTCCTAATTTGTTGGTATTTAATCTTACGTAATTAATATTTAAACTGTATTAATGAAGAACTTATCCTATTCGAACATAAAGAATCAATATTTTGAGAATTGAGGATGTTTTCAATATGAAAATGCACAGTTTTATGAAAGAAAAACAAGATAATATAAAGTCTGATTCACAATATTTAACTTTGTTATCCCAATGGATGAAATTTGAACAGCATAATGAAAATTGGCAAGAAAATATTCTAACAAAACTTGGATCTTTTCCGCATCTTTTTACCTATGACAAAAATCAGTTAATTGAGGAATTTAATTTATCTGAAAAGGATATAGCGTTTATTTCCCTTATTTATGCAGCAAGTATACGTATTTTGAAATCAGAAATTTATAATAAAAACATTCTACAGTTTAAAAAATATTTAACCGATTATCTAATTGCTTTCTTATCAAGAGAAACGATTGAACATTTCTATATTATTCTTCTCGATAGGAATGCCCATATCATTTCAATCAGTCATCAAGCTTCAGGAACCGTGAGTACCACATCCATCCATATCCGTGAAATAGCGAAATGTGCTCTTAAATTCGATGTTGAATCCTTGATTCTGGTACATAATCATCCCAGTGGAATAGCGTTACCTTCGGAAGCGGATAAAAAGTTAACATATATATTAGTTGAAGCCTTGGAAGCAGTTAATATTGATATCGCCGATCATATAATAATCGGGAATGGTATCTATTTTTCTTTTGTGGAAAGTGGATTGCTTAATCCCTAGAACAAAGAAATGATAACGCCGCTTTAATTCCGAATTCTCCGGGTAAACCATTATATGGAAAATTTATATTGACATGTCCCATTTTTCGACCCGGTTTTGCTTCCTTTTTTCCGTATAAATGTCCTATCATTCGATCATTTTCCAAAATTTTTGGCCAATATTCCAGTGTTTGGGAGCCTATAAGATTTTTCATGATGGCATCCGAATGTCGAGCTATAGGCGGTAAGGGAAGATTTGCGACAGCACGAATATGCATTTCAAATTGGTCAAAGGGACAGGCATTCATTGTCCAATGTCCTGAATTGTGAGGACGGGGTGCTATTTCATTGACAAGAATATTATCCTGATCATCAATGAACATTTCAACTCCCAAGATACCAACAAGTTTGAGAGCCTGGGCTATCTTAACTGCGATCTCTTTGGCTTTATTTTGCAATGCTGAGGTAATTCGGGCTGGTGCGATACTGAGGTCAAGAATTCCATTTTTATGTCGGTTTTCAGTAACATCGAATGTTTGTAATTCATCATGTTCATTCTGAACAACCATCACGCTAATTTCTTTATAAAAGTTTACTTTTTTTTCAGCAATTAGAGGATGAGGATTCAAATTTTTAAAGGCTTTTTTGAATTCTTCGTCGGTACGGATAACGGCCTGACCTTTACCATCATATCCCAATCTAGTGGTTTTAAGGATAAAAGGAAATCCCAGTTTTTCTGCCGCATTTATGCCATCTTCTAACTGAAAAACAGAAATCCATTGAGTGGTTGGAATATCATGTTGATTTAAAAAGTCTTTTTCAAGAAACCTGTCTTGGCTGATTTTTAAGACATTGCTGGAAGGATGAACAGGTCGTACGGTGGCAAGATATTCTATTCCTTCTATATTTATATTTTCAAATTCAAATGTTATTACATCAACCTGTTCAGCAAATTGTTTTAAAATTGATTGATCATGATAAGATCCAACCGTAATGCCAGAAGCCACTTGAGCGGCAGGGGCATCCATAATGTCAGATAAAATATGTGTTCTAAATCCAAGACGTGCCGCCGCTACAGCAGACATTCTGCCTAATTGTCCGCCTCCAACGATTCCTATGGTTGAATTAGGTAAGAGCATAAGTCCCTCTTATTTAATAATGTATAATTAAAGTGGAGAAATAGCGACAGAATCTGTTTGTGCTTTGCGCCAGGAAACTAAGCGTTGGGCGATTGACTGATCAGCGATAGATAGGATAGATATTGCCAAAAGTGCCGCATTAATGGCCCCAGCTTTTCCGATGGCCAGGGTGCCAACCGGAATACCTGCAGGCATTTGCACAATTGATAACAAACTGTCCTTGCCGTTTAGGGCATGGGTTTGCATTGGTACACCAAGAACTGGCAAATGTGTCCAGGCGGCAACCATACCGGGAAGATGTGCAGCCCCACCTGCGCCTGCAATAATAACCCTGATTCCCCGTTCAACAGCGGATATTGCATATTCCCTTAATCGATCGGGTGTACGATGAGCCGATACAATTTTTACTTCATGTGATATATCAAGTTTTTTTAATATATCAGCACTGTGACTCATAATATCCCAGTCCGACTGGCTGCCCATAATAACACCAACAGCAAGGGAGATATTTGATGAAGAGGGATGGGGTAATGGCATAATTAATTTAGATCGTCGGATTGATTGTTTTTTTCAGAATAATTGGAAAATATATGATTGATATCTAGCTCTTCTTTCTTTGTTTCTGAAGATTCCTGATGTTCTGTTGTTTCTGAGGGATTAAGGGAAGAGGTATCCGTCTCATCCTTCTCAACACGTCTGTTCGCTTCGGCAACAGCACTGTTTAAATCCATTTGACTGCATAATCCCAGTATGATTGGATCACGTGGTTTAATATTGGCGGAATTCCAATGCTGTTTATCTCTTACCTTGGCAATTGTATCTTTAGTTGTCCCCAAAAGCTTGGCAATTTGCTGATCTAGCAATTGGGGATAGTTTCTTAACAGGAAGGCAATTGCATCAGGACGATCATTTCTCTTTGAAATGGGAGTATATCTTGCGCCTTTTGATCGCTTGACGATTTGCATGCGATTTGCTGATAGTTTTAGCTTTCGATCTGGATCAGCCTCACAGCGATTAATCTCTTCCTGGGTTAACTGGCCATTAGCAACAGGATCATAGCCAATGATACTTTGAGCTACCTCGCCATCGGCAATTGCCTGGACTTCCAAAGGATGCATGCCACAAAATTCTGCAATTTGATTAAAGGTTAAAGCAGTTTTTTCAATAAGCCATACTGCGGTAGCCTTAGGCATAAGAGGTAAGGTCATGACAATCCTGTATGATAAAAATAGAGTAGAATATTATTAAAAACTTAAAACTGTAAATTTTAAGTTAAAACAATATAGACTATTTTAAAAGCTGTAATTTAGTAATTTTATTTGATTGAGATAAGGGTGATGAAGTCACCCTTACATCAATAAGGTTAATAAAATAATCTAATTATTTAAACCTTTTTTTGTCCGATACCAGCAAAACGCTTGTTAAATTTCGCAACTTGACCTCGTGTATCATTGATACGCTGAACTCCGGTCCATGCAGGATGAGATTTAGGATCTACGTCAAGACGCAATGTATCGCCATTAGAGCCATAACAGGAACGGGTTTTGAATTCAGTACCGTCTGTCATGACGACTGTAATTTCGTGATAATCTGGATGGATATCGTTTTTCATGATTTTCTCTTAACAGATTGTAAAAAAAACTCCGTTAACAGACGGAGAAAGAAAATGTATTTATAGTCATTTTACTGCTCGAAATCAATCTCTTCTTTGTTATTTTTTACTGTTTGACATTTTTTTCTTATTTAAAATTCTTTTTTCAAATATAATTGATACGTAACTATTTTTTAGAGCAATTGAATGGAAATGAAAATGGGTAATGAAAATATGGCTAAAAAAAGTAGGAGCATTAAATGGATACATGAATTTGAATCCTTTATCATGCGGGGTAATGTTGTTGATCTGGCTGTGGGTATTATCGTTGGTGCCGCTTTTACAAGTGTGGTTAAAAGTTTGGTGAATGATATTTTCAATCCCATTATTGGTTTGTTTCTAGGTGGTGTCGATTTCAGTAATTTATTTATCACCTTAAAGGGACCTCATGTTAAAACACTGGCCGAGGCACAAAGAATAGGTGCGGTAACTTTAAACTTTGGAGTTTTTCTCAACACGATTATTCAGTTTCTAATTATCGGATTTGTTGTTTTCCTGATTGTCAGAGGGTTGAATGATATCTATAATCGCATCAAGACGCAGCAAGAAGTTAAAGCCGCACAACCAACAAAACAGGAAGTTTTACTGCAGGAAATAAGAGACATTCTTGCAAACAGAAAACAATCCTAGATCAATTTTTGATAAATTGATCACAAGTCTATGGGAACAAAGAAGTTTTAAATGTTTAAGCGATATGTTTTATTAGGATTAACCCTTTTTTTGTTTCCCTTGAGTGCCTGTCAATCACAAGAGAATTCATTAAAGTCATCTGAACGCTTAACCCCACATTCCATTGCCTACAATTACATATTTACTCATGGTATGTGTATTGGTTATCTAGGTAGTTTATCTTCTGTTTCATTGACTGATTTCCAGGATATTTTTTTAAGGGATCAAAATGCAAAACATTACGTTATGATGGCATTATCGAAACCGAATAATCATAATTTGAAAAATGCAAAAAATTCTGTGGAAATACTGATACAGTCTTTGAATAAAAATAATATTCGTTAAAAATTGAGCAGTTCTTTTAAACTGCTCATAAAATAATTCTAGGATGATCTTTTGGTTTTTCTTCTCAAGCTTCCCTCTTCCATAAATAGAAGCAGGGGAGCGGCAATGAAGATGGAGGAAGACGTTCCCACAACAATACCAAATAACATTACCCACGCAAAACCAGAAAGAGATGCACCACCGAACAGAGCAAGAGGTAAAGCGGCTAAAAACACGGTAAACGAAGTGGCAAGGGTTCTGCTTAACGTTTCATTAATTGATAGGTCAAGCAATTCTTGAAATGGCATAGAATGATATTTTCTTAGATTTTCCCTTACTCGATCATATACGACAACTTTATCGTTTGTTGAATAGCCTAGAATTGTCAAGATGGCAGCCACCATGACCAGATCGAATTCAAAATGTGTGATTACAAGAAATCCGATTGTTTTTGTTAAATCAAGAAGCAAGGTTATAATGGCGCTAAGTGCAAATTCCCATTCAAATCGAAACCAGATATAAATCATAATCATAAAAAGACTGATTCCAAGTGCCAAAAGCCCATTTCTGAATAATTCAGAGGAAACAGAGGCACCAACAGCATCGGCTCGTACAATTTTTGTACCAGTTTCATAATTTGTAACGGCTGATCTGACTTTTTTGATCAAGATCTGGGTTGCATCGCCATTATTTTCTTTGGGTGCGTCAAGCCGGATCAGGACATTATTTTTCCCACCAAATTGTTGTAATCCAGCTGCTGTAATGTCGGCATCAGATAAAAATTTGCGCAATTTGCTAAAATCAGCAGGTTCAGGAGTTTGCGCTTCAACCACAATACCGCCACGGAAATCCAGTCCCAATGTCAAGCCGGGATGAAAGAAAAGAATAATTGATGCAACAGATAAAACCGCTGATGTTATCAGGCCGGCAAAGCGTCCACGCATAAAATGAATTTTTGTGCCATGTGGGACGAGATGTAATAAAGGACGACCAAGCATATTCTTTCTTTCAAATCGGAAGTTCTTTAGGGCGGGTGACAGCATACCAGCGAATTGTCAGCATCCAAGAGAGGCATAAGGTGGTGAAAAGGGTCGTAACAATACCAATGGTGATAGTCAATGCAAATCCCTTGACCGCACCCGTTCCAAATATGAATAACATGACGTGTGCAATGAAAGCGGTGACGTTACTGTCGATGATTGTATTGAGAGCACGATCAAATCCAGTTTGTAAAGCGTTAAGGGGCGTACGGCCATTACGTGTTTCTTCGCGAATGCGTTCATTGATAAGAATATTTGCGTCAACTGCCATTCCAAGGGTTAGAAGCATTCCCGCCATACCTGGCAAGGTTAGTGTCGCTTCGAAAAGAGATAAAATGGCACTCATCAATACGAGATTTGCAAATAAAGCGATGTTCGCATAGAGACCAAAACGACCATAAAATAGAAGCATAAAAATAATGACAAAGACAAAACCGCTTACCAGACTCAATCCTCCAGCCCTGATAGCATCAGCCCCCAGTGATGGACCAATTGAACGTTCTTCCATCACTTTTAGCGGAGCAGGCAAGGCACCCGCTCGTAAAAGTAAGGCAAGATCAGTGGCTTTTTGCGCATCAAATCCGCCTGTAATTTGACCATTCCCGCCTGTGATTGGAGTCCGAATGACAGGTGCCTCTATAACCTTATTATCCAACACTATAGCGAAACGTTTGTTAATATTGGCACGGGTAACATTTGCGAAAGCTTGTGCGCCTGCATTGTCAAAACTGAAATTCACTGCATATTCGCCATTTTGCTGATCAAATCCAGCACTTGCTCCTGTTAGGTCGGCACCGTCAACTTCAATATGATCACGTATTGGTAATTTTTCATTTTCATTTCCAGCTGTTGGGAGAAATGTTACACCGGGTGGAGGTAGGTTTGGGTTTGCATTTTCATCCAATAAGTGAAATGTCATTTTAGCTGTTGTACCAAGTAATTGCTTAATCCGGTTCGGATCACTGACGCCCGGTAGCTGAACAATGATTCTGTCTGTACCCTGACGGGTTATGGATGGATCGACAGCACCTGTTGCATCGATACGTTTGCGAACAATTTCAATGGATTGAGTTACCGCCTCGCTTGCGCGGTGCTGCATTGCATCAGTTGAAAGTTCCATTCTAATTTGATCATTGTTATTACTAACCTCAAATTCATTGGGAACCGCTTTTGGCATTGATCTCAATGCAGATAAAACACCCTCTTTTTCACTTGGATCACGCAAATTAAAAACAATGGTATGATCTTTGGGAACCATATGTAAATTGCGATAACCTAGATTTTTGGAAATAAGGGTTTGCCGAACATTGTCACTCAACGTCTGTAAACGGTTTTTGCTGATGGTCTCCACATCCACCTGCATCAGTAAATAGGATCCTCCTTTTAAATCAAGGCCAAGATGGATCTGATGCCAAGGTATCTTAAAAGATGGATGTTTAACAAAATTGGGTAAACATAATAATAGCCCCATGAAACAAGTGGCGAAAACCAGGGCAAGTTTTGTTCGACTGTAATACATCATCGCAGTAACGACTAAATCCTTTTTGTCCCGATGGACTGAAAATGGTTAAAGGGAACGTTTAACAACAGGGTCGTTGTCATGTTATTCGATGCAATATGTTTTGGTTATAATATATTATATGGCAAGGTATATATAGCATTATAAATAAAAACAATGTTTAAATACGTTTAAGAATATTTTATTTTCTATCCAAATTTAAGAAAAATTGTAAGTTTAAATTTAATATAAAGCGAGAAAACAAATGGCAGAACAGTCGATTTTGCGTGTGGGTATTGCTGGGGCGGGATATTTTGGTCGTTTTCATGCTTTAAAATCTTTTAAAGCAGAGCGTGAAAATCTGATCGGTATCTATGATCCAGCAATTGGCAATGCAATAAAAGTTGGAAAAGAAGCCGGTAATGTTCCCTATATGCCACTTGATCAGCTGTTACAATCTTGTGATGCCTTGATTATTGCCGCACCTGCCGAATTTCATTATGAATTGGCCCTTGAGGCCCTTGAAAAAGGTAGGCATGTTCTAATAGAAAAACCGATTGCCTCAACGCTTGATCAGGCTGATCATCTCATTGATCTGGCAAATAGTGGTGGACTTGTCTTGCAAGTTGGGCATCTTTTACGTTATTCAGCGGAACAGAAAGTTATACATGAACGTATAAAGAAGCCTTTATATATTGAAACCATGCGAATTGCACCTTTCAAGCCGAGAGGGGTTGATGTTTCTGTTATTCTTGATCTAATGATCCATGATCTCGATCTTGTTCTAGCTATTGTACCATCTCATATACGAAAAGTGGATGCGTTGGGTGCATCTGTGACATCAGAATTCGAAGATATAGCAAATGCTCGGGTTACTTTTGAAAATGGATGCGTTGCGACCATTGCAGCCAGTCGTATTTCCTTAAAAACTGAGCGTAAAATGCGAATTTTTTCCGAAGAAGGGTATTTATCGGCTGATTTTATGGAAAATCAATTGGTCATGATTGGAAAAGAAAAGGGTATGCCTTTACCTGGTACCAATGGATTTAGAAGAGAAGTGGTGAAATGGAAAGATCATGATAATATCGAGGCTGAGCATCATGCTTTTGTAAAATCCTGTCTTGATGGAATACCAGTTCTCGTGGATGGGGTTGCGGGGCGAAGGGCTTTGAATGCAGCATTGGCGGTGATCAAAAGTATAAAAGAATCAAGAGAGCGAATGCAGGTTTCTGGATTATTGAATTCTAAAACAAATAGCTTTTAATATTAATATATCTTTAAAGGGATATAGTTCTGTAATTTATCATGATGTAACAAAGCAGTTTTGATGATTTGTGCTAATTGTTATGAAGAAATGGTAAATAATGCTTTTTTCACATCGACGGAAATGATCAGCATGATAAAAAGTTTTGCAGTATTAATTTTTGAAGTTTCACAATTAATTTTCCATAAAAATTAATATTGATGTGAAAATGATATGATCCAGTGGCAAATGATTTTATGCTATCTAGGATTACATTTTAAGATTTTTAAACAGGACAATATTATATAATCATTTACTAAAAAATGAACTGTTAAATCGTCATAATATAGATTAAATGACATTTATAATAATACAGGGTTATTGTTTTTGAAATAAATAAAAAATTAGCATGAGAAGTCTTTAAATCAAGTTATCGAAAGTATTTTTATTTTGATAACTTGATTTAATGTAAAAAATTATTGAAGCGCCTTTTTTATTTGTAATGCTAGCGCAGGATTCCACATCGCGCCGGTTGCACTCATGACAGCATCAGCACCCAGGGAAAGATATGTTCGATAATGTTCAGGACTATTGACTCCCCCAACACCTGTAATGACAAATTTTTCATTATGATTGGCTCTCCATTCATATAGCCGGGAAACCATTTCTTCTCCGGCCCAACGAATTGCATCACCACAAACTCCTCCTGTTGGACGGTCCTCTCCCAAAGCCTGTTTACCTTGAGAGGTCACAGGTCTTGCGGAAAGGGTGTTTATTGCGCAGAAGCCGTCAACGATAGGAGCCAATCTTTCAAGAAAAGAATAAAGAAGTTTGTTATCTTTAAAATAAGCCAATTTAAGCATCAATGGTTTATCTGGTACAGCATTCTTGATCGCGTGGGCAATCCGTTCAACCTTATCAATATCAAAACATAAAAGGTTATTTACCCCTTCATTGGGACAGCTCAAATTTGCCTCTAGAAGGGGAACACCTGTCTCATCGACCAAACGGGCCGCTTCTGCATAATTTTCCTCGATATGATTGGTAACACCCAATGTGCCCTGGAAACTGCCGATTACAACCTGTCCAGGTTTTGCATAATTAACTGCGTCCTCCATGTCAGGTTGCCATATATCTGGATCAAAAGAGGGGACACCAAAAGAGTTTGTTATGGATAAAGGCAAATCATAATTTTGATCAGCTAATACTGTATCAACATTTTCTGAAAGTCTATGTTCCGGATGGACAGCCAAGACATTGGGAAGGGGATGGCATTTATATTTTTTTGTTCTGACCGTCTTATAGACGCACAAATCATATCCCCAGTCCAGTGCCGCCTTTACATATTTGCCATTGAGTAAAGGTCCGGCGGGAATACCGAATGGTAGATTAATCTTATTTCCCAGAAAATGAACAGAAGGTTGGTTTACAATAGAAATTTCCGGTTTTTGTGTAAAATCTCCAAAAGGGCCATTCTGGTAGTTTTCCTCATAACTTAACCTTGGATTGTAAAATGGATGGTTATGATTTTCCATGAAGAGGGTTCCTCCTTATGATTATACGTGATTTTCAAATTGTTGATATTTAAAGCCGGCAGTTGCTTGATATTTCATGTCATTCCTATAACATATTACAAAATATATGGCTGTCATGACAGACAATTCAATCAGGTAAAACAAATAATTTAAAATTACAGGTTTTACTGATTAGATGAATTACTTAATTCATCATTTGACTTCAAATTCTCCTGCAAGATTTCCAATTCAAGCCATCTTTCCTCAAGTTTTTCTTGTTCTTTTTGTTTATCCAGTAATTGCCGTGTGAATTTTTCAAATAAATCAGGGTCTTTCTGATATAATCCTGGATCATTGAGATGTTGGTTCAGCTGCATTATAGAGATTTGAAGTTTCTGAAGCTTTTCTGGTAAATGATCCAGTTCATACTGGTCTTTGTATGAAAGTTTTTTAGGTTTTGGTTTAATGGGTATTTTTGAATATGTTGATTTTTGCGATTTATTTTGTGTCTTCCTGATAAGATTTTCCTGTTTATATTCATGAAGTGCCATCATGTCAGAATATCCACCGGCATATTCTGTCCAGATACCATCACCTTCAGCTACAAGAACTGAAGTGGCAATTCGATCAAGAAAATCTCGATCATGACTGACCAGAATAAGGGTCCCTTTATAGGTGGACAACACTTCCTGTAACAAATCAAGCGTTTCCAAATCAAAATCATTCGTAGGTTCATCCAGAATCATCAGGTTTGAAGGTTGGCTCAAAGCACAAGCAAGCAATAATCGAGCTTTTTCTCCACCAGATAAAACCTTCACGGGTGTTTTTGCTTGCTCTGGTTGAAAAAGATACTGTTTCATATATCCGATAACGTGTTTTTTTTCACCTCCGACATCTACATAATCTCCACGTCCACGTGTCAGCGTTTCTGCCAATGTTTTTTCAGGATCAAGAATCTGTCTGTGTTGATCTAGATAATTGATCTCAAGTTTGCTTCCAAATTTGATTTCTCCCTGATCAGGCAGTTCCTGCTCTGTCAATAATTTCAGCAACGTACTTTTGCCGGCACCATTTGGACCAATAATGCCAAGCCGATCTCCACGTACAATACGTAAATTTAAATTATTTATGATTGTTCTTGAATTATAGGATTTGGTTATGTTTTTTGCATCTATGACAATTTTACCGGAATTTTCTGCATCACTTGATTGTAGGGTGTCCAAGGAAAGATTCTGTATATGGTTTTTTCTTTTTAGACGAAGTTCTGAAAGTTCCGCCATTCGTCTAACATTACGTTTGCGTCGGGCGGTAACGCCGTAACGCACCCAATCCTCCTCTCTTGCAATTTGACGATTTAACTTATGATACTCCAGCGCTTCCTGTTCGAAAAAATTCTCCCTCCATAATTCAAATTCGGAAAATCTCATGGAAAGTTGCCTTGCCTGTCCTCTATCCAGCCAGATAATGCCTTTTGCCATATTATCCAGAAATCGACGGTCATGGCTGATCACTAAAACCGCAGAAGATAAAGATTTTAATTCAGATTCCAGCCATTCTATTGTTGGAAGATCCAAATGATTTGTGGGTTCATCCAACAGTAATAGATCTGGTCTTGGAGCTAAAACCTTGGCCAGTGCACAGCGTCTTGTTTCACCCCCTGATAGATGTGCAGGATTTTCATTACCAGTTAATCCCAGTGCCTCAAGCAGAATTCGCCCACGAAAATGATCATCCGGACTGGGTAATTCTGAACAAACATAATCAATGGTTTTTGTGAAATAAGAAAGATCAGGTTCTTGGGATAGGCATTGAATGGTAGTGCCAGGCTGTATAAAAAGATTTCCTGAATCTCTATTTTTCAATCCCATTATAATTTTGAATAAGGTGGATTTCCCTGATCCATTTCTACCGACCAGACATAATTTTTCATTATTTGCAATATTGAAATTCAGGTCGGTAAAAAGGGGGTGACCTCCAAAACTGTAAGAGAGATTTTGTATAAGCAAAAGTGGAGATGACATATAATGAGATAATGTGGTTAACAGAGTGTTTGCTATATAAGAAAATTTGTATATTAGAACATATTTATTAAATATGAAGATGTAAATATTTTTATTAAATAGACAAAATTTTGAAAATAAATTGATTTTGTTTTTAAAAATTTGGGAATAAATAAAATTACTGAAATTTTGAATAATCTGATAATTTTTTTATTTTACTTTTTAAATTGTAAATTACCCAGATTGAATTGCCAATGCATCTTTTTATCGTGATAAAGAGTGGATTATATGCCTGATAAAAAAACAAAAATTAAAAACTGGACAAGATTACAAACGAAAATTGGCAAAAAGGCAATTTTCCCTCTTGTAATTTTAGGATTGCTTTCAAGCTTGATTGCTGTCGGTATGGCATGGGTGATTGCTGAAATTATCGGAAAAATCTTGGTTCCATCCATACCAATACAATTTCCAATTTCAATACTGATATTATTTTATCTGTTACTATCGCTTCTCAAAGGATGCGTATTTTTTTTGGAAGGTGACTTTACGATCAAAATCGGTCTTAAAGCACGGCATCGCCTACGTAATTTGATTATCAATCATATTATGCAAATCGGTCCTTCGATATTAAGGCGACAATCAAGTGGCGCTTTGACAGCATTGGCGGTTGATCAGGTTGAATCTTTGGATGGTTATTTTTCACGATGGTTGCCGGCATCGGTTCTATGGATTGCCTCACCACTACTTATTCTTTTTTTCGTGTATTTGGTTCAACCATGGTCAGCGTTGATTATGGGTTTATGTGGTTTGATGGTTCCTATTGCACAGGCAATTTTTGGAATTGGAGCAGCCATGGCTGCAAGAAAGCAATTTTTGGCAATGACCCGTTTGCAGGCTCAATTTCTTGATAGAGTAAGAGGGATTGCAACGATTGTATTGGCTGGTCGATCAGATGACATGGCCAATAGACTTGCATTATCAGCAGATGAATTGCGTAAGAGAACGATGAAAATATTACGGGTTGCTTTCTTGTCGTCTGCCTCTATTGATTGTGCGATGATTATCGCAATTATTCTGGTAGTGTTGATGGATGGAAGTCAATTTGTCCAAATTCATTCAATACAATCTATTCCTGTCACGCATATTCTCTTTACTTTATTGATTATTCCGGAGTTTTTTGGTCCTCTACGCAGTTTGGCTCTGGCCTATCAGGACAGGGCACGACTTGGCGGAACGGCTGTATCTATCGTTGAATTGCCTGTCAAAAATGAATTTTCAACCAATGTAAAGGATATTCCTTTCAATGATAAAGTGGAAATAAGCTTTAAAAATGTTTCCTATCATTGGGACGCTAAAAGAGGTCGTATATTACATTCCCTGAATTTCGACATCAAGGCAGGGGAAAGAGCTTTATTGATAGGTCAGTCTGGTGCAGGAAAATCAACCATTATCGAAATGATTCTCGGATTTATAAAGCCTAATGAGGGGCAGGTTTTGGTAAATGGATTGGATATTACCGAATATTCGGCTGCTTCATTGTCAAAATTAATGGCATGGATCGGACAAAAACCTGTTATTTTTTGCGGTACTATTCGTGAGAATATTATGTTTGCCAGACCCTCCGCAACCGAGCAAGAATTTCAACAAGCCATTGAAGCGGCGGCGATAGATCGATATTTGTTAGATTTACCGCATGGGCTTGATACGGTAATTGGTGAAAACGGTTATGGGTTATCGGGTGGTCAGGCCCAAAGAATTGCTATTGCACGAGCATATCTGAAAAACGCCCCATTATTATTGCTTGACGAACCTACAGCTCATCTTGATCCCGAAACGGAGAGGGATATCTTTAATCAATTATTGAAACTGACTGAAAATAGAACAGTCATTATGGCCACCCATTCGGAACAGGGGCAAAAATTGCCTGGTATACACATCAATTTAAATCATGGATTTATAATTTCCTGTCAGAAGGAAGGATAATATGCAAAATATTCAAGATATTACCAGATCTGAAAAATCCTCCGTGACGGCAGCGTTTAAAACAATATTTTCGATATGGTATAAACGGTTGCCCGCTTTACTTTTTGGAATTTTTATCTCCTTGATAGCCGTATTATTGGGATTGGCTTTAATGAGCTTTGCCGGGGGCAAGGTTGCCTTGACAGCTATGGGTGCGATCATAACCAGCTCACTGTTTTTAAAAATGGTCGGGGTTTCCCGCATGATTATGCGATATGTGGAAAGATTGTTTACCCATAATGCCATGTTTCATGCTTTAGCAGACTTAAGGATATGGTTTTTCCGTACACTTGCTATGGGGAGTGCGGCAGGATTGGGTTTCCGTCATAGTGGGGATATATTATCCCGATTGGTTTCTGATATTGAAACATTGGACGGATTATATTTGCGTCTTATTTTACCGTTTTTCGGTTCCATATTGACATCTTTTGTGCTTTTTACAGTTATAGCCCACTATAATTTGGCATTGGCTGTATCTATCGTGATTTGTTATGGAATTTCTGCATTTTTATGCCCATTTGGTGCGGGCTTCATAACCCGGAAAAGAGGGAAAAAACTTGTTCAGGGTACGGCACAGCTGAGAATAACAGTTCTGGATTTTATTCATGGTTTAAGGGAAATAAGAGCCTTTGGAGCAGAACATCGAGTTTCCATATTAATCAAAAAAAATGAGAATGAACTTTTTGATCAACAATATATTCAGGCAAGGGAAGTAGCGTTAATAGGAGTCATCGCATATTTTTTTGGTCAAGTTGCTGTTTTATTTGTATTGATGAGCGGATTGAACATTGGTTTTCATGGATTGAACGCTTTTCACACGGTTTTCTGTCTTTTTCTGACTATTACAGCATTTGAATTGCTCGTTCCTTTGAGCAAGGCAGGAGGTTTGGCAGGTCAAATCGTCAATGCCGCCATAAGAGTTGTGAATATTAATGACAATAAAAAAGTCGAAGACAATTCTAAATCTAGTAAAGTTCCACCTGAAACCGGGGATATCAAGTTTCGGGATGTATCGTTTCGTTGGGGAGAGTCACAACCATGGCTTTATCAGAATTTGAACCTGACGATTGCACAAGGAAAAAAAATTGCCATTATAGGATCATCCGGTGTGGGAAAATCCACTCTGGCGGCCTTGTTATTAAAGGTCATTCAGCCAACAAAGGGCTCAATAACATTGGCTGATCAAAATCTTGACTGGTTTGATAATGAATCAGTCCGCAAACGAATAGCATGGCTTTCTCAAAACACCCATTTATTTGATGATACAATTCGTCAGAATCTTTTGCTTGGAAACCCTGATGCGACAGAGGAAGATTTGTGGCAAGCCCTTTCTGATGCTGCAGTGGCAAATGTTGTTCGTGAGATGCCGGATGGACTGGATACCTGGCTTGGAGAGGGTGGTGTAAAGGTTTCCGGAGGACAGGGAAGAAGGATTGCATTGGCACGTACATTGTTACTAAAAGCCCCGATTTTACTTTTGGATGAACCAACATCAGGATTAGACGGTGATACTGAAAAAGCGTTTTTTCAAACCCTAAATCAGATAACAGGCAACCGAACGGTGATTTTGATAATGCACCGTTTAACGGGTGTTGAAAACATAGATGAGGTATGGCGGTTATCTAATGGACAACTAGTTGCGGAATAAAAGAAAATTATATATTTTATTACTTGTTGATATTATATATTGATTTGAAAATGTTGCCTTGAAAGAAAGTAATTAAATGCGTCGATTTGTTCCTGTTTTACTAGCATCCATTTTGTTGGGGGCATGTTCCCAATCCGGTTCTTTAACGCAAAAGAATGACAGAACCTATGTTGTATTTTTTCCATTTGCTTCCACGGATCTGGATGATTCGGCTAACAAAACCATTTCTCAAGCTGCTACTTATGCGAAAAAATTTCCTGAAAAACAGGTTTATGTCAAAGGTTATGCAGCAATTTATGGCGATTTATCCAAAGATGAAATGATGGCAATTCAGCGTGCCAAAATTGTTGCACAAAAGGTTGTGGATGATGGAGTTCTGTCAAATCGTGTTCATGATATTCCCCGTCCGCCAGAAAATCGTAAAAGTCAAGTGGCGGCAAGACGTGTGGAAATTATAGTTCAATAAATTCTATCAGGACAATCTTTTTTAACTTGTTTGATAAAGTTAGATTACATGATGAGAGAGACCCCCAAAAAATACTAGAAACAGTTTTTGGGTATCAATGTTTTCGTGGTTTGCAAAAACAGGCGATTGATCTTGTAATGCAAAATCAGGATGTTTTGTTATTGATGCCCACCGGGGGAGGTAAAAGTATCTGTTATCAAATCCCGGCTTTGTGTCGTCCTGGAATGGGCTTGGTTATTTCACCATTAATTGCGTTGATGGATGATCAGGTAGCAGCTTTAAGGCAATTAGGTGTAAGTGCAGGTGCATTACACTCAGAATTGGAAAATGAGGAAGCATACAATATCCGTCATGATATTGCTTCAAAAAAACTCAAACTCTTATATGTTTCCCCAGAACGCTTACTCCAAAACGATACATTGAAATTTTTGGAAAAAATTCAAATTTCCATGATTGCAATTGATGAAGCCCATTGTATATCCGTTTGGGGGCATGATTTTCGTCCGGAATATCGCCTTTTATGTGATTTACCTCGGATATTTCCCTCTGTTCCAAGAATTGCCCTTACAGCAACAGCTGATCCAGTCACGCAAAAAGATATCATTCAGGCTTTGGATATGCCTGAAGCCAAAATTCTGCGATCCAGTTTTCATCGGTCTAATTTATTTATACGTGTAATACAAAAAAATACCGAATCCAAACAGCTAAGGGAATTATTAAAAAAATATCGGGATGCGGCTTGTATCGTGTATTGTGGAAGTCGTAATAAATCTGAACGAACAGCTCATAATCTTGTTCGTTATGGTTTTAACGCTGTGGCTTATCATGCCGGTTTATCCGCACTTGAAAAAAGAGGTATCCTATTAAGGTTTCGATCAGGAGAGCCTTTAATTATCGTTGCGACGGTTGCTTTTGGAATGGGAATCGATCGTCCGGATGTCAGATTGGTTGCACATTTGGATATGCCCAGGGGACCAGAAGATTATTATCAACAAATAGGTCGAGCCGGACGGGATGGTGACCTTGCCGAAACCGTTTTATTCTATAATGGTGCTGATGTTGCTAAGGCGCGATATTTTCTTGAACATTCTAGGATTACAGATGAACAGAAGAAAATCGCGTGTTCAAGACTTGATATGATGGTGGCATTATCTGAAACGGCTGAATGCCGAACAAAACTTTTGTTGCATTGTTTTGGAGAAAACCTGGATAAGTCTTGTAATCACTGTGATAATTGTAAAAATCCTGTAAGACTGTTAAATGGAACTATAGCGGCTCAGAAAGTGATTTCTGCAGTATACCGCACCGGACAACGTTTTGGAGCAATGCATATTATTAATGTATTGCGAGGCAAATATAATATTCAAGTTGAAAATTTCCAGCATGATCGACTTTCTTTATTTGGTATAGGGAAAGATAAATCACACAATTTTTGGCGTTCTGTTATTCACCAATTGATGGCCCGAGATGTTTTGCGTCAGGGAGAGGAATTTTCAAATTTGTTTCTAAACCAGGAAAAAGCCCGTCCGTTGTTAAGGGGGAAAAAGAGTTTATTTCTGCGTGAAGATATTGAAAAATCTGAAATATATAAATGTCAAAATACAGACGATACATTGCTAATAACACAAAACCGGCATAAATTATTTGATGAATTAAAAAAATGGCGATCAGATGAGGCGCGTAAACAACAGGTTCCTCCCTATATCATTTTTCATGATTCGGTGTTAAGGGAGGTAGCTCTTTGTAATCCCCAAACCTTGAAAGATTTTAAGGATATAAAAGGTGTAGGGAATATGAAATTGGAACATTATGGATTGAAATTATTAGAAATAATCAAGGAGTTTCAAAATAATAGATAATGATTATTTATATTGGATGATTTTACGCATAAGACTAAATGATAATGAAGTCATTTATTTTACACTAATTATTCATTATTTTTTTTGACAATCAAGAATAAAGAAATTTAAAAAATGTTTTCATAAAGATCAATATTTTTGCATATGTTTCTTTATTAAAGATTCACTTGAATTTTTATCAAAAATCTATCATATACGATATGATCGAAATTGTTCGACAATTCACACGTAAAGGTTCGACCGCTGGTGCTTGAAAAAGGTAATCGGTACTTTACGGAGGTTTAACCAGTTATAAGGATAATATTTATGGCAATGCCAGATTTTACTTTGCGTCAGTTATTGGAAGCGGGTGTTCATTTCGGACATCATACACGTCGCTGGAACCCTAAAATGGCACCTTTCTTATTTGGTGTCCGTAACCAGGTTCATATTATTGATCTTCAACAAACGGTTCCTATGCTGGATCGCGCATTGCATGCCGTTCGTGATACAGTTGCCAATGGTGGAAGAGTATTGTTTGTTGGCACAAAACGTACAGCTTCTGAGATTGTTGCGGAAACAGCCAAACGTTGTGGGCAGTACTATGTCAATCACCGTTGGCTAGGGGGTATGCTGACAAACTGGAAGACCATTACCAATTCTATCAAGCGTTTACGCCAGATCGAAGAAACGCTTGATGGCGATACAATTGGGTTGACCAAGAAAGAGATTCTTCAGTTGACCCGTGAACGTGATAAATTGGAACGTTCACTTGGCGGTATCAAGGAAATGGGTGGTTTGCCGGACATACTCTTTATCATTGATACGAATAAGGAAAAATTGGCTGTACAGGAAGCTAACAAATTGGGTATTCCTGTTGTAGCTGTCCTGGATAGCAATTCAGATCCTGATGGGATTACCTATCCAATTCCAGGAAATGATGATGCATTACGTTCAATCAATTTATATTGTGATTTGGTTGCCGGTGCTGTGTTAGATGGTATTTCCAAGGAATTAGGTGCCGCAGGTGAAGATATTGGTGCGGCAGAGGAATTGCCTCCTGAAATTATTATGGAATCTGTTTCTGTACAAGAGACACCAGACGTTCCAGCTTAATTGCCAATAAGTTTTCTGATTGTTGACGATTCAATATGAAATTCGTCAAAAAATCAATTTATATTAAATGATACAAGCATAACGTCTCGATATTGATCGAGACGTTCGTGTGTTAAGAAAAGGGAAAAATGATGGCAGAGATTACAGCTGCATTAGTAAAAGAATTACGTGAAAAAACCGGTGCCGGCATGATGGATTGCAAAAAGGCGCTTAATCAGACAGCTGGCAATATCGAGGAAGCTATTGATTGGTTACGTAAAAAGGGATTGGCTACTGCTGCAAAAAAATCCAACCGTGTGGCTGCTGAGGGATTGGTAGGAATTGCGACAGCGGGTAACAAGGCCGCCATGGTCGAAATTAATGCTGAAACCGATTTTGTCGCCAGAAATGAACAGTTTCAACAATTTGTTGAGGATGTCGCCAAAGTTGCATTGACAGTGGGTGAAGATGTCGAGGCGTTGAAAAATGCCACAATGGAAAATGGAAAAACTGTTGCAGAAAATCTAACCAACTTGATTGCCACAATTGGTGAAAACATGACCATTCGACGTGTGCGTGTTTTTGAAGTTTCTTCTGGTGTTGTAGCAAGCTATGTTCATTCCGCCTTGCGTCCAGGTTTAGGAAAAATTGGTGTACTGGTTGCTTTGGAGGCACCTGAAGCATCTGATGAAATTGAGGATCTCGGTCGTAAAATTGGTATGCAGGTAGCCGCTGTACGTCCAATTGCATTAAGTGTTGAAGAAATTGATCCTGCCGCTGTTGAACGTGAAAAAAGCATTTTTATTGAACAGGCGCGTGCATCAGGTAAACCGGACAATATCATTGAAAAAATGGTTGAGGGTCGCTTACGTAAATTCTATGAAGAAGTTGTTCTTTTGGAACAAACGTGGATTCATGATGGTGAAAGCAAAGTCAAGGCTGTTGTTGACAAAAATGGAGCAAAACTTGTTGCCTTTGAACGTTTCCATCTGGGTGAAGGCATTGAAAAAGAAGAAAGCGATTTTGCTGCTGAAGTTGCCCAAGCTGCCAAGGGTTGATTACAATTAACAGGGTGGGGGAGATAGAATGCAGGAATGGTCTTCCCCGGTTATTGTTTTGAATACACGCCCTTATGGAGAAACTGATGGAATAGTGTCTGTTCTTTCGCTAGAGCAGGGATTATTCAGGGGGCTTGTCAAGGGTATGATTTCCCGTCGTCAAATTTCCATTTGGCAGACGGGAAATTTTGTCAATGTCGATTGGTCAGCGAAACTATCAGATCAGTTGGGATATTTCAAAGGCGAATTGATACGTTCGAATTTTGCAATTCTATCGTCTTGTCCATTGGCATTTTCAGCCATGCTGTCCTTATGTGCTGTAGCCGAGAGTGGATTACTCGAGCGTCAACCGGTGGAATATATTGCAAAATCATCTTTACAATATCTTGATTTTGTCGCGGAAAACCCTACAGATTCAAATAAAGAAATTGTTCCTCGGCTATTACGATGGGAATTAAATTTTCTTGCGGCACTGGGGTATGCGTTGGATATATCAATCTGTTATGAATCTGACAAGTGTCAATCTTTTTTTGTGTCTCCACGTACGGGAAAAGTGGTTACGGAAGTTATGGCAGGAAAGTGGAAGCGAAAATTATTCCCTTTTCCATCTTTTTTTCTGAATGAGGAAGAAAATGGCAATCAGAAAGATTGGATGAATGGTTTGAAATTATCCCGTTATTTTCTAGAGAAAAATGTGTTTTCCTTAATAAATAAAGACTTGCCCAGGGCAAGAAAAAATTTTGAAGAAAGAGTGGCGGCAAATATTGACAATTTTTGATATTCAAATTCATTTTTCCTGGATTTATGAAATAAAAAATGTAAAGAATTTGCATGTAATATCAAATTATTTGTAATCTCTGCAAAATTAAAACCATATACAGTCTTAGAAAAATAAAATATAACTGTCATATAATGACATATTTAAGGAGATTGATATGGTTTTCCGAATTTGGAGTCATTCCTATAAAGAAGGTGATGAAATGCCCAATGCCCAACGTTATCATGGCATGGGACAGAATGGAGGTAATCTTTCCCCCTCTTTATTTTGGGAGGATGCTCCAGATAATACAAAAAGCTTTGTTATAACCATGTACGATCCTGATGCTCCAACCGGGTCTGGATGGTGGCATTGGGTTGTTGTCAATATATCACCCAACATAACACATCTGGTTGAAGGGGCTTCCTCCAATAAATTGCTGCCTGAAGGTGCAATCGAGATTCGAAATGATTTTGGTCAAAAGGAATACGGGGGTGGAGCACCACCACCTGGAAAACCGCATCGTTATATAATTACGATTCATGCATTGAATATAGCAAGAATAGATGTGACACCTTCCTCAACCCCAGCTTTCGTCGGTTTTAACGTGCATCATCATTCTTTGGCTTCTGCACAATTGATCTGTCATTTAAAAGGTTGAATGAATTATCACAATCATTGTTTTACAGATTGTGATAATTTGATCAATATATCGCTAATTTAAAAGCTACCCTTCAAAACCGTTGGGGTTTTTACTTTGCCAGTTCCAAGAATCCTGTACCATATCATGCAGATTCAATCTCGTTTCCCAATTCAATAATTTTTTGGCGCGATCAGCATTAGCCCAATATGCCGGTAGATCTCCATCACGGCGTGGCGCAAAATGATATGGCAATTTTTTTCTGAACACATTTTCAAAAGTGGCTATAACCTCCAGTACACTATTTCCCTGACCGGAACCCAAATTGAAAATATTCACTCCTGATTGGGTGTCATTATAGTTGAGTGCGGCCAAGTGTCCCTCAGCCAAATCCATAACATGAATAAAATCCCTGATGCACGTTCCATCTCTGGTTTCATAATCATTGCCGAATACTGCAAGGGAGTCCAATTTTCCAATAGCTACCTGAGTGATATAAGGCATGAGATTATTGGGAATACCCTGAGGATCCTCGCCAATCAATCCTGATGGATGCGCTCCTACGGGATTAAAATATCTTAATATTGTAATGGACCAGTCCTGGTCCGCGATTGATAGATCCTGAAGAATTTTCTCAATGAAGAGCTTGCTGCGACCGTAAGGTTGGGTTGGCTCTCCGGTTTCCATGGTTTCGATATATGGAATAATCGGCTGGGTTCCGTAAACAGTTGCGGATGAACTGAAAATAAATTTTTTGACGTTGGCCTTTTTCATGGCATCAAGCAAATTGATAGTACCATAAACATTGACATCATAATATTCCAATGGTTTGCGTACCGATTCACCAACGGCTTTCAGTCCTGCAAAATGAATAACTCCCTTTATATTGTTTTCTTTGAATATGGTGTCTAAAAGATCTTTGTTTCTAATATCCCCTTGATAAAATCTTGGTCGTTTTCCAGTAATCTTTTTAATGCGATCAAGAACGATTTCCTTGCCGTTATAAAGATTGTCAATGATAACTGGATCAATACCTTGTTTTATTAGTTGAATACAAGTATGGCTTCCAATATAACCGCAACCACCTGTAACTAATATTGTCATGAATATGGCCCTATATTTAAAAATTAAATTATATTACTATTCAAATTAAATCGGTCAGCATATTACTGTACTGGGATTTGTAAATAAAGAAATTAATTAGTCCCATGAAATGTTACAATTCAAAAAAGAATAAAATTTTTTAATGATATTTTAATATATTCTAGGCTAAAAAATGCTAACTAATTTTTTGATATGATCGATTATTAAATTTTTTACATATTTATCAATAATATATATGTATTATTCACATATTATTTTTGTTTAGGATTATTTACGTTTTCAAAACGTCATGAATTTGTTAAATTTATACTGAATTTGTCCGATTTACCTATATAAATTTAAGTTGAATTTTAATTCTGAATAAAATCAGTATCTTAAAAATAATTATTATGTTAATAATTTCATTAATTACATCATAATTATAATTGTGGTAAAATTATAATTATATATTGAAAATTGGTTTCATATTGCTTAAGTGAAATATTAAACAATTGGAAAGATTGATTTAGATTATTTAATTTTTTATTTTATAGGGATAAAACTGTTATGGCTGGTAATAATATTATTTCAAGTGATACGGATTTTAGGCATCTTGTTATTAAGAATGATTATCCAATATTATCCGGTGGCCGTTGGACCGCAAAACTAGATGATGCCGGGAATACTGTCTATGTAAGCAGTGGTATCAGTGTCAAGGGGCCAGTAAACATGATTCATGGCATATTGGATATTGAAAGTGGTGCTGTCGTAAGTGGGTTAAATGAAATAGCGAATATGAGTGGATTCAATGGTGATCATGCTAATCCATTAATTAATGTTAAGTCAGGTGGTGTGATTAAAGATTCCAATCTTATAAATGGTGATATTCATATTTATAATGGCGGTATCTCATCCGATAACTCTATGGTATCAGAAAAAGTGACGATAGATAATGGCGGAATTTCAAATAATGATACATTCTACAATCCAGGTGATACAGCAGAAAGTGGCGGTACATTAATTAATAGCAATTTGAAGGGGGGATCAAGCTCTTTCAGAACTGCGGCAAACAGGTCAGACATTTACTACGCGTCAGGTGCCGTTATGACCGATCATCATATGCCTGATATTACCTCCATTAATTCAGGCGCTCAAAATGTTAAATTACATATAGCAAGTGGGGCTGTATATAATGAACCTGAAGACTATGTCCCGCCTGATTTTACAAATTATCCGATAGAAAATGACTATCCTCTGTTAACAGGTGGCAACTGGATCGCGGATGTGGATGAAGAAGGTAAAACCTATTTTCAACGGGAAGGACAGCCCAACTCCGAAAAGATTTATGGTCCTGTAGATATGATTCATGGCATATTGACTATTCATAGTGGGGCAGTCGTGGATGGTCTCAATCAAATAGCTAATATGAGTGGCTTTAGTGGTGATGCTAATCCAACTATAAATATTCAGTCGGGTGGTAAACTGACAAACTCCACGGTTTTTAATGGTTATCTTAATATATCCAGTGGGGGAATTTCACAACACAATAAATATATATCAGAAGTATCCAAAATTGAAAATGGTGGAATATCTGATGATGACACTTTTTATAATCCTACCACAAGTAAGGATGTTAAAGATAAAGATTATAGAAACGGAGGTATATTAAAAAATCCCAATTTGGTAAATGGATCAAGCTCTTTTCGTACAACAGATGGTGCAGGTCAATATACTATAGCAAATGGCGCAGGGTTTGTTAATCCTCATATTGATAATTCAGCAAATGCAAATGGAACAGATATAACATTACCCGTTAAAGGTGATGAAACATATCCATGCTTTTTAGCCGGAACTTTAATCAAAACTGATAGGGGTGATATCGCGGTTGAAAATCTTGGGGTGAATGACAGGGTTTATATTCACACAGAAAACGGGTTGCAATTACAGCCCATAACTTCCATAGTCAGTGATACACATTTTGTTAACACGCATTTGCCCGATGATGAGGGTGGATATCCTGTCTGTATTCTGAAAGATGCCATTTCCGAGAATATTCCGTATCAAGATACTTATGTAACACCTGAACATTGCCTGTTTATTGATGGTAAATTTATACCCGTGCGTATGTTGGTCAATAATCATTCCATTTATTACGATCATTCACAAAAAATGTACAGATACTATCATATTGAAACAGGAGAACATTCTGTCATCACGGCGAATGGGATGCTTACTGAAAGTTATTTGAATACCAGGGACACCATCAAGGATGTTGAAAATAATGTTATCCGGTTGCCTAAAAATTGGGTAAACGATGCCGCGGCTCCATTAAACGTTGATCGTGATAGTGTGGAAAAAGTATATAATTCCCTCTTGGATCAGGCTTTGGCCAAACATATTGATAGAAAAGGCAGAAAACCCCTAATTACAAATGATCATGATATTTGCCTTATAGCCGATAATGGCAATGTGATCGAAAAGCGAATTGATAATGGAAAAGTAACCTTCGTTATTCCAAAAAATACCAGGAATGTCCGGATTGTTTCCCGTGCAAGCCGACCAAGTGATGTTATTGGTCCATTTGTTGATGATAGACGCTATCTCGGTCTATTGATCAAGAGCATCAAGCTTTTCAATAAAAATAAGAGTTTTGATATTGATGTTCATCTCAGTGAAGAAAATCTGGATGGATGGCATAAACTGGACAGTGATTCAGTCAGATGGACAAATGGCAATGCCTTTTTACCTTTGGAGGATTATTGCAAAGACGATAAATGTGTTCTCGTTCTGGAAATCGTTTCTGCAGGTCCCTATGTTCTTGAGGAAAATGAAGAACACAAAAAAGCGGTAGAACAGTAAAATCGGATTTACATGACGTCTGAATCATCAAAGGATAAAAAATCCTATGTAAATGTGACACCTGTACCTACTCAATCGGCACCCAAAGAAATCCGATATGATTTCAATTTGGGTGCCAGAGTAATGCTTCCCAAAAGAGAAAAGGGGTTATGGAAAGTTACATTGCAAGATCTTGATACCGGCAATATCCTGTTCCAAGGTCAAGTCGCTGGGGGAACGGTCAGTTCCTCCAAACGTTTTTATGTAAATTTTAAAATTACTGTGGAGGAAATAGAAAATAACGTAACCAGACAATTGTTCAATCATCAACTGGATCTAAAAGATAAAAAGGTTGTCATTCAATGTCCGGTTGGAACAATCGGTGATACTTTTGCCTGGTTACCCTACGCCATTGAATTCAAGAAAAAACATTCGTGTAAGCTGCACTGTATAATTGATGAAAAATTTATTGATCTTTTAAAAAAATCATATCCAGAAATCAATTTTACAACAATGAAAAAGGCCGAGGAAAATAACATATTTTCTGATAGTTATGCCTGTTATTATTTTGGTCTGTTTTTCAAGGACGAGCAAAATTTATATCAGCCATGTGATTTCAGGTTGGTGGGGTTGCATAAAACTGCAGCTTACATTTTGGGGTTGTCGACAGAAAAAGATGAGAAACTAACCCTTAGATTACCTGATGAATCCAGGCCTATCAAAGAAAAATATGTATGTATTGCCGTTCAAGCAAGCTCTCAATGTAAATATTGGAACAATCCCAAAGGTTGGGAACTTGTTGTTGATTATTTGAAAAGTCAAAACTACAGGGTGATCTGCATTGATCAGAATACCATCTCGGGACATGGTATAATATTTAATTCCATACCTTACAATGCGGAAAATGAAACAGGAAACCGGCCTTTATCAGAACGCGCAAGATGGTTGAAACATGCTGAATTTTTTGTTGGATTGAGTTCAGGATTGTCCTGGATGGCGTGGACAATGAATATTCCTGTTGTCATGATTTCCGGATTTACCCATCCCATGAACGAATTCTATACGCCATATCGGATTATAAATTGGCATGTGTGTAATTCCTGCTGGAATGATATGAAATATGAATTCGAACATGATAATTATACGTGGTGTCCACGACATCGTGATACGCCCAGACATTATGAATGTACGAAATCAATAACTTCAACTTTTGTTATTCAAGTCATTCAAAAATTGATTTCAAATATAAATAAAGAATGATTCTACCAGAAAATAAATTTATTATCATGGAAATATAAAAAATCCCTGATAATAAATTTTAAAAACAATTAAATTGTTCCTAATTATATATAATAAATTAATTAAAATATTTTCCTAATATCAATAATAAAAAATTACATAAATATCTTGTTAAATAATTTTTTTACATTACATCAGTTTTATTAAGTAATTCACATTTTATATTTTGTAAAATGCTAATAATTGTTTTCTTATTGAAATAAGATGTTGGGTTGTATTTGTTCCGAGATTTCTGATAATCAGGCAATTCTTTTTGAATATACAGGTCTGGTCAAACTTCCATATGAATGCATTGTTATAAACTTTTATGAATAAAATTGATATTTTAATATAAACAGTTGCTATTAATTTTTATTTGCATATAAAATTGATTTCTATTCTCATTTTATGCTCTAACTCATTGATTCGATCACATATTTGATTAAGGAAAGTAATTTATAATGTTTAAGAAATATCTTTTGATAGGCTGTACAATCCTATTTTCAACACCAGCCTTGGCTGTAGAATATCCCATTGGCAAACCACAGATATGTGGAAATATGGAAATTGCAGCAGTCTATCTGCAACCTATTGAAATGGAGCCTGACGGTATCATGTTGTCAGCGGCAAAATCTGATGTTCATCTTGAAGCGGATATTCATGCAACAGCCAATAATAAAAATGGTTTTCAAGAAGGCAGCTGGATGCCTTATCTACAAGTATCTTATGAATTAACCAAAATTGGTGATGAGAAAAAATTACAAGGTATACTTCATCCAATGGTTGCAAATGATGGACCGCATTATGGCGAGAATATCAAACTTCTGGGAGCGGGAAAATATCATTTAAAACTCACGCTTCTTCCACCGGCCAGAGAATCCATGTTTGGTCGTCATGTTGACAAGGAAACGGGTGTTGCACCCTGGTTTGGGGAATGTGTCACACAATATGACTTTACATATGCCGGAACTGGTAAAAAGGGTGGGTATTAATATTTAAAGCAGCGACTAAATATAAATTATTAAGACGTTCAACATATTTATAAATAAATATTACATCTTAATAATTTGAGATTGTTTATTGATAACCCAATCATTAAAAGCATATTTTCGGATATTCAGAATGAAAAAATTTTATGCTGTTTTGTCATTGTTTTCCATTTGGCCAGTACACGTTTTCGGTGCACCACTTCAAAATTATGATATCACCATCACGGATGGTGTTTTTAAACCCTCATCAATAGAAGTGCCGGCAAACCAGCGTTTTAAAATTACCATTAAAAATACAGGTAAAGTACCGGCTGAATTTGAAAATCTTTCTTTAAGGGTTGAAAAGGTCTTGGGGCCTGATGTGACCTCTTTCGTGGTTATACATCCGCTTAAAACGGGGAAATATCATTTTATCGATGATTTTCACGTCAATATGCCAGGCTTTGACATTATTTCCAAATAGGAGTTTTTATTATGGGTGCGCCTTTGTTTATTGTATGGCGTGAGAGCGTTGAGGCATTACTGGTTATAGGCATTTTATATGCATGGCTGAGAAGGGAAAATCTGGTATCCCTGACAAGACAGCTATGGATTGGAACGGGACTTGGTCTGGCGCTTGCAGGATTATTGGCTGTTGCATTTTGGATCGCCAGCACTTGGTTTGCCGGTGCGGGTGGAGAATGGTTTTTTACCATTATGATGTTTGTCGCGGCATGTTTGATATTGCAAATGGTAATCTGGATGCATCATCATGGTCGAGGTATGAAAAAGCATCTTGAACAGGAGGCAGCCGAAAGTGTACAGAAATCCGGAAGTGGAATAGGGATTCTTCTTTTATCCATGCTGGCAGTTGCAAGAGAGGGATCAGAAACAGTTGTATTTTTGGCAGGTATTGGTGCGGAACAAAAGGGATCTTCATTGGGGTTATTTATACTGGGCGGTTTTTTGGGATTAATTTTGGCATTGCTAACATTTTGGTGTTTACAGAAATCATTTAAATTCATTTCATGGAAATGGTTTTTTATTGTCAGTGAATTTCTTTTGCTTCTAATTGGTGGTGGACTTTTTATAAGCGCCATTGATAAAGCCTCTGTCCAGATTGCCGCTTATGATATTCCGGAATGGATTTATAATTTTATGGATAATCCTGTATGGAGTACCGCAGGGTTTATTCCTGACAACAGTACCTTAACAGGTTTGACAGGTTATCATGCGGAACCTTCATTAATGCAAATTTCAGCTCTTGTTATTTACTGGTTCATTGCCATTTTATTGTGCAACGTAACTTTTAAAAAAACTTATTAATACAATAAATAACATTGGAACAAATAATGAGGGTTTTGCTGAAAAAGGCAATTAATCAAACGGGAATTGCTATGCAACGTCATCAAACCATTATTCAGGGAATTAAATGGTTTGTTGTTGCAATTTATTTTTTGCTTCTGATTATTCCCGCCTTAATGCATTTACCCCCAAAACATTCGCATATTTTTAACAATATTGTTTTATTTGCCCAATTTGTTTTTTGGGGAATCTGGTGGCCCTTTGTAATATTGTCAATGTTATTTATAGGACGAATTTGGTGTGGTGTATTTTGTCCAGAGGGAACTTTGACGGAATGGACATCCAAAAATTTCGGACGAAACAAGAAAATCCCCCGTTTACTCAAATGGAGAGGTTGGCCGGCGATTGCTTTTATATTAACCACTTTGTATGGACAACTTATAAGTGTTTATGATTATGCGATACCTGCATTATTGATACTGGGAGGTTCAACAGCAGCAGCAATAGTTATAGGCTATCTATATGGAAATGGTAACCGTGTCTGGTGTCGTTATCTGTGCCCGGTTAATGGTGTGTTTAATCTTCTTTCTCGGCTTTCTCCTTTTACTTTTAAGACAGATCAGCAAAAATGGTCAGAATTTCAAGAAAAAGAGCATTCAAATCCGCATTGCCCACCAATGATTAATATTCGACAGCTTCATGGCGTTTCAGCTTGCCATATGTGTGGACGTTGTGCAGGCTATAGAAATGCTGTCAGTTTGCAGACGAGATCCGTAAATGAAGAAATTCTTGTTTACGGTAATGAACAGCAAAATATTTGGCAGATCAGACTATTGTTATTCGGTATGATTGGCGTTGCTATTGGAGCATTTACGTGGACGGTTTCGCCTTGGTTCGTTTATTTTAAACAATATTTGGCAGAATGGTTGGTTAATCATGAAATATTTTGGCCATTGAATGCAACGGCTCCCTGGTGGATTTTAACGAATTACCCTGCCAACAATGATAGTTTCAATTTGCTGGATGGCTTTTGTGTCAGTTTCTACATTCTTGGATCCGGAATCCTTTATGGCGTGTGGTTAACATTGATCTACAAATTTTTGGCCAGACTTTATCATAAACCTGATTTTTATCTATATTTTTCCCAAGCGCTCATACCTTTGGCAGCGGCAGGTCTTTTTCTCGGTCTCAACGCAACAAGTGTCAAATTACTTCAATATGAGGGGATTGTCTTTTGGTGGCTAAAGGACATGCGTGCGATTATTCTAGGGGGCGCCAGTATTTGGAGTTTATACTTGGGCTATAAAATTCTTCGGAAATATAATAAATATTTTTATCAAATGTTTTTATCGTTTACCCTTTATACTGTATCTGTAATACCCGTTGTTGGGGCATGGGTTTTAATGTTTTGGATATGGTAAATAATTGAAAACATTAATAAATGAAAACCCTATCTTTTTTATTCTGTAAATAGGGTCGGTCTTTATTGAACCCCTATTATATAAAATAATAAGGGTTTGTGTTTCATAAATCAAAATTGATATTAATCTATTGTCATTAAAGAGGCATTTCCCCCTGCAGCAGTCGTGTTATTGCTTATGGAGATCTCTTCCATGAGAAGATCCGTATTTTCGAAATTTTCATCTACATCTAGTGCAGAAATAATTCCATTGTCTGAAAATGCCATGTTCTGACGAGCCTCTTCAAATTCGGGAACATCTTTTTCACCCAGAATGATCGTGCAAGGTTGCTCATTCATTGATTTTACCTTTCTGATGTGTAATGACAATTCATGGGGCAATTGTGAATACCATTCTGTGATCTGATCAGGTGCAAAAATCAGGACTGAATTTCCACATTTCAGGGATAAGGAAATTTGTCTCAATAAGATATCTCGTGTTTTAGCGATACATAATACTGTTCCTCGTGGTGAGAGAGAATAAATATTTTTTTCACCCACTGGTCCATTTAATTCAATATTTGAATTTACTATTGTATGGGATAACAGATTTTTTGCTGTAGAAACAAAATTCTTTTGATTGCTTGTCAACCAGTCCAGCCACTGCTGTGCAATGGGGGGTAGAGATTGTTTGGGGAATTCATCGAAAACGGGGCTTTGTTGCAACATCCTTCTTAGAATGAAGGGTGCACCTGCCTTTGGACCTGTTCCGGAAAGACCTTTTCCCCCAAAAGGTTGTACGCCAACAATCGCCCCGATGATATTACGGTTAATGTAGATATTACCTGCATTAATTTTTGTTGTTACATCCTCAATGGTTTCATCAATACGGGAATGAATACCAAACGTTAACCCAAATCCTGTTTGGTTTATCGATTTAATTATATGGTCAATCTGATCTCGTCTAAATCGAACAACATGAAGGACAGGACCAAAAACTTCATCAGGAATATCGGATATCTGATTGATTTCGATTATGGTCGGCATCATAAATGTACCATTTTCTGTTTTTTCAGGTAAAGGTAGGGACCAGATCTTAAATCCTTTCTTTTTCATATATTCGACATGATTATTTAGACGATTTAATGCATCCTGACTGATTACAGGACCTATGTCGGTTTTGAGAGAAAGAGGTTTATCTATAATAAGCTCCTTGGTTGCACCCCGTAACATGGTAATAACCCGATCCGCGCAATCTTCCTGAACGTACAATACCCTTAGGGCAGAGCATCGTTGACCGGCACTGTCAAATGCAGAACTGATGATATCAACAACAACTTGTTCAGCGAGGGCAGAGGAATCAACGATAAGTGCATTTTGTCCGCCTGTTTCAGCCACAAAAGGAATAATGTTGCCTGATGGAGATCTTCTGCTGGCAAGATTTTTAGAAATTTCACGGGCAACTGCTGTTGATCCTGTAAACATTACTCCATGAACTTCCTTATTTGAAATAAGAGATGCCCCAATATCTCCCTTACCGGGTAATAATTGAAGAATTTCTTCCGGTATACCCGCTTCATGCATGATTTGAACTGCCTTAGTGGCAATTAAAGGCGTTTCCTCGGCTGGTTTGGCAATAACAGGATTTCCGGCAGCAAGAGCTGCAGAAATTTGCCCGATAAAAATGGCCAGTGGGAAATTCCATGGGCTGATGCAAACAACGGGTCCACTCAATGGTGCGTGAGTATTATTATTGAAAGTTCTGGCAACTGTTGAACCATAGTATCTAAGAAAGTCAATCGCTTCTCTTACTTCAGCCAGGGCATTGGGAAAAGATTTTCCCGCTTCACGAATAATCAGTCCCAATAAAGGATACAATTGCTCTTCCAAAAGATCTGCAGCTTTCAACAAGGGAACAGCCCTTTTATCAGGATCCAATCCAGCCCAGTCCTTGGCACCCTTTACTGCCGATTTGAACGCACGATCAATTTCCGCTTGTGATGCCTCGATAACTGTCCCTACCTTATCGTTATGATCAGCAGGATTTAAAACATCCAATGGTTTGTTTTTGAACTTAGTTTTCTTTCCTGCAAGAATTGGAAATGCTTCCCAAGATGCTGGAGAATCTTTAAGGGCCTTAGAAAGATCATGTAGGGTAAATTCATTATTGAAATCAATGCCTCTTGAATTCAGTCTTTCCTGACCATAAATGGAGCGTGGTAAACGGATGGCTGGATGAGGACTGCCAACAGGATTTACTTTCAGAGCTTCATCCACAGGGTTTGCAATCAGTTGATCAATTGAAATGTCACTGTTGCCAATCTGGTTTACAAATGAAGAATTAGCTCCATTCTCTAATAATCTGCGAACAAGATAAGCAAGCAAAGTTTCATGTGTTCCCACAGGGGCGTATATACGACATGGTCGTGAAAGATCACCCGCTTGTACGATTTTGCTATATAACTGTTCACCCATACCATGGAGACACTGAAATTCATATTGTTCAACATCATAATCTTTTCCTGCAAGTGCATAAATTGTTGCAAGTGTTCGAACATTATGTGTGGCAAACTGTGGAAAAATTGCGTCTCTATTGGCCAATAATTTTTTCGCGCATGCAATATAACTAATATCTGTATGAATTTTGCGGGTATAGACAGGAAAATCGGATTGACCTTCAACCTGCGCTTTTTTAATTTCACTGTCCCAATAGGCACCCTTTACCAAACGCACCATCAATCTGCGGTTTGTTCGACGAGCCAGATCAATCAAATAATCCAGGACATAGGGAGCTCTGCGGCCATATGCTTGGACAACAAAACCAATACCGTTCCAGTTTTTCAGATCTGGGTGATTACATAAGGCTTCCATCAAATCAAGAGAGATTTCAAGGCGCTCACTCTCTTCTGCATCAATATTGATGCCAATATTATATTGTCGTGCAAGAAGAACCAAATTCGTTAAAGTCGGAAGAAGTTCTTTCATGACTCGGTCATATTGGGAACGAGAATAACGGGGATGTAAAGCGGATAATTTAATGGATAATCCAGCACGTTCATAAACCGAGTTACCATGTGTTGAACGGCCGATTGCATGCAAAGCATTTTCATAATCAACCCTGTAACGTTCCGCATCTTCTTCTGTTATCGCAGCCTCGCCAAGCATATCGTACGAATAACGAAATCCGATATCCTCCATTTTTCTGCTTTGGTTTAAAGCCTCTTCCATTGTTTGGCCAAGAACAAATTGTTCACCCATCATGCGCATAGCTCGATCAAGGGCGATACGGATTATGCTTTCACCCTGCCGCTGAACCAATTTTGTAAGGGTTGCTGCAAGATTTTTTTCCTTTACAGGTGTAACGAGTTTTCCTGTCAAAGCAAGTCCCCATGCGGCGGCATTGGTGAAAATAGGTTTCTTGAAACCTGCATGTGATATCCAGTCACCAGTGCTGATCTTATCCCTGATTAATGCATCACGTGTTTCAGTATCAGGAATGCGTAAAAGAGCTTCGGCAAGGCACATAAGTGCAACGCCTTCGGCGGAAGATAATGAAAATTCCTGAACAAGAGTCTCGACACCCTTCAGGTTGCGATGTTCTCTTAAATATTGTGTTAATGATCTTGCATGTTCCGATATCTGTCTGTTCATTTCATCAGATAGGGTAGCTTGTGGAAGTAGGGTTTTGACACATTCCGTTTCTGGAAGTCGTATTGTCGCCGTAATTTTATCTCTTAAAGAGTTCTGAGTGCGTATATTATTGTCAAATTGAGAAAAAACAGACATAAAAATCCTCGAAACTGAAAATATAATATTTAAGATTATGTCGCTTCTTACATAATTTATCCATTGAATAAAACAAGAATTATATAAATATGATAATTTTATTATAAATTTTATGTTTATTTATTGCGCTATTGTTCTAATTTAATAATGAAAAAAACAGGATATGAATTATGTTTGCGTAATTATGTATTTAACTGCAACGAAATTATTATATTGTAATTTAATCGGAGATGGGTAGCTTTACCTTAGGGAAATAATTGAAAATATTACATATTATTTGAGATACTGATTGAAAGTGGCAGCTTAATGAATCGTATATTTGGTGATAAGTTATTATTGTATTTTTATAGTAAAAATTGTTTTCGATTCTGTTTGAGAATATGGTGTTCATCAAAAATGGATATTGAATAATTTGTTTAATTTATTTTCAAAAAAAATCATTCCATTAATAGGTTGTTTATTTTTTTCAAGTTGTAATCATTCACAAAAATCAATTTTGTATCACTGGCAAAAAAAACAGCAAATGATCGTTGTTATAACTGATGGATGGTATAGTAATAGGGGAAAGTTATACAAATTTGAATATTTGCATTCAAAATGGCACAAAAAAGGAAATGGTGTTTCTGTATCTCTAGGTAGTCAAGGATTGGCTTGGGGCAGGGGATTGCATCCATTTATCCAAGAAGGTCTGTACAAAAAAGAGGGTGATAAGCGCAGTCCAGTTGGAATGTTCAAAATAGGTTTTGCATTTGGTTATAGGAATAATCTTTCTATAAATTATCCTTACCATGTCATGACACAATATGACTACTGTATTGATGATCCTACATCGTCTCAATACAATCAAATTATTGATAAACAAATTTTTTCTTTAAAAGAAAAATTTATTTTGTCTGAACCTATGCGTAGGGATATTCATTTTAAAGGGGACCAACTTTATAAATTAGGTTTTGTCATTGAACATAATGAGAAGAATATTCCTCATTATGGAAGCTGTATCTTTGCACATTTAAGAAAAAATGCAAATGCGGTGACTTCAGGTTGTACAGCAATGGATGAAAAGGATATGACACAAATTCTTAGATGGCTTAATCCTGATTATCATCCAATTTATGTATTATTACCTAAAGTTGTTTATCATCAGAAACAACAGGTTTGGAATTTGCCGTCTATGAAAAATGATTAAACAGTTTTGCGAAAAATTGGAAATGCGCCCTGCTGGATTCGAACCAGCGGCCCACAGCTTAGAAGGCTGTTGCTCTATCCAGCTGAGCTAAGGGCGCAAAAAATAATTTCAGTGAGTCCAGTTCATTTTCCGATTGTTGTGAAAATTATCTTCATAATTTTTGACAACATAATGATGACTACCTGGTTCTTCTAAATCATAAGCAATTGAATTCTTTTCTGCATATTGAATTGCTTGATCTTTTGTAGGGAAACTGAGTTTTACTTCAGTTTGTGTCTCACTACATCCTACCCATCCAATTAAGGAATCGTGTGATCGAGGGGAGGATTGTCCATAATCAAGAATCCATCTATGACTGCGAATTTTACCAGATTGTGTAGCCTTTTGAGTGCATTTATAAATTCGCGCCCGTGTCATGAAAACCTCTTTTGCTTATTAAAAAATACCCAAGGATTTTAACCCAAGGTCTTTATTAATGGTCGGGGAGCCCGGATTCGAACCGGGGGCCTCTTGTACCCAAAACAAGCGCGCTAGCCAGGCTGCGCCACACCCCGAATGGCCTTATAGCTATCCTGTTCTGCGCTATAAGGCAAGTTATTTTTTTATAAAATATGCTTTTTTTTATTTTTTTTGGGATTTGATAAGAGGGGGTGCAAAGGCGGGGGCCATATCCCATGGGAACAGGATCCACATATCCTGTTGAACTTCCATGATAAATTGATCAGTATATTCCTTGCCGGCAGGTTTGGCATAAAGGCAGGCAAAATAAGCTTTTGGTAACAACTTACGAATAGCTTTGGCAGTAATTCCCGAATCAACGAGGTCGTCAATAATTAGAAAACCATTACCATCTTCGGTAATGGAGGGATTTTTAATGATATTTAATTCACCTCTTTTTTCCTCATCATAAGTGACAACTGATATTGTATCAATCAAACGAAGTTCCAATTCACGTGCAATAATTCCCGCGGGAATTAACCCGCCACGGGTTATCGCGATAATTCCTCTGAAATTAAAATTGCTCAAGCGTTCAGATAATATACGGGCATCTTTGTGTAATTGATCCCAGGAAACGGTCATATATTTGGTAGCCATTAAAATAAAGAACCTCCATTTGGAATTGAGTAATCTGGCCGAAAAGGAATGTAATAACTTTTGGAATCAGGCATACAAAGCACTATCGTGTCGAATGCAGTTGATCCCTGATGGTTGAAAGGTAAATTAATAATGGCACAAACATGTTTTTCCAAGAGGGATTCTGGCAAAAGAGTGGGTAAATTAAGTAAAATAAAGTATTTTTGGAACCAATGACTGAATCAGAATCAATTTTTAAAGGAAAACTTCCCTGCTTATTGCTAGGAGTTACCCTTTCGTTTGAACCTGCCCTGATGTTTGATTTATCACTCATAAAGAATCCATGGTAAAACGGTAAAGAGTTTATAACGAAACGATCCAAACAAATATATCTTGTTTATTTTAATATGGGAAAATATTAATGTAGAATGAAACTGTATATTTTATGATTACAATATTTGTTACAGATATTAAATATAGGCTTTTAAATATTGGAAATTCGTTTCAAGATTTCAGAAGTCAAGACGGATTATATGAATATGGATAAAAAAAACCTAATTTCTTATTGTCTAGACAGTTTGGTTGTCATCTTGATTTTTTTAAGTGCATGTTCAGCTTCTGATACACCTCCTCAAAATAGTATGAGGTTAACCTCAGACAGGGTCGCTCGTTTTTCGATGCAAAGCAGGGATTTCGATATAACTGATAGATCAGAGCTTATGCGTGCTGTAATGAATGTTGTCCAAGATCAGCATTATGTTATAAGAGAGGTGAATGCGGGGATTGGCACCTTATATGCAGACCAGACATATGATATTGGTCAGCCTTTGAGTTTTTTTGGAATTCCGATCACTCATTTCCATCAAAAACCGTGGGCGGGTGGAAATTTGGCAATTCAGCTGGGACCGTTTGAACTGGCTGGTGGACAAAATAGTTTATATGTTGCCAAGAAAAACAGTTCTGTTTCTGTTGTGCTTTTGCCTTTGGAAAATAATAAAAAAGGATTTCAAATTCATGTTTCAATTGAAATGCGTGATTTTTTCAATGACGGACATGTCGGTGAAATCTGGTTGGTCCGGGATCCAAAAATTTATCAGAATTTCTTTGATGCTTTGTCAAAAGCAATTTATTTACAGGCTCAATCCTAATGAAAATTTTTCATTTATTTTCTGTGGTAGTGGTTTTATTGTTGGCAGGATGTAATGGGAATTCCATACCAACAAACCTGAGATTGACTGCCTTACCGACAGGTCAGCTTCGTAATATGCAAATGCGGCAATTTGATCAGTCAGATATAAATAGGGTTAATCGAGCCGTAATTAAAACACTGGTCAGTCTGGATTTTCAAATTGTCAGGGTGGATGATCTGAGCCATCTGATTGAAGTCATACGTCTGGAAAACGGACATATTATGCAGGCAAATATAATGTCAATATCAACGGTGAACCATGGTACGACAGTTCGTATAGCTTTGCGCTACAATCAATATCCCGTAACGTCACCCCAAGTTTATCAGGAATTTTTTGATACGTTGTCACGTAATTTATCCTGATCTCTAATAAATGGCGTTGGCGTTCAAGAATGTGGCTTGAGACAACTGATTGAAAAAATTTTGATAGAATTCAGGGTTTTTGTCCAATGGCAAGTTATTCATACGAGCCGTAGCCCTGACGATAATATGATCTTTATTGGGTTGTGTCGTAACGGTAATTTCAATTATGTCATCTGTAAAATGGATTGCCGTGACAAAACCGATCTGATCATTTGATCTCACAATGATATATCCCATGTCTTGCAGCGTAGATGAAATGGCCTGGATCATTTTTTGCTGATCCGTAGTTTCAAATGATCGACTCTGAACAGCCCTTAGTGCAAGAGTCTGTTGCGGTTTTGCCAAAACAGTTTGAAGCGGATTTAATAAAACCATGATCCCAATGAAGATTTGGCCCCAAAGGGATATAGAAATATATATACGAGAAAATGTTTGCATTCCTAGAAATTGCTATATCTATAAGAATAATCTCTAACTTTTTGATTATGGTCAAATTTCACAATCAAGGTGAGTGTTCGTTGTGACGTGCTGGATGTATTGGCTTTGTTTCCCAACCCGAGGATAACAATGGTTGCCCATCCTCCCGAACTGGAATGTGTACGCATGGTTGAAATCCGATCATACACCCATACTTCCTGATGTTGATCATCGGAAGTTACAATATTGGGTGGCCCAAAAATTTCAACAACCGAGGCATTACTCATACCTTTATGAAGTTGGCTTTCAATGGTTCCAAGAGTCAGATGGGCATCTGTATTTTGAGCCGTCTGAGCATCTTGGGCCTGTTTTGATGCTGATTCACAACCAGCCATGAGTAAAACTGTGGTGGGAATAATCACATATTTGAGAAAGCGCATGATGTTTGTCCATTATTAAATAGAGAAGCCATTATTTACAGTAAGGTTAAAATGGATGATTTTGCAAGAATAGTGACCGGGATAGTGGTTCAAAAAAATTCTTTTGATAAAAAACAGGGTCTGCTATATTTTCATATCCGGTTGAGGAAGCGCTGAAATTATTGTAAATTTGTCCATTGACTCTTACAGCAAATTTATTTCTATCAATGGGATATGTCATTACACTCAATATTATATTGCTGTTTTGTTGTGCCGTTACCTCGGAACTGTCCAAATTGACTTTTACAATATTAAAACCTTGATCCTGCAGTGTTGTAATAATGGTTTTCAATAAAATATCTCGATTAGGTGCCTCGAATGTACGCGTTTCATTTACACGTTTTTGAGTGGCGGGAAGCACAGATTCATTATTGTTTGAACAAGCTGTCAGTGAGAAACATGACAACCCCAATATGCAAAGAAAAAATTTAAGTGTCATTTTCATCGGGATGTGTAATTTTGATGAAGGGATAGTGAATAGGAAAAGGCATCAAAAAACTGTTGATATGTTACAGGGGATCGAATGATTTCAGATTGTCTTGGAGGACCACCGTTTAAATTTGCACCTTCTTCACCATTATAAAGTGGATAGGCACTTAAGGATAGGCGTGCAATGATTGTATGAACAGAATCATTTTTTAAACTTAAAGTTAAAGTTGCCAAAATAACCTGATTTAAATCAGGGTGAGTCTGGTTGGCTGCGATAAGCCCCATGGCAGGTGAAGTTTCTGTAATAATAAATCCAAGATCCTGAAAGGTAGACAAAGCAATTTGATAGGCTTGAGAAGAAGATAAATTCGGGAATTCCCTTGTCTGTAAAGTCCGTATTTCCATTGTTGTCAAAGACTTGTCATTTTTTGCATGAACAGATAAGGGGATTACTGCCAATGTAATTCCGATAATGATATTCAAATTCAAATAATTTTTGATAGTTAGCATTGGTGTATCCGGTTTGGAAAATCATTCCGTTATTTTTTTACATTTGAAATTATTATAATATAATTTGGTAAAATGGTTTATTTAAAAATCCCAATTTGATTTTTCAATTATCTTAAATTGTTTTTTGTTTTTTGTCTTTAAAAATGAATAGTTTTGGCAAGTTTTGCCTGATTTTATTTTATTGATAATTACTTGTTATACGGGACTCAAAGCTTGGCTTTGCTATGCCATACTTGGCAAGAATATAACATTGGATTACTATCATTAAGTTTAAAAGATATTTCATAAAATTTGCGAGCAAATATGACATTATTTCTTCTTGACAAACAGAATCTAAAAAAATCAGAAATAATGACTATTAATGATCAAATTATTTATGAAAAATACGATTTGATCATCAAAATTTTTTCTCAGTATTGTCCAGATATACAATTGGCTGAACCTGTTGTTACAGAAAATCAAAATAAAGATACGTTATTGATTTCCTGGTATGTGGATACCTTTGAAGAGCCAAAAATAATAACTGGGCCGCAAAAGCAGCAAATTTATCAGAAAATGGCTATTTCATTTAAAAATTTGTTTGAAAATATATCCAAAAAAAGTTCGAGCGGAAAAATTGTTGAAGCTGTTTTACATATTACGGATTTTAGGGATATTCTTACAAGCGGGGATAAGATAATTATTAAGAATTGGGGAGCAAATTCTTTTCAGGACAATAAAAAATCAGGAATATATTTACCATCATTGTTTCAATTTTCATCTGAGCCCAAACCTGCAAAAGACGCTATTTCACATTTCTCTGATGAAAAAAAGGTAAATGGACAAATAAAGTCATCTATTAAATCACGAGAAAATTCTACGGTAAATCCTAAAATATCATTACGTTTTCGGTTTTTGACAAATTTCAATAATCAATTTGTTTTATCTCGATTAATAGCGGCGATTTTATTTTTTTTTATAGGTTTATTGTTGGGTTGGCGAATAATTTTTGCTGAACATCCAATCAAAATTAATGGAATTACAGTTCGGGAAGCTCATAATCTTGTTAAACAATATCCGCAAATAGAGAAATCCAATCATGATCTGGAAACAGAAATTAAGATTTTGAAGGATAGGTTAGAAAATCCACCCTGTAACATAAGGGAATCTCGTGCAGATCCATCATTAAATAAAAGTTTAGAACATCCATTTACACCAATGACTTCAACCGGAAAAATTTTTGAAGGTAGTTTACCGGAACTGCTTGAAAAAAGTACTGTTTTTATAATGGTGTTAAAGGACGATGATGTATCTGCCGCTTCGGGTACAGGATTTTTCGTTACATCCGACACAATCGTGACTAATCGACATGTGGTTGAAAATGCCAAGAACAATTCTGTAATGGTTACCAATAAGTCCTTGGGACAGTTGAAACTTGCTCATGTTGTTTCTGTAAGTCAGACTACAGAAAATGGAGGACTGGACCTGGCAATTCTTAAGGTTGAAAATGCGCCACCGCAACAACCTCTGAGTTTTTCATTAGATGCACGACCCTTACAGGATGTTGTCGCTGCAGGTTATCCGGGAATCATGATAAGCCAGGATGATGCGATGCAAAGGCTGATGAAGGGTGATCTACAAGCAATTCCTGGTGTTATATTGACCAAGGGACAGATTAATGGAATTCAGAATAATCACAATGGCGAAAAAATAATGCCTCATAGCGCAATGGTTTCCCCGGGTAATTCTGGAGGTCCACTGGTTGATCTTTGTGGAAGGGTAGTTGGAGTAAACACGTTTGTAACGATGGATCAGTATACATCCTCCCATGGTAATTATGCACAAAAATCCGACATGATTGTTAGAGTCTTACAATCCTCAAATCTACCTATCCAGGTTCAATCGGGAGCCTGCCAGCCTGAACCGGTTGAAAAGCAAGACCAATCGACTGACAAGCCCGCATCTAAATCTGATAAATCCGAGCAGGATAATAATAAATCATCTTCTGATCCTATTGAATCTAAAAAGGATAATTCAAAATGAAATTGCAATTTATTCCAGGAAGACCGATTGTTACAACCAATTTCAATAAGGCAAAACCGCTTGGAATGAATGGTCAGTTGATATTGGAAAACTGGCATATTCTGCATGACCTCTTGAAGAAGAATGTCAGTCCTGAATGTGCCGCTTTATTGCTTGAACCTCAATTGGATCGGGGACGAGGAGAGGTTGATTGGTATTTGCCTGTCGACAGCCAAAATCTCCCTGTCAAACATTTATCAAAAGAGGAGAATTTAAAAGAGGCGTATGATTATATCGAAGAAGGGAAAAAATACGCTCAGTGTTTGATAAACTCTCCAGATTCATTGCAAAAGCAAAAAGGCAAGCTTCTTTTGGATGCATTACAATTTCCCAATGACGAATTCATAATCGCAACCCCTCATGGACCAGCCATATTGGAATGGGGACATGAATCAAATCAGCCTTATTCAAAAAAGGAAGTTTTGTCCGCCAAGGGAAAGGAGAGGAATATGAAAGTTATGACAATTCTTCCTCCTCCAGTTTCACCATTTAATAATCGCATTGATAACAAAAATTTTTGGCCATGGATAACTAGTGGTCTCATTTTACTGTTATTGATGATATTGCCATGGTGGAAAGGAATCATATCAATAAATTATTGTCGTTATTATTGGTTTTTACCTTTGGTGTTGTTTTTTTTGACATTGCTTGTTGTTGGCGTGATACTAAAAAAACAAAAAGATCTTCATTCTTTGGTCAATAAGGAATGAACCTGATGCTTTTGGTATTAAGTCGACAAAAAATCAATCGGTTAAAACCTCTTTTTAATCGGCAACAGAATTTTTATCGTCAGATATATAATGAAATATTAACCTATAGTGATGCGGATCACGCAAAAATTTTTGCTCAGCCAGAATTCAATAACGATATCGTTCGTTGGAATGCGGAGGGACAAACAAGTTTTTCATGGAAAGAACTTGATCAAAATCAGCAGCAAAAATTATTACAGGCAACACGTTCAATTTTGCTGGATATTGAGGAAATCATTCAACGTTATCCTGGTCTCACGCTTTCAAGATTTTTCAATCAATGCCGTCAATTTCCTGGCTTGGATTTTTTGTATGCCGTTGATGGAAAACCTGTAATCACTGCATGGGGTTTTTCATGTGACCAGAAAACCTATGATCCATTGATGGGTGTTGAGAGAAAAAAGAGAAATCATTTGTTTTTTTGGAACAGATTTCCTTGGATTACAGCATTGAGTGCTTTTGCATTAGGTTTATTGATGTCAATATTTTGGACGGATGAAGATTTAAATGGAAAAAAATGTGAAATCATTTATCCTTCAAAAAATAAAGTCAGGCATGTTATGAATGACAAAAAACGTCAGGATCGATTGGCGGATGAACGAAATAAGTTGCTTGAACAGTGGAATATTTTACAAAATCAATGTCGAATTCCTTCGGTAAAACCCTTAGTACCTATTGATCCAACAAAAATTGACCCTTTACCACCTCCTGAACAATTACCTGAAATACCATCCCTGAAAGATAATCCGAATTTATCTGATATAGAAAATTTGCAGAAAAAAAATGTTCCAAAACCTCCCGTAAATTCAACTGTTCCACCAAAAACAGATGTTAAATCCAATAACAAGGTTGATCTTCCAAAAGAATCCTGGAACAAGAGAGACACGACAATGTTAAAGGGATGTTGGCATTTGACAACACATCTAGAATTATATACGCACGGTTTATTTTTCAATTCTCATCAACCTGTAACCAACTGGTCCTTGTGTTTTAATCCGAACGCGGCGGGTCATCAGGTTTTAACAAGGCGAGATGGTGGGACATGTCAGGGACCTTTATATGCCGGGTTTCAGGGTGAACAGCTTGTACTGAATCAACCAGAGGACTGTCAGGGGGATTTTCATCTTATCAGTGGTAAAAATGTTTGTACAAGATTGAATGATCGCGAAGCAAGATGTACATATATAGACGCAAATGGTCATCAGTCCACAGGTATATTTAAACGATAATCAAGATGATGTTTCGTAATTATTTATTTCTAGTTTACAGTTTATTTTTATTTTGCTTGCAAGTGAATGCTGCGGAACAAACATATCATCTGGATGGACATGAAGGAAATTGGACAGCGTTTCATTATTCACATATGAAACAGCAAATTGATTCATGTCATGTTCTTTCAAATGATCTGGTTCTTGGGTTTGAAAGGGATGCAAATAATGTTGGTTTGATTTTATGGGATTCAAAAGGTAAGCAAATTCCGGGTAAAAATAAAAATATAGCCTTGACAATTAATAAGGAACATTTTTTGTTCACGATGAAAGCGATGGATAAGAATATGTTGATGAATCGTTTGAATTTAAGGGATTTCAACTATTTGTTGCAAAAATTATCCTATGCAGATTTGGTTGTTGTTGAATATGGTCAGCAACCCGTAAATATTGTTGATTTGCTTGGATTGCCATCCATGTTAAGCAAGTTTAATTATTGTATAAGCCAGGCTAAATTCGGATTTTCAGAAAAATGAAAACCATTTTCCCTAAAATATATATATATTTAGTTTGGAAAATGGTCATTAAAGATAAGAAAAACAAAAAGTTTTTATTTTACTACTTTTACCCATTGATAGGGATCAATGACATTTCCGAATTGAATGTCAATCAAACTTTTACGAAGGTCTTGGGTAATTTTTCCTGATTTACCTTCATTTATAATATATTCGCCTTTTGAGTTTTTTATTTTTCCAATAGGCGTAATGACAGCGGCAGTGCCACAGGCAAAGATTTCAGAGATTTTTTTTGATTGAATATCGTCAATCAATTGATGGATTGAATATTTTTCCTGTTTAACGGTCAGTCCCTTATCTTTTGCTAAGGTAATAAGAGAATCACGGGTTACCCCAGGTAGAATGGTTCCACTTAAGGGGGGGGTTAGTAAAGTTCCATCTTTGAATACAAAAAAGATATTCATCCCTCCCATTTCCTCAATCCATTTATGCTCTACAGAATCAAGAAAAATAAGTTGGTCACACTGATTTTTTGTAGCTTCCTGTTGGGCGGCAAGGCTGGCTGCATAATTTCCACCACATTTAACCTCTCCAGTTCCACCGGGGGCCGCCCTTGTATAGAATTCAGAAACCCATACAGATACAGATTGCGCATCTTTGGAAAAATAGGAACCGGCTGGCGAGGCAATCAGCATAAACAGATATTCCGGGGAAGGTTTAACACCAAGATAAGGTTTACTGGCAATCATGAAAGGACGGAGATATAGAGAACCTATCTCCTGGTCTGGGATCCAGTTCTTTTCCGCTTTAACAAATTCATTAATGGCTTGTAAATAGAGTGATTCAGGAAGTTGGGCCATGGCAAGCCTCTTGGCCGAATTGGCAAAACGTTTTGCGTTGGCTTCTGGTCTGAATAAAAGAATACGACCATCATTTGCCTTATAGGCCTTCATGCCTTCGAATATTTCTTGTGCATAATGAAAAACGCAAACGGCAGGATCCAAACTAATTGGTCCGTAAGCCTTGATTTCCGCATCATGCCATTTCTTTTCATCATTATAATGAATTACCAACATATGGTCTGTGAATTTTTGCCCAAAACCAGGTTTTTTTAAAATTGCCTCACGTTCCTTTTTTGACAGGCTGTTTGGATTTTGGGAGAATTTAATCGGAAATTGTTTTCCGGAATTCATTTTCTTATCTTTCTTTTATCTTTAGTTTTAAGTAATTTTGTTACAAAATATACAACAGCAAAATAGATTGTTATGCAAGTTGTTTTCAGTAAAATTTTAATATGGATCTATTATAAAATATAAATCAAAAACAATTCTTTGTTATGATAATGTAAATTATAACAAAACAGAATTCGCTTTGTTATAATCTCAATAACATTAATTATTCCAAATGATAGAAAGCAACAGGCATGGTTCAAAAAAGTCTTGACGATTTAAAAAACAAGTCATTGTTCAAACAGCAATGTTTCATTGATGGTCAATGGTTGAATGCAGATAATGGTCAAGTAATTCAGGTTGTCAATCCTGCAACTGATGAAATTATTGGAACTGTTCCGAAAATGGGTGGTAACGAAACAAAAAAGGCTATTAAAGCCGCACAAACCGCCCAGATTGCGTGGCGAAAAAAAACCGCAAAAGAGCGATCTGTCATTTTGCGTCGTTGGTATGAATTAATGGAAGAAAACAAGGATGATCTTGCATTAATTCTCACACTTGAACAGGGGAAACCCTTGGCGGAGGCTAAGGGGGAAATTCAATATGGCGCGTCTTATCTGGAATGGTTTGCCGAAGAGGCAAAAAGGGTTTATGGCGATACCATTCCCGGACACGCGGCAGATAATCGGATTTCGGTTATCAAACAACCAATTGGGGTTACGGCTGCAATTACTCCCTGGAATTTTCCCAACGCGATGATTACCCGCAAGGCTGGTCCAGCATTGGCAGTTGGATGTTCAATGGTACTTAAACCCGCAAGTATGACCCCTTACTCTGCCTTGGCCCTGGGTGTGCTTGCTGAAGAAGCTGGATTACCGCCAGGGGTTTTCAATATCATTACAGGATCCTCAGGGGAAATTGGTGGAGAATTGACCTCTAATCCAATAGTTCGTAAACTAACCTTTACAGGATCAACAGAAATTGGCGCTCAATTAATACAGGAATCAGCCGGTACGGTAAAAAAATTATCAATGGAATTGGGGGGGAATGCACCCTTCATCGTTTTTGAAGACGCAGATATTGATGCGGCGGTGGAAGGGGCAATGATGTCCAAATATCGAAATGCGGGTCAAACTTGTGTCTGTGCAAATCGATTTTATGTTCATGATTCAGTTTATGATCAATTTATTGAAAAATTTAAACATGCCGTTACCAAACTCAAGGTTGGCAATGGATTGAATAAAGATGTAACCATTGGCCCCTTGATTGATCGAAATGCCTTGAAAAAGGTGAAAGAACATATTGATGATGCTGTAAATAAAGGCGCAACTGTTGTCATGGGTGGTGAAGCTCTTGAGGGATGTTTTTTCGAGCCGACAATTTTATCGAATGTACCATTTAATGCACTGGTTTCGAAAGAGGAAACTTTTGGACCTTTGGCGCCTGTATATCGCTTTGAAACTGAAGAAGAGGTTATTCATTTGGCCAATGATACGGAATTTGGTTTGGCATCCTATTTTTATGCCAATGATATTTCAAGAATAACACGTGTATCAGAAGCCTTGGAATACGGGATTGTGGGAATTAATACTGGTTTGATCTCAAATGAAATGGCACCTTTTGGCGGAATAAAGGCATCAGGTCTTGGAAGGGAAGGTTCCAAATATGGTATAGATGATTATCTTGAAATCAAATATTTATGCTTGGGTATTCACCTGTAAATTAGATTAGACAAGATTAAGGATTAACACGAATTCTAATCCTTAATTATAGTTTTTATAAATTATTCCAGGGTTTTGTGCGCAAGTGCAATTGCTGCCTCTTTTGATGTGGCAACAGCTATGAACAATCCCTTGTGAACGAATTTCGCCCCTTGAATTCCTGTTTCTTTTTCTAGGTTTTCACCTTCTAGTCCTCCCCAGCTGGCAGGAAACAATCTACGTCGATCGTTTCCGTGCATACGGATCGGAACTGTCCCGACACGCCATTCATTTTCTGCAGGGTAAATTACCAGTTGTGTATTCCAACCATTGGCAAAAATCGGATATATATGTGGCATCCAGCGAGGCAACATCAAAATACGGTTATCGGGGCTGTTCTTGTATGCTTCTTCACAACAGCTGATGGCTCTGTTACGAGCAAATTCAATATTAAGTTGATAAATCAAAACAGTTTGAACGATTTTACTTGCCTTAAAAAAACGTTCCAGCTGGTTTGACGGGTCGTCGCAATCCCACGCAGGATTGAAAATATTTATGATTGATGAAAAATTTAATCCGTTTTCAGGTTGCATTTTTCCATTATCGATTGCATCTATGGGAATGACTAGCGCTTTTTCAATTACACTATGTGCAACACGATGTGATTTCTCATCCAGGTCAGGGGCTAGTTTTTTAATGACATCCAAGCCAAAAGCGGTCCATATAAGACCAGCAGAACTATAGGGAATAGTTCCTTCCATGTTTTTGGGTGTCTGTTTGATATCTCTTTCAGGAGCACCAATCTGGTGATGGTCAAAATAACGCTTACCATCAAAAATTCCCCCAACATCAAAAACAATATCAGCTTTTTCAATGATTTCAGGGTTACGTGTTCTTTCCAGCCGAAAGGGTCTATTTTCTAAATCCAATGCAAGAAATAAGGTTGTAAAGGCGAAAACATCGTCAATATGAAAACGTCCGTTATGTGTGACGATTAAAAGTTCCTTTGAATAATCCATCAATCCTTCTGTAAGAGAATCAGAATGAATTGTAGGGGAGTTAGGCATGGGATCTCCTGATCAGTACAAATAAATTAATAACGAAAAAACATAATAAATAAAAACATCATTGGATGCGAGCGATTAATTAAGATTTCATACAGAATATTTCATATGAATTCTAATTATGAAAATATTCCGACTATAAATCTTGATCAATATTACAAAAACGATATTGGATCGATATCCACAGTTATTTTTACGTTTTTTTTGGGTTTAATTGGATCCAACCATTGATGTAGGATCGGCTGTATGGCGATGGATTTATGTGTTCTTAGCAATAAACGCTGTCGATAACGGTTACGAAGCAGAGATAGGGGAGCTGGGGCAGGTCCCAAAACGATGACTCCATCTCGGCTGGGCGCATTTAGACCGAGTTGCTGAGCTGTTTCCAAAGCATCCTGATTTGTATCCGCACTTACGATTATGGCGGCCAATCGACCGTAAGGAGGCCAAAATCCGGCTTTACGCTCATGCGCCTCTTCGATCATGAATTGATTGAAATCACCTTTGATTAACGTCTCCATTACGGGATGATCTGTTAAAAAACTTTGAATTATAACTGTACCGGGAAATCTGGCTCGACCGGCTCTACCCCCGACCTGATGCAATAACTGTAATGTTTTTTCAGCCGCACGTAAATCTGCGCCGGTTAATCCCAAATCGGCATCTATAACCCCAACAAGAGTAAGATCAGGGAAATGCCATCCCTTGGCAACAATTTGGGTGCCGATAATAAGGTTGACTTCTTTTTGCATAATTTGGCGAACGGCTTCGGCTGTCATTTTGGGGCTGTTTAAACAGTCACTGGACATGACAAGGATTTTTGCGTCAGGAAAGGTAATTCTTGCCTCTTCGGTAATGCGTTCAATTCCAGGACCAATGGGAACCAGACTATTCTTGGTATTGCAATGGGGACATTCCAGCGGAACGGGTATAGAATAATCGCAATGATGACATACCAGTTTTCTAGTGCTGCGATGCTCAACCAACCATGCTGAACAATGTGGACATTCAAGACGGTAACCACAAGCACGGCATAAAGTTAAAGGGGCGTAACCGCGCCTGTTCAAAAAAAACAAGACCTGTTCGTTTTTGTCAAGTTTTTCCTGTGTTGCCTTTACAAGAGGTGGTGACAGGAAATGTCCTCTTTCTGGTGGATGTATTTTCATGTCAACCAGTTCGGTTCGTGGCATGATAGCCCCACCATGTCGTTTGGTTAAGGTGAGATGAAAATATTTTCCCTGATGCGCATTTATCAGGGTTTCCATTGAAGGGGTGGCGGAAACCAAAATAATAGGACACGAGGATAGTTTAGCCCTGACAATGGCCATATCCCTAGCATTATAGATAACACCTTCCTCCTGTTTGAAGGAAGATTCGTGTTCCTCGTCCACAATTATCAATCCCAGATCATAAAAAGGTAGAAATAGGGCGGATCTCGCGCCAACTAACACGAAAACTTCATTTTTTAATATAGCCATCCAGGTTTGTTTACGGTGTTTCAAACCTAGATCGGAATGCCATAGTGCAGGATTTACGCCAAAACGTTTGTAAAACCGGTTGGTCCATTGAGCTGACAAAGCGATTTCTGGCAATAAAACCAGAACTTGTTTATTCTGTTCGATGCAGGAAGCTATGGCTTGCATGTAAACTTCTGTTTTTCCTGAACCGGTAATACCTTGCAGTAAAGTAACAGAAAATTTTTTCTTATCGACTTGTTTCCTTAAAAAAGTTGTTGCTTTGGTTTGTTCTTCGGAAAAGCTAGGTTGATGAAAATTGGGATCAGGTTTCGAAAATTGTGTAAAATTGGTAAGGGGTTGTTTGAAAATGCCTCCTGATTTTTCCAGTCCATAAATAACCGAAGGTTTTATATGTAAATTTTCTGTCAATTCCCTTGTTGTATAGGCTTGATCTGGAATATTCATGAAATCCAGAATTTTTTTTCTTTTTTCGGTAATTTTCAAGTTTGTTGGCAAAGGTGAAGTTTTTATCCATCCATATTCTTTTTTTAAGGGAACGGTGAGAGTTCTGACATTACGGATTGCCATTGCCAGAACGGAACCTGATTCTGTAAAATTGTAATTTGCCATCCAATCAATGAATTGCATTAAAACTCTTGGTAGGGGTTGAATGGGTAAAATGGAAATAATTTCTTTTAATTTTCTTTTTTCTTTTTTGGGGGTGGATGATAAAGACAAATTGCCTGATAGAACGTGATCTTGCCAGACAACCCCTATTTCCTTACGTTGATTGAGCGGTACAATAACCAGGGTACCAGGAATGATTTTTTCTATTTTTAGGTCGTGTGGAATTATATAATCAAAAGGTTCCTTGAATGGGTAAGGAAGAAGAACCGGGACTATTTTACGGTAAGATAGAGGCATATCAGATAAAATATCAGGATTCATTTGACAAACTCAATTGAAATTGAGGCAAAATCTTATTTTACGAGGATAGTATAGCATTGTTTGAAACTATATGTTCTGGATTTAAGATAAAATATATCTCTAAAATGAATTAAAGCTATAATCATAAAATATTAGACATAAATTGGGATCTACATGATTAAAAATATTTTAACAATTGCTGGAACCGATCCAAGTGGAGGGGCGGGAATCCAGGCTGATATCAAAACTTTTTCCGCATTGAGAACCTATGCAATGTCAGTTATAACGGCGGTTGTTGCGCAAAATACCCAAGGGGTAAGATCTTTTCAAATTATGGATCCTAAAATGGTTGCAGATCAGATCGATGCGATTTTTCAGGATATCCATGTTGACGCTGTCAAAATCGGAATGCTTGGCAATGAGCTTATTGTCAGGATTGTAGCCCAGAAATTGAGAGAATATAATGTTGCCAAGGTCGTTATTGATCCTGTCATGGTGGCAAAAAGCGGTGATCATTTGATCAATGATGCGGCAGTTAATGCATTGAAGGACGAACTATTTCCTCTTGCCACCCTTATTACCCCAAATATCCCGGAGGCATGCGTTTTATTGAATAGAGATGATCCAATAACAATGCTGGAAATGAAAGAGGAGGCACAGAAATTACTTTCATTTGGATCTCATTGGGTTTTGTTAAAAGGGGGACATCTCGAGGGATTTAACTGTTTAGATGTATTATGTAATAAGAATGAAATTTTCGATTATGAGGATGAAAGAGTGCTGACAAATAATAATCACGGTACAGGATGCACGTTGTCTTCTGCCATAACAGCCTTGATTCCCGTTATGGAAATTCCTGATGCGGTCAGAGAGGCCAAGACTTATCTAGGGCATGCACTTAAGGCTGGCAATCAGCTGCAAGTGGGTAAGGGACATGGGCCGGTCAATCATTTTTACAGAATATGGAATTTATAATAAATTATCATTTCAGTGACAGAATCGTGTTGAAAAGGATCCAATCATGCTGGCAGAAGATTATTTAAAGCATTTCTTGAAATGGATGAGGGACAGTCAAAGAGCCTCATCTAATAGTATTATTGCCTATCAACAAGATTTAACCCTTTTTTTACAATTTTTTGCAAATTATAGGGGTAAAGAAATAACCGGGCATGATCTTGCCGATCTTTCATATAAGGATGTCAGAGCATGGATGGCGGATGAAAATAACAAAGCCCTTAAAAGTCATTATCTTGGTCAGGGTCGACATACGCAAGATGCCGCAATCCGTACACGTAAAAGACGTTTATCCGCATTGCGGTCATTTTATCGCTTTTTGGCAAGGTTTTATTATATTGAGAATAATATTGCTTCATTAATAAAGATTCCAAAGGTCAATCAACCTTTACCTCATCCATTGACGGAAAAAGAGGCTTCAGAGTTGACTAGGAATATTGCGATTGTTGATCAGTCCCCAATGACTCAAAATCGTGACATCGCTTTATTTACATTGTTGTATGGTTGTGGTTTGCGGTTGTCTGAAGCCTTATCCTTAAATTGGGGGGATCTCAGAAATGCAGATCTGACCCATGAGGGTGCAACCCTAAGGATAACCGGTAAAGGAAATAAGGAACGACTTGTGCCGATTTTGTCCTATGTGGCTGAGGCATTAATAAAATGGGAAAAACATTACCCTTTTATGATAAAATCTCAATCACCAGTTTTTGTCGGTGTTAAAGGCAAAAGGTTAAATCCATCGATTGCCCAAAAAAATATGCGTGAATACAGACGCATGACAGGATTGTCAGAATTGGCAACACCTCATGCTCTACGTCATTCATTTGCCACCCATATTTTACAAAACGGAGGAGATTTAAGAACAATACAGATGTTGTTAGGACATGCAAGCCTGTCTACAACGCAGCGTTATACATTGATGGATGAATCTCATTTACTTGAAGTATGGAATAAAGCCCATCCCAAAGCGAATATAAATAGAAAAATATGAAAAAACTCATTCTGACATTTTATTTTTTTACAGGCTTATGGTCTTTTGATTCTGCCAAAGCCGAAAGGAATTTATGCAGTTATGAAAAAATTGCGCAAATTCCTCTCAGAAATATAGGAGGATATATAATAGGGGATTTTCAAATTAATGGACAAATGGTTTCCCTGATTATTGACACAGGTTCAGAAGGAAGTCTTATTTCTTTGGATGGAGCTTCAAGGCTGCATTTACCTGTGGATCCAGGCCAAAAAACAATAATACTGGGTTCAAAAGGGGGAAGTAAAACAGTACAAAATGTTTTTATCCGAAATATGCACATAGGAACGTACAATCTGGGCGCTTTATCTATACCAGTTGGTAATTTACCTCAATTTCCAAGAATTAAACCTGCCATTTCAGGATTGATCGGTGGAGATATATTATCAAATTTTGATGTTGAATTTTCATTAAAAACAGGAAAGCTGAATTTATGGGAGGTGAACAGCCATTCATTATTATGTATGGTACCACCTTTTTGGCAAGAAAAAGGTCATATTACTGATTTGGACAAAAAAGGTTTTCGTGTGTTTACAAAGGTAAGAATTGATCAGTTTCCCCTAGAAGCCCTAATTGACAGTGGTGCACGATCCCGAATAGTTGCCCTTCAAAAAGTAAAAGAAATGGGAATTCATGAAGATGAGCTGGCCACACGTCCGGGTGGACTGGCAAGCTCGATTGGTTCAAAAGAGGTTGTTTATCACTGGTATCAATTTAAGCGTTTCGAAATTGGTGGACAGGTTGAAATCAAACCTACATTGACCGTATCCCCATTGCATGATGAAGCAGATATGCTGATTGGTTCAGACTGGTTTGCACTAAATAAAATATGGATATCCTATAAACGGGAAAAATTGTATTTTATAAATAATAAAGAAGAATAATTATTTTCCTTTTGGCAAAAACCAAAAGATAAAAGAGCTGAAAAGTGTCGTTATACCCAACCAAAACCATGTAAAATGAAAATGTATTGCAGGAGCGGAATTGGGATGCAAAGATTGATCTACATTTAAAAGTATTGCAGAGACGGCAACACCAGAAGCCATGGAAAGTTGCATGACTGTGGATAATAAACCGCTTCCTGAAGGTTGTTTACTAAAAGATAGATCAATAACGGTAACTGTATTCATGGCTGTAAATTGAATGGAATTTATAAATCCAGTAATGAGCATTAGAACAATCAATAATGTCCAGCTGGATGAACTTGTTACAGTTACATACGAAATATATGAAAAACTGAGCAATATAGTGTTGATAAACAGAAAACGTCGGTAACCGGTCTGTCTTATAATCTGATCGACGAAAGATTTTCCTACAAAAGAAGCAATGGCCAATGGTAACATTGCAAAACCACATTTTACGGGTGAAAGTCCCAATAGAATTTGTAACATCAATGGCAGCATGAATGGTACGGCGCCGCATCCGATACGTGCAACGATGTTACCGAAAATTCCAATTGTGAAGCTTCTTACTTTAAAAAGGTTGTGATGAAATAAGGGGTGTTTATGATTATAGGATTTTATCCAGTAAAATATCATTAAAAGGATGCCCAGAATAAGAATCAGGGTTGGAATTTTAAATTGTTTTGTTTCACTAAATAGACTGAGTGCATAGGTAAGAAAGGCTATTGAAATGGCAAATATTCCGTACCCTGTATAATCCATTTTAATTGATTTATCCTTGATATCGGGAAAAATTCGTAAGGCAAATATAATTCCAAGAATACCGAAGGGTATATTGATTAAAAATATTAGAGACCAATGAAAATAAGAAGTGATCATCCCCCCAACAATGGGACCGATCAAGGGACCAGTCAAAGCGGGAAGGGTTACCATACTTAATGCTTTTACCAGTTCGTCTTTGGAAAAGGTCTGGATAATTGCCAATCGACCGATCGGCAGCATAAGTGCTCCTCCAGAACCCTGAATAATCCTTGCGATTAACAATTCATTCAAGTTATGGGAAAGTCCGCATAAAAGAGAACCAGATGTAAAAATTGCCAGCGAAAGACAAAAAATTATGCGACATCCATGTTTTTGGCATAGATATCCCGTAAGAGGAATAAATAGGGATCCAGCCACCATATAATAAATAATGATATTTTTTGTTTTGAATAAAGGTGTGTTAAAAAAATTGGATAAGTAGGGAATTATTGTATTGACGGCAGTTGAATCAAGTGCAGCCATGAAAAATGATATTGCTGCGACAATGGGTAAAAACCGTTTTTGATTGTTTTCAATCGGAATGTTCATGATTATTAATATACCTAGTAATTTAGGTACGGTATTTGATTTATATAGTCAAGATATGAAACTTAATAAATATAATGTTCAATCATACTCAGAATATTATTTATTTTTTAATTGGTTGAAATTTATATTTAAATAGATTTTCAAAATTATTTCATAAAAATTCGGTCGTTAAAATAATTCAATTATTTATTTTTTATTTTATAATAGCTGTTATAGTTTAATCTATCAATTTGTGTCCTAATATTTCTCAGGGGATTGAGAATCATATGTCTCGTATCATCACTTTAATTCCTGACAGTGGAATACAGTTTTGGTCTATAAAAATTCCTGTTGCGCAATTAAAAAATGTTCATTGCTGGTTTTGGGAAGAGCGTAATGGTGAATATGATGATGGTACACCACGTTATATCTTGCATTCCCTTAGGGAGGATCCCGAAACAGGTGTGTTGAGGGATGTTCAATCCGGTCAGGTTCCACCTGAAAATCAGATTTATGAGGTTTCCTGGAAAGGGATGATGCAAATGTTTCTGCATCAATGGATACCCTTGCCTTTTTTTGCGCTCATATCGGGTGAAGAAACAGGTGATGAGCATTTTCGAAATGGACCGGCAAATTGGGTACGTGGATATCTTACACAGATAAGGGAGGATTTGTATCAATTTGATCTTGTATTCGATACAAGTTTGCAAACACAGGATAATAATGAAATTTATAATGCACCCACTATAGAAGATAGCCAAAGACAGGACTGTTATAAATTCGTTTCTAATTTTACTGATGTGGCATGGTTTTTGAATGAAGGATGGGTGGGTGATTGGCTTTTGAAAATCAAACAGGAAAATGTTGTCAATAGTTCTTTATATGAAGAACGATATTGTTGGCATTATGCCGTCTATCAGGCATTCCTACAGATTTTAACCTCCTTGCAAACCTTACCATCAGTGCATTTGCTGGATGGTGGTAAGGGAATAACATCACAAGTGCCGGTTGAGGTAGACCTAATTCTGGATTTGGGAAATTCAAGGAGCTGTGGAATTTTAGTTGAGGATCATCCGGGACAGGATGTTAATTTTTCAAATAGCTATCCTTTGATTCTTAGAGATCTTTCACGTCCCAATCTTAAATATGACAAACCATTTCCAAGCTGTATAGAATTTGCTCGTGCAAATTTTGGAAGTGATCTTCTCTCTCGTCGTTCCGGAAGGGTGTCTGCCTTTTATTGGCCAAGTCCGGTCAGGGTAGGTTATGAGGCGGCACATTTGGCAGGGACAAGAATTGGAAATGAAGGTATAACCGGTATCACATCTCCTAAAAGATATATATGGGACACGCGTTTATCTTTACAAAGCTGGCGTTACAATAGCCGTTCCATGGGTATTTCGGGCAGAATAATCGATCCTCCAGTTACGGGGGCATTTATGGCAATGATTTCACCGGATGGTCGTGTTTTGACTGAGGAGGAACGTTTAATAGGGGAGAATATCACCACACAACCAAATTTTTCACGGAGTTCATTATTTACCTTTATGCTTGTGGAAATTTTGTTTCAAGCGAGATTACAGATGAACTCGCCTCAAAATCGTGAACAAAGACAAAATAAAACTTTAATGAGACATCTTCGGTCAGTAACATTGACTTTACCTCCCGGTATGCCGGTAGCGGAACAGAAAATCTTACGTAATCGTGCGATTTCAGCCATTGATTTATATTGCGAAATGCTGGGTATATCTACAAAAGAACGGCCAAAAATTCACACGCATCTTGATGAGGCAACAGCAACCCAAATCGTTTGGTTATATAACGAGATTACCGAACGTCTCGGTGGAAATGTGGATGAGTTCATGCAATTAAACGGTCATGTCGATAAAGATAGGGAAACTGATAACCGGATACCGAAAATTAGGATAGCAAGCTTGGATATTGGAGGTGGAACGACTGATTTGATGATAAGTTCCTATTCTGTGCCTGTGGGTGAGACAATTTGTCCACATCAGGAATTTAGGGAAAGCTTTAAAATAGCAGGGGATGATATTCTTGAACATATCATAACGCATATCATTTTACCCATAATGGAAAATTCCCTACGTAAAGCGGGCGTAATTGACACCCAGGCATTTTTTAGTTCCGCCATTGGACAGGACTGGGGAGGGCAATCAGAACAGGAGCGTCATTTAAGACAGCTTTTTGTCAATAATGTTTTGGAACCGGTTGCATTGGCAATATTGTCCCGTTATGAAAATTTAACTGATCGAACAATCGATATACTTGATGCATTCCATATTGGCGATGTTCTTGGTGAGGACAAGGAAAATATCGAGCGATCCCAAAATTACATTCAGACCCTTGCCAAAAAGGCAGGAGCAGAAAATTTTAAAATAACCGACTTGGAAATCATAGCCAAGGTGCAACAGGTTGAGGCCTCGATCACATATGTTATGGGTGATGTCATAGCGAAATTGTGCGAAGCAATTTGGACCTATGATTGTGATGTCTTGTTGATTTCAGGTAGACCTTCAAGATTACGCAGAATTGTTGATATGATTATGGCCGCCATGCCGGTTCCGGTTCACCGTATTATAGGTATGTACCATTATCGTGTTGGTGCATATTATTCTTTCCGTGATGCTCAGAACCGTATAAGTGATCCAAAAACCACCGTTGTAGTTGGTGCATCTTTATGTTTGCAAGCGGAAGGGAAGTTACAGAATTTTGTATTACGATCACGTGATTTGCATATGTATTCCACTGTGCGTTTTATTGGTCGTTTGGAAAAAAATGGTCAGTTGAGGAATAAAAATGTTTGGCTTTCGAATATAGATTTACCCGAAAGGAAGCTTCAAGAAGATGTAGGTTTCAAGATTGATGATTTTGAAAATACCACCAAGATTGGTTTTCGTCAGCTTGGAATTGAAAGATGGCCAGCGTCGCCATTATATGTTTTGGAAATAAATAATTTCAATGCTCTGAATAAAATTGCCCTGCCTTTGACGGTAACAATTAAGCGTCAGGATATCGATCAAGAAAAGGAAAATCTAAAAAATGATTATTCAGATCGCGAACAATTCAGGATTGTTGAAATAACAGATCGGAATGGCGAGCAATATCCCACCCGGCTTTTGGTCCTGAGATTGCAAACCATGATGAATTCCGAAGGTTATTGGCGTGATACAGGTCGCTTTACCTTAGCCTAGAGAAAGATTATTTAATATGCCAAACGATATTCAAGAAATGACCAGGCATCTACAAAAAAGAACCGGGAATGTATTATGTTCTGTTGATATGGCTTTACACTGGTTTGAAGATAATCCAAAAGCTATTAGGGGAGATGGGGATGCAGTCAAATATACCCTTAGGCGATTTCGTCGGCAGGCCAGACAACTTGACAATGCTGCTTACCAGCCACCTGCCGTGGCGGTTTTTGGAGCGTCTCAGGCAGGTAAATCCTATCTTGTTTCAAGTTTGGCGACAAAACCAGGACAGGCATTGATAGCGTATTATCAAAAAGAAAATCTTAATTTCTTAACGGATATGAATCCACAAGGGGGTAATGAGTCAACGGGGCTTGTATCTCGTTTTACGACGCGGAAAATTGACGTTATTGATGAAAATATGCCTGTTCCATTACGATTGTTGTCAGCGGTTGATGTCATAAAAATATTGACCAATACATCAATTGAGGATTTTAAGACAAAAGATGCCGAAATTGACGATCAGTCACTACAGAATTTGTTTCAGTCCATGAAACCTTTTATGCAAGACAAGATCATTAATTCAATTATAGATATTGATGATATAGAGGTTCTATATGAATATTTGAAAAAACAATATCCCGACCATCATAGATTTGAAAAATTAAGAGAAATTTACTGGCAGCAACTGAGGGAAACCGTTCCGTATATTCCAGCTCATGAATCGGCTGTCTTGTTTTCACCATTATGGAACAATCTGGGGCAATTTACCAATTTAGGAAGAAATTTATTTACAGTTTTAGGAAATTTGGGAAAAACGGAAAATGTCTATTGCTCTACAGAAGCACTGAAGCCAAGAGAAAAAAGTATATTGAATGTTGAAACTCTATTCACGCTTGGAATGAATTCCCAGGATAAAATTACCGTTTTGACTTCAAAAGGGGAAAGACAATCAATTGATCGTTCAATTGTAACGGCATTGACGGCAGAATTAACCGTTCCAATAGGAAGTGATGCTCCATGGGCATTTCTCAAGGAAACGGATTTGCTTGATTTTCCTGGCGCAAGATCAAGAGAAATGATTTACGATCCACAAGCGTTTCTCCAGGCACCAGAAGCTTTGGGACGTTTATTTCTTCGGGGAAAGGTGGCCTATCTTTTTCAACGCTATGAAGCCGAACGTGAAATTTCGGCAATGTTATTGTGTATTGGTGATTCCATACAGAATGTTTCAACCCTGCCAGGTATGATTGATGGATGGGTAAGAAACAGTATCGGTGCGACGGAAGAAGAACGTAATAGACAAAGAGATAATTTGTTTGTTGTTTTGACAAAATTTGATCGGGAGTTTGAACAAAAAGCGGGAGAATCTCCTTCATCAAGCACAAGATGGACAGCCAGAATTAATGCAAGTCTAATTGACTTTTTTAAAACGTGCAGTTGGATTGAGAATTGGAGAGATAATCATCCTTTCAATAATCTTTACTGGTTACGCAGTCCCTCTATAAGTTTCCCAGCTGTTATGGATTATACGGTCGTTAACGGACATAAGGAAGAAGCTGGAATTGCTGAACGGGCAAAAAAATTAGTTGAAACGATGAAACAGGCTTATTTGAGTAATCCTGAAATCAAGCGTTATGTGGCTAATCCTGAAAAGGCATGGAATGCTGTTTTGCAGCCAAATGATGGAGGTATCACCTATCTTGCCGGTGCATTGGGAAAAGTATGTGACGCACGGTTAAAAGTTGAACAGATTAATGGACAGATCGAACATCTTGCTGTTAACCTGGCACGTTTCATTTCACCTTATTATCATAGTGGCAATACGGAAGAAGCTATCAAAAAGGCTTCATCGGAGGCTCAATCAATAGCTCTATCATTGATGCAATCCGTCAAATCACAAATGTTTGGATCTTTGTTACGGTCACTCCAGGTTAGGCGAGAGGATATGATGGAAGCATGGCATAGTATGGAAATGCAGCTTTCCAACCAGAGATTGTTGATCGGTCGAACAAGTGATGTAGACGATCTTTTTCAGGATATGTTTCCAGATGCTGATTTATCGGATCAAAAACAGGAAAAAGAAGTGGATACGGGACAGGCAAAAGATCGTCATGAACAATATGCCGATTTAGTATTGTCCAAATGGAATCATATTATGGATGATTTTTCTCGTAATGATCAGGTTGAACAGCATTTTTATATTTCAACAGAACAATTAACCGCATTAACGGCAGAGATATCCTTGCTTGCAAGACGGTTAAATCTCAGGGATAGGCTTGCTGAACAATTAAGACGCAATGCGGCGCTTTTCACCAGTGGTTCATTAAAGGGTGAAACACAGGTTTTGTTGGCAGAAATGGAAATTGGTAATTTTGTTTATTATTTGGGTTATCATTCCGTACCATTATCTGAAAGACCCATGACAAGAGGATTAAAGGGTGAGCATCATGTATTCGAACCAAGAGAGGCACCCAATGATATATTGATTTTACCTGAACATCCCGTTCCATATCACGAACGTTTTGTTCGAGATTGGATTTCAGCCATGGTACAGCGATTTGAAGAAAATGCTGGCGCGTCCAGTCTTGATGGAATTGATCCAGCTGCAAATGAAGCCCTGGGGCGTATCATAACCGTATTAAAAGGTTTATAAAATGAATTCGGTATTAAAAATTTCTGCATCAGGACCAGGTGAAGCCGCTATTACCGTAATAAGTAAGGCAGATTTGAAGGGACAGAATTTTAATATTACGTTTCCACAATTTCCCTCAATTCCTGTTCAAAAGGTTATACGTCAGGAACAACAAGGAAATGATCTGGTTTTATTTATTGAAGCTGACCGTTTATGTGATTTACTGGAGGCGGGGAGCCCATGCCAGATCAAGGTTCCGGAACTGGATCTTGTCCAAACCGTAATCTGGCCTCCCATTATCGGCAAACGAAGTGTTTCCAGAAAAGTTGTTGAAAATAAAAAAATAGATGATGTCAGCAGTCCCGGGAAAGAGAAAAAAAATTTAGAAATAGTTGATAAAATAAATGGGCAACAAGAAGAACCCACTGTTTTCCTGGATCAATCGGGAGCTGAACCGGATATAGAAACTGTTGTAATGGATACTGAAAATAATCGAGTTAATCAGAATGAAAACAAACCTGATTTACCGGTCATAAATCCAGAGATACAAAAGAAACGCTCCTTTTTTCCACAGAAAGAGGATTTATTGAATAGTGAAAATCTGCATGGAGAATCAAACAAGACCAGAAGCAAACTACCATGGATAATTTTAGGATCAGGTTTGGGTCTTTTGTCGTTATTCAGCATTGGAACAGGAATTTATATAAAAAAACATCATGTTCCCAATAAAAATCTTTCTGTTAAGGAAAAAACTATAGAAAACAAACCAGTACTAAAACAGAGTAATGATAAAAAGAATAATGATAATGGAAAACAATCTGAAAATTCCCAGAAACAATCTTTTCCTGAATCAACCAAATCCAATTCCAAAAACAAGGCGGAGAATCTGGAATTGATGCCACTACAGGATGTTCTTAGCAAAGCGCCCAGCACATTGGCTATTACTAAAGAGGGGGAAAGGCGGTTAGAAAATAAGCAGGCTGATGATGGAATTTTGTTATTGGAAAATGCAGCATCCAAGGGGGAAAGTGAAGCAATGGTCAAGTTGGGTTTACTTTACAGTCCTGTAAATTTCAAGGTGGATGGTCCCATTCCCAGTCCTGATATGCGTGAAGCGGCACGATATTTCCAGATGGCTGCCCAAAAAGGGTCCCAAGAAGTTAGAGCCCCACGTCAAGCATTGTATGACTGGTTAAGTAAAAAAGCTGAAACAGGGGACGAAATGGCCCGTCTTACGTTAAAGGATTTTTGGCAGTGAGAAAAATTCTGAATAAATCATTAATTCTTTCGCTATTGTATTTTTCAGCAATAGAAAGTTCCTCAGTTATTTTTGCTGATACTGCTGTTTCCCCATCCTCCACACCATTGCTTATGGAAGGAAAACATAATCTTTATCAAAAAATCATAACTAGACCTGGTGTTGTCTTATCAGATTCACCCTCAAATCAGAATGCGAAACCGATTGAGGGTTTCAAGGTTTTTTATGTTTATAAACGTCAGAAAGATACACAGGGAAATGAAGATTGGTTGCAGGTTGGAAGCGATACCCAGGGTCATATTGTAGGCTGGGTGCCAGCTGATAAAGTAATTAACTGGGCGCATACAATGGTTGGTGCCTTTACCAATCCGGCTGGACGTGAGCGTTCATTGTTCATGAAAAATGAACAGGATGAAAAACAGATATTGCTGGATCAATCTGGTGGGGATAAAGCCAAGGAATTAGCAAGAAATGCGCTGGCCGGTAATCCTGGCCCGGTGATAGCCATGGAACCTGAAACATATGTAGATATCACTCATAATTTCTATTTGCTGCCAATTCTTGATGCCCAGCAGATAGATCGTCCTAGTGGTCCTCCATTACGTTTGCTTCATGTCGTTTCCGCTCCGTCACAAAAAAGCAAACCTGATTCATCGCCAGCGAATTTGAGGAATTTCAAGGCCAGTTTGGTGTTTGTTATGGATACGACTGTAAGTATGGAACCCTATATTGAACAAACTCAGGCAGCGGTTAAATCATTGATTAATTCAATAAAAAATACAGCGGTTAAAAATAATTTTCGTTTTGGATTGGTTGCCTTTCGGGACAGTTTAAAAGATAATCCGTCACTGGAATATGAAACAAAGGTTTTTGCAAGACCCGATTTCAAGCAACCTGTGGATAGTGTTAACAATGCCATAGCTTCTGTTCATGATGCAAAAGTTTCGTCAAAATCTTTTGACGAGGACGCTATCGCTGGAATTAAAACCGCACTTGATGAAATTGACTGGAATCAATCGGCTGGTAAATATATTATTCTGGTGACGGATGCAGGTGCAAGGGAGGCAAATGATCCTCACAGTATAACTAAACTGGGAATTGAAGAAATCAAACAGCTTGCTGAATCAAAAGGTGTTGCTGTATTTGTTGTTCATTTATTAACGCCTGCAGGTCAGAAAATCAATAATCATACCAGGGCCGCAAGCCAATATAGAAAGCTAAGTCAGTTTGGTACGGCTGGATCCTTATATTTTCCTGTTAGGGGGGGGACACCAGAGGCTTTTTCAGAAGTGATTCAGACCCTCACAATGGCATTATTGCAACAGGTAGCGGATACAACAGGTCGACCTATAGCAGGATTGAATCCGTCAAAGAAAAATGCTCAATCTAAAAAAGCAGAGGATCAAATCAAAGTTGTCAGCCAGGCTATGCGTCTTGCCTATATGGGTAAGGAGGAAAATACTTCCGTTCCTGATGTGATTTCGAGTTATACAACAGATCGGGATCTGACTAATCCAGTTAAAAAGGCCATTGAAGTACGTGTTCTCTTAACCAAAAACCAGTTGTCAGATTTAGCCCAATCCTTACAGATCATCTTGAAAACAGGATTAGCGGGAAGAACCGAACCACAGACGTTTTTTACCCAACTTCGTTCAGCCTTTGCAACAGCAGCCCGTGATCCGCAAAAAATTTCCCAATCTAAAAATATTGGCGGATTACTGGGAGAATATTTGCAAGGTTTACCTTATAAGTCGGATATCATGAACATTTCGGAACAGGATTGGCTGGCAATGGGAGCAATTGCGCAAAGAACAGTTCTGAATAATGTTGAAAGCCGTTTACGACTTTATCAGGAATATGAGTCTCATCCTGATCTTTGGGTACAGTTAACTGGAAGCAAAGATCCTGGTGAAGCGGTTTATCCTGTTCCCTTGGAAGCCTTGCCTTGATGAGAGAATTTTCGGGGAATCCCTTTATTTTTCTTGATAATGTTGCATATGAATTTTCTGACGGAATCAAAATCAATATTGATCATGCAGAAATTAAACATGGTGATCGTATACTCATTTCCGGTCCTTCAGGATGTGGTAAAAGTACGATATTGGGAATGCTATCCTTATCCTTGAAACCGACAAAAGGATGTAATTTCTATTTTGAACAAAATAATATTTTAAAATTATGGAATAATTACAGGCAGGATCAATTGGCTCATTTAAGGTCAGCATATTTTGGTTTTGTTCCGCAAACAGCGGGCCTAATTCCTTTTATAACTGTAAAGGAAAATATAACTCTACCCTTATCGATTATTGGAAAAAAGAACAAAATCTGGTTTGATCAGTTGATTACCTTTCTTGAAATTGGACCAATTTTATCTAAAAAGCCATGTCAAGTATCTGTTGGCCAGCGTCAAAGGGTGGCTGTTGCAAGAGCATTAATCAATAGACCCATGATTGTTTTAGCGGATGAACCCACGGCTTCTGTTCATCCCACTCTAGCCGACGAAATTTTACATTTATTGGTTGAGACAGTAACAGAGGCTGGATCCGTTTTAATCATGACCTCACATGATGTTAAACGGGCGTTACAATATGGTCTAAAGGAGATGGTGTGTTATATTGATAATGAAACGAAAATAACTCGGTTACGGATCCATGCATAAAAATCTGCATTTATTTTTATCCGCTAAACTTGCCTGGAAAGACTTGAAAAATGAACCAATTTTATCATTATGCCATATTCTGGGCATTGTCGCAGTTTTGGCCCCTTTAATTGTCATTGCCGGATTAAGAAGTGGTGTATTAACCAGTATTAGGCAATCATTGCTTGAAGATCCTCATGTCAGGGAAATAGTCACAATATCCAATCATAGTTTTTCCCTTAATGATATAAAGAACATTAATTCAAATAACGATATTGCATTTATCATGCCTCGAACCCGTACACTGGCAGCAAGTTTGTTTATGGAAAATATGACTGACAAGAATAATGGTGATGGCAGGCATATCATGTTAGTACCTTCAGCCAAGGGTGACCCCTTGTTAGGTAATATTTCAGCTTTTATACAAAAAAATGATGAAATTTTTTTATCAGCCTCAGCGGCCAGCTATTTGCATATTCATGAGGGAGACCAAGTAAATGCCATTCTTGAAAGAATATATCATAATACTAAACAGCAAATAAATTTTCCTTTGAAAGTCGTATCTGTATTGCAACCCTCCGTTACAGATAAGGATTGCGCCTTTGTATCCTTGTCTTTGGCTGTTGCCGTGGAAACCTATCAGGATGGTATTGAAGACTGGCCCGTTCAAGTTAATAATTTCAAAATACCGCCAAATATCATGTATTCTGGTTTCCGGTTATATGCCAAAAATTTGACTGATGTGCCAAAATTAGACAGGAATCTACGTAATAACAATATAGATATCATATCAAGAGCAGGAGATGTTTCTGGATTATTATCGTTAAAACAACGCTTGCAATATCTTTTCATCTTAATCGCGTCATTAGGAGGGGGCGGTTTATGTATTTCATTGGGATCTGGCCTTTGGGCAAATACCGAACGTAAACATAGATCTCTGGCTTTATTGCGCTATTCTGGGTTTTGTTCATTGGATTTAATTTTTTTTCCACTTTTTCAATCTTTTATTCTTGCATTTTGCGGTCTGGCAATTTCGTTCGTTGCCGCGATAGGAGCAGGAGAACTGATTAATCATTTATTCAAAAATATTTTACCACAAAATCATGTTTTATTTTTGTTGAATAAGGAATTGATTTTGGCAACTATCTGTTTAACCTTTGGGGCAAGTTTCATAATCAGTTTTTTATCGGGAAAGAGAGCTGCCAAAATACAACCATGGGAAGGGGTAATTGCTTTATGAAACAAATTGTTTTGATTATTGGACTTGGTATTGGATTTTTTCCTACTATTTCAAAAGCAATAAACGCATCATGGCCAAGTAAATTTATAGATATCCATCCAATGAAGGAAGATTTTGCCTTGCCATTGCCTTGTGGTGGTAAAATGGTTTTTCGTAAGGTTGAAGTGCCGACAGAAGGTGGAGTTTTGGATGATTTACCAATTCAGATAGGGCAATCTGAAACCCAGCAAGGTTATAGCGATTATATAAGGCAAGAGCAGCTTGCAGCACCTTTTTCGAGCGGGGTGAATGGAAGTAATTTCTATTATATTGGGAAATATGACGTTACAAGAAATCAATATGATGCCATTCTAGATCAGGATTCATGTAAACAACCCGATCAGTCAGGACAGAAAGCTGTCAATAATATTTCATGGTTTGAGGCTCAAAATTTTGCTGAAAAGTGGTCTGTTTGGCTATTGCAGCATGCTAAAAATTCATTGCCAAAACGTGGTAATAAATATGGTTATATCCGTTTACCTACAGAAGCGGAATGGTATTATGCCGCTCAGGGAGGCAACAAGGTTAGCGAAACGGATTTTCTTGCACCAACATGGCCAATGCCAGAAGGAATTGAAGAATATGTTATGGCTGGTTCGGAACTGGCAAATGGTCAGGTTCAAACGGTAGGTAGCATGAAACCAAATCCTTTGGGGTTATATGATATGTTGGGAGAAGTTGGGCAAATGATGCAGGATTATTATCACTTGAATCGTGTGGGACGTCAGCATGGACTAACAGGTGGAATAATTGTAAAAGGTGGAAATTATACATTTAATCCATCGGATCTCAATACGGCATTACGTGAGGAAATCCCTCTATATGATCAAAATACCAATCAACCGACACATCTCGCAACCATGGGTTTTAGAGTTGTTATTTCCGCACCTACATTGGGTAGCCTGCAAGAAACCAATCAGGCTTCATCAGAGTTTAATCAATTATTGCAAAAATCCCAAAAAGTGACAGCCAATACGCATCAGCTGATTGATAAGCTGAAGAAACAGACAACAGAGGCATCTTTAAAGGCCGGGCTTGAACAGATATCAACACAACTGGATCAGGATGCCAGAGCTCGTAATGATTTCTTGGCGGCAACCATGCGTGCCCAAATTGAAGCGGCATCCGCTTTGGCATTAAATATTTGGGAAAATCAACATACAATATTGATTTTGGAAAAGGAATTATCGCTTTTAAATATGTTGAGCCAAAAACAAAAAAACGATATAAAATCAAACATTATCAATCATAAACAAATCTTAAATAATTCAATTGACGGGTATTTGGAAACTATCCGTAAAATAGCAGATTCATCATCGATTATTGATAGAAAAAAACAATTCACCATGATTGAAACAGCATATAAAGCTAGAAAACTCAATAATCTGGCATTTTTTGCCAATCGAATACAGGTATTGCTCTCTTTACCAAAAAGTAAGTGGACAAAGGTATATGTTCTGCAAGATATGAAAAATATTCAGTCAAATCAGGCAAGAGATTCTGTGAACATCAATAATAAAAACAATAATTGAAGTCTATAAATTTAATTTTACAGACCTCGAGAGAGAATCATAGAACAATACAGATTTGATCTCTTAGTCAGGATTTTTTTTATTTTTTAATGCATTTTCAATATAATCCAATCTCGATTGAAATGGATCAGTTTCAAATTTGATACCGGTTGTTGAAAAATTGAGTAATTTATCAGGATGAATTTTAAATTCGGAAAATTCCGATAATCCGTCTACTTTAGGTTTTGAATATTTTGCAAAATTGACCCAATATTTTTTTATTGCTTCTGACATGGCATTGTCTTGAGGTGTCAAGGATGAGTAGACTTTGTTCAACGTTCCAAAAACATAGGGTAATTCTGATGCATGTGGTGCCCCATAGGAAGTATAAGGACGGGCCGAACTGGTAATATAGGAAAAACGATAGCGATAGACAGGAACATTTTTACTGGCAATTTGTTGTGTCAATAACCGGGTCGGTTCAAGAATTTGAATATCGGCCATAAATTGATGCAAAATTCTAGTTTCGGATAGTTTTCCATTCGGATTATAAATTTTATTGAGATCCTCTATATTCATTCCCAGCTTGCCTGCCATACCTTTCAAACCTGATTGGTTAATCATAAAACCATCACCACTCGTATCACCGATTAATGTAGGAACAGGATAAAAAGCACCTTTTTCAAAAGCACTATCAAGGGATTGCTTCAACATGATACCATCAATAACCAATCCTGAAAAATAGTCAGGTTGTAGATCATCTAAATTCAATTTATCGACAATGGTTTCAGCAGGTAGCTTACGCAAGTTTTCCAAAGCATATTCATCGTTTTGGATATTATTTTTTTTTGCGAAATTTAGGCCTGTTTTTTCTGCGTCATCAATGGTTCTGGGTGGGAAAAAGCGTGAATGCCCTGTTCCAGATTGAATAATGGCTTTATTAAATAAACCTTTTGCCTCTGAAATGGTCATTAGGGATATAATTGAGGCGCCGCCTGCAGATTCGCCAAATAAGGTGATATTATCGCTATCCCCCCCAAAAGAGGAAATATTTTTCTGTACCCATTGTAAAGCTGCAATTTGGTCCATAATTCCATAGTTTGCCCATTTGTTCTCCTCATTTTCTTGCTGCAAGTCCGGACGTGCAAAAAAACCAAAACGTCCAAGTCTATAATTGAAAGTGACAACTATAACCCCTTCATTTGCCATTGAACTGCCATCGAAGATTTCCTGATTACTTCCGCCGGAAACAAATCCACCGCCATGAATCCAGACCATTACAGGATATTTTTTTTGGGTTTCGTTTTTTTCAAAAAAGGATTTTGGCATCCAGATATTAAGATATAAACAATCCTCGCTTGTTATAGGAAAGGTTTCTTTCTTATCCCATCGATTGGGATACTGACTGCAATTTGGTCCATATTCAGTGGTTGTTTTGATTCCCTGCCAAGGCTGAACAGGCTGTGGGGGAAACCACCTGAATGAACGAACAGGAGGCGTGGCATACGGAATCCCTTTGAAAATAGCTAGTTGGTTATCAAAATATCCCTGAAGTTTTCCTTGATCATTTAATTCAATAAAAGGATGTGATGTTGATGCTGAAGTCATTGTAATAAGTGCCAAAGATGATAAAAATGTGAGAAAAAATTGAAATATTACTTTTTTTAAAAAAGGGTATTCATACATGCGTATTGTACTTTTATATGAAATGAACAAATCTGAATGTTTATAAGCCAGTTAACTCAAATAGTATAAATAAATATCTCTTTTATGATATAATTATCACCTTACAACAATTATCGTGATTCCAAAATTTATTAAAGGATTGGATCATGAACCCATTTGGTTTAGATTATTTGTATTTAATAAAATATTAAGGTAACGTATGTCCAGATCCTATTTTACTAAAATTATTATTGGCTGTTCCTGTTTTTCATTAATGGCATGTACACCTGCCTATAATCCAAATCTATCTCCCGAACAAAATCGACAAATGCAAAGAAATTCCCAATTCAATCAAACGCTTGGGACAGGAGCATTGAGCGGTGCAGCTCTTGGAGCTTTGGTAGGAGGTTTGGCTGGTCATGGTAAGGGGGCTTTGATTGGTTCATTAAGTGGAGCGGCATTGGGAACCGGTGCTGGATATGCTGTTGCACATCGTACAGAAAATCAGCAGTTACAGGAAGATCAATTGAACAAACAAATTGCCGCCGCTCATCAGATAGCTTTGAATGCAAGTAATGACGCGCAACAGGCATCGCTGCAGGTTGCTCAGTTACAGAGACAACTGGCAAACCTTAATAAACAGATAGCGTCAAAACAAATTACTGTTAGACAATATAAACAACAATTATCTCATTTTAATAATCAAAAAGCCCAATTAAACAATAAGATAAATTATTATTCTAAACAAAGTGACCAAATGCACCAATACGCTCAGATAGCTCATGATAATCGTTTTGAGCAGGAAGCACAATCAACAGACGCAGCAGTTAGCCGTTTAAAATATGCCGAGAATATTCTAGTGAATGGCATGAACAATCAACCTGCAGGTTGATTAAAATAAATTTTCAAAAGGATTTATTAATGAAATTCTATCAATTTATCATACCCTTAACTTCATTCATGATATTAACAAACTGTTCCAATCCTCAAAGTTGTGATCCTGATAAAACAAATTTTTTTAGCGGATTGGGATGTTCTGTTGGTAATGGTTATAATAAACGCTCCCAGAATTTGAATAATCAATTGCAATATGAACAGCAAAATGCGGTAAATCAGCAACAAAATGCGGCTCAGGCTCATTCACAATCCATTGAATTGCAGTCCAGGTTAGAACAAAGACGCAATCAATTGACTCAAATAGATAATCAGGCTTGGGCTGCAAGGAAAAAATTGCAGGATGCTCGAGCGAATCATAGTTTGACGCAACAGCAGTTAAATCAGAAACAAAAATTGCTGGATAATTACAATGCAAGAAGATCCAAGGTAAATGATGATCCTTCACAACAGGATCTAAATGCTCTGTCAGCAATCTTGGGTAAAATGTAATGAATAATTAGGTAGCTTTCCTAAATTTATGAAATATTGTAAAGGATGAGATCCAGCAGAGTATAAATATACTGATAATTATGAAACCTGCAGACCCTAGATTTTCTTGTAATTCTTGAATTTGATCCCAAAAAAATCCGGATAGCTTGAATTTTTCCTGTAACAACCCTAGAATTTCAATTCCACCAATGACAGTCGCGATAAAAATTGAAAGGCCAGTCATGGTTAGATTATACCATAATTTCCTTAGTGGTTCTTTAAATGCCCAATTATAGGCACCTGTCATAACAATACTGTCTGTAGTGTCAATCAAGGTCATTCCGCAAGTAAATAAAAGCGGAAAAACCATAATATCCCACGTGGCCATGCCTTTAGCTGCCTGTATGGCGGCAATTCCCAACAAACCGATCTCGGTTGCAGTATCAAATCCCAAACCGAAAAGAAAACCCAATGGTAACATATGCCATTCCTTGGACACCATGCGAAAGGCGGGTTTTAAAATTCTCGATAAAAATCCTCTTGAAGCGAGTATATTATCCATATCCTTGATTGAATAGGATTTATTTGCACGAAAATCCTTGAATATTTTCCAAATTTTCAAAAATATAAAAAAATTGATAAATGCTATGATCAACAAGAAACTGCCGGATACCAAAGTGGCCAAGGTGCCACCAATTAATTGGAATTCATCAATTTGTGTTTTGAACCGATTGGCAAAAGTTGCAACGAGCAGACAAAAAAGAATAACTATACTTGAATGACCAAGAGCAAACCATAATCCAGTGGCAAGGGAAGGTTTTTTATGTTGGGTAAATTGTCTGACAACATTATCAATGGCAGCAATGTGGTCTGCATCCACTGCATGACGTAAACCAAATACCCAAGCCAAAAACGCTGTGTTGAGAAGAAGAGGTGATTGGTAAAATGATTTCAGGGCCCAAATCCATGCAAATATATTTGCAAGTATCAAGAAAAAATAAATGGAAATGACTGATTTTATCGGACGTTTAGGAGAAATTCGCATCAAAATCCTTGAGATATATATTAAAACCCCTTTTATTAAAGTAATTTAACCTTAAATAAAAGGGGCATTAAGATTCAGATTTTAATTTTTTTTACACCGTAAAAGCGAGAGAGCGGCAAAAATACCAACACCATCAAGAGCGAGATCCTGTTTTCTTTTATGCTTCAAACCTGCAGCAAACATGCATGTTGCAGCTGCCAATAGGGTAAGAGCACCCAATTTAGAGGTTTTTTTGCATAAAAGCATTGATGCCCCAGCAACTTCAAGGCCACCAACTATTTTCATATTGGTTTGAGACCAATTCATTTCAGAAAATCTTTTTTCTTGGATGCTAGCGCCTAAAACCTTGCTTGTTCCACATGCAGCAAATCCCAAACCAACAAGGGTTTTAAAGATTTTTTTGCAACATTTAGCCATAATTATAATCTCCTAAATATGAATATTTTGTAAATAAGTGTAACAATTATCATTCCAAGAAATTAAGTAAATAAATTTGAAATGAACTTATTTAAAACTATAAATATATTTTACAAAATGCCTGTAAGAAAATCTATATAAATCGAAGATTATGATAAATTAAGCTACAGCTTGTTTTAATGCCGCCGTAATTTCTTTCGTAGTTACATTACCTCCCAGATCACGGGTTCTGACTTTATCCTCGACAACAACTTTATGAATTGCCTTATCAATTCTTTTTGCAAGATCGTCACGTTTAACATGTTTCAACATTAAGGCTGCGGCTCTCAACACAGCGATAGGATTGGCGCAGTTTTTACCAGCTATATCTGGAGCGGAACCATGAACAGCCTCAAACATTGCCGCTTTTTCACCGATATTAGCGCCTGGTGCAAGACCCAGCCCACCTGTTAAACCTGATGTCAGGTCTGATAGAATATCCCCGAAGAGATTGGTTGTAACGATTACATCGTAGGTTTCGGGTTTTATAACCAGTTCCATCGAACAGGCATCAACAATACGTTCCTCACAGGCAATTTTGCCTTCGTATTCCTTGGCAACCTTGCGACCCTCTTCAAGAAACAGACCGCATAATTCTTTAAGAATATTGGCCTTGTGAACAAGTGTAACCTTTTTACGATTGTTTTGCACTGCATAATCAAAGGCAAATTTAACAATTCTCCGGCATTCTTTACGTGAGGTGTAACCTGCACATGTAGCGATAGCTTTCAGATCATTATCAACAGGGATATGATTTTCCATGGCAGCATAAAAACCTTCGAGATTTTCACGTACTACAACAATGTCAATATTATCAAATCTGCTACCCTGAATAAGAGTTTTGGTGGGACGAACATTTGCATAAAGTCCGAATTCCCTGCGTAGGGTAACATTGATTGAACGGTAACCTTTACCTACAGGTGTTGTCAGGGGTCCTTTCAATACCAGGCCAGTTTTGTGAATACTCTCGATTGTTGACTGAGGTAATGGATCGCCTGATGCATCCACGCCAGCCATGCCCGCAAGTTGTCTGTCCCATTTGAATGGTGCCTGAATGGCATCGAGAATTTCGATAGTTGCACCAACAATTTCGGGACCTATTCCATCGCCTGGGATAAGGGTGGCTGGAATTAGAGATAGATTTGACATAATTGTACCTTTGAATGATTCTAAATAAAAATTAAATCTATGTTAATTTCATATATTTTTTATCATCGATCTCGGGGTTAATAAAGGCATCAACTATCAAATGAACGTGCACATTTTCATGAGCCATGTTTGTTCATTTTTATTCAGATGAGGATAGATCAAATCGGTAATTTGTTTATGATAATTGTTTAACCAATTTTTTTCCTGTGGGGTTAACAAAGTTGGATTTATGATTTTCCAGTCAAAAGGGACAAGCGTTAAGGGTTTAAATTTCAAAAAGTTATCATAAGGAGCCTTGCAAACAAGTAAAAGGTTTTCAAGACGGATACCATGATGTCCAGCAAGATAGTATCCTGGTTCATTGGAAAGAATCATTCCTTCTTTTAGGGAAATAGGAAAGGGTTGTGATGATATTCGACAGGGACCTTCATGTACGGAAAGATAACTTCCCACACCATGACCAGTTCCGTGATCATAATTCAAACCGTTCTGCCATAAAGCGTAACGTGCCAATACGTCAAGTTGACTCCCTGTTGTTCCAATTGGAAAAACGGCTGATGAAAGTGCGATATGGCCTTTTAGAACCATTGTTGCCTGTTCACGAATTGAGGAGGGGGCAAATTTTTTCCCCATCCAAATAGTGCGGGTGATATCTGTGGTTCCGTCTTTGTACTGTCCGCCACTGTCAATAAGGTAAAGCTGATTTTCCCTTATAATCGAGTGGTTTGTTTTTGTTGCTTGGTAATGGATAATCGCACCGTTGGAACCGGTGGCAGAGATTGCCGGAAAACTTTCCTCTTTGTAAAATTTTCCCCCGGTTTCTATTCTGAACTGGTTGAGTTTTTCTGCCACTACAGTTTCAGATTTATCAATACCATGTTTCTCAAGCCAGAATAAAAAACGGCATATTGCAATACCATCCCTGATATGGGCATTTATGGCACCTTTTTGCTCAACTTGATTTTTGCATGCCTTGGGCAATAGAATGGGATTTGTACGATAATGAATTGATATTTCTTGTTTTTTGAGAAGTTGAATAAATCCTATCGGTGTCTGATTTTTATCCAATCCTATGACAAAAGATTTGATTTTTCTTAAATCTGCATATATATCATTTCGCGAGCATAATTTTACAGTGTGACCGAGAAAATCTGACAGAGTCTCGGAATATTGTTCCTGATCTGCATATAAACATACACGATCTCTATATAAAATTACAAAAACAAGTGGGATAGGGCTATATGGAACATCGGAACCACGAATATTAAGAAGCCAACATATAGAGGCTGGATCACAAAATATAAATGCATCTTCATTGTTGAAAAGTAGTTCTTTTTGCAATTTTTCGATTTTATTATGATGTGATAAACCAGAAAATTCCAGAGGATGAGGTTCAATAGGTTGATTTGGATAGCCTGGTTGATCCAGCCAAATTGTGTCTATTGGATTATCAGTGATTGGAACAAGTATTATTTTATTATTTTGTAGTGATTCCAAGTTTTTTTGACTCATTAATCTTGGGTCATATCCTAATTTTAATTTTTGCAGATGATTGTGATCTAAGATCCATGCAAGAGGTGATTTATGGGAAATATGATGATATTCCCATAATTCTTGGTCAAGCTGCTGTTGCATTTGAAGAATATAGCGTCCATCTGAAAATACAGCAGCATTATCCGGTAATACAACAGCTATGCCTGCACTTCCAGTAAATCCAGTCAACCACGCAAGGCGTTCGGCATAAGGGGCGACATATTCATTGAGAAATTCATCCCCGCGATTGATTATAAATCCGTCAAGATGATCTTTTTTTAGTATGTAACGAAGCGAAGACAGTTTTTCTGTATGTTGCATAAGATGATTTTTTCAAGATTATTAATGATCTGAATTTATTATTTTGTACATGAATAATAGATCCAGCCATTTTTCAAATTTTATTCCTGTTTGCGGTAAGATACCTGCATGTTTGAATCCGAACCATTCATGTAATCGTATCGAGGCTTGATTATTGGCGGTTATGGCAGCGACCATGACATGTACATTATTTTGACAAGCATAATTCATAAGATGCTTCATCAGTTTTTTGCCAAGTCCTCGGCCCTGGGCTTCCGGAATGAGATAAACCGAATGCTCAACAGTATGTTTATACCCGTCATAGGCCCTGAAATGTCCATATGTGGCAAAACCGAGGATTTTTTGCTGTTCATTGACGGCAACAAAAATCGGGAATCCCTCTTTCTCATGGTTTTCGAACCATACTAGCTGTTCATCATAGGTGCGGACTTTTGTCATCCAGAAAGCCGTTCCATAAATGATCTCTCGATTAACGATCTCGAGGATACTGTTAAGATCCGTAATTAATGCATGGCGGATTTGAATCATGTTTCTCTCGGTTTTTTAAGAATTAATGTCGCCCAATGTCCCTGTGTAATTTTGTCTTCAAGCTTCAGACCCTGTTTTTGATGTGCGGACAATACCATTGCTGTTTGGGATACAAGTAGACCCGATAATATTGCTATACCTTCAGGTTGTAAATTTCTGGCTAGATTTCTGGCCATTTTACATAAGGGACGTGCAAGAATATTGGCAAAAACAAGATCATATGGGGCTTGCTTTCGAATTGAAGGTGTCAGCCAACCATTACCAACCTCACAATGGACGAAATTCCCCAGTTTGTTTCTTTTAACATTTTCTCGGGCAGCTCGAACGGACCATGGTTCAATATCAACAGCCAGAACCTTTTGATGGAATAAGGCAGCTGCAGCCATTGCCAAAATTCCTGAACCACATCCAAGATCAAGAATTTTACGAGGTTTTTTATAAGCGATCTTTTCAAGGGCAATTAGGCATCCACGAGTTGAACCATGTTCACCAGATCCAAAAGCCACACCTGCATCAAGGGTTAAAACAACACGTGAAGAAGTGATTGGATCGTTCAAATGCGTGCCACGAATAATGAACATATTACCCACTTTTTGAGCAGGAAAAGATTCATATGTTTTTGCAAGCCATCCTTCTGTTTCAGTGAAATGTTTTTGGATTTCTGGAAAGAACTGGGTAAGGCCGCCTGCTAACGTAATTGCACTGTTAAGCTCTTTATCTCCATAGCCTGTATCCTTGATTCCTTCCAATCGCCAAAGATTCTTGTCTTCATTTTCCTCAAATATTCCTACGGTCGGGCAAACCGTGTTCAGGGCCTGTTCGAATATTTCAATATGTTTTTCTGGAACAATTAGTGAAATGGTTTCAAGCGCATTGGCATGCCGTTTAGTTTTTAATGTCATGATGTTTCCGTCACAAAGCTGTCTATAACGTTTTTAATTCCGGTTTTATCGAAATTGATTTCAAGTTTATTCTGTTCAGTCTTTAATACAGTTCCATAACCGAATTTTTGATGAAACACACGGGCACCTACAGGAATATTTTTAGATTTTGGCAAATTTTGACGTTGTTTATTCGGTGTAAAAATATTTCCAAAAGAAATGGTGTCTCGGGTTTCTTTCTGTTTTTTTCCAAAATTCAAATTATCAAAATAATTTGGATTACTATGGTTTCTATTGATTCTGATTGACGGATTTACAATAAACTGGCTGGGTAATTCTTCAATGAAACGGCTGGGAATTGCTGATTGCCAGTTTCCATAAATCTGGCGGTTTGCGGCATAGGATATCATCAGATTTCGCCTGGCACGGGTAATGCCAACATAAGCCAAACGTCTTTCCTCTTCCAAGCCATTCAATCCATTTTCATCAAGTGTGCGTTGTGAAGGAAAAAGGCCTTCCTCCCATCCCGGCAAAAAAATAGTATCAAATTCAAGACCCTTGGCGGCGTGAAGTGTCATTAAATTGACCTTGTCATCTCCACTCAGTTCATCATTATCCATTATAAGAGAGATATGTTCCAAGAATTCATTCAAAGATTGAAACTCGGACATCGCCCGGAAAAGTTCCCTGATGTTTTCAAGTCTGCCTTCTGATTCAACAGAGTTGTTTTGCTGCCACATCTCAATATAGCCGCACTGATGAATCAGGTTATCAATTGCCTTTAGATGACCATCTTTTTCACTTGTGGATCTTGCCATTTCAAGTTGAAGCATCAGTTGATTCAGTTCACTCGCTACCTTACCCCTGATTATTTCCTGATTTAATGCTTGCTGTGCTGCCATCGTTAGGGAAATATTGGACTCTCGGGAAAGCAGATGCAATTTCTGAAGGGCGGCTTTGCCAACCCCGCGTTTCGGAACATTAATGATTCTTTCAAATGCCAAATCATCTGACGGCTGGGCGACAATACGCATGTAAGCGATGACATCGCGTATTTCAGCACGTTCGTAAAACCTTACCCCGCTAATGATTTTATAGGGTATTCCCAATTTAATCATGCATTCCTCAAAAGGACGGGTTTGGGAACTGGTACGCATCAGGATTGCCATATCGCCAAAATGTTGTTCCTTTTTGTGAAAATCAATAATATTTTTACAAATGATTCTTGCCTCTTCATCGGAATCATAGGTTGAGAGAATTTTGATTTTTTCTCCTTCAACGGTGGCATTGGCAGCGTGAAGAGTTTTTCCCAATCGCTGCGAGTTAAATGATATCAAGCCTGATGCGGCACCAAGGATAGAGGAGGTTGAACGATAATTATTTTCCAAACGGATAATTTTAGCCCCTGGAAAATCCCTTTCAAATCTCAAAATATTGGTTATATCTGCCCCACGCCAGGAATAAATGGATTGATCGTCATCTCCCACACAGCAAATATTGGCTTCTTGTCCATTTTTTTGGGCTAATAATTTTAACCACAAATATTGTATCATATTGGTGTCTTGATATTCATCAACCATAATATACGTAAAATAACGCTGATATTTTTCCAAGATATGTTGATGCTGGTTAAAAATATTAAACATATGCAGCATAAGATCGCCAAAATCACATGCGTTAATTTCCCGCAGGCGTTTTTGATAATGGGCATAAATTGTCTTGATTAGGGAATTTCCGGATTTATTTATTTCATCATTAGGCAAGTTATCCGGTGAGTAACCCTTGTCTTTCCAGAACTGGATTGTACCAAGAATTAACTGTGGGGATACTCTTTTTGTGTCGATTGAATAAGCGGGTGTAATTTGCTTGATTAGGCGTAATTGATCATCTGTGTCCAGAATGGTGAAATTAGAGGTTAATCCGACAAGTGTAGCATTTTGCCTTAACATCCTTGCACATATTTTATGAAAACTTCCCAACCATAATCCCTCGACTGGTTTATTTATAAGGCTGGCAATTCTTTCGCTCATTTCTCTTGAAGCTTTATTGGTAAAAGTCACCGCTAAAATCTGATTGGGATACGCTTTTCCTGAAAGGAGAATATGGGCAAAACGTGATGTTAAAACACGAGTTTTACCGGTTCCGGCACCAGCCAGCACTAGAATAGGACCTTCTGTTGTTTCAACAGCTTTTTTTTGCGTTTCGTTAAGTTGGCTTAGATATTGGGTCATTACGCTTTACAGGATTGAATTAATTTTCAATATTGTTGATAAGGTGATTGATGAAATCAAATGATAACAGGTTGAACATATTAATGGATCATAATTCTTCTTTACCCTCGAATGATAAAGGAAGCAAACCTTTTAAAAATTTGGACGGTAGGGGACATCGCAACCGTATGCGTTCAAAAATTTTATCCAGGGGAACAGATGTTCTCGAAGATTACGAGATCCTTGAAATGCTGTTATATTCAGTCATTCCCAGAAAGGATACAAAACCCCTGGCAAAACAGTTGATTAACCAGCATGGTTCTTTGGGGCATGTTATCAAAGCAAATACAGATCGTACTGATCAGATCATATACAGTAAGAGATTTACTGAATTGATACAATTCATTCAATTGGTGGCTTTGCGTCTATGCATGTCTGATTTAATTGTGCCAACAAGTTTTAAACGCTTGAATGAAATGGTTGTTTTTTTGGAAAAAAACTTTCCAAAACAGGATAAAATCAATCTTAAATCCTTGAGGATAATTTATTTAAACAGTCAATATAGCTTCATCAAAGAATATTTTATGGTGTATCCATCAAAAAATTCTGTTGCGACTATACTAAAGAAAGCGATTGAAAATGATGCGACTCAAATTGTATTGGTACATTATATTAATGAAGAAATAACTCCTGATATGAAATATCAGATTGAACAATTCTCCAAAATGTTGCAATCAAAGGTTGGTTTTTTTGATTTAAATCTCAGTGAACATTTATTTTGTGTTAATCATCATTATGTTAGTATATTAAAATAATCCAGAACCCAACAAACTGACTGCGTTTATGTTTTACAAATCAAAATCATCCAGTATTTTATCAGTCAATGATCCTGATCCTGTGAATATGATAAACCGGCATTCGATTTCACCCTTTTTGATTATTTGTGATCATGCAGGGAAATTCATTCCTGAAAAACTAAATAACCTTGGATTGGAGCCAAATGATCTTGAGCGACATATTGCTTTTGATATTGGAATAAAAGGGGTAGGGAAAAAACTTGCAAAAAAATTAAATGCCACGTTAATTCTTCAAAACTATTCAAGACTTGTCATTGATTGCAACAGAAATCCAAATCATGAAAACCTGATTATTGAAATTAGCGATAAAACAGTTATAAAAGGTAATCTTGATTTGTCTGATGAGGAAAAAAAATCACGTGTTTCATCAATTTACAATTCCTATCATGCTTGTATTGAACAGGATATTGAACGTCGACAAAATGCGCAGATTTCAACCTGTTTAATAGCGCTGCACAGTTTTACACCTCAAATGGATAATATTGAAAGACCCTGGCATGCGGGTATTTTGCATGATCGTTATCCGGAATTCGGATTAATATTCAAAAAATATCTTGAGCAATATTATGATTTTCCAATTGGAGATAATGAACCCTATCGATTAAATGAGAAGAATGATTATTCTGTACCTTGTCATGCGTATGGAGGAAAATTGCCATATTTGGAACTGGAGATTCGACAGGATTTAATAAGATCGGAAATTCAGCAAAGGGAATGGGCGGATCGTCTGGCTTACTTATTGCCACTGACTTTACAGGAATACGGAAAACGATGAATATTATTACAGGAAAAGCTAAAGTTGCTGCGGTTCTTGGGTGGCCAGTTGAACATTCCCGATCTCCCCTGCTTCATAATTTTTGGTTGAATCGGTATGGAATTGACGGGGTTTACATTCCTCTGGCCGTTAAGCCTGAAAATTTCAAAAAAGTCATAATTGGCCTGTCAGCTTCGGGGTTTAAAGGATGCAATATAACCATCCCCAATAAAGAAATTGCCTTTTCTTGTTGTGATGAGGTTGATGAAATCGCAAGGAAAATAGGTTCTGTCAATACCTTGACTTTTAAAAATGACGGTAAGATATTTGGCACTTCTACAGATGGTGCTGGTTTTATAGAATCCCTTAGGGATCATAACATCAGAATTAAAAATTGTAATGTACTAATACTTGGAGCAGGTGGGGCTGCACGTTCGGTTATTTCATCGCTGGCCCATGAGAAAGCGAAGATTACAATAGCAAATCGCACAAATTCCAGGGCATTGCAGCTTGCTCAAGATCTTGGAACAGGTAATGTCATCGCATGGGATACCTGGACATCTTTATTGGGTCAATATGACTTACTGGTAAATACAACCTCTTTGGGAATGGAAGGGAAAGAAAGTTTTGATTTTGATCTATCCAAAGCAAAATCAGGTTTGGTTGTTACGGATATTGTCTATGTTCCTCGTTTAACCCCTCTGTTAAAAGTGGCAAAAGAATTCAATTTGAAGACCATTGAAGGATTGGGGATGCTGCTTCATCAGGCCCGTTTCGGTTTTCGCGAATGGTTTGGAGTGGATCCCATGGTTGATTTCGAGACAATCGAATATGTTGCCAAAACAATTAGAGAATAATATTTCATTATGAAGATATTGGGCGTAACAGGTGGAATGGGTATGGGTAAAACCACGGTATGTTCACTGTTGCGTAAAGAGGGTTTCCCAGTTTTTGATGCTGACCATGTTGTGCATCAATTACAGGGATCTGATGGTAAAGCTTTATCACTTCTTGCCAAAGCTTTTCCCGGGTCAGTGCATGACAATATACTTGATCGATCTTATTTGAGGAAATTAATTTCACAGGATCGGCATAATCTAAAAAAAGTTGAAAGCATTATCCTTCCATTGGTTGATATGGAACGAAAAAAATTCATCCAATTTTGGCAGGGAAAAAGAAAATTATGGTGTGTATTGGATATTCCCTTATTGTTCGAAAAAAAGATAGATCAAGTATGCACCAAAACTCTTTTGGTTAATGCACCAAAGCAAATTCAAAAAATACGCATTATCAATCGAGGTGGCATGTCTTGGCAACAGGCTGAAATATTAATTTCTCATCAGCTTCCCAATAGTTTGAAATGTCAATGGGCGGATAGAGTTATTCAAACAGGATTGAATAGGGCATATACTTACATTCAGGTAAAGCGCTTGGCTATATTAATGAAGAAAGATCAATTATGAAAAAAAGGTCTGTCCTTTTTGATACAGAGACAACAGGTGTCAATCCAGATAATGGCGATCGAATTATAGAAATTGCCGCAATAGAGTTAATCAATGATTTGCCAACAGATAATTTTTATCATGTTTTGATTGATCCAGAGCGAGATATTCCTATTGAGGCAACACGAATTCATGGATTTACAATTGAAGATCTGCAAGGTAAGCCAAAATTCAAGGATATTGCTGACGAGTTTCTGAATTTTATTCAAAATGATCCCCTGATCGCGCATAATGCACCGTTTGATTTTAAATTTGTAAATTCAGAACTGAAATATATCAATCGTACAACATTATCACTGGACAGAATGGTTGATACCTTACAAATTGCCCGCGCTCAATATCCATCCTCGCCAAATAGCCTAGATGCATTATGTCGACGGTTTTCAATAGATTTGTCAGAACGCACAACACATAACGCATTGTTGGACTGTAAATTATTGTCAGAGGTGTATATTCAGCTTACGGGAGGCCGTCAGAGAGGATTGAGCTTTGATAATCAAACAAAGGAAAAAATAAGAAAAACCTATAAAAAAAATCATATTCATCAACCCGTTTTCATGAAAGCCACTGAAAAAGAATTGAAGATTCACAAGGAATTTTTGAATGAGAAAATACCAAATGCCTTATGGAATCATTTTATGGATAAAAATTGATTATTCAATAATTTAATTTGTGAATAGGTTGCATATTAAGAAAATAATCTTTTATTTTAATATACTATATTCAAATTTTGTTTTTTAATTTTATAAGTTTAGGTTAAATAGAATATTTAGAGTCAAAAGGTTGAAAATGGGCAAACGGGATTATTTGTCATTAACAAATTTATTATCATGTTTTTCCATCTGTTCAATGGGTTTATTCTATTCTCATCCTTCTTTTTCAACACCAAAACAAGATCCATATAATACCCTAACAATACAATGGGAAAATGATGCAGCCTCAACCTTGAAAGGAACGTCTGATCAATATTATACAAACGGACTTAGAATAGGGTGGACATCTCCTACTGACACGTTGCCTCAACCTGTTGCGGATATGAACACGTTTCTTTTGGGAAAGGGAATGCAACGAATTCATTGGGGATTGCAGCAGTCGATATTTACACCACGTGATACTCAATCGAGCCAGAGATTGCCACATGATCGACCTTATGCCGGGGTTTTATTAACAACCGTTAATCTTATAAGTGACACGGATGATACGAGGAGTGTGTTTGGTATTCAAGCCGGTGTTTTAGGCCCCGGAGCTATGGGACGTCAGGTTCAAAATGGTTTTCATGCCATTACTGGGGATCACAAAAACCGTGGCTGGCACAACCAGTTAAAGAGTGTGCCCGTTTTTCAGGTTCAAATGGGTAGAACATGGAGATTTCTCGCAGGGCATGCTGGATCGGTTGATTTTGATATCTTACCTTCAGCTAATGGTGCAATGGGGATTTATAGAATTTATGGACAAATCGGTTCCCTATTCCGTTTTGGACAGGGTCTTGAAAGTGATTTCGGACCTACAAGAATTGGTTCGGGAAATGACGGTACTGATGCCTATGTTGGAACCCGTTTTGTTAACTGGTATTTATTTGGTGGTGTAGATGGTCAGGCTGTAGCCTATAATGCCACTTTGCAAGGGGATCCCTCTAAATCACATGCGCAACATGTTTCAAAAAGATCAGATGTTGGCGAAATTCTTGCAGGGGCCGCTTTAATTATCAAAGGATATAAAATCGCTTATACCCAAACTTGGCAGACCCAAGAATTCAGAGGACAAAAAAGTGGATTATTTAATTATGGATCTGTTTCCGTATCCTTTAAATTTTGATTTTTCTCTAACGTAAGGCACGTTCCATTATTCTGCTTGGGCGATAGGTAAGATAATAAAAACGTGCTGTTGCCAATACAGCAATAACAGCAAGGCCAATAGCCATGCCTGTCCACAATCCTGGTGCTTTATAGTTCAATGAAAATGCAAACCAACCACTCAGTGTATATCCAATTACCCAATAGCTTATCAAAGCAAAGATCATTGGGATTGTGGTATCTTTCAATCCGCGTAATGCACCCATCGCAACGCCTTGCATACCGTCAACAATCTGGAAAAGAGCAACAATTTTCAATATAACGATCGCAATTTCAATTGTTGATTGATTACTGACTGAATGAATATCAATAAAAAGGCTGACAATGGTTTTCGGGAAAATGAAAATGATTATACCAATCAGCCCCATAAAAACAGAACCAAGACCGATAGATAAAAAACCTGAATTTTTTGCATACAAAGGTTTTTGAGCGCCAACCCAATAACTTACCCGAACATTGGCGGCCTGAGAAATGGCAAGGGGTATCATGAACGTAAAAGTGGCAAAGCTGTTGGCAATTTGATGGGCGGCAAGTGCATCGGTTCCAAGTAGTCCTGCCCGGAAAGAAGTTGCAAGGAAAAGAAGCATTTCAGCTGCTGAACTGACACAGATGGGCAGCCCCAGACGCATCAAGGGTAAAAGCAAGGATAAATCAATTTTAAAAGGATAAAGATATTGTTTTAAATTCTTTTTGCAATGGGTTACTCCAATAAATAAAATTGTTGAAACCCACAAAGTAATTGTGCTGCCAATTGCTGAACCATACAAGCCCATTTTAGGGGCGCCCCATAAACCATAAATAAAGGCTGCATTTAACAAGGCGTTGATAATTGTTGTTAAAGGTGTTATTTGCAAAAGAATTTTCGAGGCATTAAAAGCTGGTAAAACAACTCTTATTAAACCTGTTCCAACAAGAACAGGGGGCATACCCCATAAGAGAATATCCATAAAATGACTGGATTTTGCAATCATATCAGGATTTTCACCTGTCCACATCAATATAAAGTTTGTCGATTTCAAAAGAAAATAGCAGGGAATACAGAGAATTAATCCAAATATATAGGTTGTCCAATAAATTTTGGATATCTGTGAAATTCTTCTTGATCCTATATATTCAGCAATTAAAATTGCAGCTGAACTCAACGCCGATTGCAAAACAACACAAACAGTAAAAAATAACTGTGTTGTAAATCCACCGATTGCTAAGGTTTCTTTATCGACTTTTCCCAATAAAATCGTATCGGTTACACCCATAGCCATTTGACATAGTTGGGCAAATGCGATTGGTATGGCAATAAAAAAGATCGCAGAAAGTTCTTTTTTCAGAAAAGCTGGTTGAGAAAGTTGCATTATATTTATTTATGACTAATAAAGAATAAAGATTTAATTTATTGAGTGTTGTTTGGACACAATCGAATACAGGATATGAACAAGGTAAAACAATGAATAAGCCAGAAATTTCCCTATATGACAGTCGTCATCATAAGATTTTACCTTTTAAACCATTAGATTCTTTAAATATCCGTTTATATTTTTGTGGCCCTACAGTATACGATTTTTTACATATTGGCAATTTGCGTGCAATGTTAACAGCCGATATTTTGGTAAGATTGTTGCGGAAAATTTATCCTAAAGTGACTTATGTACGGAATATTACGGATGTTGATGATAAGATAAATGCCCGTGCCAGAGCCAATCATGAATCTATTCAAGCATTGACCTGTCGAACGATTGAAGAATTTCATCAAGATATGGCTTCAATGTTTATCTTGCCCCCTGATATTGAACCAAAAGCTACAGAACATATTGAAGACATACAAGAGATGATTATCAGTCTTGTCAGTCAGGGATATGCCTATGAAGCTGATGGTCATGTTCTTTTCTCTGTCCATCAATACAAGAAATATGGGAGTTTATCAGGCCGCAATCCAGATGAATTGCTGGCTGGGGCAAGAGTTGAGATCGCGACTTACAAAAAAAATCCCGGTGATTTTGTTTTATGGAAACCTTCAAATGAGGATGAACCAGGATGGGATAGTCCCTGGGGAAAGGGTAGGCCAGGCTGGCATATTGAATGTTCTGCAATGTCCCATCGTTACCTCGGTGAAAATTTTGATATTCATGGCGGTGGTCAGGATCTTATTTTTCCCCACCACGAAAATGAATGTGCACAAAGTCTATGTTGTTTTCCAGGCAGTCAGTTTGCCAATTATTGGCTACATAATGCCATGCTGTTGGTAAATGGTGAAAAAATGTCCAAGTCTCTGGGCAATTTTTTTACAATACGGGAAATATTGACAAAGCATAATCCAGAAGCATTACGGTTATTATTATTGCAATCTCATTATCGTTCTGTTTTGAATTTCACTGATGAAGCCTTAAAAGATGCTAAAAAGGTTATGGATCGTTTCTATCGCGCCTTGTTGCCTTATGAACAGAATTTTAATTCAGAAATGGATTTACCAGAATTAGTCATGGATGCTTTGGCAAATGATTTAAACACACCCCAAGCTTTGGTGTTTATGCATCAACTTGCAGATAAAGCCTTACAAGGTGATGAACATTCTGCCTTAAAATTGAAACAGGCGGGTCAACAGCTTGGCTTGTTTAATAGTCTACCAACTCAATGGTTTCAAGATATTGATAATGAAGATGAGATTAAGATCTTAATTCAAGAAAGAAATAATGCAAAAAAATCGAAAGATTTTATCAAGGCGGATAAAATACGTGACCAGCTCAAAGCTCAGGGTATCTTATTGGAAGACAGTCCACAAGGTACGACATGGAGAAAAATATGACAGGTCGTGATGGTGGTGCTGATTTGATCCCAGTTGGAAATACACCTGTCGTTATTTTGGTTCGCCCACAGCTTGCTGATAATATTGGCAGTGTAGCTCGAGCGATGGCGAACGGGGGATTGTTCCATTTGCGGTTGGTGGCCCCGCGAGATGGATGGCCACAGCCAAAAGCCTGGAGAGCAGCATCTGGTGCAGACCGTTTATTGGATCATACAAAAGTTTTCGATACGGTAGAAGCCGCTGTTGCGGATTTACAGCATGTTTTTGCAACCTGTCCCAGACCTCGTCAAATTATCAAACCTTTATTAACGGCGCGTGGTGGCGCATGTGAAATGCGGGAAATGACCAATCGTGGATTGAAAATCGGTATTTTGTTTGGGCCAGAGCGAACCGGGTTGGAAAATGAGGATTTTGTTCAGACTGATTATTGGATCCGTTATCCCTTGGATCCAAGATTCATGTCATTGAATTTATCACAAGCGGTTATGATTATGGCTTATGAGTGGTGGATGTCCACTGAAGAAACACCGGAGCGGCAGTTGCAGACTAACAAAACGCATATCGCTACTAAAGGAGAGCTGAATAATTTTATGAATCATTTGATCAGGGAGCTTGATCATTGTGGATTTCTACGCAATCAGGAAAAACGGCCAGGAATGATTCGTAATTTGTATCATCTTTTTCAAAGGGGAGAAGTGACAGAACAAGAATTACGAACCCTTCATGGTGTTGTGGCGGAATTGGTTAAGGGCCCCATGAAATAATTAAATTATTTGATTTGGGATTTGAGCGTAAAGCCAAGTTGCAACCATGCAGTTCCATTGAAGATAAGGTCAAAACCAACCATGAATCCGATAAACCACAGGCCGTTTATAGGATTGACAAAAAGAATAAACCCTAAAATCAAGCCAAGAATACCACTGAATACCAACAACCCCCATCCTTTGGTATTTTTATTGTTAAAAGCAATCATAAGACGCATGATTCCACCAAAACAAAAACAAATACCAAGAAAAATGGTAATTATAACCGAACCATTAACAGGTTCACGAATCAATAATATACCGCCAATAAGATAAATGATACCGCATAGGGCTGACCAGAGAAAACTGCTCCAATCTTTAAGATAACAGGCGTGAATGAGTTGGGCCAAACCTGTAATAATTAATAAAATTCCAATAATTATAACCATTGCAATTGTTACAAAAACCGTGTCAATTAGGCACAGAATGCCGGTAATCAAACACAATATTCCCAATCCTACGAACCATTTCCATTTTTGGGCTATTAATTGATCCATTATGATCTCCGAAAAAATATTTTATAATTTTGTAAAGCGGTTAATTGTAGTTAGTTTAATTTTTTTTATGAAATTAATCTATTTATTTATTAATAAAATCAGTCATAATTTGGTATGAACAGATAGTTAACGATATTTTTTTATTTCATTTTATAAATCATTAAGGTTCATAATGAAAAACATTATTGTTATTCTTGTCGCTACTTTTTTTATATGCACATATCCTGTTCGTTCCCATGCATATGAAAGCCATTTATCATACTGGTTCGGTCAATTTGAAAAAATTCTCTATCTACCCTCTGCTGAATATTGTTACAGATTAGGTGTAAATTATTTAACAGGTAAAGGGGTTCAGAAAAATGAGAGATTAGCCCTTATATTTTTTACACAATCTGCCAGCGGAGGATTTGCGCCAGCACAATTTGTTTTAGGTCGATTTTATGCCTTGGGTGTTATTGTGCCGCAAGATTATAATAAAGCGATTGAATGGTTTAACTATTCCGCAGGACAGGGGAATGCTGAAGCTCAGTTTTATTTAGGTAATTTGTATCAGAATGGTGAAGGGATTGAGCAGAATTATGACAAAGCGTTTGATTATTTTCATAAGGCTGCTTTGCAAGGGAATCTAATGGCTCAATCCGCTCTTGGAATTATGTATTTAGAAGGTAAGGGATGTAAACAAGATTTTTTCAAAGCCTTTCAATGGACCCGTAAATCTGCAGAACAAGGAAATAGTTTTGCCCAGTATATCCTGGGATCATTATATGATACAGGTAAAGGCACAGATTTAGATTATTTCAAGGCGAAAGAATTGTATCAGAAGTCAGCTGATCAGGGATATGAGGGCGCCTTATACAAGTTGGGAACAATGTATGAAGCGGGTCACGGTGTATTACAAGATTTTCAGACGGCTCTTTTCTATTATCATAAAGCTGCAGATCAAGAAAATACGGATGCCCAATTGCGACTTGGGGAAATATATCATGAGGGGAAGTTGGTTCCTCAAAATGAGGTTGCGGCAAAAGAGTATTTTAAACAATCATGTTTAAATAGATCTCAAAAAGGCTGCGACAAATATAGGTTGTTGAATACGAATTAATTTTTAAATTTTTTTTAATATTATTCAAACTGTTAATTATTTGACAATTCATTAAAGTTTGAATATATAGGCTTCTACTGCCAGAAAAGTGGTTTATCTTTATCCAAAGAAGTGATGAGGTTACTTTGTATCAAATATAAACCCGTCTTTGATGCGAGTTAAAGAACTACTGGTACAATAAAATCTAATATTGCTTTACCTCAATGCGATGTTTTAACATATATAAAGAAAGATATTTAGACGTATGAGTAAGCGTTTACAAAGCAAATATAAAATTAACCGTCGTTTAGGGGTTAATTTGTGGGGACGTGCTAAATCACCGGTTAACAAGCGTGAATATGGTCCTGGTCAACACGGTCAGCGCCGCCGTGCAAAGCCTTCCGATTTTAGCGTTCAGTTAATGGCTAAACAAAAACTCAAGGGATATTACGGAAATATCAGTGAAAAGCAATTCCGTCGTTATTACGCTGAAGCATCTCGTCGTAAAGGTGATACTTCTGAAAACTTGATCAATTTGTTGGAACGTCGTTTGGATGCTGTTGTTTATCGGTTAAAATTTGCATCCACTCCATTTGCTGCACGTCAGTTCATTAATCATGGACATATTTTAGTAAATGGCAAGCGTGTTAATATTCCATCATATTCATTAAAAGATAATGATGTTGTTGAAGTTAGGGAAAGATCAAAACAACTTGCCATTGTACTGGATGCTGTTCAAAGTAAAGAACGGGATATTCCTGAATATTTAGAGGTTGATCATCGTCAAATGAAGGGTTCATTTGTTCGTACGCCAAAATTAAATGATGTTCCATATCCTGTAACTATGGAACCCAATTTGGTTGTCGAGTTTTATTCTCGTTAATCACATTTTATTTTTATACAAAAATGCCGAGCAATTTTTTTGCTCGGCTTTTGTGCGTTTATTGTTTTCAATATAAATTTAGGTCTGCTTGATGTTAGATACAGTTCAGAGTCTGGATAAAGAAATTTCCCGTCGTCGCACTTTTGCTATTATTTCCCATCCTGATGCGGGTAAGACGACTTTGACTGAACGTATATTGCATGCTGGTGGGGCTATACAGATGGCGGGAAATGTCCGTGCTAAAAGGGAACAGCGTCGAACTCGTTCGGACTGGATGAATATTGAAAAGGATCGCGGTATTTCAGTTGTAACTTCTGTTATGACGTTTGAATATGGTGGTTGCATTTTTAACTTGTTGGATACGCCTGGCCACGAAGATTTTTCTGAAGATACATACAGGACTTTGACGGCTGTTGATGCCGCAGTTATGGTTATTGATGCGGCAAAAGGGATTGAGGCAAGAACACGGAAACTTTTTGAAATTTGTCGTTTGCGCGATATACCGATTGTAACCTTTATCAACAAGATGGACAGGGAATCTCAGGATCCTTTTGAATTGCTTGATGAAGTGGCCTCTACACTGGCTCTTGAAACAACACCTTTAACATGGCCTGTGGGACGGGCTGCCAAATTTTTGGGTGCTTATGATGTTCGGAAACAAACCATGCGCCTAAAAGAGGGAATTCCAGAAACAGATGATCGTGTTATAGCATTAAAAGAAGAAGTGGAATTGGTTAAGGCGGCTCTGCCGGAATTTAATATTGATGATTTTAAGGCAGGTTTTTTAACCCCGGTTTTTTTTGGAAGTGCGATTAAGGAATTGGGGGTTCATGATCTTTTGGATGCATTGGTTGAATTTGGCCCAAGTCCACGAAATCAGGAAAGTGATCAACGTCTGGTGGCGGCAAATGAACCATCAATGACTGCCCTTGTATTTAAAATTCAAGCGAATATGGATCCAAATCATCGGGATCGTATCGCCTTTGCCCGTATTTGTTCTGGACGTTTAGAACGAGGTATGAAATTGAAACATACTCGTACAGGAAAAACTTTTGCATTACATACCCCTCAGTTTTTCTTTGCACGAGACAGACAATTGGCAGAGGAGGCTTTTGCGGGAGATGTTGTTGGAATTCCCAATCATGGCACATTACGTATTGGAGATACCTTGACGGAAGGAGAGGAGCTTCAGTTTACAGGAGTACCCTATTTTGCCCCTGAAATATTGCGACGGGTTCGCCTTGCTGATGCAATGAAAGCCAAGAAATTAAAACAGGCGTTAATTGAGCTTGCAGAAGAGGGAGTTGTCCAGCTTTTTAAACCACAGGACGGGTCTTCGCCTATTGTTGGTGTGGTTGGAATATTGCAACTTGATGTCTTACAGACGCGTTTGAAACATGAGTACGGCGTTGAAATAGGATTTGATACTGTATCTTTTACACAGGTCCGTTGGTTTGAGGGTGAAAAAAACAAAATTGAGAAATTTATTAATTCCAACAAAAGTGCCATTGCTGATGACATAGACGGAGATCCAGTATTTCTGGCCACTTCTGAATTCATGATGCAACGGACTGTTGAAATGCAAAAAGACTTAAAATTTCATGATATCAAACAGATCGGCATTGTTAAAAACAGCTAGTCATATCCTATTATTATCTTTATAGCTGGCCTTGATTAAATATCTGGTGGATGGAATAATTGGTTTAGGTAAAAGGGTTAAATCGGATATGCATATAAGTTCATCATATTCTGAGTTGCCTTTTTTTTGCCAATAATTATATATTTGTTGAAAATTCAAGTGTGTGTTCAACATTATTCCGATATCGATTATTCCTTTTTCGGGATGTTGAGTTGCAATAAGAATGCGGCTATTTGAAAAAAAATCTTTTTTTAATCCAAGTTCTTCTCTTGCCTCCACAAATAATTGTTCATGCAAATTTACAGTTTTTTCTTCATGACGTGATTCCACGCTACCCGCAGGGGCACATTGCCAGTAATTGGGTAGATAAACGCTGTTACTGTTTCTTTTTCCAAGAATAAAACCATCATCGCAAAAAATTAAACCTGTTACAGCCAAAGGTTTAAGACAAAGAAATTCATTGAACTCCTTATTTTCCATTTGGGCCGAAACATATCTATATTCTGTCCAATATCCCGTTATTTGATGGGGTAATATCAAAGTAGCGGTAAATACACGTCCATTAAACAATTTTGGGTATAATCTTTTTTTGACAACCCATAAATTTTCAATCCGTTTTTCAAGATTTATAGATAATTCAGTTTTATAATCTATAAGTTTTACGGAACATTCTGGGTATAAAGCAAATGTTTTCCATTCCATTTTATTATCTTTGAATGTCATAACGGAAACATTTTTGGCTGGGAGACCTGGATTCGAACCAGGGCTGACCGGGTCAGAGCCGGTAGTTCTACCGCTAAACTATCTCCCAATATATTTAATGTGGATGCTTATATCATGTAAAAAATTATAAAACAAGGGTATGGTAAAATAAATTAATTACAAAAATTTTTAGTTATTTTAATAAAAAAATCCAAATTAATAATAAATTGTGTTAATATTAAGGAGCTATACAAAAAATAAGGAATTAACTTTGACTGGATAAAGTTATTAGGGCGTAAATATGTTTGCGGCATTGGATTTAGGCACAAATAATTGTCGTCTGCTGATCGTGTCATCTGATCGTGGCAGGTTGAGAATTGTTGACCATTATAATCGAGTAGTTCGATTGGGTGAGGGATTGTATGAAACAGGTCAGTTGAGTCAAGCTGCCATGGAACGTACAATGATCGCCCTCCGACATTGTGCATCCAAAATTGAAGGTAAAAGATTTTCCGCCTTTTATGCTGTCGCTACCGAAGCTTGTCGACGCGCCTCAAATGCTGATCATTTTCTTAGTCAGGTTTTATATGAAACAGGACTGAACATTAAGGTTATTTCACCACGGGAAGAGGTTGAGCTGGCTTTGGCCGGCTGCAATTCATTTTTATATGACAATGTGTTGAAACGTAATAAGACCAAGGCACTATTATTTGATATTGGAGGTGGTTCCACTGAAATTGCATGGGTTAAAATTGATTTTGCGCGACGAAAATATATTTTGATTGGATGTTTCAGTATACCTGTTGGCATTCTTACGTTAAGGGAGCAATTCAATATTGCCACTTTGCAGAATTACTATCAAATGTTTGATTTTGTTTTATCCAAGGTCATGGAATTCGAGGCCATTCACCGTATTCAGGCAGAGATTGTAAGAAATCAGGTTCAATTCATAGGGGTAAGTGGAACTATAACCACCCTTGCAAGCATTTTGTTAAATCAAAACAAGTATAATCGTGCGGCGATTGATGGTTTGTCTTTGCAAACAGCCCAACTTAAGGAAATAATCAGGACTTTGCTAGATCAGAAATTCAAAGAGACTGAAATTCTTTCCGACCGATATAAAAAAAGAATTCATTATCTTTTACCTGGATGCGCAATATTTGATGCCATACATACCTTGTGGCCCGCCAATGACATTGTCGTTGCCGATCGGGGTATTCGGGATGGAATAATTGCCAAAATGACGACAAATAAGTTAAGAAACTATTATAAAAATCATCATTATTTGTTAAACCAGTAATAAATTTAATTAATCAGTATAATTAAAGTAAAAATTATGAATAAAGATAATGCGAATTCGAATTCGCGCAAAAAAAAGAAATCGCGTTTTGATACTGGATTGACGGTTACCTTAAAAAAAACAAAAGGTCGTTCAACATCTCAACAAAGATGGTTGACGCGTCAGTTGAATGATCCTTATGTAAAAGCTGCACAACAGTATGGCTGGCGGTCCCGTGCCGCTTATAAGCTGATAGAGTTAAATGATAAATTTCATTTTTTAAAAAAGGGGATAAAGGTTGTTGATCTGGGTGCAGCACCAGGAGGATGGTCTCAGGTTGCGGTATATCACAAGGCATCCAAAGTTGTAGGTATTGATTTGTTGCAAGTTGAACCAGTCATGGGAGCTGATATTTTTCAGGGTGATTTTACAGAGCCCCATAATCTTGAAGTTTTACTGGATAAATTAGAGGGTAAGGCGGATCTGGTCATGTCTGATATGGCACCGAACACGACAGGACATGCAGCAACGGATCATATAAGAATAATTAATTTGACAGAACAGGCTTTGGACTTTGCAATAAAAATTTTAAATTTGAATGGAGTTTTCATTGCCAAAGTTTTCCAGGGGGGAAGTGAAAAATTGATGTTAAATAAACTCAAGCGATCCTTCAAAATTGTAAAACATGCAAAACCTCCAGCAAGTCGTAAGGAATCCAGAGAGTTATATGTGATTGCTACAGGGTTTAAAGGGAATAATTCTGAAGATAAATCGTGAATGTGTTGATAAAATTTCAAGGATAATTTGATTTTGTCACTATTTGACACAAAATTGATTTTTGGCTTGTCTAATCACAATTTTTTAGGTATGAAGAATTGCCAATAATTGGAACCCGATTTTTTTTCGGTTATCCCTTTTTATCTTTAATTTTCTAATTTTTAATAAAGGGTACCATAATGGCACATTCTTCTATTTCCCAAAAACATATTCGAGAAGCCCTTGCTTTTGATGATGTTTTGATTATTCCAGCAAAATCTAATGTATTGCCTAATCAGGCTGATGTTCGGTCCAATTTGACCCGATCTATCCGTTTAAATATACCCTTGATTTCATCAGCCATGGATACAGTAACAGAATGTGCAATGGCCATTGCTATGGCACAAAATGGAGGAATAGGGGTTATTCATAAAAATCTATCCATTCAGGAACAGGCCAATCAGGTCAAGCAGGTAAAACGCTTTGAATCGGGAATGGTGGTTGATCCGGTAACTGTTCATCCTGAACAGACTTTAGAAGAAGTCATTGCAACAATGAAACGCCATAACATAAGTGGACTCCCTGTTATTGAAAAAAATACGAATCGGCTTGTTGGTATTGTCACGCATCGTGATGTCCGGTTTGCAACAAATGCAAAACAACCCGTTGCGGAGTTAATGACAAAAGATAACCTGGTTACAGTCAAAGAGGGTGTGAGTCCCGATGAAGCTAAAAAACTGCTTCATCAAAATCGTATCGAAAAATTGCTTGTCGTTGATAAAAATGATTGTTGTGTCGGAATAATGACTGTCAAGGATATGGAAAAATCAGTCGTTTATCCTTTGGCCAACAAGGATCAATATGGTCGTTTACGTTGTGCTGCTGCCACAGGTGTTGGTGAGGACGGATATAAACGGGCTGTCACGCTTATAGAGGCTGGTGTTGATGTTTTGGTCGTAGATACGGCACATGGACATTCCCAGGGTGTTTTGGACTCGATAGGGCGCCTCAAGAAAAATTATGCTGACGTTCAAATTATTGCGGGAAATATTGCGACACCAGAAGGTGCTCAAGCATTGATTGATGTTGGCGCTGATGCAGTAAAAGTTGGAATTGGTCCAGGTTCAATCTGTACAACCCGTGTTGTTGCAGGGGTAGGAGTTCCCCAATTTTCGGCAGTAATAGAAGTGTCTGAAATTTGTCATGCTGCCAATATTCCTTTAATAGCAGATGGTGGAATTCGCACGTCTGGCGATATTGTTAAAGCTATCGGTGCGGGTGCAGATGTTGTCATGATTGGATCTTTACTGGCAGGTACTGATGAAGCTCCTGGTGAAGTATTTCTATATCAGGGACGTTCCTATAAATCATACCGCGGAATGGGAAGTCTTGGTGCCATGGCTCGTGGATCTGCTGACCGTTATTTTCAACAGGATATCAAGGAAAGCCATAAGCTTGTTCCTGAAGGCATTGAAGGGCAGGTACCATACAAAGGGGCGGCAGAAGGAGTGATACATCAGATGGTTGGCGGCTTGAAAGCAGGTATGGGATATACTGGCAATGCGACGATTGAAGAAATGAAAAAAAATGTTCAGTTCCGTAAAATTACGGGAGCGGGATTGAGGGAAAGCCATGTTCATGATGTTGTAATTACGCGTGAAGCGCCTAACTATCATCATAATTAAATAATAAATTTGTCTATCAGATATTTAAGTAAAGACGTATGACCCCTTCAGCACAAATTTCGGCAGTGATTGAACTGCTTTTAGCTATTCAGAAAGAAAAATATATTCCGGCAGATTCAACAGCCAATCGGTTTTTCAGGCGGCGCCGTTATATTGGAGGAGGGGATCGTCGTTTTGTTTCAGGCAAAGTTTGGGAAATTTTACGTTGTTACCGAAAGTTGGAATGGTGGCTGAAAAGAATAGGTAGTCCGATCAATCCTCGTATGATGGTCGCAGCTTATTTGGTTTTGTCAGGAAATTCTATACCTAAAGTGCATAATTTTTATTCGGGTGAAAAATATGCGCCATTATTGTTGAATAGTAACGAAATTTTATATTTGCAATCTTTGGTAAACAAACCGTTTGTTTCCGATGAAATGTCCAAAGCGGTAATTTATGAAGTTCCAGATTGGGTATATCCTATCATAAATGGCCAATACGGGGATCAGACAGAAAAAGAACTTTCAATGTTGTTGGAACCAGCTACTCTTGATTTGCGCGTCAATTTTCTAAAAGTGGAAGATCGATATAAGGCTAGGGAGATTCTAGTATCTGAAAATATACAAACAGAATTAATGAATATTTCTCCATGGGGATTGAGAGCGCAAGGAAGACAATCCATAACATCCACAAATGCTTTCAAAAATGGTCTGGTTGAAATTCAAGACGAAGGTAGCCAATTAATTGCACTCATGACCGGTGTTAAATCGTCAATGCGTGTCCTGGATTATTGCGCGGGAGCCGGAGGTAAAACGTTGGCTATGGCGATGATGATGGAAAATAAGGGGCATATTATTGCATCAGATATCTTTCCCGCTCGGTTAAATGCCGCTCAAAGTCGTTTGCGAAGGGCAGGTGTTTTTAATTGTGAAACCCATATTTTTGCTGAAGATGCAAAATGGTTAAAAAGGCGTGTTGAAAGTTTCGATCGTGTTTTGGTTGATGCACCTTGTAGCAGTACCGGAACTTGGAGACGTAATCCTGATGCGCGTTTAAGGTTTAAGGAAAATGATTTATTGGAACTTGTTGAAAAACAGGCCCACATTCTTGATTCTGCAGCCAGAATGGTAAAAAAAGGTGGAAGGTTGATATATGCAACCTGTTCAATATTACGTCAGGAAAATCAAGATCAAATCAATAATTTTCTGGAAAGAAATAACAATTTTTCACTCGTAGAGCCTGATACGATTCCAGAATTGTTACCCGAAGAATTCATGAAGAAAACAAGTTTTCAATTAACACCAGCGCAAAATCAAACGGATGGTTTCTTTTGCACGGTTATGGTGAAGAATTAATTTATTTCTTTCCTGTAAAAATAATTAACAACATATTCCATGGTTAATCCCTGAATTAAAACGGTTAACACTACGCACCCATAACAGATGAGCAGGATTTCATTTTTTGGAAATATATTGGGGAGAGATAAGGCTATTGCCAGGGAAATGCCTCCTCTTAGTCCTCCCCATGTTAGAATGGAAATTAAACCCTTCGGGTTTGAATCCTGATATAATAATACAAAACCACTTAGACTGAGGGCTATGAAACGTGTAATTGCCAGAAATGGAAAAGCCAGGAATGTGATAACCAGAATATGATAACTGAAAGGGATGATGACAATCTGCAACCCAATTATCAAAAATAGCATGGTGTTGAGGATTTCATCAATTACATGCCAGCAGTAAATAACCGAATCACTTTTTTCCGCAGGCTGTTTTTGAAGATGGTTACCGATCAATAAACCGCTTGCCACAACTGCAATGGGACCTGACATGTTAAGATCACTTGCGATAGAAAAGGTACCTGCCGCCAAAGCCAGTGAAAATAATATGGTAATTTCGTTGTGGGACAATCGTCTGATTATAAAAATAACAATGGTGGCGGTTATAATACCCAGAAGACCACTGCCAACAATCTCTTTTATGCTAATCAAGAATAGACTGGTTGTGGATGGGGTCTTTTGATGAATGATTACGGATAAAAATGTTGTAAAAGCAATTAAAGCTATACCATCATTGAAAAGACTTTCTCCAGCAAAAATTGCTTGTAACCGTTTGGAAAGGCCTAGTCTGCCGAACATACTGATAACTGAAACCGGATCTGTCGGGGCTATAATAGCGCCTAGGGTGAGACACCAGAGTAAAGAAATGGGAATAGAAAATAGATAAAACAGAACCCAAAAAACAAGACCGAGAAATAATATCGATAATAAAGTGCCAATAATTGTCAAGGAAGCAATATTATAGCGAGCTTTCCACAACTCATGTAATGAAATTTGCAAACTTCCTGCAAAAAGCAGAAATGCTAGAGCACCATTGAGAAGCAAAGTGGGAAAATTGATTTGTGAGATAATTTTCTGTGCAAATGAATATCCGGAAACAAATGAAAGGAAATAATCCGAGATAAACAGGATTATTGAAAATATGAATGCGGCAATCATGATCCCTATGGTCATGGGAAGTTTGAGATATTTCAGATTAATTGCCCCGCAAATTGCGGTAAGAAGAAACAATAAAGAAATAAGGGTCAGTATACTCATGTTAATTTCCCTTTATTATCATAGATATAATTTTAGGGTAATTTGAGTTTAAGTAAATTATTTTTGAGCTATAAAATTGAAAATTTTTGTAATTTTTAGTTAAAAATTATTAAAAATTAACGTAATTTTGAGTATAAAGATACTAATCTCTAACTTCATCCTTATATGTAATAGGGATATGGTTTTAAAAGAAGGGTAAATTCAATGACAGGCATTCATCCTGTTTTAGTGGTTGATGATGATCCAAAGTTAATTGAAACGCTAACCGAACAATTGCAAGAAAATCAGGAATTTGAGGTTTCAAGTGCCTTAACGGTAAAAGAGGCTAAAAACAAAATTCTGGATTCTGATAGGCATTATGATGCAATCATATTGGATGTAATGCTTCCAGATGGCGATGGATGTGATCTATGTGCCTATTTACGTAAGGAAGGTTGCAGAACGCCCATTATCATGCTGACGGGTTCAGATAATGAAGAGGATGTTGTAAGGGGGCTTGATGCAGGCGGTAATGATTATGTATCAAAACCATTTCGCATTGCCGAGTTACTGGCAAGATTAAGGGCACAGATGCGTATTTTTGCTAGTAGTGAGGATGCTGTTTTCACAATTGGCAATTATATTTTCCGTCCGTCTGCAAAGTCGTTGCAGGAACAGGATTCAAATCGTCGGATCCGTTTAACTGAAAAAGAGGCTGCCATACTCAAATTTTTATATCGGTCAGGATCAAGACCAGTACCAAGACAAGTTTTGTTGAATGAGGTTTGGGGATATAATTCAGCGGTGACAACCCATACACTTGAGACCCATATTTATCGTCTACGCCAAAAAATCGAGCCTGATCCTTCGAATGTAACCCTTCTGATAACTGAGGCTGGTGGATATCGACTGAGTTCAATTTCTGATAAAAAAGAAGAATAGTTATTTATTTTAATTCAAGCATGATTGGGACATGATCAGAAGGTTTGTCCCAGTTTCTAGCCTCTTTAAAAACCTGAATTGTTTTTAGGTGTGATCGTAGATCTGGAGAAATCCATAAATGATCCAATCTTCTTCCCCGGTTTGACTTTTCCCAGTTACGGTTTCTATAAGACCACCAGGTATATAGTTTTTCGTGGGGAGGAATTATTTCACGCATTGCATCAATATAACCCGTATGTAACCATTGATTGAGTTTTTCAGTTTCAATGGGTGTATGACTGACAATTTTCAATAATTGTTTGTGGTTCCATACATCATTTTCCAAGGGTGCAATATTAAAATCTCCTACAAGAATTGAACTGGTCTCCTTATTTTGAGAAAACCATTCTTTTGTTTCTGTCAGGAAATCTAATTTATGTTTGAATTTGGGATTTATAGTTGGATCAGGTTCATCCCCACCTGCAGGAATATAGAAATTATGAAGGTTTATTTTTTTATTTTTATAATTGAATTGAACTGAAATATGTCTGCAGTCACTTTTACCGCACCATTGTCTGGTATTGGAAATATGATATCCTAATGGATGTTTTGATAAAATACAAACGCCGTTATAACTTTTCATTCCTTTAAAAAGACAATTGTGAAAACCGAGCAATTCTATTTCAGATTGGGGAAAAAGAGGATCAGGGACTTTTGTTTCCTGAAGGCATAAAATATCGGGATTTGCTAATTCTATCAGTTGTTTTAACAAGGGCAAGCGTAACCTTAATGAATTAATGTTCCAACTAATAATACGCATATAGAAATTTCAATTTAAAATGGGAAATTGATTATAATTTAAAATAAATTCAAATTAAGAGAAGAAGGTCAATTTAGGAATTTAATCAGAAAATGTCCAGTAAAAAATAAATAAATCTTAATATTGAAAATTGTGGATAATTACATTATTGAAATTAAAATTTTCATTTTGTCCACTATTGGACTTGACAGTGATTTTAGGGTTTGTGATAAATTAGTTAAAAATATTGAATAATTCCATGTAACAATAAAAATGATTAAAAATCAATGAGTTATATTAATTGCTTAAAAATTAGGCAAAACATATAAGGGCTTGATAAACTGCCTTTTACATCCATATATTAGATATTCATCCATAGAGTTATCCACAAGATCAGTGGAGAAGTAAGATAAGTCTTAGAAAATAAAAGGATAACAGAACTTATTTGTGATGATGGTAAAAAAATGCAATGAAACTTCATGATTACAAACCTTTGGATTCGTATAAGGGAACAAAAGCAATTAAGCATGCTTTAAAAACAATGCCCGAAACGGCAGGGGTTTATCGTATGCTTAATGAAAAAGGGGGAGTTTTATATGTTGGTAAAGCAAAAAATTTAAAAAAACGCGTATCCTCCTATACACGCTTGACACAATTGACCGAGCGTATACGTAAAATGATTTTGCAAACGACTTCCATGGAAATTATAACCACCTATACGGAAGCTGAGGCTCTACTACTTGAAGCCAATCTGATTAAAAGTCTTAAACCACGATATAATATTTTGTTGAGGGATGATAAATCATACCCTTGGTTAGTTATAACAAAAGAAAAATGGCCTAGAATTGATAAACATCGGGGAAAAATATCCAAGAAAAATTATTATTGGGGGCCGTTTGCTTCTGTTGGGGCAGTCAATCAGACTCTTGAACTTTTACAGAAAATATTTCTGTTAAGAAGTTGTGAAGACAGTATTTTCAATTCCAGAAAGCGACCATGTTTGCTTTATCAGATCAAACGATGTTCTGGTCCTTGTGATAATCGCGTTAGTAAAACAGATTATGATGATCTCATAAATCAAGCAAAATCATTTCTTTCTGGAGAAACAAACATTATTCAGCAGCAATTGGCTACCGAAATGGAGAAGGCGTCAGAACAATTGGATTTTGAACGTGCCGCGGTGATACGTGATCGTATTCGGGCCTTTACCTATGTTCAAACAAATGGAGTAATTAATCCTGCTACAATTGACAACGCTGATATAATAGCATTTGCGCAAAAAGGTTATCTAACCTGTATTCAGGTGTTTTTTATTAGAGGGGGAAGAAATAATGGCAATCGTGCTTTATTCCCGATACAAACAGAGGATCAAAGCCCCGAAGAAATTTTGGACGCCTTTTTGGGACAATTCTATGAAAATAAGCCGCCGCCATCACAAATATACATGAATATTAAATTATCTGACCAAGCGCTGATGAGTAAGGCATTAAGTATGAGGGCATCGAAAAGGGTAAGCTTGTATGTACCAAAAATAGGGGAGAAAAGGGCAGTTGTTGATCATGCGGTACATAATGCCCATATGGCGCTTGATCGAAAATTGGCTGAAACTGCATCACAAACAAAATTATTAGAACAGGTTCGTGATATTTTTCATCTGTCTGATATTCCGAAAAGAATTGAGATTTACGATAATAGTCACATAATGGGTACCAATGCATATGGGGCAATGGTTGTGGCTGGACCTGAAGGTTTTATTAAGTCTGGTTATCGTAAATTTTCAATTAAATCTGATATCACCCCTGGAGATGACTTTGGTATGATGCGTGAAGTTTTATTCAGACGTTTTAACAAGGGTAAAATTGCTGATTGGCAGAATTTCCCTGATTTACTGTTAATAGATGGTGGTGCGGGACAGTTTTCGGCTGTTGATACAATTTTGAAAGAGCTCGGGATTGAAAATGTAGCCTTGGTCAGTATTGCCAAAGGACCGGATCGGAATGCAGGGAGAGAGTGGTTTTTTACACGTGATCAAAATCCTTTTCAATTGTCCGAAAGAGATCCTGTTCTGTATTATCTGCAACGATTAAGAGATGAGGCGCATCGATTTGCCATTACTACTCATAGAGTGGGAAGATTAAAAAGCATAGAAAAATCCGAACTGGATTCAATTCCGGGTATAGGTAATAAGAGAAAACGTAATCTACTAAACCATTTTGGTTCTGCCAGCGCCGTTAAAGAGGCCAGTGTTTCGGATTTAGAAAATATTCCAGGTATTAATAGAATATTGGCTGAATCAATATATGATTATTTTAGACCTGGTGTATATAAGTAACAAATATAAGAAAATATATATTTTTTATTCCATTTTTTTTATAAAATGTTAAATAACTATTTTGATAAATGTTCAGCCGTGATCCTAAATAGAAATGTTTTATAATTTACCTAATTGTCTTACCTTGTCTCGTATAATTATAATACCATTGGTGGCTGTTCTTGTAATGGTTCATAAGCCGGTAACAGATTTATTGGCTTGTATACTATTTATTATCGCTGGTATTACGGATTATTTAGACGGTAAGCTTGCCCGTGCATGGCAACAGCTTTCCGACTTTGGAAAAATGTTTGATCCCATTGCGGATAAATTACTGGTAGGTATCATATTGATTGTTATGGCTGGTTACGATCGTCTTCCATACGGTGGACTGATTCCTGCAATGATTATCTTGGCAAGAGAAATACTGGTCAGCGGATTAAGAGAATATCTTTCCTCTTTCGAGATCAGCCTACCTGTCACAAAACTGGCAAAATGGAAAACAACTTTTCAAATGGTGGCTATTGGTTTTTTACTTGCTGGAGATAGCAGTGCAGAATTATTGAACATTAACTGGTTTCCGGTTAATGTTATTGGATCGATATTATTATGGATTGCGGCAATTTTAACTATGATTACGGGTTGGGGTTATATTCATACGGGTATCAGATTTATTAATAAAACGGATTTTTAAAAAACTTATATTTGAATTTTATCTTGTTGGATATGTATTTTTTTAAATTATGTATCATCAAATTTTTAAAACGGATGGAGAACAATCATGCGGAATTATGCTGCACTTATTACCACATTTTTGATATTAAGTGGGTGTTCCGGGATAGATAAATTTTTTGATGATACCGTTTCTTTACCAGGAAATAATCCCGAGGCTCCAGAAGGATATGCGGAAAATATGCAAAGGGTAAAAGGCAATATGGCGATAGCTACAACCCCTTTGTTACCTCAAAGTGAAAATATTTGGCCCTCTCGTCCTCCTGCATTACCTACGTTGAGTGATGTTGCGAGTGATGATAAAAGTTTCTCCCTATCAGATTACAGTAGAGCGGCAGGTGGTGATGTAGACAGCGTAACGCATGATCAAATCAATAAGCAATCTGTTCCTGTTGATTTTCCAGAAGATGGTAATCTGAATGTTGGGGAACAATATCAGATCAAAAATGGAATGACGGATTTCATCAATGGAAGGCTGCCTGACTCAATTAAGGATCAGGGAGCGAAATATATTGAAAAAGGTAAGGACGCTCCAGTAATCGTTCCGAATGGGGATGGAACCAGTACCATTATCAATTCCAGGGGTGTTGTAAAGATTATCCCGGATAGCCAATTGCCGACATTTAAAAATGAAAGTAAAAAAGGTAAAAATAAATCATCAAAAAATGATGGTGAAAATTAATATTCATGTTTGATCACATCATATATTGAATTAGTTAACAAGGATAATTCTTCAGGTGTTATGGTGAAAGAGGGTGTAAGATAAACGATATTTCTGAAGGGACGTATCCATACATTTTGTTGGATAAATTTTGTCTTTAGACGGTTTAAGTTTGAAATATTGTATAACTCAACAACGGCAACGGCCCCTTTTACCCTAACATCCTTGACATTTTTTAAATTTTTACATTGTGTTAATTCTTTTTTCATTTGTCTTTCAATGGAACTGACGGCATTCTTCCAATTGTATTGATCAAAAACTTCCAAGGATGCATTGGCAGCGGAACAGGCCAGGGGATTGGCCATAAATGTTGGTCCATGCATCAGGGCATGTTGATCACTATCAGATAAAAACCCGTCAAATATATATTCTTTCGCAATGGTTGCAGCCAATGCCATCGTGCCTCCACTTAATGCTTTTGAAAGTGTAATAATATCCGGAATGACATCTGCCTGTTCACAGGCAAAAAAACTTCCCGTTCTGCCAAACCCAGTAAAAATTTCGTCAAATATCAATAAAATTTCAAAATGATCAGCTTGTTTTCGCAAAAATCTTAAAACTTCTGGAGAATGAAATAACATGCCTCCAGCTCCCTGTATCAAAGGTTCAATTAAGATTGCAGCAATGGTTTGGTGATGCTTTTCTAGAAACTGAATGAAATCCTTTTGTTTTTCCAAGGTATCAGGCAAAGGAATGTTGTATTGGTGGGGAATAATATTCTTGAATAAATTATGCATTCCTTCTTCAGGATCACAAACCGCCATTGTCGCCATGGTATCACCATGATATCCACCATGAAAAGAAATGATTTTGTTTTTGATATTGTTATTTTGGTTTAACCAGAATTGGGCTGCAATTTTTAGTGCCACTTCCACAGATACGGAGCCTGATTCAGAAAAAAAAACTTTGTTTAAATCTCCAGGCAACAGGTTTGCCAGATGTTTTGCCAAATCAATTGCAGGTTGATGAATAATGCCACCAAACATAATATGAGGCATTAGTTCAAGTTGTTTTTTTACCGTTTTGATAATATGTGGGTGATTATACCCATGACAGGCTGTCCACCATGAAGCAATACCATCAATCAATTTAGCTCCATCATTTAGGATAATTGTACTTCCATGCGTGGCTTTTGCAACAATTGGGGCATTACAATTATTCATTTGCGTATAGGGTAACCATATATTTTTTAAAGTTGAATGGAACATGGGATTTTGCCTATAATTGTTAAGATAGAGTTTGCATAACTAAACAAAAATTTTAAAACTTGAAAAGACTAACTTAATGAACCGATTTGATATTTTTTTTTCTCGGGAATTAGACAAAAGAGCTAAAGAGGATTTAAAAAGAGAATTGCCAACATTTGAAATAATTGATTCATTACATATAAAAAATAAGGGTAAAAGTTATATAAATTTTTCCAGTAATGATTATCTGGGATTATCAAACAATGCAAATTTAAAAATTAAAGGTGAGGAGTTTTTAAGACAATATGGTACTGGAAGCGGGGCATCCAGATTAATTTCGTCCAATGCTTCATATTATGGTAAAATCGAGGAGAAACTAGCTAATTTTCTAGGAACTGAAGCGGCATTAATATTTCCATCAGGTTGGCAGGCAAATGTTGGGGTTGTTGCTTCCCTTATTGAAAATTTTCCAAAACCAGTATGGGTATTTACGGATAAATTGAATCATGCCAGTTTGCATTATGGATGCAAAGCTGGTCAAGTTAAACAGATCCGTTTCAGTCACAATGATCTTGACCATCTACAAACACGATTGAAAAAAATTGAGGGGGAAAAAGGTTCAAGAATAATTTTAACGGAAACCATATTCAGTATGGATGGCGATGTTTGTGACTTGAAAAGATTGAGATCAATTGCCGACCAGTTTAATGCCTTTTTATTTCTAGATGACGCACATGCAACCGGAATATTTGGAAGTAAGGGCGAGGGATTGGCCCCTGCCTTTGCTGATTTAACGATGGGAACATTTAGTAAAGCGTGGGGAAGTTTTGGGGCCTATATAGCTGGATCTAGAGATTTGTGTGAATGGCTGGTGAATTTTTGTTCTGCTTTTATCCACACGACTGCATTGCCCGCCGCCGTAATCGGTAGCATCGAGGCAGCACTAGAATTAATGCCTTCATTAACAAACCAACGTGCCTTTTTGGTTAAACAGTCTGAAAAGGTTAGAAAACAATTAGAGTCACTGGGATATCAATGTGGTCAGTCTATTTCACATATAATTCCCATTATTGTTGGATCACCGGTAAAGGCCCAATTAATGGCAAATGCTTTGAAGGAAAAAAATATCTGGATTACCCCAATTCGTCCACCCACCGTTCCCTTTCATGGAAGTCGTTTACGATTGACCCTTAGCGCCGGTCATCGAGAGGATGAAATAGAGTATTTACTAAAATCTTTTCATTCAATTGATCTAATTTCAATTCATTGATCATGAAAAATAATTATCGTTTGCTATTTGTCCATGGATGGGGATATTCATCATCATTTTGGCAAAAATTACAAAATAATCTAAAAGAATACCACTCGGAAACAATTGATTTGGGTTTTATAGGGAAAAACACGGATAAAAATTGTAATCTTAAATCAATTTTAAACTTACAAAAGAAATATATTGCTGTAGGACACTCTTTAGGTTTTTTATATCTCTTAAAAAATTTTTCTTTTCGTTTCAAATATTACGTGGCTATTAACAGTTTCGCTAGATTTTCCAGAGATCCTACATTTCCGAAAGGTGTGGCATTAAGGGTTCTGGATCGTATGTCTAGAGGATTATCCACTGATTCAAATCTTATAATGAAACAGTTTTATCAGCAATGTGGTCAAGTAGTAAATTTTTTGCCCAGCTTTAATATTGAAGAATTGCAAAAAGGACTTGAATTTCTTAAATTTGGGGATGTTCGAAGTATCATTCCACAGATCAGAAATAAACTCACAGTTATAGCTTCAAAAAAAGATCCTGTTGTTAATGAAACCATGACCATACAATCATTTCAAGAGTGCAACTATTTGTGGCTTGACGATGATACACATATATTGCCTTTATCAAAAACGAATGCCTGTGCGGAAATCATCAGAGAACTTATAAATAATGTCTAGAAATTATAAAGAAAAAATAATCAAAGCTTTTGATCAGGCGGATCAATATGAAAAATTTGCCTCAATACAAAAAATTGTTGCGAAAAAATTGTCTGATTATATTCGGAAACAGTGCAGCACTTCAGTCGATCGTAAAGAAAAAATATCAATTCTTGAAATTGGTTGTGGAACTGGATTATTAACTCAATATCTTATCGACTTTTTTCCTGATGCACATTTTGTATTGACGGATATATCACCTGAAATGCTGAATCGTGCAAAAAATAAGTTCAAAAACCATAAATACGATTTAATATTTAAGCTTATGGATGGTGAATATCCAGAATTGGATGAAAAATATGATTTGATTTGTTCAAGCCTGACTTTCCAATGGTTTGATAATGTTGCAAGTGCAATCAGGACTCTTACAAATTATTTGAAACAAAATGGCTATTTGATTTGTTCTACCCTAACGTTTGAAACGTTTAAAGAATGGCGTTCTATCTATAACGACAATGATTTTAGCTGTAATTTACAGACTTATCCATCAATTGAATCTATTCAATCAGTTTGGCCAGAAACAGGAACCGGTCGTTGGGAAACTGATGAGATCATTGTTCAAATTGACACAGCAATTGATTTTTTCAAAGGACTTCGCTCTATAGGAGCTTCTGTTCCTCTCGAAACCTCAAAACCCTTGAAGTTATCTCAGTTTAAGAAAGTTCTTTCTGATTTTAGTAAAAATTACAATTATTGTTCTTATCATATAGCCTATGGTGTTTTCCGTAAATTTTCCGCTAAAGGTTTTTTTGTTACGGGAACTGATACAGATATTGGAAAAACACTAATTTCTGCATGTTTAACAAAATTGCTAAATGCGGTTTATTGGAAACCTATTCAAACAGGTTTAAATTGCGATATTGGAGATACAGATACAGTTTGCCATTTAGCCGAACTTTCCGAGACACAATATTTATCCCCAATTATAAAATTGCAAGCACCTTTATCTCCTGAAGATGCCGCAAGGCTGGAAAATCGTGAATTAAGCCTTGATCACGTGAATGTATCTGATTTGAAACAAGAAAACAAATACATAGTTGAAGGGGCGGGTGGGATTTTTGTACCTATCAATGATCATTTGTTTATCATTGATCTTATTGAAAAGATTAATTTACCTGTTATAGTTGTAGCCCGAACTATTTTGGGAACATTGAATCATACCCTAATGACAATCGAGGCTTTAAGAAATAGAAATATAAAAATTTCAGGGGTAATTTTAAATGGCCCGTTGAACGAAGATTGTAAAAATTCTATAATAAGTCATGGAAAAGTCAAGATTTTGGGACAAGTGCCTTTTCTATCAAATGTAAATCCAGATAATCTTTCCACGTTATGTGAATGTATTTCCATTCCTGAAGAAATGGTCTAAAATCCGTAAAATATTATGAACAAATAATATTTGACAAAATCTTAAAATTTTGTAAGTAAGTTGAATTAAAGAATAGACTTGCTTTTATATGTAAAATATAACCTTTAAATATATGGTTATATTTTAGTAAATCAGCCTGATCAAAATGAGGACAGAATGGCGAAAAGTAACACAATACAAATTAAATTGCTTTCAACGGCGGAAACTGGTTTTTTCTATGTAACCAGAAAAAATGCAAGAGCCCATACCGGCAAGATGGAATTGAAAAAATACGATCCAGTTGTTCGTAAACACGTTGTTTTCCGTGAAGCAAAAATTAAGTAATTAATCTTAAATTAATTTATGGATCTAAAAGAAACTTTGACTATTGATTTAGTCAGGGTTTTTTTATTCAGATTTGTTTCAATAAATCAATAATCTTTTATATTAATAAAGATATTCATTTGTTTTATAAGGAATAACAATTTCTTCCTGGTTTGAATAACTTAACATAACCCGTGTTCGCTCATCTAAAAGGTCTGCATCAAGGGCATTTTCTTTTAATCCTTTTACTCTTCTTTCCCAGGCTGCTTGTTCGGAAATTGCATCTTGCTGACTTTGCTGTGCTCTTATCATCTGTTCCTGTTGAATATGATAACTTTTTAGGCCATGATCCCCATCAAAGGTATTTTTTACAAAATATGCTGTCAGTAACAAGAAGAAAAGGGGAGGAATCGTTGCTTTTACAAATCTTTTGATTGCATGTATGATATGCATTGATTTTCTCCCCGTGTTTATCAATTGAAAAAGAATTACAAGGTTTCTAAAGCTCTAAAGGCGTTACGACCAGCATATTTGGCTGTATTTCCCAAATCTTCCTCAATTCTGATTAATTGATTATATTTTGCCATGCGGTCAGAACGGGAAAGGGAACCGGTTTTAATTTGTCCTGCATTGGTTGCAACAGCCAAATCAGCAATAGTAGCATCTTCAGTTTCACCAGAACGGTGGCTTACAACGGTTGTATAACCATGACGATGTGCCAATTCCATCGCCTTGAAAGTTTCAGATAATGTTCCGATTTGATTGACTTTAACCAACAATGAATTACCTACATGGGCTTTGATTCCCTTTGCAAGTCTTTCAGGATTGGTTACAAATAAATCATCGCCGACCAATTGGATTTTATTTCCCAGTTTTTGTGTTAATTCAGTCCATCCTTCCCAATCATCTTCAGCACATCCATCTTCTGCAGAAATAATCGGGAAACTATTGCAAAGTTCGGCAATATAATCAACCATCTGACTGGAATTGAAAATTTTCCCTTCACCTGTCATATTATATTTACCGTCCTTGAAAAATTCTGAAGAGGCAAGATCTAGCGCCAAGGAAATCTCCTCACCAGCTTTGTATCCAGCTTTTTCAATAGCTTTTACGATATAGGACAATGCTTCATGTGCTGATTTGAGGTTAGGGGCAAATCCCCCTTCATCACCAACATTCGTATTGAGTCCCGCTGCTTTAAGGTCTTTTTTCAATGCATTGAAAACTTCAGAACCCATGCGCACAGCTTCAGCAATTGAAGATGCCCCGTGAGGAACAATCATGAATTCTTGAATGTCGATAGGATTGTCGGCATGCTTACCACCATTCAGGATGTTCATCATTGGAACTGGAAGAATATGTGAATATGGAGAACCTATATAACGATATAATGGAAGACCCAATTCCTCTGCTGACGCCTTGGCAGCAGCCATTGAAACACCCAAAAGTGCATTAGCGCCAAGACGTCCTTTATTCGGAGTACCATCGAGTTCAATCATGGTTTGATCAATTTGTAACTGATCCAAGGATTCAAGACCAACGATTGCTTCGAATATTTCGCTATTGACGTTTTTAACAGCTGTTTGAACACCCTTGCCATTATAACGGTTTTTATCATTATCACGAAGTTCAACGGCTTCATGAACGCCGGTAGAAGCCCCGGATGGAACAGCGGCACGTCCAATAACGCCTGTTTCCAGTTCTACATCGACTTCAATTGTTGGGGTTCCGCGACTATCGAGGATTTCCCGAGCATGAATATCAACAATTGTACTCATTATTTAATCCTTACATTTTATTTTTAATAAGAGTAAAAATTTGTATTTCCAAATCTATTTAACTAGATTGATAACTTAGTAAAATGCCAAGAATATTGGACATTTTGTTAAACATTACCAAGTATAATCAAGAAATGGTCAAATTGCCAGCTATTTACAATATTCAGCTAATTTTAAAAAAATAATTGATCATTATGGAGAAATCTATGAATCGTATTCCCTTTATATTTTTTATTACAGGAATACTGTCGCCTTTACCCTTGTTCTTAATGACAATTTTCATTCTATTTTATCCTGCTTCTGTTTCAATTCAAAAATTGATAATTTCTTTTGTCAGTTATGCGGTAATTCTTTTGTCTTTCACTGGGGGAATAAACTGGATACTTGCAATGCAAAAACCAATTCTCTATTTGCAATCAGAGAGTGAGGAAATAAATAAAAAAAGAATGTTGCTGGCCATATCACCCTGCATTATAGGTGAAATAACAATTGTACTGACAATTTATAAATATGATCTGATCGCAATTTTTCTTTTGATATCAAGTTATATGCTATTATTCTCTTATGAGAAAAAAATTTATCTTTCCAGCGAGTTGCCAGGTGGATATTATTCAATTCGCTGGATATTGACAATCATGATTGAAGTTTGTTTAATAAGCGTTTTTATTGCCCGTCTGATTTAACAATTTGATCAATTTTAATCAAGGTTTTCATTAATGGGGCAACATCTTTTAAATGTAACATGTTTGGTCCATCGCTCGGGGCCTGATCTGGATTCTCATGCGTTTCAATAAACAGACCTGCAACTCCCACAGCAACAGCGGCTCTGGATAAATATGGAACAAATTCTCTCTGACCACCAGATGATCCTCCCATTCCACCGGGTTGCTGAACAGAATGGGTGGCGTCAAATATAACTGGATAGCCTGTTTGCGCCATTATAGGCAATCCCCGCATATCGCTAACCAGCGTGTTATATCCAAAAGATGTGCCACGATCGCATAGCAAAATATTTTCATTGCCTGTAGATGCTATTTTTTGGGCTACATTTTTCATGTCCCATGGTGCAAGAAACTGACCTTTTTTGACGTTGACAACTTTTCCAGTTTTCGCCGCAGCTATCAACAAATCCGTTTGTCTGCATAAAAAAGCAGGTATTTGCAATATATCTACAACTGATGCCACTTCCGCACATTGTTCTGGTAGATGAATATCAGTCAAAACAGGAATTTTCAACTTTGACTTTACCTCTTCAAGAATGGATAGACCCTTATCCATTCCTGGCCCTCTTTTCGTTTCAATACTGGTGCGATTAGCTTTATCAAAAGAACTTTTATAAACCAGCCCAATATTTAATTCCCGACAAATATTTTTTAAAATACCAGCCGTTTCAAGTGCATGATCTAGAGATTCAATTTGACAAGGACCCGCAATTAATATGAAAGGCAAATTATTTGCAAGTGTCAGGGATTGAACATTGACTGATTTATTCAGAATCATTTTGGAATGGCCTGTTCTGTTGCAGCTTTAATAAAGCTTGAAAAAAGAGGATGAGGTGAAAATGGCTTGGATTTGAGTTCGGGATGATACTGTACTGCAATAAACCAGGGATGGTCGGTATATTCTACGATTTCTGGCAAAACACCATCCGGAGAAAGTCCTGAAAATCTAAGGCCGGTTTTTTCAAGTTGATCTTTGTAATGAATGTTAACTTCATAACGATGACGATGCCGTTCTTGAATCTTGACATCTCCATAGATTTCGGCAACTTTTGAATTTGGGGTCAAAACAGCTTGATAAGATCCCAAACGCATTGTGCCTCCCATATTATTTCCTGAATATCGATGTTTGACCTGATCAGCATCAATCCATTCAGTTAAAATACCAATAAGAGGTTCATCCGTTGGTCCAAATTCAGAAGAGGAAGCATTTGTAAGATTTGCCAGATTACGGGCACATTCAATAACCGCCATTTGCATTCCAAAGCAAATACCAAGGAAAGGGATATTATGCTCCCTTGCATATTGTATGGCCTTGATTTTGCCTTCGCTGCCACGTTCACCAAATCCACCAGGAACCAGAATGGCATTTGCATTTTCAAAAAATCCGGAAAGATTATCCATTGTTTCAAGTTTTTGGGCTTCAATCCATTGCAAATTGACTTTAACCTTATTGGCAATTCCACCGTGAATTAACGCTTCAATGAGGGATTTGTAACTATCGAGCAAGGCAGTATATTTACCCACGATTGCAACATTAACCTCTGAACGAGGATGACGAATGGCATCGACAATTTCCTGCCATTTGCTCAAATCAGGTTCAGTTTGATATGGTAAATTGAAATGTTTCAACACTTCCGTATCAAGTCCTTCTTTATGATAGGCAATTGGACAGTCATAAATAGTGTCAACGTTTAAGGCGGGGACGACAGCTTCAGGTTTTACATTACAAAAATTCGCAATTTTTTGTCGTTCATTTTTGGGAATAGGGCGATCGCAACGACATAATAAAATTTGGGGTTGTATTCCAACATTCTGCAATTCTTTGACAGAATGCTGGGTAGGTTTTGTCTTAAGTTCACCCGCTGAAGCAATCCATGGTACAAGAGTGAGATGAATGAATAATGTATGATCTGTTCCGAGTTCATTTTTTAATTGTCGTATGGCTTCAAGAAAAGGAAGACTTTCAATATCACCGACTGTTCCCCCAATTTCAACCAACATGAAATCCACATCTCCAGAATTGTTAAGGATAACGGACTTGATCGCATTAGTAATATGGGGAATTACCTGAACGGTTGCGCCTAGATAGTCTCCACGTCTTTCGCGCATGATTACATCAGAATAAATACGACCGGTTGTTGCATTATCATTTTTAGTTGCATTGACTCCTGTAAAACGTTCGTAATGACCCAAATCTAGGTCGGTTTCAGCTCCATCATCCGTAACAAACACTTCCCCATGTTGGTAAGGGCTCATGGTACCCGGATCCACATTCAAATAGGGATCAAGTTTTCTCAGTCGGACAGAATAACCACGAGATTGCAATAAACTTGCCAAAGCGGCAGAGGCAATGCCTTTGCCTAATGAGGATACAACACCACCAGTAATGAATATATATCGTGTCATGCAGCTTTCTTTACACGGAGTAGCTTTTATAAGAATTGAAGTAATTAAGGGAAAAACTATTTTTGGGGAATGTTTTTTCCATTGGGCACTGGTTGTGCAAGTATATCATTTGTTTTGGTCGAAGCCCCCTTGTTCATAACAGCCATTGTAATGCATAAGATCATAAAAATGGCTGCAAGAATCGCTGTAGTGCGAGTCAAAAGATTGGTTGTTCCTCGACCGGTCATAAATGCCCCCATGCCTTGACTGGTTCCAATACCTAATCCTCCACCTTCACTTCTTTGAATTAAAACAATTCCGATCAGTGCAAAGGTTACGATTATATGCAAAATTAATAGAGCAGTCATCATGGTGTATATATACTTTCACAATCGATAGGGATAATAAAGATTAAGACCTAATAAATTCTTGAGCTATGTCAATTAATTTTATGAAATCATCAGGAACAATGCTGACACCTCCAACTAGAACACCGCCCAGTTCAGGAGTGGCATAAATATCCCTAACATTACCAGGTTTTACAGAACCCCCATATAATATAGATATTTTTTTACCATTTTCTCCATATTGAGCAACAAGTTTTTTTCGAATGAATTGAATCATTTCAGAAATCTGATCATTATTGGCCGTTAATCCGGTACCAATGGCCCAAATAGGTTCATAAGCGACTAACCCATTAAAATTTTGAGGTAGGGAAGCTTTTAACTGTGCCTCTACAATTTTTTCTTGTTGGTTTGTTTCTCGTTCTTGTTTGGTTTCACCGATACATACAACAGGTAATAGCCCTTTGTTTTGTGCAGCGATTGTTTTTTTTAAAACCAGTTGATCACTCTCCTGATGATCTTTTCTCCGCTCAGAATGACCCAAAACAACGTATTCCACTCCAATATCCTGTAACATGGCAGGGGAAATATCACCCGTATGTGCACCTTTATCTTCAAAATGGCAATCCTGAGCACCAAGTACAAAAGGGCTGCTTTCGATCATTTCTTTAACAAGTTGTAACTGGGTGAACGGTGGGCACACGACTGTCTTTGCAAAATTCTGATGATTTGTTGCATAGGTAAGCAAAGTTGAAACAATATGTTTTGCCTCTTGGGTTAATCCGTTCATTTTCCAATTACCAATAATAATCGGGCTGCTCATTTTAATATACTCCTTTGAATAAGGTAATGTTTGATAATCAGGATAGATAAGATATAAAGCTTATAGTATATAATGTGGATATGTTATGAAAGGATGTTTTTTAAAGCTGTTTATGAATAATATTTTCAAATGTTTTTGTGGATCAGTTTGGTCTTATCAATTATAGAATGATTCATTATCAATTAAAATAACGCGGTTGGGTTATATCACATGTTATCTCGGTTAAGGCATTTATTTATTGATTCCTGGTTTGGGCGAATTCTCGTCGCACTCATATTTATTGTATTTGTTGGATGGGGCGTCAGTGACATATTCATGAATGTCTGGAACAATGGCCTTAATGGTGATCCTAATGTTGTTGCCAAGGTTGGTGATAGAAAAATTTCTGTAATGGAATTGGATAACCTTTCCCAAAAGCAAATATACCAAGAGGCTATGAAAGAGGGATATTCGGATATTTCCCAAATTCCACCCATAGTTAAAAATATGACAATTAATCAAACGTTGCAGCAGCTGATTTTGCAAAATATTTTGATTAATAACGCTCATTCATTGGGGCTTAATGTGCCTGATACGGTGATTAGAGATACAATCTGGAATATACCTGAATATCAAACAGATGGAAAATTTGATCGTGAAAAATTCAATTTACAGTTAAAAGCGGCAAATATATCCGAAAAATATTTTCTTTCCATGGTCCGGGATCAAATATCCATTCAAAACATGATTGATCCAATTGTATCGGGGGTTAAAGTTTCTGATAGTTTTGTGCAGCCCTATTATCAATTTTTGAATCAGACGCGAAAATTATCCTTTGTTTCAGTGCCATATAGTCATTTTCATTCAGGAGAAACGCCAAAGGAAGAAATATTGAAGCGTTATTATGACAATCATTTATGGGAATTTAAAATCCCTGAATATAGAAGGGTAAAAATTGTCATTTTATCGCCTGACACAATAGCCAAAAGTCTGGAGATTGATGATAAAAGTTTACATCAAGCCTATGAATACAAGAAAAAGCAATTTGTTCATTCTGAAGCCAGAAGTTTTCAAGTCTTGACTTTTAACCAGCAAAATCAGGCGCAGACAGCATCTGTATATTGGCGTCATCAAAACAACTGGGAAAAAATACAGGAGTATGCGCATAATAATCAAGGAACGGCTTTGGAAATGACAGATCTAGAAAAAACGGCAATTCCTTTGCCCGAACTGGGTAATGAGGTTTTCAATGCAAATCCTGAAACAGTGACAGAACCATTCAAAACAACTTTAGGTTGGTCGGTAGTTAAAGTAACCAGGATACTACCTTCCAAAATTGTTAGTTTTGAACAGGCCAAATCACAATTGAAAGCTGAAATTGCAAATGAACAAGCCAAACAGGAATTGGGAAGTCGTGTTTCCAAATTACAGAACATTTTGGCAGAAGGAAGCAGTCTTGATAAAATTACATCTGATATAGGTGCTGATGCAGTGGAAGGAACAATTAATGAACAGGGATTGACCCTTAATGGAGAACAGGCACCTATACCCGCAAGTGGAAAATTCAGACAGAATATGTTGACCAAAATTTTCTCAACTGCCAAAAATACCTATCCTTCTGTGATAGATGGCGGAAATAATTCATATTATGCATTTTTAATTGAGGATATATTGCCTGCTCATGAGGAACCTTATGATAAAGCAAAAAACAAGGTTATAAAAGCCTGGCAAAATGCAGATATTTATCATCAGGCAAATATTGCCGCTACAGACATATATAAAGCTGTTTTTGTTCAGAAAAAGAAACTTGAAGAAATAAAGTCAGGTTTTCCCTTACAGTTAAGTCAGGGATTTACTAGACAAAAGCCAGCCCAGAATCTATCGCCAGTATTGCAGAATGCAGCTTTTTCAATGAAACTTGGGGATGTCACTATGATTGAATCAAATGATGGTTTTGTGGTGGCAAGTTTGAATTTGATTGAAACACCGCAATCGAAAAATGATCAGGACAACTACCAAATTTTGAAAGATAAATTAGTTCAGTCTTTACAAAACGATATTGAGGCTAGTTATGCAATATCATTAGAACAATCAAGTAAACCCACAATCAATAAAAAAGCGCTTGATGCGTTAATTGATCAGCTGAGCCATTAACTCAAAAGGGATTAAGATTTCGTGTTGAATGAAGATTTTCAGATTAATCAACAAAAAACAGTAATATATTCAATTAAATCAGCTGATTTACTGACCCCTGTTGCTGCGTTTTTAAGATTATCCGAATTGGTTGGAAAGAATCTGACCAATATTTTTTTGCTGGAAAGCGTGCAAGGAGGAATAAACAAAGCACGTTATTCCATTATCGGTTTATTTCCCGATTTGATATGGAAATCTATAGATGGAATTGCCTATATTAATCGAAATCCATCAGACAATGCGGAAAATTACATTAAGGAAAATAAAAAGCCTCTGGAATCTCTGCGTGCATTGATTTCTGAAAGCCAATTAGAAATTGATATGGATATTCCACCCATGGTTGGTGGGATCTTTGGATATTTGGGATATGATATGGTCAGACAGATGGAAAATCTGCCCAATCCTCCGGCCAATGATCTTCATTTGCCTGAAGGAATCATGATCAGACCTTCTGTTTTTGCAATTTTTGATGCTGTTAAGGACGAACTGATTTTGGCGGCACCTCTAAGGGATACGTCAGACAAAACAGAATTTCAGGCAAAAAAAAACTTGCAAAAAATTCAGGAAGCATTGGCTGAGCCTTTTCCTTTAGAGCAAAAAAAATCGAATATCAATCCATTAACATTACCAAAACCGCAATCAACATTAACCAAAGATCAGTTTAGGGATATTGTTCAAAATATCAAAAAATATATTTATGATGGTGATGTCTTTCAGGTTGTCCCCAGTCAACGCTTTTCTGTTCCTTTTCCTCTATCACCAGTATCATTATATCGTGCGTTAAGACGAATCAATCCGGCACCTTTCTTGTTTTGTCTTCAACTTGAAAATTTTGCCCTGGTTGGCTCGTCACCTGAGATTCTTGTCAGGTTGAGAGGTGGAAAAGTAACGGTTCGCCCCTTGGCGGGTACTCGTCCAAGAGGTAAAAGTTATGAAGAAGACCTCAAGTTAGAAAAAGAATTGTTGGCTGATAAAAAAGAATTGGCCGAACATCTTATGCTGATTGATTTGGGTCGGAATGATGTTGGGCGTGTCAGTGAAATTGGAAGTGTAAAAGTAACAGAAAAATTTGTTATTGAACGATTTAGCCATGTAATGCATATTTCATCAAATGTTGAAGGGAAATTGCGTAAAGGGCTAACCGCTCTGGATGCTTTGATTGCCGGTTTTCCAGCTGGAACATTGACGGGAGCACCCAAAATAAGAGCGATGGAAATTCTTGATGAGGTAGAACCAACACGCAGAACAACCTATGCAGGATGTATTGGCTATTTTGGAGCGGATGGAAGTATGGATACCTGTATAGGATTGCGAACAGCTCTCATTAAGGATCAGCACATGTATGTTCAAGCAGGGTGTGGGGTGGTTGCTGACAGCGATCCGGAAGCGGAATACCAAGAGACAAAACATAAGGCAAAAGCATTATTTCGTGCCGCTGAAGAGGCTTGGCGATATACGTTTACCAACAGGAATTTTTCTAAAAAAGCAAATTAGTCATATGCTTTAATCAAATTTTTGGAACTCGAAGAAATCATGATTTTACTTATCGATAATTATGACAGTTTTACATATAATCTCGTCCAATATCTTGGTGATTTGGGATGTGACTGTCAGGTTTACAGAAATGATTCAATCTCTGTAAGTGAAGCCATATTATTAAAACCCGAGGCAATTGTTATCTCACCTGGCCCTTGTACACCTTCTGATGCAGGAATATGTTGTGAATTGATTAAAAGTGCCGCATCAAAAATCCCCATTTTGGGTGTTTGTCTTGGACATCAGGCTATTGGGCAGGCATTTGGAGCCAAAATTATCAAGACAAATCCCATGCATGGAAAAATTTCTAAAATCAAACATGATGGAAAAGGAATATTTAAGAGTTTGCACAATCCCCTAAAGGTAACTCGTTATCATTCTTTAATTATTGAAACGGAAAGTCTTTCTGATGATTTTAATTTAACGGCATTCACCGACGATCATATTTTAATGGCTTTGCAACATAAAAGATTTCCTTTATATGGTGTGCAATTTCATCCAGAAAGCATTGCTTCTGAACAAGGTCATGATTTATTGAAAAACTTCCTTTTTTTATCAAATGAATGGAATGAAAAAAAGTCATTGAAAAACAGGATTTAACTTTGTCTTTTACACATATTTTACAACAAGCCTTACAAGGACAAAAGTTTTCTACGGAAAAGTCCTATGAAATTTTCGAGCATATATTTTCTGGTAATGTTCCAAATGCTCAAATAGCGGCTTTTTTAATAATATTACGAATGCGGGGTGAAACGGTTGAAGAGCTTTTAGGGGCTGTTCAATCAATGCGTCAACGCATGCTGTCCATAAAACTGATTGATGATGAAACAATTGATGTATGTGGAACAGGCGGAGATGGACGTAGCACTTTGAATATTTCTACTGCTGTCAGTTTTGTTCTGGCCGCTCTTGGAATACCGGTTGCCAAACATGGAAACCGGGCACAGTCATCCAAAAGTGGTGGTGTTGATGTACTATCTGCTCTGGGTATTATGCCAGAGGATGATTTTGAAGTTATTGAAAATAATTTGCGTGATAATAAATTGGCTTTTTTATCGGCCTTTATTCATCATCCGGCTCTTAAAGAAATTAATATTGTACGTAAAGAACTTGGAATTCGGACTATATTTAATTTACTGGGTCCTTTATCCAATCCGGCAAATGTTTCATATCAAATGATTGGGGTATATCATGAAAAATGGTTGTATCCTCTAATCAAGGTCTTGCAAAAACTGGGTTCAAAACGGGTATGGGCTGTTCATGGGTTTATTGATCCCAATAAATCCGAACACGGTGTTGATGAAATTACGTTGGCAGGACCATCAACGATACTGGCCCTGGAAAATAACAGGATTGTACCGGTTGATTTAACATTATCCACTATGGAAGCGGCCGGTCTGAGACATACCCCACTTACAGAGATACAGGGTGGAACACCTTCCGAAAATGCGAAGGCATTGCTGGATCTTCTTTATGGTGAAAAAGGTGCCTATCGTGACACAGTCTTGATAAATACCGCTATTGCGCTACATATTGTAAAAGGTTATTCTTTGATAAATTCACATGGTGAAATTGATCCTTGTATCTTGAAGAGACTTATAAACCAAGCGTCTGAAGCGATCGATAGCGGTAAGGCTTTATCAGTTCTTCGGGCCATACAAAATGAAAACCATTTTTAATTAGACAATATCATGAATGACGAAGAAAAATCCAATTCCGTTTTGAATGCCATTTTGCAATCTGAAAATCATCCTTCTGATGTATTGGAGCGAATTTGTGCAAGAACAAGGGCCGAAGTTGCAAAAAGGGCGGAAATAAAATCCTTCAAGGATATTATTCGAGAAGCAAAAAATAAAAATACGCCAACTCGCGGTTTTGCTAAAATAATAAAAGACCAGGTGGCAAAAAAACAGATTGGATTAATTGCTGAATGTAAAAAAGCGTCTCCATCTGCAGGAATTATTCGTCCTGACTATGATCCGGCGATGATCGCGGTTCAATATGAAAATGCAGGAGCTTGTTGTTTATCCGTTTTGACAGAAAATGCATATTTTCATGGAAATAATGAGGATCTCAAAATTGCAAGAGATGCTTGTTCTCTTCCTGTTCTACGTAAAGATTTTATTCTTGAACCTTATCAAGTTTACGAAAGTCGCGTGATTGAAGCAGATTGCATCTTATTGATCATGGCCGCACTAAAAGATAAGGAAGCGGCCGCCTTACTGGAATTGGCTACATGTTTGGAGCTGGATGTGCTTGTAGAAGTACATGACAGGGAAGAATTGAACAGGGCGCTGGCATTGGATGTTTCTCTTATTGGCATCAATAATAGAAATTTGAAAACCCTTAAAACGGATATATCGATAACTCAACATCTTGCTCCATTGGTTCCTCCTGACCGTATTATTGTTTCAGAAAGTGGATTAAAAACGTTTGAGGATATTCAGGCTGTCCAGAAAGTTGGAGCTGGTGCAGTATTGGTGGGTGAAAGCCTATTATCACAAAAAAATGCAGGGGCAGCGGCCAGAAATCTATTAGGAATTAAATAAAATTGTTTTATGTTGTTTTGCGTATCTGTTTTTTACAATCGGGAATATGATTTAAAATGACTGTAAAACGTATTGTAGTTCGTCATCAGACAGTTTTATCTGGTGAGAATATTGCGAAACTTCCTAAACCGGCGTGGATTAAAACAAGGATTAAACATAGTTCCAGTTTTAATGAAACGGATACCTTGCTTCAGAATTATCAACTAAATACCGTTTGTGCAGAGGCTGCTTGTCCAAATATTGGGGAATGCTGGTCAGAGGGTCACGCAACAGTAATGATTTTGGGAAGCATTTGCACAAGAGCATGTAAGTTCTGTAATGTTGCAACGGGAAAACCTGATCCAATTGATCATGATGAACCATCAAAAATTGCTGATATGGTTCAAAAATTAAAGTTGCGTCATGTTGTAATTACATCTGTTGATCGTGATGATTTAAAAGATGGTGGGGCCTCCCATTTTGCAAATGTTATCAAGGCTATAAGAAATATTTCTTCAACTGTTACAATTGAGGTGCTGACACCAGATTTTCTTAGAAAAGATGGGGCGATGGCTGTTATCAGCGCAGCCAAACCCGATGTTTTCAACCATAATATGGAAACAGTTCCACGTTTATATCCATCCATTCGTCCAGGCGCTCGTTATTTTCAATCAATGAGAATTTTGCATGAGGCAAAAATACTGAATCCGTCCATATTCACAAAATCGGGGTTAATGCTTGGTCTGGGTGAAACAAAGGAAGAAATCATTCAGGTTATGGATGATTTAAGATGTGCTGAGGTAGATTTTTTAACGTTGGGTCAATATTTACAACCCTCTTTCAAACATGCACCTGTTGTGGAATATGTTCATCCTGATGAATTTAAAGAATTGGAAAAATTGGCTAAATCAAAAGGTTTTTTAATGGTAAGCGCTTCTCCTTTAACACGTTCATCCTATCATGCCGATGCAGATTTTACGGTGTTGAAACGTAAAAGGTATGCATTGCATTAAGCTGTTGTGTTTATAATAAAATATTCTGGAGTGATGATTGATGCCTACGCATACCGAACAACGTTTAATTAACCATACACCCGAACAAATGTTTGATCTGGTTGCCGCGGTTGATTTATACCCAGAATTTTTACCTTGGTGTAACGGAGCGTATATTCGATATAAGGATAGTGAACTTTTACTCGCTGATTTAAAAGTCGGTTTTGGACCTTTTACCGAGGTTTTTGGTAGTCGTGTTGAGTTATATCGTCCTGATAAGATTGAAGTGACCTATGATCGGGGTCCCTTGAAATATTTAAGTAATCATTGGGTTTTCCTACCCGATGAAAGAGGGTGCACAATTGATTTTTTTGTCGATTTCGAGTTCAAGTCAAAGCTAATGCAAAAAGCTATGGGGTTGATCTTTCATGAAGCGGTTCAAAAAATGGTTTCCGCTTTTATCAAGCGTGCCGATGATATCTATGCAACAGCATAATAATTTTTTATTATGGATGCCAGTTTAAGCCCATAATGAGGGATTATTTACTTTCCTAATTGTAGCTATTTAAATGATAATGAAGTATAATGAAATTGTGACTAATAACACAAATAAACATGAACTGATTTTTATTAACTAAAAATAAAAATTAAAATGTTGATTATATATATTAAAGGATAGAATCATGAATTCTACATTTAAATTATCTCTAATGGCTGCTGCTTTTGCCTTTGCTTTACCTGCTACAACAATGGCTGCAACGCATGGTCATCGTGCTTCTCATGTTGCCAATCATAAAGTAAGACATGGTAAGTCTCATAAATCGAGACATCATCATTCTGCCTATAATCAAGATAAAGACAGCCAAAATCAAGCCACGCGTGATTTGAATGCCCGTAGCTTGCAGACTGCACAATCAGTAAATCGTGATCCCAACACTGGTGTACTTGCTCCACAAAGTCCAGCGGGTCAACAACCCTCAACACCTGTTGTGGGACAACCTCCTATGCAGTCCTCTCCCTCTGTAAATGGACCAATTAACGCTTCGGCACCTCCTGCAATGGGGGCACCTGTTGGACCCGCGAATGCGCAGGGTGCAGTCAATCCAAATAATATGCCTCCTGCAAATTAATTTTATATAAAATTGGTTTGTCAGCAGATCTTTTTAAAATGATCTGCTGATATAAGAAATAAAAAATCTATACCCAAGTAAAATGTTTTTTAATTAATATCAAAGCGTTTATGGTGGCCTGTAATCGAATTTCATCTCGATTACCGTAAAAATTGTTTTTTTGCACAACAGGCTGATGATCTGATTGTTTAAACGCTATCCAGACTAATCCTACAGGTTTATTAAAAGAACCACCATCTGGACCTGCAATACCCGTTACTGAAACAGCACAATTGGCATTGGGTGTTTTTTTTAATGCTCCATGAACCATCTCTTTGGCAACTTGTTCACTGACTGCACCAAATTGGTTTAGGCTGTTTTCTGAAACGTCCAGAATATTTTTTTTCATTTCATTGGAGTAGGTGATCAGTCCACCCTCAATATAGTGCGAAGAACCCGCTAAATTGGTGAGACTTGAACAAATCAGGCCAGCTGTACAACTTTCAGCTGTGACAAGTTTTAAAGGAAATTTTTGTGATAGCAAAGCGATATCCTGACAAAGCTTATCACATTTATTTTTCAATAATGTCATATTCATAAACAAATTCCCTTCATTGATAAACTAAGAGGCTCTATTTATTTATATTGGTTTGGTAAATCATTAGATTTTCCATTACATGCTGAACATAATTTCTTGTTTCGGTATATGGAATCATTTCAATCCAATCTATCATATCAGTATAAGTTTGTACTGAATTATTTTCTGATGAATTTAACCAGTTTTTCACACGGTTGGGTCCAGCGTTATAACTCGCGATTGTGAAAATGAGATTATTATCAAATCTTTCCATCAGTTTTGCTAGATAGGCGGTACCCAAACGAATATTGTTGTCAGCAACAATAAGATTGCCGGGGTTACCCATATTGAGGGGTATTTTTTTCTGATGACACAATTCACGAGCGGTTGAGGGAAGAAGCTGCATAAGACCATATGCATGGGCACGACTAACAATAACTGGATTAAAGCTACTTTCTTGGCGCATAATTGCCAAGGATAAACCCGGTGGCAATCCTTCGTTTGCAAGTGATTCATAAGGTCTTGGCCAGCCATTTTTCAAAAATATATAACCCTTTGCTGCAGCTTGACGAGATATGGTTACAGCATTGTCCGGTAAATGTATCTGATTGGCATAATTTGCATTAATGATCTGATTTGCAATATCAAAATGTAATTTGTTATAGGCTGCTAAAAAAGGACGGGCATGATTATAATCACCCTGTTCAACCAAAATTTGAGCCGCTTGTATTAACTCATTGTTTTTAAAAAAAATATATTGAGAATTGGAAGAGGAAGCCTCCTTGATATTGGTAAGATATGTTTGAAGAATTTTTTGTAGGGAATTTGGATTTAATAGTAAATTCTGAACATTCAAATGGTGTAGTTGAGCAATGGAAAGTTGTCCATAGAATGTAACAGGATATTTAGAGGCCGCCCTCCATGCCTGGTTTGCCTCATCGTTATTATTATTGGCTTGATAGGCACGTCCAAGCCAATAATATCCACGAGACTTAATTGATATGTTATTGGATTGAATTAATTTTTTAAAATAATCTATTGATTTTAAAGCATTATTCAGTTTTCTTAATTGTATCCACCCCCCCAAGAATATTTCATCTTGTTGACATGAGGATGGATTGCAACTGGCATCCGTAATTAATGAAGCCGCCTGTTTAATATTATTATTTTTCAAAAATTCACGAATAAGATTGTTTCGCTCTAACCAAAAACGTTTTTGGTTTGATTTCAATTCTTCATTTAATCCTGTAAACCGCCAATATTTCAAGGCTTCTTCTTTGCGGTTCTGTAACCGTAACCATCTTAGACGATTGTATATTAGACTTGTATCATTTAAATCGGATTTTGAAAGTTTACTTAGGTAATTTTCCGCATCTAGTTGTTTTTTTCTAAACGCAAGACGTGCCAAAGCCAAATTGCTTTGTTCGGAGGTAAGATACATAACCTGACGGGACGCTGCAAGTGTTAAACCCGTGTTTTCCAGCCTATCAAATCGGTTCCAATTGTCTTGTTTGGTGAAATATTGTTTATAAGCAGATAAAATATCTTGTTCATCAGCAGGTAAATTGATGGAGAATATCCATGCTGATCGAGCTTTTTGAATTAATTCAGGTTTCATCTCAGTTTGTTGTGCACAAAATTTAAGAGCAGATGCCTTTTTTATGGGTTGGGTTTTACAAATGTTTGAAATGGCATTTTTATCTGTCTCATTCAAAAGTTGCTTTTGCATAAGGTCTAACAGAACATTTTGATTGGGCCATGTCGGATTGTTGGTTATGAAATCAGCATAGGTTGTTGCTGAAAAGTTATTTGTCTGAAGTAATTGTAAGTATAGATTGAGCTTATCGTTTATTTTAAGATTTTTGCCGGTTTTGTGAGATAAAGAAACGGCCAGTTTTTGTGAAGGAGAGACATGACTGGATCTTGTTTGCACTGAATGACTCTGGCTGCAGCCAATAGATGATAAGGATATAAAAGTTAAAATTGAAATGAAAGGTATTTTATTTTTGTTATTAATCAAAAAACTCATTAAAATTATCCTTATAAGTCTAAAATTTAACCCAATAGATTATATAGCTGCACACCACCTTTATAGATAAGTTCGATAGCAACACTTAAAATAACCAATGCACCGATCCATGCAAGCCATTTATAACGGTTCAATAATTTTGCGATATAGGAAGCAGCCATTCCCATCAAGGTAACGGACAGGAAAATTCCTCCCGCCATTAACCATAAATTGTTTCCTGCAGCGCCTGCAACACCCAAAACATTATCGAGACTCATTGAAATATCCGCAATAATGATACTTCTTATGGATTTTTTTAAAGTATTATGAATCGGTGGGGTGATATTGTGTTTATCATGACTGGAATTTCTTATTCCATCAACTATTTCCCAGCAGACCCATAAAAGAAGGAAACCACCGATCAAATTCAGTCCCGGGATCTGTAGGAGATACTGTACAACAAGAGCAAACATTATCCGGATAATTGCGGCCGCTCCCAATCCCCAGAATATTGCTTTCTTTTTCTGGTTTTCGGGCAATCCATTCACCGCCAGACCGATTGCGATGGCATTATCTGCTGCAAGCGTTATATCAAGCAGGATTATCCGAATAAGACCGATAAAAATGGAAAGGATATAATCAAGCATCGGGAATTAATTACTTTCATGATGATTTAACTTAATTTTATTCAAAATAAGGCTGGACGAATTATATAAAATCTATGATATAAACTTTTTTTAAGCTATCGGAAAGAAGAAAGGAAACCAGAGAATGATTCCACGTTATAGCCGTCCTGAAATGACTTCTATATGGGATGCTGAGAATCGTTATCGTATTTGGTTTGAAATTGAAGCTTTGGCTTGTGAAGCAATGTCGAATTATGGGTATATCCCAGCGGATTCAGCAAAAAAAATTCGACAGAATGGGGATCATGCAATGGCCACATTCAATAAAGAGGATGTTCAGGCTATTGATGCAATCGAAGCCAAGGTTCGTCATGATGTTATCGCTTTTTTAACATGGTTGGCAGGAAAAATAGGGGAAGATAGTCGTTTTGTTCATTTGGGAATGACATCTTCGGATGTGTTGGATACATGTCTCTCTGTTCAGTTGACACAAGCTGCTGACCTTTTGATAAAAGATCTTGACCGAGTTCTTGAAGCTCTAAAGATGCAGGCTTATGACCATAAATATACCATGACCATTGGTCGAAGTCATGGGATACATGCAGAACCACTAACCTTTGGTTTGAAATTGGCTGGATATTATGCGGAATTTAAACGGAACAAGGAACGTTTGACCGTTGCCCGTAAGGAAATTGCCATTTGCGCCATATCTGGTGCCGTCGGTACCTATGCGCATATTGATCCACGGATTGAGGCTTATGTCGCCGAACATTTGGGACTGCAAAAGGAACTCGTGTCAACACAGGTTATTCCTCGTGATCGGCATGCTGCCTTTTTTTCAACCTTGGCTATTATTGCAAGTTCTATTGAACGTCTAGCAATCGAGATAAGACATTTGCAACGCTCTGAAGTGCGTGAGGCGGAAGAATATTTCCATCCTGATCAAAAAGGGTCTTCCGCAATGCCTCATAAACGCAATCCCGTTTTATCAGAAAATTTAACAGGATTGGCAAGAATTGTAAGATCACATGTTATTCCAGCACTTGAAAATGTAGCATTGTGGCATGAAAGAGATATCAGTCATTCTTCAGTGGAAAGAATGATTTGTCCTGATGGAACCGTAACTCTTGATTTTGCCTTGAATAGATTGGCAGGAGTTATGGAAAAACTGGTCGTTTATCCTGACCAAATGAAGGCAAATCTTGAAAGTCTTGGAGGTGTTGTTCATTCTGGTGAGGTATTGCTGGTATTGGCCAAGGCAGGTTTATCACGAGAGGCGGCCTATCGTATCGTTCAACGGTGTGCCATGGCTACCTGGACAAAATTGAATACAGCAGATGGAAAAACATTCAGGGAAAATCTGGAAAATGATCCAGAAATCATGGGGAAAATCAGTCCTGAGGTTCTGGATAAAGCCATGGATGGCAGTATGCATACAAAAAATCTTGATTATATTTATGCGAATGTTTTTGGTGAAACCGGGCCTGTACCAGAATAAACATTCTTGAATAAAAGAGCTTGTAAATCCAGTAATTCTCGCAATATTATGGATTTAAGTTCATATAATATTTGCTTGCATTTCAAGTACTTATTATTTCAATTTATTTTAATCACATTGTAAAATTAAGGGACATGATGACCCGTCGGCGAAAAATTTATGAAGGTAAGGCAAAAATTCTTTACGAAGGACCTGAACCTGGAACAATTGTTCAATATTTTAAAGATGATGCAACGGCTGGTAACGGTGCAAAAAAGGGTACAATCACGGGGAAGGGTGTATTGAATAATCGCATAAGCGAATATTTAATGTTGCAGCTTGCTGAAATTAATATACCTACCCATTTTATCCGTCGTTTGAATATGCGGGAACAACTGGTAAAATCTGTTGAGATCATTCCCTTGGAAATTGTGGTCAGAAATGTTGCGGCGGGTAGTATTGTCAAACGTCTGGGATTGGATGAGGGGAAAAAACTTCCCCGTCCCATTGTTGAATATTATTTGAAAAATGATGAACTGAATGACCCACTGGTTCTGGAAGATCATATTACAACATTCAATTGGGCGACCTTGCAGGAAATGGATGAAATCGTAAGTTATACTTTACGTATCAATGATTTTCTCAGAGGATTGTTCGCGGGTATCGGAATCAGGCTGATCGATTTCAAGCTTGAATATGGACGTTTATGGAAAGATGATGAATTTCATATCGTTTTGGCAGATGAAATCTCACCTGATAATTGTCGTTTTTGGGATATGGCAAGTGGTGAAAAACTTGACAAGGATCGCTTCCGTCGTGATCTTGGTAGAGTGGAAGAAGCCTATCAGGAAATCGCCAAGCGATTGAAAATTATTCCTGAAAAAAATTTTGAGGTTATAGAAAGTAGCAATCCGGAGCATATGGAATGAAATTACGTTTGATTATTCAGTTGAAACAGGGTGTTCTCGATCCACAAGGTAAGGCGATTAACCATGCATTGCATAATCTGTCTTTTAATGAAGTAAAAGATGTGCGCGTTGGACGTGTAGTTGATCTTGAACTATCTGAAATGTCAGTAAGTGAAGCCAAAAAAAAGGCAACAGAAATGGCTCAAAATTTATTGGCCAATAATGTTATCGAAGATTTTGAAGTCGAGGTTTTATCATGAGTATAGGTAAGAAAATATTATTTACTGTATCCGGTATCGCTTTGTTAATGGCTTGCGCAAATTCAACAGTGCAGGCGCAAAGAGTGAGTAAAGTTAAAGCTGCCGATTTTCTGCAATTATGTCAAAAATCACAGACGGTTAGGGCATGTAATATTTATATTAGCGGTATTGCTGATTCTGTCGCATTTTCAAAAGTCTATGCCAAAAATGAAGGCGATCCCAAGGCGCCGGCCGGTTTTTGCATTGATCCTTCCGTATCTGGCAATGAAATGCGTCAAAAAATTATTGATTATATGAAGGCACATCCAGATCAATTGAACCAGCCAGCAGGAGCGACTGTCTTTAGTGCTTTGCATGAATCTTATCCATGTAAAAACGCATCTGTTGGGGTAAGGTAATGAAAATAGGTATCGTTGTTTTTCCAGGTACCAATCGTGAGCGAGATGTTGTGATTGCCTTTGAACAGGTAACGGGTGTAACTCCCGTTATCGTTTGGCATCGTGAAACAACTTTACCTTCTTTGGATATGATCGTTTTGCCTGGTGGATTTAGTTATGGGGATTATTTGCGTTGTGGTGCAATGGCGGCGCATTCACCAATAATGAGAGAAATCTGTGATTTTGCGAATAAAGGGGGATATATTCTTGGAATTTGTAATGGTTTTCAGATTTTGACAGAGGCCAAATTACTTCCCGGTGCTTTGCTACCGAATGCAAGCCTAAGATTTTTATCTCGTGATTGTCATTTAAAGATTGAACGAAATGATACCGCTTTTACATGCGGGTGGAATAAAGGTGATGTTTTCAAGACAGCAACTGCGCATGGAGATGGAAATTATTTTTGTGATTCAGAAACCTTAAGACAGCTTGAAGGAGAGGGACAGATTGCCTTCAGATATAGCTCAGCAAATGGAATTGTAAATCCGGAAGATAGACAGTTAAACCCAAATGGCAGCATTAATGCCATAGCTGGTATTGTAAGTTCGAATGGAAGAATCTGTGGAATGATGCCTCACCCTGAAGATATGGTGAATCCCTTAATGGGAAGTGAAGATGGAAAACCTTTATTCCAGGGTATTATGGAGACCTTGGCTTGATGAGTAAGATACAAAAATTAGTTGTAAATGAAGCTTTGGCAAAACAGTTCGGTTTATCTGCTGATGAATATCAGAAAGTCTTGTCTATCATGGGGCGTACACCCAGCCTGACCGAATTGGGTATTTTTTCGGTCATGTGGTCAGAACATTGCTCTTACAAATCTTCCCGTGCATGGTTAAGAAATCTTCCGACAAAAGCTCCATGGGTTATTCACGGTCCAGGTGAAAATGCTGGTGTTGTCGATATTGGCGAGGGTTTGGCGGCGGTTTTTAAAATGGAAAGCCATAATCATCCCTCTTTTATTGAACCTTATCAAGGTGCGGCAACGGGTGTTGGCGGTATCTTGCGTGATGTGTTTACCATGGGTGCACGACCGGTTGCCAACCTGAACGCTTTACGATTTGGAAGCCCCGATAATCCCCAGACTCGTCATATTGTGGATGGAGTGGTTCGGGGTATTGGAGGATATGGAAATTGTGTAGGTGTTCCTACGGTCGGTGGAGAAGTCAATTTTCATGAAAGTTATAACGGCAATCCGCTTGTCAATGCAATGACGGTTGGAATTGCAAGAAAAGACCGTATATTTTTATCAGCTGCAGCTGGAGTAGGTAACCCTGTAATTTATGTTGGTTCCAAAACGGGTCGTGATGGCATTCATGGGGCAACAATGGCTTCTGCGGAATTTGATGAGGATTCAGCATCAAGGCGGCCTACCGTCCAGGTTGGAGATCCATTTGTTGAAAAATTGCTGATTGAGGCCTGTCTAGAATTAATGGCAACGGATGCCATTGTTGCCATCCAAGATATGGGTGCTGCTGGTCTGACCTCATCGGCTGTGGAAATGGCCGGAAAGGGTGGTGTCGGTATTGAGCTGGATTTGGATCACGTTCCGCAACGTGAAGACCAGATGACAGCATATGAAATGATGCTTTCCGAAAGTCAGGAAAGAATGCTTATGGTCTTGCATTCAGATCGAACGGAGATTGCCAAGCAAATTTTCGAAAAATGGGAGTTGGATTTTGCCATTATTGGACATCTGACGGCTACGGGACGTATTGTTATCAAACATAATAACCAGACAGAAGCTGATATTCCCCTTGCACCCCTGGCTGATGAGGCACCACTTTATAAACGACCATCCTCCAATTATCCTGCACCACAACCTATCGCGCCTTTAAATATTACTATCGATATTGAAAAATCCGTCATAAAGTTGCTGGGTTGTGCCGATTTGGCATCCCGTTCCTGGATATGGGATCAATATGACAGCACGATTGGTAGTCAGACAGTCTATCGTCCAGGACAAGGTGATGCAGCGGTGGTAAAGGTTGATGGTCATCATTTAGGTCTTGCGTTAACAACAGACTGTACACCCCGTTACTGTCAAGCCGATGCCTATCAGGGTGGAGTACAGGCTGTTGCCGAAGCATGGCGCAACATTACCGCAGTAGGTGCCAAACCACTGGCAATAACCGATAATTTAAATTTTGGTAATCCGGAAAAACCTGAAATAATGGGACAGATTATTGCTGCTATTGAAGGTATGAAAGATGCCTGTAACGCACTAGATTTTCCTGTTGTCAGTGGAAATGTTTCACTTTACAATGAAACACGTAATGCACAAAATGAAAATGTATCGGTATTGCCTACACCTGCCATTGGTGGTTTAGGTGTTATTGAAGATGTTTCAAAATCAGTGGGTAACGCTTTACAGAAAAATTACAAACTTGTTCTAATCGGTGAGACGGAAGGTCATTTGGGTCAAACGCTATGGCTCAGGGAAATTATGGGACAAGAGGCAGGTTACCCACCACCTGTTGATTTAAATACCGAACGTCTCAATGGTGATTTTGTTCGCACCATTATTAACCAGGGACTAGTTGCAGCTTGTCATGATGTATCTGATGGTGGTCTTCTTATTTCAATTGCTGAAATGGCAATGGCAGGAAATACCGGTTGCACGCTTGATGTTCCTGAAAGTGGTATGCGACCAGAAGCCTATTGGTTTGGTGAAGATCAGGGACGTTATATTGTCATGACTTCTGATGCCGATTTAATTATATCAAAAGCAAAAGAACAGGGTGTTGCTGCAAGATTAATAGGGTATACTGGTGGGGATAGCCTTGTCATGCCATCAGGTGCCATGATTACAATTGCAAGAATGAAAGCTGCGTCCAAGTCCTTCTTTGAAAATTTAATGAAAGTTTAAAGATGAATATTTCAGAAATTAAAGATTGCTTAGTCGAAGTATTTCCTGATGCTATTATTGATGTTGGTTCATTGAAAAATGATGGAAGACATTTCTATTGCAAGATCAGCGCTAAAGAATTTGATGGATTAAGCAAAGTTCAGCAACATCAGCTTGTCTATAAGGCATTGGAAAATTATATGGATAAAGATTTACATGCCTTGGCTTTACAAACGTCTGTATTAAAATAATTTAATCAAGGAATTATACAATAAATGAGTAATCCGTTATTTCAACAAATCCAAAAAGAAATCGATAACAATCCTGTTGTTCTTTTCATGAAGGGTACAGCAGACTTTCCAAGTTGCGGTTTTTCTGCAAAAGTGGTTCATATTCTTTCTGATATGGGCGTTTCCTTCAAGGATGTAAATATTCTTGAAAATGATGAATTAAGGCAGGGATTAAAGGAGTTTTCCAGTTGGCCAACTTTTCCTCAGCTTTATGTCAAGGGAAAGCTTGTCGGTGGTTGTGATATTGTTCGCGAGATGTATGCCACTGGCGAATTGAAAACCCTTTTTCAGGATGAAAATATTATCAGCAAGTAAATAGTAGAATTTTTACAACGCAAGAATAAAAATTCTATTTTATTTCTTTTTATTCTTGCTAAATTATCCTTTAATGTGTTTCTTGATATCTAGGTTGGTATTTGGTTTAAGGGTCTGGGATAATGATAAAAAATGTAAAAAAAACTTTTTATTGGGTTTTAGGGGTTACAATATTAGGATGTTCAACGCCTTCTTTTGTTAAGGCACAACATATTGTTACGGAATCGGAAGCTGGTAAGTTAACCCTTGCATCCCTTACGGCTGCACCTATAGTACATCATTACCGTCCTGTCAAACGTACCGTGAGAAAATCAAGACATCCAATGCTAAGGAATGTTGCCTATCACACGAGTTCAAAAAAAAGTTATTCATCATTGGTTCATAAAATTTCCTACAGACAAAAAAATCTAGGAAAAATGAGGGTAAGAAACGCTCTATATAATGTTTCATCCCATAAAAAGTCTAAAGGTCGTCGCCATCGCAGCTAATAAGCGGTAATATTTTCAAGATGTTCAATTCGATTTTGAGAATCTAGTATAATGTAATCAAATTGAACATTATTGATATTATTCATGTTATACGTTTCAAGATAATAATTCGCGGAATTAATCAATCTTTGTTTTTGTCTATTGGTAAGAGCGAAAAGAGCTTTTCGCAAGGTTTTTCTTTTCTTGACTTCCACAAACAATATATAGTCAGCACGTTGTGCAATTAAATCAATTTCACCAAATTGACAGCGGTATCTTTGATTCAATATGTTCCAGTCAAGTTTTTTTAAATAGTTCGCTACTTTTTCTTCAGCTAATAATCCAGCAGAATAATTTTTATTGGTGAAAGAATAAGAATTAAAATCGTTTTGACGATTACTAAATTTGATCATAATTAAAGCATAACATAATTAAAATAGAATAAAAATATATGTTGTTAATTATATGGAATGGAATTTTATGACTGCCTTTTATACTTATCTGTTTTTTATTGATGTCAAGCAAGATTGGGTAATGGCGGTTCTAAGATTATTTTTATTAATAGTGGTTACATATCATGTTTTGAAACATGTGAGAGATACCAAATCTGCGATAGGATGGATCGGATTCTCGTGGATAATGCCAATTACGGGTTTTATTCTGTATTTTATGTTTGGTATAAATCGTGTTACCCGAAAGGCACAAAAATTGGCCACACACAGGCCCTGGCATCATAAATTTACCAAAAGCAATTTTAATTATACAGTTCAAGGTCATTTTTATCCATTGGCTAAAGTTGTAGAAAGCTTTACACAAAGGGCATTATTAAAAGGAAATAATATTGATATATATCATAATGGGGATGAAGCCTATCCCGTTATGCTGGAATCAATAAATTCTGCAAAAAGTTGCGTTTTCTTATCCTCTTATATTCTTAAAAGTGATGATATTGGCAGGAAATTTGCCGATGCGATAATCAGGGCACATGAAAGGGGCGCTGTTGTCCGTGTACTTGTCGATGGAATAGGTAGCGGTTATTTCTATTGTCCCATTGCCAAATATTTAAAAGCTCATGGCGTTCGTATAGACAGGTTTATGCATACATTTCTTCCATGGAAAATGGCGTTTATAAACCTAAGAACTCATAAGAAGATTTTGGTGGTAGATGGAAAGATTGGGTTTATAGGAGGTTTAAATATCGCTGCTGTAAATGTGTTATCAAAATGCCCTAAAAATCCGGTTTCAGACACTCATTTTAGAGTAAAAGGCGCCATTGTTCATGAATTAACCGAAGCTTTTTTGCAGGACTGGTTTTTTATTACATCGGAAAAGCTGGATGATAAAAAATTTTTTCCTGAAGTGAAAAAGGAAGGAGATATGGTATGTCGCATTATAACCGCTGGTCCTGATTCAGATATGGAAAAAATCAAATATACAATGATGCAGGCAATAAGTTTGGCGCGTAAATCAATAAGGATTATGACCCCTTACTTTTTGCCAGATGACCGTTTTCTATCATTGTTATGTATGGCTGCCATTCGAGGGGTGGAAACTGATATAATTACCCCTGAACAAAGCAATCAGTTTTTGGTTGATTGGGCCAGAAACATAAACAATAAATTACCCTTACGTTATGGATGTAAAATCTGGTTGGCCAAACCCCCTTTCAATCATTCCAAACTGATGGTTATTGACCGTTTATGGTCCTTTGTTGGTAGTTCAAATATTGATATGCGCAGTTTAAGATTGAATTTTGAAATCAATATGGAAGTTTATCATGAAAAATTTTCAGAAAAAATCGACGATTTCATTATATTGCATAAAAACAAGCCATTAAAATTAAAAGAGCTTGAAAAAAGATTCTTCCTAGTAAAATTAAGAGATGCTACCACTCGATTGCTGCTTCCATATTTATAAGACTGGACGTAATATCACCATTATTGGATGATGATCGGATGTAAATCTGGATAAAACCTGACTTGCAATACATTCCATACCCTTGATCAAGCAACGATCGAGACGAATTGGCACAAGATTGACCATTTTATGTGTTGGTTCATTGGGCCCAACATCTCTGAATCCATGTAATAATGCGGGACCAATCTGGTTAAAGTCACCTAAAACTGCAGCGTGATCAGGTAGAATACCGGCAAGAGCCTGTAATTGTTTACGGTTCAATATCTGACCATGGGATAGGTGGACATTAGCTATCCAGAAATTTCCATAATCGATCAATTGGGCAACACGTTTGATTAATGTGCCTCGGGGTAAATCGCAAATCGTGGGTGGCGAAAAAAATGGGTAAGGACTCCAGCAAGCAACACCATGAATTCTGCCAGGTAATGGAAAACGACTGTAATAACCACCAACAAGATCGGGTAAAATATTAATTTCCTCTGTTGCTTCCTGCATTAACAATAAATCAGGTTTGTGATTATTGATTAAATAAGCAACGTCATATGGGGATGCTCCAATTTTTCTTAACAAATTCCAGCTGATAATTTTCATTTGAGAAAATATTTTAGGAATGTTAGGAATTTTGTAATGTGGCGTAATTGAAAGGGTCATGAATTGATATTCTTGGATAGTTATCTGATAATATAGTTAATATTACTACCTATTTCTGATCCAACAAATTTAAGAATTAATCTTTGTTTTTCAATATATAAGAATTTTAGTAACATTTTTGGGATAATTAATTATCGATAACAATTACTAATTTGCAAATATTATAAAGTATGAGTTTCAATTATTGCTAACAGTATTTAAATATAAAAATATGACGAATCTTTATAAAATGATTTTTCAGTAAGTAAAAGATTTTTTATCAAAAAGGTTAAAGCATGTCTCATATATCATCTGAAGAATTGGCCGTTTCCTATGGATGGAAAATTTTGTCAACATTTTTGGTCCAAATAGGTAGACAGACATACTCATTACCCGAGAAAGGTGTGTTTGTAAATGATCCGCTCGCACGGGGATCGACAGTTATATATCCTTCAGTTGAGGCTATGCGTCGTTCGGAAAAAGGTAAGTATGAACATGAAACGCTTTATGGAGCAATGGGTTCACCAAATCAGCATCAGCTTGAGCAAGTTATTGCCCAAATTGAAGGAGGATCACATTGTCAAGTAGTATCATCGGGTTTGGCAGCTTGTACTATACCTCTATTAGGTTTTTTATCGTCAGGTGATCATTGTTTGATAATTGACAGTATCTATGGGCCAACCAAACGGTTTGCAGAGACTGTTTTGGGAAAATTTGGAGTTAAAATCAGCTACTACCCCGCTGATTGTAATCTTGATGAAATTGAAACCTATATTCAAAACAATACGAAATTAATATTTACGGAAAGTCCCGGTAGTCATAGTTTTGAAATTCAGAATATTGCCGGTACGGCTGAAATAGCTCATAGATATGGAGCTAAACTAATATTAGACAATACATGGGGAATAGGTATATTTAAGCCCTTCGAGCATGGAGTGGATATATCTGTTCAGGCATTAACAAAATATGCCAATGGTCATTCAGATTTAGTACTTGGTGCCATTACAGTTAAATGTGATGATGACTGGCATATTTTAAGGGATTATGCTGTCGCCATGGGAGAGGTGGCAGCACCAGATGTATGCTGGTTAACATTGCGTGGGTTGAGAACTATGGCAGCGCGACTCGAAAAACAATCAGTGACCGGATTAAAAATTGCACAATGGTGCAGTCGGCAACCTTATGTTGAACGGGTTCTTCATCCCGCATTGCCAAGTTGTTATGGGCATGAATTTTGGAAACGAGATTTTACAGGTGCAAGCAGTGTATTTGGAGTGGTTTTCAAAAAAAATATTATTTTGCAAAAAGTTATTGAAATGATTAATCATCTTAAATTTTTTTCAATTGGTGCTTCTTGGGGGGGATATGAAAGTCTGGTTTTACTCACTGATGGAGAGATAAGAAGGAAATATAAAAGCAGAACTTTAACTGGTTCGGCTTGTAGGTTTCATATCGGTTTAGAAAATGAAAATGATTTGATTGAAGATTTAAAACAAGCTTTTGATAAAACGTTAAAGTAGATTACGTTTTCGATAGGACAACGCTTCAGTAATACTGGAAATATCAATTTCATCCTTTTCTGAAAGATCTGCGATTGTAAGAGCCACCCTCAATAATCTTGTGATGCCTCGGGCAGAAAGGCGTAATTGCATTGAAGCTTTTTCTACTATTTCCGCCACCGAGGCAGATAATGATATTTGATTATTATTTAATTCACAATTTAAATAGTTCTGTCTTTCAAATTGTTTTTCTCTGGCTTTTTTTACACGTTTTGCAACTTTTACACTTTTTTCACCATTCGGTATGGAAACGATATCGCGTGGTGGTATCGGTTCAATATAGGTAACAATATCGATACGATCCAATAATGGACCAGAAATCTTACGAGTATATTCTTCACCACAGCGGGGGACACGATGACACTCACGTTCTGTATCGCCCATATATCCACATCGACAGGGATTCATTGCGGCAATTAATTGAAATTTCGCAGGGAAAGTTATATGATTCATCGCTCTGGCAATAGATACTTTACCATTTTCAAGCGGTTGTCTTAATGCTTCAAGACTGTTCCTCGTAAATTCAGGAAATTCATCCAAAAATAATATTCCATGATGAGCCAAGCTTATTTCACCCGGTTTCACTTTTATTCCTCCTCCAGTTAATGAAACTTGACTGGCAGAATGATGCGGGTTTCGAAAGGGAGGTTGTCTGATAGGGACAGAACCGTTTAATAATCCCGCAGCACTATAAATACGAGTAACCTCTAAAGATTGTTGTGCGGTTAAATCAGGTAAAATGCTGGGCAATCTTGTTGCAAGCATGGATTTGCCAGATCCTGGCGGCCCAATCATCAACATTGAATGCCCACCTGAAGCGGCAATTTCCAGGGCGCGTTTTGCACTTTCCATACCTTTGATATCAAACAAATCATAATCATGGGAGGTTTTTGGAGACTGTAACATTTTAGGAGGCGTTAAAATCTGTTTTCCCAAAAAATGCTGGATGATAGAAAGCAGATCGGGAGCAGCAATTATATCTATATCTCCACCCAATAGGGCTTCGCTTCCTTGTATGGCTGGACAAATCAAACCTTTTTCTTGAGAAACAGCTCCAATAGTTGCTGAAATTACATTGTTGACAGCACTAATTTTTCCATCAAGTGATAATTCGCCAACAGCTGCATAATTCAATAACATTCCTTCAGGAATAATATCCAAAGCGACCAACAGTCCCAATGCAATAGGCAAATCATAATGAGTGCCCTCTTTAATAATATCGGCTGGAGAAAGATTTATCAAAATCCGTTTCGGTGGTAAGGCTATACCCATTGAGATAAGGGCGGCCTTAACCCGTTCACGGGATTCAGTCACGGCCTTATCAGCCAGGCCAACAATTGTAAATGTGGGTAAGCCTCGAGAAATTTGAACCTGAATTTCCACAGAAATAGGATCAATACCAGAAAAGGCAAAAGTTGATATTCTGGTTATTGCCATTATAGAATATGGATCCTGACTTTAAAATTTTAATTAATTACAACTCATTTGGACGATAAAGGATTCGAGCCCTGATCGTTCCCTCAAGATTGCGTAAGGCTCGCAAAATTTCAATATCAATTTCCTTATCCCCATCGGTTGTTGCCTCAATGACAACATAACCCACTTCACCATCCGTCTGTAAATATTGAGCGGAAATATTGGCGTTGACCTTGGTAAATATGTTGTTAATTTTTTGCATGATGCCAGGAATGTTTTGATGAACATGCATATATCGTGTGCCCTTTAAACGGATTGGCAACTGAACCTCTGGAAAATTTACGGCACTTAGGGTTGAACCGACATCCGAATATTCAATAAACTTATTTCCTACTTCCCGACCAATTCGTTCTTGCGCCTCGATTGTGGATCCACCTATATGAGGTGTTAGGATAACATTATCCAATCCGCGTAATGGTGAAGTGAATTCCTCACCTTTAACTTTGGGTTCTACAGGAAATACATCAATTGCCGCACCTAAAAGATGATTGGATTTCAATGCTTGTACAAGGGCATCAATATCAACAACCTGTCCTCTAGCGTTATTGATAAGAAATGAACCTGGTTTCATCAAGGCTATCTCTTTTTCGCCTATCAGATTGATAGTGCCTTTATTATGAGGCACATGCAGGCTAACAATGTCACTTATCTGTAAAAGATCTTTCAATGACTGGACAGGACGCGCATTTCCATGACTTAACTTATCAACTATGTCATAATATATAACCTGTAATCCAAAAGATTCGGCTAAAATTGATAATTGTGATCCGATGGATCCATATCCCACAATTCCTAAAGTTTTGCCTCTTACCTCCCAGCTGTTTATACTGCTTTTGTCCCAGAGTCCTTTATGACATTCGGATGAGCGAACAAAAATGCGCCTTAACAGCATGACGATTTCACCCATTACCAATTCCGCCACCGAACGGGTATTGCTGAAGGGGGCATTAAAAACAGGAATACCCAGATTGCGTGCAGCATTAAGATCAACTTGATTTGTGCCGATACAAAAACATCCAATAGCAATCAGTTTATCGGCTTCATCCAAGATTTCTTTGGTTAATTGTGTACGGGAGCGAATACCGATTAAATGTACACCTTTGATCGCTTTTTTTAAAGCATCGCCCTCCAAGGCTGTCTTAAGATAGGTAATGTTGTTATACCCATTCTTTTTTAATAAATCGACGGCACTTTGATGAACACCTTCTAATAAAAGAATATGAATTTTGTCTTTGGGTAATGATAGATGTGAATTCATTAATTTTCTCTTTAATATATAGAAACTAAAAATTTAAAATTTTGATAACGTCCTGTTTTAAGCCTGGATCACCCAAAGCTAGCACAGATTTATTATTGTTTTGAAGAGATAGGGAATTTCCATTCCAGTCGGTTATTGATCCTCCGGCTCCTTTTATGATTGGAACCAAGGCCGCCCAATCCCAAATTTTATTGCCATATTCAATTATGAGGTCAATTTGACCCAATGCCAATAAACCATACGCGTAACAATCTCCACCCCAGCTCATTCTCTTGATTTTTTTACACAATGATTTCCAGCGAATGTTTGGAGAATGATCAAGGATTTCAGGTGCAGTGCAAGAACCTTCGGCTATGGAAAGGTCAATACATTTTCTTGTACCTATATGACCACCAAATTCTGAAATAAATTGGCTTTCATACCCTTCAAGACCAATCCAGCGCTCTTTGAGTATCGGTTGGTCAATGATTCCCAATACAGGATTACCCTCATACAATAAGGCGATTAATATTCCAAATAAGGGACGGCCTGTTATAAAAGCCCTGGTTCCATCAATTGGATCTATAACCCATTGAAATTTGGAATTTATATTATCTGATCCATATTCCTCTCCAATAATTCCAAAATCGGGTGTTTCTTGTTTTAGGATTTGTCGGATCGTTTGTTCAGCTTCACGATCGGCTTTTGTTACGGGGGATTCATCAAATTTGTCATCTGCATGAATTGAATGTCTAAAATAGGGACAAATAACTTTTTGTGCCTCTTGAAGGGCATGTTCAGCAATCTGAAGATAAGAATTTAAATTCTTCACTATATTTTCCTGATTAGACAATAGGTGATAAGGGTAAAAAATTAATTGATTTATAATTTTAACATTAAAATTGTTGGAGCATAAAGACTATAAAACCTATTGTTTGAAATCAATAAAATTTAAAATATTATAATTTTTCAAAAATCATTTTTTGGGTTAAGCATAGTTGCAATCTATTACATATGCAAATGGTTCTTTATTTTAGTTTTTTTATTTTTGTCCCGAAGGAGGATTATTGCCTGTCAGAGAATTCAGATATGCAATAACATCCGCCCGATCCTTATTAGATGAAAGACCACCATAAGCCATTAGAGTAGCGGGAGCAAAAGCGAGTGGTTTGGCAAGCCATTTATTTAGATTTTCCACTGTCCAGTATTCGTTTTCATGAATTTTAAGCGAGGAAGAATAATTAAAGTTTGGACTGGAGGCAATTTTTTTATTTTTGATATTAAAAAGTGAAGGCCCTATTTTATCAGGTTCACCCTGTCTGAAACTGTGGCATACTCCGCATTGTTGTGAGGCAATGATTTTTCCTTTGCCTATATCGGCGGTTTTGAGATCAATGGTTTCTTGATTTTCACTAGCATATACCGATGATGTAAGCGGTGAGTAAGGAATCAGGATCTTACTTATCAACCAGCTACCAAACAATATTCCACAGGATATGACACAAGCTGCAGCTATACGGTTCCAGTCAAAACTATCCATTTTGTTTTTCTTTGGTTTCTTGAATAACAACTATGATTATTAAATTGATTATAGAATAAAAGCTTATTATTAATAATACAACATAAAGAAAAACTGATATATATATTATTTATAGAGAATTGTTGATGAAGCCTGCTTTGATCCTTATTCCAACACGATTGGCCTCAACTCGACTGCCACGAAAACCCCTAGTTGATATCGGTGGAAAACCTATGATAGTCAGGGTGATGGAACAGGCTTTAAAAACGAAAATCGGACCAGTGGTTGTAGCTTCAGGTGACAGGGAAATTTCGGAGATTGTCAGGGAAAACGGGGGCAGGGCAATTGATACGGATCCAAATCTTTTATCTGGTTCAGACCGAATTTATCAGGCGCTATCCTTACTGCAGGAATATGATCACATTGATACGATTATCAATGTTCAGGGCGATTTACCCCTCATTGATCCATCAGATATTGGTAAATCACTGATACCGCTGAAATATTCTGGAATAGATATCGGAACCTTAATAGCTCCCGTGAAAAATGAATTTGAAAAGACGGCTTTTTCCGTAGTAAAGGTGGCTTGCAGTTTTAGTGAGGATTTATTGTTTGCGAAGGCTCTGTATTTTTCTCGTGCAACAATTCCATGGGGAAAGGGTCCATTATGGCACCATGTCGGTATTTATGCATATACGCGAAAATCTCTTAACCGTTTTATAAACTTGCCTCAATCTTTACTAGAGAAACGTGAAAAACTCGAGCAATTGAGAGCTTTGGAAGCTGGAATGAATATTGGTTGTGCTGTAATAGATGAAGCGCCATTGGGAATTGATACACCAGACGATCTTGAACGGATAAGAAAACGAATTATTTAATAGGATTATTTTATGACTGCCAAAATTATTGCCTTTCAGGGTCGACCAGGTGCCTATTCGGATATGGCCTGTCGTTCGGCAAGGCGGGGATGGAAAACGTTACCTTGTGAAAATTTTATTGAAACGATAAAAGCTGTGCAGTCTGGAAAGGCTGAACAAGCCATGTTGCCATGCGAAAATAATTTAGTTGGAAGAGTGCCTGATATTCATAATCTTTTGCCTTCTTCGGGACTTTTCATTGTTGGTGAGCATTTCCAAAGGATTGAACATTGTCTAATAGGTATCAAGAATGCAAAAATTTCTGATATCAAAAGGGTTCACACACATCCGGTGGCAATGGGGCAGGTTTCGGAAATAATCAATGATTTGTCGCTTGAACGGATAACAGAATTTGATACCGCAGGTGCTGCTGAAATTATAGCAAAAATGAATAACAGGGAAGATGCGGCAATCGCATCGGAACTTGCGGCAGAATTGAATGGGCTGGATGTATTACGATACAATGTTGAAAATGAAAATTATAATACAACCCGCTTTTATATCGTTTCACGTGAGAAGAAAATTCCAACGCAACGTGAAAACATGATGACGACTGTTTTATTTAAAACGAAAAATATTCCATCCGCCCTTTACAAGGCATTGGGAGGTTTTGCGACAAATAATGTAAATATGACACGTTTGGAAAGCTGTATGGATAAAGGGGGATTTGTTGCAACCAAATTTTTAGTTGATGTGGAAGGACATGTTCACAATGACCCGTTAAATCAGGCCTTGAATGAACTGAAATTTTATTCAGATGATTATGTTCTTTTGGGGGTGTATCCTGCTTCACAATATCGTCAGAGTGTATAGTCCATATATAATTTTATAAAATTTTGATACACTTATTTAATATATAATTGAATATCAATGATTGATAAGGAATAATGACAACATGAGTATATGGTTTGAAGGTTCAATCACGGCATTAATTACCCCGATGAAACAGGATGGTTCACTGGATATTCCTACTTTTGAAAAATTTGTGGATTGGCAGATCCAGGAGGGGACTTCTGTCCTGGCTCCCGTTGGTACAACAGGGGAAAGTCCAACTTTATCTCATGAAGAACATCGGAAAATTGTTGAAGTGGCGGTCAAGGTTGCAAATGGTAGGGTTCCAGTTTTGGCAGGAGCCGGATCAAATAGTACATCTGAAGCTATTGAAATGGTTAAATTTGCAAAAGAAATTGGCGCGACAGCTGCTTTGGTCGTAACACCTTATTATAACAAACCAACCCAGGAAGGATTGTATTGTCATTATATGTCAATTGTAGAGGCGACGGAATTTCCTGTTTATATCTATAATATACCAGCCCGCTCAGTAATTGACATGTCTGTGGAGACTATGGCAAGACTTGCAGAAAATCCCTATATTGTTGGTGTCAAAGATGCAACGGCTAATCTTGTCCGACCCATTCAGGTAAGACGGGCGGTTAAAAAGAATTTTAACCAGTTGTCGGGGGAAGATGGTACCGCGATTTCATTTTTGGCCGCTGGTGGTGATGGTTGTATCAGTGTGACGGCAAATATTGCACCAAAATTATGTGCAGAAATGCAACAGGCCTGGAAGGATGGTCATATTGCCAATGCAATGGCTATGCAGGATCGTTTGTCTGTTTTACATGATGCCCTTTTTATTGAGAGCAATCCAGGCCCCGTTAAATTTGCAGCGTCCGTTCTGGGGTTGGCAGGAGAGACTTGCCGTTTACCGCTTGCGCCTGTTGCGGAGAAAACGCGGATTAGGGTTAAAGAGGCTTTGGAAAAAGTGGGATTATTGGGTTAAATGGCGGAAAAAAAGAAAAATTCTCTAATCTCTTTTGGAAACGTGGCAAAAAACCGTAAAGCCACGTTCAACTATTCCATTGTTGATAAGGTGGAAGCGGGTTTAATGTTAAAGGGTCCGGAAGTAAAAAGTTTGCGTTTAGGACGGGCCACGATTAACGAGGCCCATGCAGGGGAAAGGGAAGGGGAAATATGGCTTTTCAATAGCTACATTCCTGAATATCAGGGCGGATTTTTTTCAAAATTTGATCCACGCGCCCCCAGGAAACTGCTACTTCATAAAAAACAAATTTTTAAATTGCTAGGGGCTATAAGTAGGAATGGTATGACATTGGTTCCACTGGATATTTTTTTTAACAGCCGGGGGATAGCCAAGGTAACACTAGGTCTAGGTCAGGGTAAGAAAAAATCGGATAAACGTCAGGCAATAGCTGATCGTGACTGGAAACGTGATCAGGCAAGATTATTAAGGAATAAATTTTAACATTATCCTTTTGACAAAAAAAGAATTACGATTAATCATTAAGTATGTGAAAGGCTGAAGAGAAACTGAATATAAATTTATGAATTAATTGATTTATCCACAATTATTTATGCTATTGATTGATTAAAACAGTTTTTTAACTTTATGCTTTTCTAGATATATAGGTTATTTTTCTAGAAGGGTTTCGTGTATGGCATCGGTCGTATTAATCATTAATGCGGGTTCATCAAGTCTAAAATTTTCTCTGTATCGGGATAAGAATAATTCAGATTTTGAATTATATTCCAAAGGATTACTAGAGGGGATTGGATCAGGACCCCATTTGAAAATAACCGATCGTCAAGATAAAATCATTCATGAAAAAAAATGGACAGATGGCCGGTATGCAAAACTTGATGCCAGGGATGAATTGTTGGATCAGGTATTGAAATGGCTTTTCGATTTTATAAAAAAAGATAGAATTCTGGCAATCGGTCACCGTGTGGTTCATGGTGGGATGAAATATTACCGTCCTGTTGTTATTGATCAAAAAATTTACAGTTATCTGGATTCATTAACACCATTTGTACCCTTGCATCAACCGGCCAGCCTTGCTCCCATGAAAGTCATAATGGATAAATATCCGGATATTACTCAGGTTGCTTGTTTTGATACCGCTTTTCATGCCACGATGCCAGATAAAGCCAAACGCTTTGCCCTTCCAAGAAAATATTATGATAGTGGATTGAGACGTTATGGGTTTCACGGTCTTTCCTATCATTATATCGTGCATTATTTGCAAAAAAATAAATCCCCCCTGATTAAGGGTAAAATAGTTGTGGCGCATCTTGGAAATGGTTCAAGCGTTGCGGCTATAAATAAGGGAAAGTCCATTGATACGTCCATGAGTTTTACGCCCTTGGACGGTTTGGTGATGGGTACACGTACTGGACAGATCGATCCAAATGTCGTCTTATATATGACTCGTGAAGAAAAAAGGTCTCCCGATGAAATTGAGGATATAATCTGGAAACAATCTGGTTTGTTAGGTGTATCCGAGGTTTCAAGTGATATGCGAGGTCTTATTCATGAAATTGCCCAAAATGGACCAAAATCGAAATTTGCCAAACAGGCACTGGATTTGTTTATTTATAAACTGATTGGAGAAATAGGTCGGCTAATTGTTTGTCTAAAAGGGATTGACGGATTGATTTTTACAGCTGGTATCGGTGCACATGCCACATATGTTCGGTCTGTAGTCTGTCAGACTTTGTCCTGGCTAGGGATTGAAATCGATGAACAGGCAAATAAAGATGGAAATGAACTGATCAGTACTTCAGAAAGCAATATCAAGGTATATACAATCCCGACCAATGAGGAGTTCATCATATTGAAAGAAATACAACAGCTTTTATTAAATTCGAAACAGCGTGCATGAATCCGGGGTTTTAATAACTCTTATTGAGTTTAACAATAGCTATTTATCAAGGAGTAAAAAATGACTGATAAAAAGCTTTTATCTGAACATGAAGTGGACTTATTTAATAAATGGTGGCATGCCGCCAATTATCTATCCATCGGACAGATCTATCTAATGGATAACCCTTTATTGAGGGAACCATTGAAACTGGAACATACCAAACCACGATTGCTTGGACATTGGGGAACAACCCCGGGCCTCAATTTCATTTATCTTCATCTGAACCGTATTATCAGAGAACGAGATAACGATATTCTTTTTATAGCTGGGCCAGGTCATGGAGCTCCTGGGGTTGTGGCGTCAACCTATCTTGAAGGGACTTATACAGAACTTTTTCCCGAGATTACACAGGATGAAGTGGGAATGCAGAAATTGTTCAAACAATTTTCCTTTCCCGGCGGCATTCCAAGCCATACAGGTGCACCAACACCAGGATCCATTCATGAGGGTGGAGAACTTGGATATTCGCTTTCACATGCATATGGGGCAATATTTGACAATCCTGATCTGACCGTTGCATGTGTTATAGGTGATGGTGAGGCAGAAACAGGGCCCTTGGCAACATCATGGCACAGTAATAAATTTGTTAATCCAAAAACAGATGGTGCTGTCTTACCCATTCTTCATTTGAATGGCTATAAAATTGCAAACCCGACTATATTGGCACGTATATCCCATCAGGAATTAATCAATTTAATCAAGGGGTACGGCTACGATCCAATTTTTGTTGAAGACAATGATCCAGATTCAATGCATCAGAAAATGGCTTCAGCCATGAATACTGCATTCAATCGTATTCATCAAATACAACAGAATGCACGCAAAAATAATGATACCGGTCGTCCATTATGGCCAGCCATTATTTTTAAAAGCCCAAAAGGTTGGACATGTCCGAAAACCATTGATGGAGAAAAAGTGGAGGATTATTGGCGTGCACATCAGGTTCCTTTTGGGGATTTGAGTAATCCAAAACATCTGAAATTATTAGAAAAATGGATGAGATCCTATCATCCTGATGCATTATTTGATGAAAAAGGGGCAATATTTCCAGAAATTGCAGAATTGGCACCCAAGGGGGATAAACGTATGAGCGCCAATCCGAATGGGAATGGCGGGTTGCTCAGACAACCGTTGAAGTTACCTGATTATCGACAATATGCAGTAAAAATGACGAAACATGGTCATTTAATTGCTGAATCAACCAGGATTATGGGGGAATTTTTAAGAGATGTCATTAAAGATAATCCTGAAAAATTTTTGCTTCTTTCCCCTGATGAAAATAATTCAAATCGTTTGAATAAGGTATTTGAAGTAACCGATCGGGTCTGGAATGCCGAAATATATGATTTCGATGATCATTTGGCCCATAAGGGACAGGTGATGGAAATTTTAAGTGAACATACGGTTGAGGGTTGGCTTGAAGGATATTTATTGACTGGAAGACATGGATTTTTTTCTTGTTACGAGGCTTTTATCCATATTGTCGACTCAATGGTCAATCAATTTGCAAAGTGGTTGGACGAGGCGAGCAAGGTGGAATGGCGGCGGCCAATTTCGTCTTTAAATATCCTTTTGACTTCTCATGTTTGGCGGCAGGATCATAATGGGTTCAGTCATCAAGATCCCGGTTTCATAGATCATGTTGTTTCGAAAAAACCTAAAATGAGCAGGGTTTATTTGCCACCAGATGCTAATACCCTGTTGCTGGTCACGAGTCACTGTTTAAAAAGTTCGGACCGTATCAATGTTATTGTTGCCGGCAAGCAGCCAGAGCCCCAGTGGCTTACCATGGATGAGGCAATTAAACATTGTTATAAAGGCCTTGGCATTTGGGAATGGGCCAGTAACGATAAAGGAACAGAACCCGATGTCATTGTGGCATGCGCTGGTGATGTGCCAACGCTTGAAGCATTGGCGGCGACCAAAATTCTTAACGAATATGTACCAGATCTCAAAATTCGTTTTATCAATGTTGTTGACCTGATGACTCTCATGACAGATGATCAGCATCCACATGGATTGTCAAATCAAGAATTTGATGCCTTGTTTACAATCAACAAACCAGTTATCTTTGCTTATCATGGTTTTCCAAGATTAATTCACTCGCTTATTTATAAACGAAGCAATTCAAGAAATTTTCATGTTCATGGTTTCAGAGAAGAAGGAACAACAACAACACCTTTTGATATGGTTGTATTAAACAATCTTGATCGTTATCACTTGGTATCAAATATCATGAACAGAGTTGATCGTTACAAATCAAAAATAGCTTATATAGACCAGTTTGTGAGAGACAAACTTGTTGAGCATGAATTATATATTCGCCAATATGGTGAAGATATGCCAGAAATCAAAAACTGGCGTTGGAAATAAAAAAATTGTAAATATATATATTGATTTGGTTTTTCAGCGTATGGATTGTTAGTTTGAAAGTTTTCTACATTCCATGCGTATGGAAATGGGAACTTGGTGACTGCATATATTTCTCGCGTCCACTTTGCAAAATTCCAATGCATTGTTGTATAGGGATCTCAATATTTTACTGTTGACATCCCTGTCATTGTCAAACTTGTCATTGGCTTTTTGTTTTTTCAATTCATGTATATCTTTTAAGGTTTCAATACATGAGGGACTTATTGTTGTTGATTGGGTTCGTAAAATTTTGAAAATAGGTTGTAATTGTTCATATGAAAAACTGATTGATTTTTCATCACTTGATTGTCCATAAACAGTCAAGGGAAATAGGGTGATTATAAAAGTTAAAAATCTTGTTCTATTTTTCAATTTAATCTCTAGTTAAGGCTTCATTTCATAATTGCAAAGTTTATGTTATCCAGCTGTTAAAGTTAGATAAAAACCTTTATATTATATATGTTTATAACTTAAATGATATATTTATACAGTTTTTTAGCATATTATCCTATAATAACACACAAACTATTCCTCAAGTTTATCCCCCAAATTGTGGATAACTTTATGTCGGATAAAAATCAATCCTTGAATAGAAAATTATAATATTCAATCATAAAGTTAATAAAAATAGTATTGAAGAACATGAATGGAAAGAAAATGGTAAATTTAAGAATAAATAATATCAAACATTGTTTTTGTATCGGTATATGTTTAGTTTCATCCGCGCTGTTTCTTAATGGATGTTCAGGAACAGCTGAAACACCAGTTCCGGCAGGAACACAATCATCTGTTGGTTATGGATCTGTTTGCAAGGCAGGAATTTATAGCTGTCATACCCCATATCAAGTTCCTCTGGGCTCTCCATGCAGTTGTCCTGGCGTGGGAGCGCCCTCCTACGGTAATGTTCACGCGAAATAAATAAAATTGACAAGGTAATTCGGAATTCCTCATGATCTTTTCCTCATCAAAGAATGACAAGGATCTTTTTGCCTCTGATCACACCTTTATAAGTGAGAATTCAAATAAGAAGTCAATGATTGATAATAAGGTTCCTCTGGCTGATCAATTGCGGCCAGTGGAATTGGAGGAAGTTGTCGGACAAAATCATTTGGTTGGTAAAAAGGGCATTATTACCCGTATGATTAATCATGGTACTTTATCAAGTTTGATTTTGTGGGGTTATCCTGGAACAGGGAAGACGACGATTGCCCGGATTATTTCCCAGTATACAAATTTGAGATTTGTTCAAATATCCGCAATTTTTTCCGGGGTGGCAGAATTAAAAAAAATTTTTGACGAGGCAAGAAAATATAGACAACAAACCGGTAAGGGTAGCCTATTATTTGTGGATGAAATTCACCGTTTCAACCGTACTCAACAAGACAGTTTTTTACCCGTTGTTGAAGATGGAACTATTATTCTGATAGGGGCGACCACTGAAAATCCATCTTTCGTGTTAAATGGTGCTTTGTTATCCCGTTGCCAATTGATGGTAATGAAACGTCTTGATGAAGAAGCGTTGAAACAACTCATTCAGCGTGTTGAAATTAATACTGAAAAGAAATTGCCTCTTACGGATAAAGCCTTACATGTTCTTATTGCCATGGCAGATGGAGATGGTCGCTATCTCTTGAATATGGTAGAACAATTAATCAAACAAAATTTTGATCATAAAATTGATGAAAATGCGTTAAATGAATTACTAAGCCAAAAAGCAGTATTGTATGATAAGGATAGGGATGGGCATTATAATTTGATTTCAGCCCTGCATAAATCACTTCGAGGTTCGGATCCCGATGCTGCCTTGTACTGGTTCGCGAGAATGTTGGAGGGTGGAGAGGATCCAAGATATATTGCAAGACGATTGACCCGTTTTGCATCGGAAGATATTGGATTAGCCTCACCTAATGCTCAGATACTGGCAATTTCAGCTTGGGAGAGTTATGAACGGTTAGGATCACCTGAAGGGGAAATCGCATTGGCTGAACTGGTAGTTTACTTGGCAACAGCACCAAAGTCCAATGCTGTTTATAAAGCCTATAACAAAGCGAGAGCGGTTGCAAAAAAAACGGGAAGCTTGATGCCACCAGCCCATATATTGAACGCGCCAACCAAAGTGATGAAAGAACTTGGTTATGGCAAGGGATATCAGTATGATCATGATACAGAAGAGGGATTTTCTGGACAAAACTATTTTCCTGATCGTATGAAACGTGAACAGTTTTATTTTCCCACACATCGAGGAACAGAAGAGATCATTTCAAAACGTCTTGAACAGTGGAATAAACTTAGAAATAAATAGATTATATGAAAATTTTAAATATTACGGTTAAAGATGAAGATGGTGAAGTGCGTCTTGATCGTTGGGTAAAAAGAAATTACCCCCAATTTACGCAGGGCATGATTCAAAAATTGTGCAGAACCGGTCAAATAAGGGTTGATAAAAAAAGAATTCAGGCATCTACACATTTGAATACTGGAAATGTTGTTCGGCTTCCTCTTGTTGAAAAAGATGATCTATCATCAAAAAAAAATCATGACATGGATTCCCATTTTTCAAGAAAAGTTAAAAGCTGGATTATTTATGAAGATAGCGATCTATTTGTTATAAATAAACCGTCCGGTATTGCTGTTCAGGGGGGTAGTAATGTAAGATTTCATATTGACGGAATGCTCGAAGCATTGAGGGAAAATAGTAACTATCGTCCCTGTTTGGTTCATCGTTTGGATAAAGATACTTCCGGTATATTATTGATTGCTCGTCATCCAGCTGCTGCAGCAAAACTGACTGCTGCGTTCAGAGGCAGGGCAGTAAAAAAAATATACTGGGCCATTACAACAGGTCGTCCCGTTTCATCAAGTGGTAGGGTGACGCTTCCATTATTGAAAGTTGAACGTCCGGGCGAATCATATGTCGTTGTTTCAGAAGAAAATAAAAATGCGCAAAAAGCTGTAACGGAATATATGGTTAAAGATTATGCCGCCAGGAAATTTGCCTGGGTCGAATTATATCCCCTTACTGGACGCATGCATCAACTTCGTGTTCATTGTTCGGCGATGAACTGTCCTATATTGGGGGATAGAAAATATAATCAAGTGAATGGCTCACTCGAAGGTTTTCCAGAATTACTACATCTTCATGCCCGCGCAATAATCATTCCTCATCCCCGGGGTGGATATCTGGAGGTTGAAGTTGAATTGTCATCCCATATGAAAGAAACATTTAAGAGATTGGGATTTGATATGCCATCCGGTAATTGTGTCAAAGTTAATAAAAGATAAGAAATATAATTGAAAATATTTCATTTGAAAAATTAATTTCGTTTTATGATTGCATAAAAAAACCATCATGTTATTTCTGATTAGTTTATATTTTTAACTTACCATTATTAAATGAATCCAAAGATTAATGATGCTAAAAAAGAAAAAGATATTTATTGGTGTTTTGGGAGCCTCTGTATTATTGATAGCGGGAAGTAACCTTGCAATCAATTACATGATTGACCGGCAAAAAATCAATGATCAATTATCAGAAATAATTGAAAAAAAAACAGGACGAAAAGTCCATTTAAATCATTTGTCTCTTCAATTGGTTCCCTGGCCTGAAATCAAAGCATCGGATATTGCTTTGGAAAATATAAAAGATGGCAAGGCTGATTATTTCATTCATGCAGGGAAATTTTCAGCGAAAATTAATTTATTGTCTTTGTTAAAAAAAAATATCAATATTCATGCATTGGAACTTTCAAATGTAAAATTAAATTTGGAAGAAAATCAAGAAGGCATAAAAAACTGGGAATTTCATCCCTATAAAAAATCAGATATTCCGTCTGAAAAAAATAAGAAAAAAAATAAGAAAAAATGGACAGTTAATTTCAGGACAATCAATTTCAGTCATGTTCAGACATGTTACGATAATTTTAGAAATAATAAACATGCCCATTTTCTTTTGAAAACTGTTGATATTGATCAGTTTGAAGGGAATAAGATACGTTTTGAAATTAATGGACATAATCATCAAGCGAATTTTTCATTATCTGGACGTATTAATCATGCGGATGCTTTGCTATTGCATAGAAATGTAGTTTCTTCATCTCCTGTTAAATTCCAAATGGTTTTAACAGAGTATTTTCAAAACCAAAATGTCGGAAATATACATGTCAATGGAACTGTAAAAGATTCTATCAATTTGAAAAATTTCTCAATATCGGCAAGAGGTGCGATTCTAAACCTGCGGAACCTTAATTTGTTATTCCCACATGCCAATTTACCATTGGTTGAAAATATTACCTTCAATACGCTACTTGAAGATATTGATACAGAAACGGAGAAAAATTCAAAACCAAAAATAAAACTGTTACAATTAAATATGGGTTATATTCCAATTAGGGAATCATACAAAGATTTTGATTTGACGAATGTCCAAATCATGGCCAATCAGTTTAATGAAAATATAAATATCCAGTTTAAGGGAAAACTGAATGACAATATATTCAGTTGGGTTGGCGATTTGGGAACATTGAATAATTTTCAACAAATATTGTTTTCAGATAATCTCAAGGAAATACCCATAAAGGGAAATTTGTCATCAGATAATTATTCGGCACAGATTCATGGGACAGTGGGAGGAAAAAATCCATCTCTCAAAATAAAATTAAATGCATTAAAAATTGACCATCAATTTTCTAAAATTGGTTTTGTTGAAGCACATGATATATTTTATAGTGGTAAAATATATTTGCCTTTTAGAGTTAACATTCAGTCAATCAATCATATTCGCGATGAAATTTTGCACAATTTGGGTGCAGAAGGTAGTATAAACGGTAAAAATCTTCAATTTAATCAATATAATTTTAATAATTTTTCAGGATATTTTAATTGGAATAACAACCAGTTAAAAATTAACAATGCACAGTTCATTAATAAACAAAATCATCTTAATCTTGATATCGCCTATAATCATAACAATGATGATCAAAAACTGTATGTTACGATCCATCCATCCGTTTTTCCGATGGAGTGGCTGGAACAAAGATATAAGTTGGCAGAATTGTATAGTGGTCCTATTGAAGTGACTGGAAATATTTCAGCTAAAGGTTCAAATTATGATCAGTGGATTCATTCAATGGTTGGACGTGTTGGAATAGCCGGAATTGGAGGAATCGTCAAGGCTGAAGGATTAAGACATTATCTAGGTAAAGCGGCTGATACTTTGCCATTGAAAAAGAATCTTTCAACGCAATGCTTGGCGGTACATCTTAACCTGAAAAATGATCAATTATATTTTGATACATTTACACTTCAGGCTAAAAAATTTGCCCTGAATGGAACAGGGTATTATTCTATACCCGCACATCAAATTGATTTTCATATTGTTCCCGATATCTCATTGGGTTCATTCAGTGCCTCCGTGCCAATCATTATTAAAGGCAATCTTGACAAACCGATCATAAACTTTGAAAAAAATAAAGATAAGGTTTTTACCCTAATTATTAATACGATAAAAAAAATGCTTGAACGCACCGATTATTGTTCAGATTCCTTATCAAAAGCTAGAGCACAATAATTATAAATACCTGATATTGGAAAAATTATATGAACAAACCATTAAAATTGCGCCGTTTTTGGGATAAGGCAACTTATATCAAAGATGATGATGGTTTTAGGATATATCTTGATAAACAATTATTACGTCTTCCGCAGAAATCGATACTAAAAGTATCTAACGAAACGCTAGCAAAAAGAATAGTAGATGAATGGCAAAATGCCGGTTGTAAAAAAGGAGATATTTTTTCATTTGATACTTTACCCATTACGCGAATAATCAGTACTCTTATTGAAAAAATCAAACCTGATCGTAAGAAATATATTGATGTCCTTCTTCCCTATGTAAATGGTGAATTGCTTTGCTATCGTGCGGAAAAACCTAAACAATTAGTAAATAGACAAAATCAGCTATGGCAACCTATTTTGCAATGGATTGAAGAGTTTTTACATATAACCTTTAGGGTGACAAAAGGGGTTATGCCTATTGTGCAGGATAAACTGACAGTTAATAAGATAAAAACCTATATTATGAAGCTTTCTGATGAAGAGTTGACTTTTTTTGCTGTAATTATACCATTATTGGGAAGTGTTGTATTATCAATTGCCATTTTTGAAAGAAAGTTATCAGCACAGCAGGGATTTGAGTATGCTTATCTGGATGAACATATTCAATCTCAAATTTGGGGTTATGATGCAGAACAACAACAAAGATTAAACCTTATACAGAAAGAAATCAATGAATGTGTAGATTATCTTGAATATATCAATAATTGAGGTTCAAATAATTTGATTATCAAATCTCAGAAAATAGTTTGAAAGTTAAATTTTAGACCAAGTTTCCTCTTCTGGCATAAGCAAACATATTACCGCTTGACAGGCAATACCTTCCTGGCGGCCTGTAAATCCCAGTTTTTCGGTAGTTGTCGCTTTAACGGATATAGCTGAAAGTTTGAGTTGCAACAATTCTGAGATTTTTTGCCTCATTGAAACGATATACGGACGCATTTTCGGTTTTTCACAAATCAGGGTAATATCCAGATTACTTATTTTACCACCACGTTCTATTATGCGTTTTCCGGCATGAACAATAAATTTTTGGCTATCCGCATTTTTCCATTGAGGATCAGAGGGAGGAAAATGACTGCCGATATCCCCTTCAGCCAAAGCACCGTAGATAGCATCACATAAAGCATGCAGAGCAACATCGGCATCTGAATGGCCTGCCAATCCATGTTCATAGGGTATATTAATACCGCACAGGATCAATGGACGATCTTTTTCAAAAGCATGCACGTCAAAACCGGAACCTATTCTCGGAATCATCACTTTAGACATAAGGCATTCCAATCGTTTCAAATCATTTTTGTAGGTTAATTTAATATTGTTTTCATCACCCATGACCAACATAACGGGTAATCCCGCCTGTTCAAAAAGCGCTGCATCGTCTGTCGCTCCTTTGGAGAATGAACCGCGATGAATTTTAAGTAATTGGCGAAAATTAAATCCTTGAGGTGTTTGTGCACGATATAAATCATCTCTCGAAATTGTATTCTCAATAATATTTTGTTTAGATTTTTTAAGTGTTTCAGCAACGGGAATGGCGGGAATAGCTGCAGGATATTGTTTAAGAGCGTCAATTACCTTTGTAATAATCTCAGATGATACATTCGGTCTTGCTCCATCATGTATTAGAACAACATCAGGCTGTTCAGGTTCGGGAAGTTTTGCCAATGCTTCCAGACCGGCCTTTACACTATCCTGTCGTTCTTCCCCCCCTTGAATGATTGGTAAAATCTTATTACTTTTTAGATCATTTAAAACTGGAGACAGCAATGAGGCATCACCTACGGGCTGTACAAGATCAACATGAGGTAAAAATGCTTTGGCAGCATGAAAGATGACAGGATGACCCAGCAATTGAACATACTGTTTTGGTAACGTTCCATTTTGATTGAACCGTTTACCTGAACCGGCAGATAGAAGAATAAGAGCGATGCGCATAATAACTGAATTGTATAAAAAAAGATATTTTTGTTAAACTATAATTAAAGTAAAAGACTTTATTAATCATGTTTTAAATAATAAATCAATTGTGATAAATTTTACGAAATCAAATTGAAAATAATACCGATAATGATTACAGATACCGCTAAAGACATTCCTGATTTGAAACCAATTTGCCTTGCTGGGGATAAAATAATCAACTATCCTGTTATTCTGGCACCTATGGCAGGAGTGACAGATTTTCCATTCAGACAATTGGTCAAGAAATTCGGTGCGGGCCTGGTTGTTTCCGAAATGATAGCCTCATGGGCCATGATTCGTGAAAACAAGACAACGTTGCAAATGGCTGAACCCATTACAAAGGGCTTGAACTCTACCCAATTGGCCGGTTCAGATCCTCAAGCCATGGCTGAGGCGGCACGAATCGCTGTTGATAAAGGCGCTGATATTATTGATATTAATTTTGGCTGCCCCGTCAAGAAAGTGGCTGTGGGTCAACAAGCTGGCTCAGCCCTGATGAAGGATGAATTAAAAGCATCAATTATATTGGAAGCAGTGGTTAAAGCCGTTGATGTTCCGGTTACGCTTAAAATGCGTATGGGGTGGGATCATCAATCCCTAAATGCCCCGCAATTGGCCAGAATTGCTGAAGAATGTGGGATTAAAATGATTACAGTGCATGGCAGAACACGACAGCAATTATATAAGGGGAAAGCAGATTGGTCTTTTGTGAAGTATGTTAAGGAAGCTGTTAAAATTCCAGTAATCGTTAACGGTGATATTGTTGATTTCAATACTTCTGTGATTGCTTTGCAACAATCAAAGGCTGACGGAATTATGATTGGACGGGGTGTTTACGGAAAACCCTGGCTTTTATCCAAGATTATCCATTACCTGCAATGCAAGGATATTCCAGCACCTATAACCTTGCAGGAAGAAAAAGAGATCGTTCTATCTCATTATGATTCCATGTTAACCTATTATGGGGAATATTCTGGATTAAGATTGGCCCGTAAACATTTATCATGGTATTGTGCGGGCTTACCTGATTCCGCTTCATTCAGAGCGTCAATTAATAAAATGGACAACGCCAGGGATGTAATTTTTGCAATTAACGAATTCTATGATATCCATAGTGATGAATTTTTAATAAGGCATGAATTCGTTAATTGAAATTTATGATGAGCAAAAATATTCATGTTTTTACAGATAGTAATGAGATAATTGAGGCTTTACCTTTTCCATTGGTGATTATCAATCATTTCGGAAAAATTGTTTATCTGAATCATCAGGCAGAATTGTTTTTGAATATTTCCAGAAAATCTGCCCATTGTTGTGAATTGAATGATTTTTTGCTGGAAAATATATCTTTTTCAACATTGTTTTCGCAAGTAAAAGAAAATAGACGTGTTGTTAGACAATACGAAATGAAATTAAGATTGAAAAACGGTAATAATAAAGAATTTTTTCTTTCTCTGGCTCCAGTTGAAAATAATGATGATCTATACATCGTTACATTTCATGATCATTCCTTATTCAATATAATCAGGAATTCACGGGAAACAACTGATTTCAATCAAATTGAAAAAAACCTGGCATTAATGCTTTCGCATGAAATAAAAAACCCATTGTCAGGTATTCTTGGTGCGGCACAATTGCTGCAACAAACTGTTACAAATGAAGATAAAAAACTAACCGACTTAATTTGTACAGAAGTTGAGCGCATAAGTAAAATGCTTGATAGATATATTGATGAAACGCATAAACATATCAAATATTCGAAGTTGAATATTCATGCTATTTTGAATCATGTTATGCAAATCGCAAAAAACGGTTTTGCTAAAGATATCAGAATCAATGCATTATACGATCCATCTCTACCTTTAATAATGGGCGATAAAGATGCATTAATACAATTATTTCTTAATCTTATCAAAAATGCTTCAGAAGCATTGCAAAATTTTGATAATCAAGATGAAATAAGTATAATAACCAAATATCAATCAGATTTGATGATAAAAGAGGCGTGTCATCACTATAATTTTTTACCATTATTGATTGTTATTAGAGATACTGGAGCAGGCGTATCTGAAAAAATAAAAGATCATCTTTTTAATCCGTTTATTAGTGACAAGGAAAATGGATTGGGAATCGGATTAGCTTTATGTAAAAAAATTGTTCAAAATCATGGAGGTATGATTGATGTTGAACGAAATAAAAAATTCACTGATTTTAAGATATATCTTCCCATCAAACAATCCAAAGCGAACCTGAGATATTAAGTTGTAATTAATTAAAAATGGTTATAAAAAAATCAACAATCTTAATTCTGGATGATGATACCTCGATCAGAACAGTTTTAAGTCAGGCCTTTACACGACTAGAATATAATGTAATGGCAACGACAAAAGTTGAATTGGGATTGGATTGGGTTAAGAAAAATAAAGTTGATCTTGTCATAACAGACATAATGATGCCTGATATAAATGGCTTTGATGTTATTGACAGGATTAAATCATTTAATATTGACATACCCATTATTGCTATAAGTGCATTATCAACACTTTCAACGGCATTAGAGGTTGAAAGAAAGAATATTTTTGAATATTTCCCAAAACCATTTGACCTTAATAAGTTAATTGCAACGGTACAAAAAGCATTAAAATCCTTAAAAGTCAATTTTTACAATTTTGATGGAATTATTCATGAAGAAAATTTACCCTTAATTGGTCAGTCAACAGCGATGCAGGAATTGTATCGTATGATCGCTAGGCTAATTCAATCTGATTTGACTGTTCTTATCACGGGAGAAAGCGGAACAGGTAAAGAGCTCGTTGCAAAAGTTTTACACAATTATGGTAATAGAAAAAACAATTCATTTATAACGATAAATTTGGCTATTTTACAAGATGATGATATTGAAAATGAGCTTTTGAAATATACTCCTTTTATTCATGAAAATAAAAAAGAAATAGATAATCTGGAGAAAAACTATAAAGGTACATTATTTTTGGATGAAATAGGTGAGTTATCATTATCTGCTCAATTTCATCTATTGAAATTTCTTGAAAAAAATTTTTGTTTCTCAACGAATAATTCAAACACAAAAAATTACCGTATCATAGCGACGTCAAAAAACAATCTATTTGAGTTGGTTAAAACCGGGCATTTTAGAGAAGATCTCTTTTATTGTTTAAATATTGCACCATTATATCTTCCCCCTTTAAGGGAGAGAACTGAGGATATACCTTTACTTATCCAACATTTTTTAAAAAATGATCAAAATATTATAAATTTTTCTAACGAGACTATGGATTATTTTTTGACTTATAGTTGGCCAGGAAATATTCGTGAATTAAAGAATATCATAACTCGTCTATTGATTCTATATCCCTATGAAACAATCGAGGTTGATTTTGTAAAAAAGATTTTAAATGATTCTTCCATGATTGATAAATCATTCAAGTTGGACAGTTTAAAGCCTTTGTCAAAACTGATTGAAAGTCATCTAAACCGTTACTTTATTGAAAATAAAGGTCAACCAATTTCAAATTTACATGAAAAAATTATAATGGAAGTTGAGCGACCCTTGATTGAAATGGCTCTTGTGGAAGCTGAAGGCAATCAAATAAAAACGGCTTCGATGCTGGGAATAAATCGAAATACGTTACGTAAAAAAATGAAAATGTTTAATCTTCTTGAATTGAGTAAAAAACATAAAGGCTCAACATGTCTGGAAAAATCTATAAGCAGAAAGTGAATAAGGTTACTGAAAAATTTTCTAATAGAAAAGCCACTATTTTCTTGGTTGTGCTAGCCTTGATTTTTACAATCATCACTTTTGTTATTCTTTCAGGTGGAATTGTTACATCTCATAAATCATCGGTACAATTTGTTATTTTAAGTATTAACGGATTAGTTCTTGTTTTATTGATACTAGCTTTATTCTTTTGTATATTTCGTTTGATTTCCGAACATAGACGACGATTGGTTGGTTCAAAAATACATATCAAGCTAATTGTGTTATTTAGTATTATTGCCATAGTTCCAACCATCTTGGTTGGAATTTTTGCGACAATTTTATTTCATTTTGGCATTCAAAACTGGTTTAATAACAGGGTAAGCACAGCGCTTAACGAGGCTTTGCTGGCTTCAAAAGGTTATTTACAGGAACATAATGACAATATACGCACTGAAGCCTTTTCTTTGGCCAATTATATACAAGGTATTCAAAACAATTACGCTCAAGCAGGTCAGGATCTATATGATGATAGTAATAGCCTTGATCAGATTCTTGATTCTCAAGCAACATTAAGAGGATTAAATGCTGCGTTTGTCTATAACTCTTTTACGCAAAAAATAATTGCGTCGGGCGGTCTATTCAATAATACATCATACGCCAAACAATTGCCTCGATCAGCGACCTTGATGTCGCATAATGATGTGGCAATTTTGGATTCACCTGATGAGGAAACAGTTCGTGCTGCCATTCCTATTAACGATACTCCGCCGCTCGTTTTATTGATTATAAGGCCTGTTGATCCGGTTATTCTTAATCATATGCATAAAACTGAAAAAGTTGTTATGCAGTATAATGATTTGAACAACAAAAGTTCAAAAATTCAGGTGATGTTTGTAATTATATTTGCATTGATTGCATTGCTTGTTGTTTTAGTGGCCATTTTGATAGGGCTTTTTATTGCCAATCAAATTGCTCGTCCTGTCGGGTTATTGACGTTAGCCGCACAAAAAATCAGTAAGGGTAACCTAAATGTTAGGGTACCTGAATATGGTAAGGATGATGAAATAACCGATTTGGCACGTGCCTTTAATCAAATGACCAATCAACTTTCTGTCCAGCATAAAGAACTTATAGAGGCCAATCAGCAAATTGATGAACGCAGACGCTTCACCGAAGCGGTTTTATCCGGTGTTTCCAGTGGAGTGATTGGGTTGGACAAGCAGGCAGTAATTGAATTGCCTAATCGATCAGCAAATCAGCTTCTATCTATTGATTTAATGAATTATATAGGACATAAAATTACAGATGTTGTACCAGAATTCTCTCCCTTGCTATCAATTATTTCCGAAGAAATAGATATCATCAATAACAATCATAAATTAATTCAAAAGGAAATTCAGATCAAAACCTCTGCTGGGAGTAGAATGTTGCTTGCTCAGATTGGGCCAGAAATCAGGGGAAATGAAATTGAGGGATTTGTAATTACCTTTGATGATATAACGGATTTACAGGCGGCGCAGAGAAAAGCCGCCTGGGCAGATATCGCCCGTCGAATTGCGCACGAAATCAAAAACCCCTTAACACCTATCCAACTTTCTGCAGAACGACTTCGAAGACGTTTTCTTAAAGAGATATCCAAAGATCAGGATATATATAATCAGTGTATTGATACAATTGTACGTCACGTTGGTGATATAGGTAGAATGGTGGATGAGTTTTCATCTTTTGCTCGACTTCCCCAACCTGTTATCAAAACAAACGAAGTGACACGCATTATTAGGGAAACATTATTTCTTCAGCAGAATGCACATTGTGAAATAAGATATCATACGGATTTGCCTAATGACAAAATTGAAATGAATTGTGATGCGCGATTGATAAGTCAGGCTCTCACTAACTTGTTTCAAAATGCATCAGATGCTATAAATATGAAAAATGAAAAAAGTAACGGTCATGAAAATTACATAGGAAATATTTGGGTTACATTAGAGTTAAATAAGAATACTATTATCATTTCAGTAAAAGATGATGGAATTGGTCTTCCACAGGAGGACAGGTTAAGGTTAACTGAACCTTATGTAACCCATAAACCTAAGGGAACAGGATTAGGTCTCGCTATTGTAAAAAAAATTATGGAAGAACATAATGGGACATTGCAGTTAAAAGATCGGATCGAAGGTCGGGGAACAATATCAATTTTGACTTTTCAAATACGAGGACAATATGACGCATGAAATTTTAATCGTCGATGATGAGCCAGATATTAGACTACTCATTGAGGGAATTTTACAAGATGAGGGGTATGAAACTCGACTTGCCGGGGATGCGGCTTCAGCGATTAAGGCCTTTCATGCAAGAAGACCATCCTTAGTCATTCTTGATATATGGTTGCAAGGGTCAAAAATGGATGGTTTGGAAATTCTTAAACTCATACAAAATGAAAAACCTGCTGTTCCCACTATCATGATATCAGGTCATGGAACAATAGAAACTGCTGTTTCCGCACTTCAACATGGTGCATATGATTTTATTGAAAAACCTTTCAAGACAGATCATCTGCTAGTAGTAGTCCGTCGTGCTCTGGAAGCTGCAAAATTGGCAAGGGAAAATGAAGAATTACGTTTTCGAAGTGGATACGAAGTTAAATTAAATGGACAAAGTCAAACTATCAATTCTGTCAAAAGTCAAATTGAGCGTGTTGCGCCAACTAATTCTCGAGTTTTAATATATGGTGCGCCAGGTACGGGAAAAGAAGTGGCTGCTCGAGCTATACATAAATTATCCAAAAGAGCAGAGGGGCCTTTTTTTGTATTAAATTGCGCAACCCTTTCCCCAACAAGATTTGAAGAGGAATTGTTTGGTATTGAGGGCAATACACAAAATAATTTGCAAAGACGTACCGGTGTTCTTGAAAAGGCTCATGGAGGTACGCTGGTGTTAGATGAAGTTGCCGACATGCCTCTTGAAACACAGGGAAAGATTGTTCGAGCATTACAGGATCAAACATTTCAACGTGTTGGCGGTTCCAGCCGCGTTAAGGTTGATGTGAGGGTTATTGCCATTACGAATAAGGATTTAAACCAAGAAATTGCCAATGGAAGATTCCGCAAGGATTTATATTATCGTCTTGCAGTTGTGCCTTTGAAAATTCCAAGCTTGAAGGAAAGAAGAGAAGATATACCTGAACTCGCAACTTTCTTTTTGAAGCATTATTCTGAATTAACCGGAGTGCCAGTCATTGAATTATCAGCAGATGCTCTAACAACCTTACAGACTTATGAATGGCCAGGAAACGTACGTGAATTACGCAATTTAATGGAACGGCTCTTAATCATGATGCCTGGAAATGTTAATGAAGCCATCCGTACTGATATGTTGCCATCAAATGTCGGTCAAAACGCACCGGGTTTATTGAAAATCGATACACAAACTGATATCATCAGTCTTCCGTTAAGAGAGGCTCGTGATATTTTTGAAACGCAATATTTACAAGCTCAATTAATGCGGTTTGGTGGCAATATCAGTCGGACTGCTGGTTTTGTTGGAATGGAACGAAGTGCTTTACACAGAAAATTGAAACAGTTAGGAGTTACCGGGTCAGAAGAAAGAAATAATAATAATATAAATAATTAAACTGTTAATATATGCAAGTTTCAATTTCATAAAGTGATTGGTAAAGGTTTTATTTTGTCAAAAGATACATATCAAAATATTCAAGATGTTTTTTTAAATCAGATCCGCCGTTCCAAAGTTTCAGTTACTGTTTTCTTAGTGAATGGCGTGAAATTACAGGGAATCATTTCTGGATTTGATAATTTCTCCATATTATTACGTAGAGAAAGTCATGCGCAGCTCGTTTATAAACATGCTGTAAGTACGATTATGCCCTCGTCACCTGTTCAACTCCCCTTTAATGCACCTGCAGCGACTTCAACTTCCACAACATCTGAAGAAAAGTGAGAATTTATATTTATGATTGAATCCGATTCAGTGAAATCATCAAATTTTGCTGCAGTCATTGTTCCATGGGATGTAAATCTAAAACAAAATGATAGGAATTCTAAATCTAGGCTTGATGAGATTGTTGGATTAGTATCATCTATTAAAATTGATATTGTCTATAGAGAGATTATAAATATTCGGTCATTCCGTTCTTCAACCTTAATAGGGCGGGGAAATATCGAAAAATTAAAATCTGTTATTATTGAGAAAAAGATTCAAGTTGTTGTTTTTGATGCACGTTTAAGTCCAATTCAGCAACGAAACCTTGAAAAAGAACTTAATTGTAAGGTTATAGATCGAACAGCCTTAATACTTGATATTTTTGGTGAAAGAGCGCAGACCAGAGAAGGTGTGTTACAGGTTGAACTTGCCCACCTTCAATATCAGCGTAGCCGACTAGTTAGATCATGGACTCATTTAGAAAGGCAGAGAGGTGGGTTTGGGTTTATGGGGGGGCCCGGTGAAACCCAAATTGAAGCGGATAGAAGACTGATTGATGAACGGATTACCCGTTTAAAAAAAGATCTTGAACAGGTTCGAAGGACAAGAGGATTGCATCGTAAGGCTCGAAGAAAAGTCCCTTTTCCTATAGTTGCCTTAGTTGGCTATACAAATGCAGGAAAATCCACTTTATTCAATCATTTGACAGGGGCTTCTGTTCATGCTCAGAATCAACTTTTTGCTACACTTGATCCCACCATGCGCAAGATTGATCTGCCATCAGGAAAAACAGTCATTCTTTCTGATACAGTTGGTTTTATTAGCGACCTCCCAACTGAATTGATAGCTGCTTTTAGAGCAACGCTTGAAGAAATTTCCGAAGCGGATATCATATTGCATGTAAGAGACATTTCACATCCAGAGACCCGTCAACAACAACAAGATGTTTCTTCTGTATTGGACATGATGGTGAAAGATGATGTATTGAGTGAAAACTGGAGGTCATCGACAATTGAAGTTCTCAATAAAATTGACCTCGTAGATTATACTGAATTAACAGGCAAAAATGATAATATTGTCGGTGTATCTGCCTTGACAGGACAAAATCTACCCTCGCTCATTTCTAAAATTGACCAAAGATTGCAATGTTCAATGGAAAAATTGACATATGCTATTGATATTGTTGATGGTTCAGCTTTAGCATGGCTTTATGATCATGGAGAAATTCTTGAGCGTCATGATAGCGAAAAAATCATTCAGGTAACGCTGTTACTTTCTCCTATAGATAAAGCTCGATTTGAACAGCTTTATACGTACTAAAAATTTTTTTTATATTTTCATTTCATACATTCGATGAATTTTATTGGGCTCTGGAACAATCCGTTCAATTAAGTTTCGCATACCATGATTTGTTTCCAAAATCCATCCCAATTCAATTGTTTTATAGGGTAAAACTTCTCCACGTTCAAAAAGTTCGGATATAACCAATGATGGCATCAAAGCTCCTAGAGCTGTATCTCTTATGGATCCACTTATACCAAGTAAAATAACGCGGGCTGAATGAAATTGGTGTCGTAAGATTCGATAAATCAATTTACTATATCCCAAAAGGGATGGATCAGGTCCGATATCAATGATTAAATCATAAATATTGGGAATTACCAAAGCAACAGCCACTGGAATATAATTTTGTTCAACCAGAACAAAATTATCAGGTTTTAGCATGGATTTTAAATCTTTAATTAATACAGACATCTCGATTGAGGTGAGGGGAACAAAGCCCCAAGTATCATGCCATGCATCATTGTAAAGTTGGCGAAGAATTTCACCATCCCGCGCAATTTCTTTTGTATTTAATTTTCTGGTTGTGATGTTACCCAATTTTCCACATCCCATTTTCAAACCTGCAGGTATTTTATGGGCCTGTTTAGCTTGTGGACCGAATTTCATCTGATATGAAAGTAGATCCATGGCTTTTTCAAGACCGACTGCTTCAATATGGTGATGAAGCCAGGTTGGATGCCAGGGAATGGCAACGGTTGGTAAGGCATTTTGCCCTGTTATCATTATCCCTATTTCAGAATTGGCATTTAGAGTATAAGGTCCCCTGATTTTTTCCATGCCATTATGTTTCAACCATTTGGTTGCAGCGTCTATTAATTTTTTTACGACGCATAAATCATCAATTGCATCCAACGCACCGAACAAACCGACAGGTTCCTTCCATTGTCTTAACGCATTCGGATCAATTTGTGCAGAAATACGTCCAACAGGTTGATGATTTTTATATGCTATGAAATATTTTGCTGAACCATATCGAAAAAAAGCTGATTTTTTAGGATCTAATAAGTTTGATTCTTGCCAGTCCAAGGGAGGGACATATCCAGATAAACCTTTATATAGAAGACGTGGCAATTGAATAAAAAGTTTAAGCTGTTGTTTGGTTTGAACAGGAACAATATCAATATTATTCATGGAGCAAGAATTAAGGGACATGTAAAAACCATAGAAATTATGAATTATTATTTTTGAATTTTACCAATGTAAACTATAAAATAGCATTTTCTGCTTTTATATATAAAAGGATTTTGTCTTGATAGATATAAATTTATCAAAAAACAATCAAACCTTAAATTATCAACCAAAAACTCAATTTAATTCTGCAAAAAATATTCTGATTACCGGGGCTTCCAGTGGAATAGGCCAATCGTTGGCAATAGCATGTGCAAACAAAGGCAAAACTCTTTTTTTATGGGGTCGTTCTCAAGAAAAGTTGGATAGAACGGCACAATTATGTCTAAACAGAGGGGCAAAGGTTCAAATATTTGGTATCGATCTTGCAGATTCAAAAAATAGCTTACACCAACTGGAAACATTATTAATCAATTATACAATTGATATGGCAATCATGGCTGCCGGTTCTGGGGATATAAGGGAGGATCAAAACAATTTGGAAAGTGATGAGTTATTATTGAAACTGATGCATTTGAATTATGTAACACCATGTGTCATGGGTAATAAAATAGCTCAACAAATGATTGATCGTGGAATTTATGGACAATTGGTCTTTGTCGGTTCGGTTGCTGCATTTCATTCATTGCCTTTTGCAACTGCCTATAGTAGTTCAAAAGCTGGTTTAAGTCGTTTTGTTGATTCTTTGAGAATTTCCGTGAAAAAATGGAATATAAAAATCACTTTAATCACTCCTGGATTTGTCGATACACCCATGAGCCAAAGGTTGGAATGTAACAAACCTTTTATGATTTCATTAGAAACCGCAACTCAAAAAATAATTAAAGCGGTTGATGAGGGAAAAACAGAGCTAATTATGCCTAAATTGTTTGTTTATCTAAAATGGATTGATCTTGTTATGCCTAACAGATTAAAAGACTTTATTCTCTCTCGTCTTAAAGTGAAACAATCTTGAAATCTGGAGGTCCGGGAGGGAATTGAACCCCCGTAAACGGATTTGCAATCCGCTGCATGAGCCACTCTGCCACCGGACCATTTGATCAAGCTATTGCCTATATCAATGAAATTGGTAAAAAGGTCAAGAAAAAAATGTATAAAAACTTTACTTTTCATATTTGAGTAGTTCATGGTATTAATTTTGAAAGCATAGATATAGAGATTTTATAAACAATGACCCATCCGAATTTTGATTTTGTTCAGGCCCGGCAAAACATGATTGAAAATCAGTTACGTCCTGCTGAAGTCAGTCATGTTAAATTAATAGAAATAATGCGTGTTTTACCACGCGAATATTGTGTTCTGAATAACCAAAAAGAAATGGCTTATTCAGATATTAATATTTCACTTTTTGATCAACGGTATCTTAGTGAGCCAAGAGTGCTTGCCAGACTTGTTCAACTAGCAAATATTGAGGCAAAGCAAAAAATATTGGTTATTGGTGCAGGGACTGGATATCTTTCAGCCATTATTTCCTTAATGGGTGCGGAAGTATATGCACTGGAAGAAAATGAAAAGTTGTCTGTTATTGGAAAAAAATTCTGTAATGAATATGCATCTGACGTGCAATGGTGTGATGGAATATTACAGGATGGATATCCAAAAAATAAATTTTATGATGCTATAATAATTGACGGCTGTATTAAGGAAATTTCAAAAAAACTGATTGATCAATTAAATAAAAATGGTCATATTATTACGGTTTTAAAAAAAGATGGTGATATAGGTCATGCAGTTATAGCAAAAAAGACTGATGAAGGTATAGTAATACAAAAAAGTTTTTATGCTGCCTTACCTTATTTACCAGAATTCATGAAATAATTTATATTTTTGAGCTGCTATTTTATTTTGAAGTGTTATTAATAAGGTATTATCATGATCGTCAATCGTAATTTTGGAATAAGTTTATTAACATTTTTTGCATCGACTACTGTATATGCTCAAAATTATGATGGATCAGGTATGCCAAGTTTTATTCCGCATACGCTTGAAGAAGCTCTGGCGACAGCTTATCTAACCAATCCAGATTTGCAACAGGAACGTGCCAGCTTGAGAGCCGTGGATGAACAGGTTTCGACAGCACATGCAGGTTGGAGACCGACTATCACGACAGGTTTGACTGGTGTTGTGACAGAGGGTTATAACTTAGGTGTTTCTGAACCGGCATTAGGTGCTGCAGGGGTTCATTATCCTAAATCTACTACAGAACAAAAATCAGGTGGACGACTTGGATATGGTGCAAATGTTAATATAACACAACCTATTTATCAGGGTGGGAAAACGACTGCTCAAACGCATGAGGCAATAAACAAGGTCATGGCTGAAAGGGCAAAACTTTTATCAACTGAACAAAAGGTTTTTAGCAAGGTTATTGATGCTTATGTAGCTGTTATACAATATCAGCAGCTGTTACAGATTAATATTAACAATGAAAAAATTCTGGCTGAACAGGTCAAGGCCACACATCAGCGTTTTAATCTTGGAGAAGTTACGCGAACCGATTCTGCACAGGCAGAAGCGGCATTAGCCGCAGCACGAGCACAGCGTCAAACGACTGAAGGAGATTTGCGTGGTGCTGAGGCAACCTATACCCAAGTTGTGGGGATTGCGCCAGCTCCTAATCTCAAACCACCTCAACCTCTGATTTTACCGATCAAAACAGAACAAGAGGCAATTGCACAGGCAGCATCAAATAATCCAGACGTGATTTCAGCCCTGTTTACTGAAGCATCACAAAAAGATGATGTAAATGTGGCTATATCGGAAATTATGCCTAAGCTTAATGCTTCTTTATCCTATCAACGCATGGTCAATCAAGGAGTAGGACAGAATACATCAGATCAAAAAATGGGTATGTTGCAATTAAACATTCCCATTTATCAAAGTGGTGCGGAATATTCTAAAATACGTGAAGCAAAACAGTTGGCTCAGGCTGCACATCGTCAAGTCAGTTCTCAACGAAGAAGTGCCATGCAGCTTGCCTCTACAAACTGGCAAAAATTAATGGCAGCCAAAGCGGCCATAGCAAGCAACCGTGCCGCCATTGCGTCAAATATTATTGCTTTGGCTGGTGTTGAAAAACAGGCTGTTGTTGGAACAAGTACAACATTGGAAATGTTGCAACAGCAACAAACCTTGCTAAATTCACAAACCACACTTATTCAGAATTTAAGCTCAATGGTAACGGCATCTTATAGTATTGCTTCAGCCATTGGGCGTTTAACGGCACAAGACCTTAAACTGAATGTTCCCCATTATGATTATACAGCATATTATAATGCTGTTAAAAACAGATGGTGGGGTATGAGTGACTACGCACAGGATCAACCTGGACGTTAATAATTTTTCTTTAGTATAATAAAAATAATAAATGTTAGATAAAAAATTTAATCCATCTGCTTGTGAAAACGATTTATACCATATATGGGAAAAAAATGGTTCTTTTTCAGCCAACCCGGAAATAAATGAAAGAAAACCTTTTGCCATAATGATCCCGCCACCAAATGTGACGGGTACCTTGCACATAGGACATGCTCTAACGATGACCTTACAGGATACCCTTGTAAGGTTTCGTCGTATGCAGGGATATGATGTGTTGTGGCAACCAGGTACGGATCATGCTGGTATTTCGACTCAATTGGTTGTTGATCGTCAATTAACAGCTCAAGGCATTGATCGTAAAACCTTGGGCAGGGAAAAATTTATTGAACGTGTCTGGCAATGGAAAGAGGAATCTGGTGGTCAAATTACCCAACAATTGAGACGGGTTGGTGCATCTCTTGATTGGAGGAGAGAGCGCTTTACAATGGATGAAGGTTTGTCTGAAGCTGTTAAAAAAGTCTTCATCACGCTTTATCGAGAAGGATTGATTTATCAGGATAAACGTTTGGTGAACTGGGATCCTGTTTTCAGATCTGCCGTTTCCGATCTTGAAGTCGAGAATAGAGAAATACAGGGAAATCTCTGGTATATCAAATACCCGTTAGTGGAGGATAATACTCAATTTATCGTTATTGCAACAACTCGTCCAGAAACAATGTTGGGTGATACTGCGATCGCTGTTCATCCAAAAGATGACCGTTATAAAGATCTAATAGGCAAAAAAGTTGTTGTTCCATTAACTAATCGTGAAATTATAATTGTTGCCGATGAATATTCAGATCCTGAAAAAGGTACAGGAGCAGTGAAAATTACACCTGCTCATGATTTTAATGATTTTGAAGTAGGTCGTCGTCACAACCTGAAATTGATAACAATTTTGGATGAAAGTGCAGCAATTGATCTAAATGAGTTATCTGAAAATGAAAAATCAGATTTTATATGTTCTTTACAATCATTACCTCGTGATAAAGCACGTAAAATCATTGTCGAAGAATTAAAAAAGCTTGAATATATTGAAAAAATAGAATCGCATAAACATCAGGTCCCTCATGCTGAACGTGGAGGGGCAGTTATTGAACCTAGATTAACCACACAATGGTATTGTGACGCAAAAACGCTTTCTGAACCTGCTATCAGGGCGGTACAATCGGGAAGGATGAAATTTGTCCCCAAACAATGGGAAAACACTTTTTTTGCTTGGATGAGGGATCTGCAACCCTGGTGTATAAGTCGTCAATTATGGTGGGGGCATCAAATACCCGCGTGGTATGGTCCAGATAATACTGTTTTTGTAGCCTATGATGAAAACGAGGCTAAACAGCAAGCATTAAAATATTATGGATGTGAGCAGGAATTACGAAGAGATGAAGATGTTTTGGATACATGGTTTTCATCCGCATTGTGGCCATTTTCGACATTGGGGTGGCCAAATGAAACAATAGAGCTAGACCGTTATTATCCTGGAAACGTGTTAATAACAGGTTTTGATATCATTTTCTTTTGGGTTGCGAGAATGATGATGATGGGAATGCATTTTATGAAAGATATTCCCTTTAAAACCATTTATTTACATGGACTTGTACGTGACGAAAAAGGTCAAAAAATGTCCAAAACCAAAGGGAATGGTATCGATCCTATTGAAATAATCGACGAGTTCGGTGCTGATGCAATGCGATTCACTATTTGCGCTTTGACAGGGCCGGGTCGAGATATCAAACTAGGTAAAAAACGTATTGAAGAATATCGTACATTTATCACCAAGTTATGGAATGCTGCACGATTTTGCGAAATGAATCAAGTGACTGAAAATACTGAATTTTCACTATCCGATATTCAGTTATCCCTAAGTCAATGGATTTTAGCAGAATTATCAAAAACGATTAGACAGGCCACAGCTGCTCTGGATAATTTTCGTTATGATGAATATGCTTCTGTTTGTTATCATTTTACATGGGATAAATTTTGTGATTGGTTTTTAGAATTTGCAAAATCAGCGTTTCAAAAAAATAACCACGATACAGTAAAAGAAGTTAGAACAATCACTGCTTTTGTATTAAAGAATTTGTTAAAAATTTTACATCCCGTTATTCCGTTTGTAACAGAAATTATTTGGGCTGAATTTGGATTTGGTAAAAAAGGAAGCCTGATCACGTCTTCATGGCCAAAAAGTTATGAATTGGAGACAGCTATTTCTCAAAAGGCAAATGATGAAATAGATTTTATAATAAAATTAATAACTGAAATTCGTGTTTTAAAAGCTGAAATGAATATCCCGCCAGCAAAATTAATACCTGTTCTGGTTAAAGATATTGATCAAAAACATTTCCAAATTATTGAACAATGGTCAGATGCCATTGGCAGAATGGCCAGAGTGCAATCTATTGCCAAATTACAGAATGAAATACCATCTGGTTCGATTCAAACAGTTATAGATGATACAATCTTAGTCTTACCTTTACAAGGCATTATTGATATAAAGAAAGAAAAAGAACGCTTAACAAAGGAAATCGAAAAAATTGCATTGGAAATTGAACAGCTGAATAAAAAATTATCCAACCAGAATTTTCTTAGTAAGGCAAGACCTGAAATTGTTGAAGAAAATCGTGAACGGTTAAAACAGTTGGTAAAATCTGAAAAGCGATTTAAAACCGCTTTATTGCATTTAAATTAAAAGTAAAACTTTCAACTATTAAGGATGTTGAAAAGGTAATTCAATATCCTTTTAATTGTACAAATATTTACAAATATCATGGTTGATTATTCATCGAAAAAATTTATCTTGTATAAAGGAAAAAATATGCATGGAAATGAAAAAAATCAATTGACAAACAATATAGTTTTGGGTGGTGGATGTTTTTGGTGTATAGAAGCAATTTTAAAAAATGTTAAGGGTATCCGTACTATAATACCTGGTTATTCAGGAGGATATACTGAAAACCCAACTTATAAGGAGGTATGCACTAATCAAACTGGGCATGCCGAAGTGGTAAAAATCACTTATGATCCTGATACTATTAGCCTTGATAACATATTAAAATTATTTTTTGTTATTCACGATCCCACGACGAAAGATCGACAAGGTGGAGATATCGGTTCGCAATACCGTTCAATAATTTTACCCGCATCTGTAGAGCAGGAAAAAATTGCCTATAAAATTATAAAAGAAATTCAAGATGAAAAAATATGGAAAAATCCAATTGTAACAGAAATTAAAATGCTGGATAAATTCTATCCAGCTGAAAAAGAACATCAAAATTATTTTGAATTACATCCTGAAGTGGCTTATTGTCAGGCTGTAATTGAACCAAAAGTCAGGAAATTCCAACAGAAATTTATCGACTACCTAAAAAAATAATATTATGATTTATCAATATTCTTATCATCTTCATCAAGAAAAAACTGGTCAGTTTCCTCATCAAAATCAAAAATTTCTGCATATCTGACCCAACCAATAATGGTTAACAAAGTCTGACGTGCTGAATTTGGTGACATGGTATCAGTCAATTCATCGCGGAACCTTTCAGCACTTGCTCTATGATTGGGTCGTTCATCCAGAATGGAACGTATCGAACGAATCAATGAAACATTCTTTATCAAGCTCTTACGGAAAATATCCTTACGTTCTTCCAGTTCAGAATTAACAAGTTTTTTTCCCAATTCAGTTAAGCGGATATCACCTTCGGCCATATCAGCGAATTCAAGCATTTGCAAGGTTTCACCAATAGGCAGTAAATCATCCAGCTCCATTTGCAGACTTTTAGCCAATTGAGGCAAATCTGCCTTTCCACAATAGGGTTCTGTATATAATGTTTCCATCATACCGATCATAAGATTCATTGACATACGTGGAAGCGCTGCATAACGATTATTTACCGCTTGTTTCATATCGATATTGTTTGGATCGACATTGATTGGATCACGATGAGTCATGAGAATATAAATCCGGTCAACAAATTGTCGAAAAGCCGGATCTTCCCGATTACGGGGATGAGGAAACGTAACTTCCAACTCGTGGGCAATTGTACCCGGATTTGAAGAAAATATAAGTAAACGGTCACACATCAATACAGCTTCCTCGATACTATGTGTAACAATCAAAATGGATTTTACTGGTAATTTTTTTTCTACCCACAGTTCAATAAGATCAGTTCTTAAATTTTCAGCTGTAAGAACATCAAGGGCAGAAAAAGGTTCATCCATCAATAAAAGATCTGGATGCACTACCAACGCTCTTGCCAATCCAACACGTTGACGCATTCCACCCGAAAGCTCTTTTGGATAAGCTTTTTCATAACCCCCTAAACCAATAAGATCTATTGCCTCTTCACTTAACTGTTCCATATTTTTTCGTGGGGTGTTTTTTGCATCAAGTCCCAGCTGAACATTATCTTGTACAGTCAACCATGGAAAAAGAGCGAAAGATTGAAAAACCATTGCTACATCTTTTGCCGGACCTGACAATAATTGGTTTTTCCATTTTACCTCTCCTTTGCTTGGTGGGATTAAACCAGCAATAATTCTCAATAAAGTGGATTTTCCAGAGCCAGAACGTCCCAATAATCCGACAATCTCCCCTTGTTTCAAGGTTAAATTGACGTTATCTAAAACCACCAATTCAGAATTATTATCTTTTTTATATGATTTTTGACAATTCTTGATTTGAAGTAAAATATCCTGTTTTTGATTCATGGTTTTTTCCTTAGATAAAGGACAAGCGTCGTTGCGCAAAACTATATAAAGGATGCCAGACAATCCGATTGAAAAGAATGACAAACGCCGACATTACAACCATGCCAAGTCCGACCTTAAATGTATTGCCCATTTCTGTTGCAAGTGCGATATATGATCCCAAACCTTCAGCAATCAAGGTTGTATTGCCCCAACTTGCTAATTCTGCAGCGATGGAGGCATTCCAAGCTCCTCCACACGCAGTGAGTGCTCCAGTAACATAATAGGGAAAAATGGCAGGCAACATAACCTTAAACCACCATAATTTTCCATGGATTTGTAAATTGTTTACCACCTCTCTTAAATCACCGGGAAAATTTGAGGCACCCCCAACAACATTAAATAAAATGTACCATTGTGTTCCCAGGATCATCAATGGCGTCAACCAAATATTACTACTTAAGTGAAAATGAACAATTCCAACAACAAAAAAGGGAAAAAACAGATTGGCTGGAAAGGCAGCCATGAATTGCGCGATTACCTGTGTTCTTTTTGCCCATTTGGGACGTAATCCCAACCATATTCCTGCAGGTACCCAAATGATACTTGCCAGAATTATCATGCTTATAACTCTTAAAAATGTTAAAAATCCCAGCCAGATAACATATAAAATTTCATGAATGGTCAATTGGTCATGGACAGCGTGATAAATGTAAAAACCAGCGATTATGCCCAGAAAACATAATACAGAAATATAAATGACATCTGATGTTTTTGTTGCAATGGATTTTTCATTGAAGAAATTATTTTTTCTGCCAAGAGGCAGGTTTGCAATCTTATGCATTAATTTACCAATAAAGGTCATTACCCACCGAATAAAATAGGTTTTATGTATAAGACGTAAAAACCAAGGAGCAGTGTCTGTTTCGCTTTGTGTAGTTTCAAATCTAAATTTTGATGACCATGCAACCAAGGGACGGAATAGTAATTGGTCATATGCCAAAATAACAAACAACATTGCTCCAATTGCATAAAAAATTGCGGCCAGATTTCTTTGTTCAATTGCCATACCTACATACGATCCTATTCCAGGCAAAACAATGTTTGTATTTCCAACAGTGATTGTTTCTGAATAGACAATCATGAACCAGCCACCGGACATGGACATCATCATATTCCAGATCAATCCTGGAATAGCGAATGGAACTTCCAGTTTCCAAAAACGTTGCCATCCAGTTAAACCAAAACAACGTGCGGCTTCTTCCATATCAGGAGGTATCGTTTTGAGGGATTGATACAAACTAAATGCCATATTCCATGCCTGACTGGTAAAAATCGTAAAAATTGCAGCCAGTTCGGCACCAAGAATTTTGCCGGGAAATAATCCCATAAAAAAGACAACTGTAAAGGTTAAAAACCCTAAAATGGGCACAGATTGCAATATATCGAGAACAGGAATTAGCAGCATTTCCGCCTTACGACTTTTGGCTGCCAAGACTGCGTATCCAAAGGTAAAAAGTAAAGAAGCGAAAAGAGCGGCAAACATGCGTAAAGTTGTACGCATGGCATATCCTGGCAAATAGATGGGATCCAGGTGTATAAGTTGCGCATTTGGCATATTCAAGGGTTGTATAACGTGCCGTGTAGCTGTTGCAATCGATACCCCTAGTGCAATCACACATATGATGGTGATTGCATCAAAGATATTTGGTTTCGATTGAACAGTTACGCTGGCGGGAATATTCTGTTTTTTCATTTGCCCGCCTAGTCCTCTTAATTGTATTTTATTGTTAGATTGAACGATAATTATTCACTAAACTCGATCATATTGTATAAAAAATGATCAGACACCCGTACTTCCAAAACCTCCACACGATCGTTCCGTTTCTTCAAGAATATCTGTTTCTTCCCAAACTGCCCGAATAACTGGGGCTATAATAGCTTGCGCAATGCGCATACCACGTTCGACCACAAAGGATTCATTCCCTGTGTTCAATAAAATCACTTTAACTTCACCACGATAATCTTCATCAATCGTACCGGGAGAATTGGGAAGTAATATTCCATGTTTCAGGGCCAATCCTGATCTGGGACGGATTTGCAACTCATAATTATGGGGTAAAGCTATCTGTAACCCTGTAGGAATAAGCGCTATTTCTTGCGATAAGATTGTAATCGGTTCATTAACGGCAGCCAGTAAGTCCATTCCTGCCGCACCAATGGTTGCATAGGAAGGGAGTGGCAGTTCTATGGAATGTGCCAGCCTTTTTACTCGAATTCTAGGAAAGGGTGCCAAGGACATGTTAATTACCCCCTATTTTCTGATTTGAAAAATGTAATGATTTCCTGCGTCAAAAGATATCCAATCTTTTTTTTACTGGCTCTCTCAAAATGCTGCTTACCAGAGGATGACAGAATTGTCACCTCATTTTCTGAGCCCCCCATGATATTTGTTGAAGATTGGACATCGTTAACAACTATCCAATCGCAACCTTTACGTATTCTTTTATCAACTGCATTTTTTAAATGGTTTTCAGTCTCCGCTGCGAATCCGATAACAAGTTTTGGACGATTATTTTTAAGTTGAGAAATTTTTGCAAGAATATCAGGATTGATTTCCATTTCCAGAATTGGTGGGAAAATATCCGCTGTCTTTTTGATTTTATGTTTGGCAACATTCCTGACTCGCCAATCAGAAACTGCAGCAGTCATAACAGCCATATCTACAGGTAAATGTGCAAGACATGCATCTAGCATTTCATTAGCTGTCTTAATTTTTACAATGTTTATATTGTCAGGTGGTGATAGTGATACGGGTCCTGAAATCAGGGTAACCTCTGCACCAGCATTTCGTAAGCTTTCTGCGATGGCATAACCTTGTCTGCCTGATGAATAATTACCTATAAAACGGATAGGGTCAATCGGTTCGAAAGTTGGACCAGCTGTGACAAGTGCTTTCTTGCCTTCCAAGGGGCGATCAGGCGCCAAGATATTACGAATATGATCTGTAAATTTATCTGGAGAGATAAGGCGTCCATAACCATACTCTCCACAGGCCATCTTTCCTTTTACGGGTCCTGCAATGACCATATTTCTTTCTTTAAGTGTTTGTATATGATTTTGTGTAATAGGATTTTCCCACATATGAACATTCATTGCCGGAGCAATAAGAACAGGCATAGTTGGTGGAGCGGCTAAAATAATAGTGCTGGCAAGATTATCGGCAATACCCAAGGCAATTTTTGCAATCAAATTGGCAGAGGCGGGATAGATAATTATGAGATCCGCTTCTCTGGTTAATGAAATATGTTCAATATTATGATTTTGGGTCAATGAAAATAAATCTTGATAAACTTCATTGCCACTTAAGGTTTGCAAAGATAGGGGAGTGATGAATTCAGTCCCTGATTGCGTCAAAACACATTTTACATTATGATGATTTTTGCGAAATAAACTTATGAGTTCTAAAGCTTTATAGGCTGCTATTCCTCCAGAAATGATAAGTAAAATGTTTTTGGGTGTCATGGAATTTTTTTCAAATTGTAATTAATTATATGCGCCAACCTGAATGGATTGCTGCTATACCACCGGAAAGGTTTTGATAAGTAACACGTTCCAATCCAGCCTGTTCCATCAGGGATTTAAGTGTTTCCTGATCTGGAAAAGTACGAATGCTTTCTGCCAGATATTGGTAGCTATCACGATCCTTGGCAATAATTTGACCTATACGTGGCAATACCTGAAAAGACCATGCATCATATAGAGGGCGTAAAAAGGGAATGATCAATTTGGAAAATTCAAGACATAAAAATCTTCCCCCCGGTTTTAATACCCGTCGTGCCTCTTCTAGAACTTGATTCTTGTGTGTACAATTTCTCAAGCCAAATGAAATAGTTACACGATCAACAGATCGATCAGGCAAACAAATTTTCTCCCCATCAACACAAAAAAGATGGATATTGTCCACATATCCACGGTCAAGTGCACGTTCCTGACCTATATGAAGCATACTGTAATTAACATCTGTTAAAAAAACTGTGCCACCTCCACGATTTAACCAACCGAAACTTATGTCCCCTGTACCTCCAGCCAAATCAAGTAATGTTAAATTGGGGGTGGGATGCAGCTCTTGAATAAATATCTGTTTCCAAACCCGATGAATGCCCAATGACATTAAATCATTCATTATATCATATTTTTGTGCGACACTATCAAAAACAGCCTTTACCATTGAAGATTTTTCTTTATCATTAACTTGTCGAAATCCAAAATCGGTAATATGTTCGTTGGATTGAAAAGCGGTATCATTATTATTTTTCATACGATTAATTTTCAGAAAAAATTATGCCAGAATTGCCCGAAGTAGAAATAATTAGACGTGGATTGGAAGAAAAATTGACTAATCATACAATCCAAAGCGTTCAACGCCATCGAATTAACCTACGTCAATCTATACCTATAACATTAGAAACATGCTTGGCAAATACCAGAATTGTAAAATTTAATAGACGTGGCAAATATATTTTAATGGAATTAAACAACGGATTGACCGTTTTATTTCACTTGGGAATGTCTGGAAAAATTATCGTGCAACCTTCTGGATCAGGTTATGAAAAACAAAAACACGAACATCTAACGATATTAACCCATGAAGGTGAATGTCTTCAGTTTATAGATCCAAGGCGTTTTGGAATAATAGATTTGTTTCCAACAAATACGATACATAATCTTTTAAAAATGATGGGACCTGAACCTTTGCCCGACACAGGGATTAACGTTTCCTCTCACCAGACGATATTATGTGATTATCTTCATGAAAAATTTAAACTTAAAAAACAATCTGTTAAAAATACAATGCTTGATCAACGTGTTATTGCTGGGTTAGGTAATATCTATGTTTGTGAATCTTTATTTCTTGCTGGAATTTCACCTTTTCAAAGTGCGTGTGAATTAAAAAGACAAGAAATTCTGTTATTGATTCAGTCCATTCAATCCATTTTGCTTAAAGCGATCGAGGCGGGAGGATCTAGTATGCGTGATTATGTTCATTCAAATGGTGAAAAAGGTTATTTCCAAATGCAATGGAATGTTTATGGAAAAGAAGGCGAATTGTGCAATTGCTGTTTACAAAAGGGAAGAAAAACAGTTATAAAAAGAGCGGTTCAGGCAGGGCGTTCAAGTTTTTATTGCGAAATTTGCCAAAAATGAAAAAATCATTGAATAATTCGCTTGACGTATGAACAGTAAGCTATTAATAACATGCATTAATGTGTAGTATTAATCCATTTAAACGAAAATAGACAAACAGGAAATCCATGGCGAATATCGCATCTGCGCGTAAGCGTATACGTCAAACTTTAAAACGCACTGAACGTAATAAGGCTCGCAAGTCGCGGGTTCGTACTTTTGTAAAAAAAGTTGAAGAAGCTCTTTTGGCAGGAAACAAAGAAGGCGCTGTTGAAGCGCTTCGTCATGCACAGCCAGAATTGCAAAGAGCATGCACAAAAGGTATTATGCACAAAAATACTGTTGCTCGTAAAATTTCTCGCTTGGCAGGAAAGATAAAGAATTTAAAAACAGCTTAATTATTGGCTTAAATATATACAGCAAATTACATATTTTGCTGTAAACTCGCTTTATAAAAGAAAACCGACGAATGAATATCATTCATCGGGTTTTTTTTACTTTAAATGTTGAAATAATAAATTATAATCAGGAAAATTTTGGTACTTTATAAAAGTATAAAAGAGGTGTATTTTAAAGAAACCGTTATAAAACATCTGCTTACTTTTCATATTCAATAAGTTTTCTTCACGTATGTCCGAACCCACAAACGAATCTCAAGAATTTAAATTATCGCTTCAGGATGCAGACCCCAATACGCTTAAATCAATACTGGAAATACATTGGGGGCGTATTTGTAGCCGCCTGCAGGTTGAAGTTGGTGAGGTGGAATATCGTACATGGTTGAAGCAAATAACGCTTGGCGCAATTGATGAAGATGAACTGACCTTATATCTACCCACCCGTTTTCTAAGAGATTGGGTTAGAGCTCAATACAACAACAAGTTAAGTCAGTTATGGCATGCTGAATTGCCTCAAATTCGTCGAGTAGAGTTAAAACTGGCTTCAAAAATTGAAAATGATCAAATTTTATCTCATAAAAACAGTTCCGATGCGGAAAAATATTCTGGCATAGATAATATTAAAACAGAATTTTCAAACCAACAAAAATCAGATACTAAACTCAATCATGTTAAGGAAACCCATTCTATAAATGTTATTAATAATGATACCAGTTTGGGAGATAAGGCAAAAGAAGAAGATAAGCTTCCTTTACATTTACAGTTGGATCCACGATTTACCTTCGAAAATTTTATAGTCGGTAAACCAAATGAATTTGCCTATGCGTGTTCAAGAAGAGTGGCTGAATGCCCTTCAAGCACAGGGTTTAATCCATTATTTCTTTATGGTGGGGTAGGATTGGGTAAGACCCATTTGATGCATGCAATCGGATTTGAATTGGCAAAGGCAGGAAATATTTCAATTTCCTATATGTCAGCTGAAAAATTTATGTACCGTTTTATTGCCTCTATTCGTTCTCAATCTACAATAGAGTTTAAGGAAGAATTGCGATCGGTTGATGTTTTGATGATTGATGATTTACAGTTTTTAATTGGCAAAGACAATACACAAGAGGAATTTTTCCATACATTCAATGCCTTGATTGATGCGGGTCGCCAAATCATCGTATCTGCCGATAAATCACCTTCTGATTTATCGGGGCTGGAAGATCGTTTGCGTACACGATTAGGGTGCGGAATGGTTGCTGATATTCATGCTACAACTTATGAATTAAGAATTTCCATTCTAGAAGCTAAGGCGGCATCCGCCAAGGTGGTTATCTCACCAAAAGTAATGGAATTTCTGGCTCATAAAATTACTACAAATGTAAGAGAGCTTGAAGGGGCTCTAAACCGTTTAATCGCACATGCAAATCTTTTCGGACGTCCCATAACACTGGAAGCAACCCAAGAAGTTCTTCATGATATCTTAAAATCCCATGAACGACGTGTTACAATTGAGGAGATTCAAAGAAAGGTTGCTGAACACTGCAATATTCGTCAAACGGACATGACATCTGCCCGACGAGCCCGTGCAGTTGCGCGACCAAGACAGATCGCAATGTATTTGGCGAAACAATTAACAAGCAGGTCATTACCTGAAATTGGCAGAAAATTCGGGAACAGGGATCATACTACCGTGATGCATGCCATTAGTAGAGTGGCTGAATTGATGGAAAAAGATTCTGCATTTGCTGAAGATGTGGAGTTGCTTCGCAGAATGTTGGAAACTTAAGACATTTTCCTATGGTATTTGTTTTAGAATACTGCTAAACATTATAATTTATAGCATTTTATATTGTTTATATATATATCTTGAATAGGTTTTAGTTAATGAAACTAAAGGTTGATCGTACAATATTACTTAAGGCCCTGGCGCATATTCAAAGTGTGGCTGAAAAACGTAATACTATTCCCATTCTTGCCAATGTTTTAATTGAGGTTCAGGATGGACAAATGACATTAACTGCGACAGATATGGAAATCGCAATTGTTGAAACCATTCAAGCGGAATCATTGGAAAATGGCGCTGTTACCGCGCCGGCTTCGGTTTTATATGAAATTGTACGCAAGCTGCCTGACAGTGCTATAATCGAACTGACCCATACAAGTATTGATATGCCATTATCGCTAAGGGCGGGCAAGTATGTAACCAGCCTGAATGTACTGGATGTAGAAGAATTTCCTTCCATGACGTCTGGTGATTTTCCCCATAATTTTCAGATTTCAACTGAGGTGCTCAGAAAACTTATTGAACAGACAAGATTTGCTATTTCAACTGAAGAAACGCGCTACTATTTGAACGGCATATATTTTCATATTACAAACAGTGAAAACGAAAATAAATTATGCGCTGTCGCAACTGATGGTCATCGTCTAGCCAAGGTCGAATGTACAATGCCTGAAGGTGCAGAAAACATACCTGGTATAATAATACCCCGCAAGACTATATATGAAATATATAAATTGCTGGAAGAAGCGGAAGAAAATATCCAGATCATGTTAGCTGATACCCGTATTCAGTTAAATTTTGGAAATGTCACATTAACGTCCAAGTTAATTGATGGTACATTTCCGGAATATGAAAGGGTCATTCCCAAAAACAATACAAAGGTTTTACGGGTTGGAAAACAAGATTTTGCTACAGCTGTGGCAAGAGTGGCTGCAATTAGTATGGAAAGATCCCGTCCTGTCAAATTGTCTTTGGATAACAATTCCCTTGTTTTATCTGCGAGCAGCGTTGACCAAGGCAATGCAAAGGAAGAACTTGACGGTTCACAAGTTCAATATGAATCCACGCCGTTGGAAATTGGATTTCAAGCACGATATTTAAATGACATAACCGACCAGATTGACAATCAGGTAGAATTTATTCTTGCTGACAATTCAGCCCCGACAATTGTTCGTGATGTTGATGATCCTTCTGCATTATATGTATTAATGCCAATGCGGGTTTAATATTCTTATTTAGATGCTTATATAATGAGTATGACGAAGCTAGAACGTCTTACTTTAACAAATTTCCGTAATTTTGAACGACTTGTTTGGACTGTTCCAAGCCAAAAAATCGTGGCTTACGGTCCAAATGCAAGTGGTAAAACAAATTTATTAGAATCGTTGTCCTTGTTGGTTCCTGGTAAAGGGTTACGTAAAGCAAGAATTGAAGATTTGGCCAAAAATAATAATCAGACTCAGGGATGGGGGATAGTAGGTGAATTTTCAAATCAGCAATATGATAGCAATTTTACACTTTCTACGGGCTGTTTTCCTTTTTCATCAAAACGACAATACAGGATTAACGGCAATATAATTCAAAATCAGAATGAAATTACCCGCTATCTTGCGGCTGTTTGGTTAACACCTCAAATGGATCGACTATTTTTAGAAGGTCCATCTGGTCGAAGACGGTTTCTTGATCAACTTATAATTAGTCTGGAGGGATATTATGCCAAAGAATTGGCAGCTTATGAAAAATCACTTTTTCAAAGAAATAAATTACTTTCAGCAAATGTGTTGGATCATAATTGGCTGAAAGCAGTTGAAGAATCAATGGCAAGACATGCCGTGGCTATAACTGCAGCGAGAATTAATTTTATCCAGCAATTAAATCAAATAAATATTATACAAAAAGCTTTTCCTGAAACCCTGTTAAAATTAAATTGTTCCATTGCCGATTATCTTATGAAACATCCTGCCTTGGTAACGGAAGACTATCTGAAACAGAAATGGAAAATGAATCGAGATCAAGATGCGGAGAATAGATCAACTGCTTTAGGGTGCCATCGGATGGATGTTGTCTTTTTTGAAAATAAAAGTAATATTTCTGCGCAGATGGCGAGTACAGGTCAGCAAAAAGCGATTTTAATTAGTGTTATATTAAAACTGCTTGAATTAGTTAAAACAAATAAGAAAATTCAACCTTTGTTACTTTTGGACGAACCACTCACGCATCTTGATTCCTATCATAGGAAAATTCTACTTTCCAGTCTTCTTGATATTGATAGTTTTGTTATTATCACAGGGAACGAGATATCTGATTTTTATGATTTTGAGAAAAACTACGATTTTTTAAACTTGAATCATGGAAAAATAGTATGATTATTTATTCTTTCTGGTAAAATAAATGTTCTTTTATGCGCATTATTACCCATCTGTTGTTTAATAAAAATAAATATAAATTTAATTATTTCTGGAGCCCCATTGAACATGGTTAATACTAACGATAATTCAATTCATTCATCTCATTTAAATAATGATAGTGATAATGAATATGATGCCTCTTCAATTTCTGTATTAAAAGGGTTGGAGGCAGTTAGGAAAAGACCCGGCATGTATATTGGAGATACAGATGATGGATCCGGATTGCATCATATGGTATTTGAAATCGTTGACAATGCCGTTGATGAAGCCCAAGCCGGATTTGCCGATCAGTGTATATTAACGTTATGTAAAGATGGCAGCATAAGAGTCAGGGATAACGGTCGTGGCATACCCACTGATATTCATCCTGAAGAGGGAATAAGTGCTGCTGAGGTAGTGTTGACAAAATTGCATGCAGGGGGAAAATTCAATCAGAATTCCTATAAGGTTTCAGGTGGGCTCCATGGGGTGGGTGCAGCAGTTGTCAATGCGTTGTCTGAATGGATGGAAGTACGTATCTGGCGAAATGGTAAGGAATATTTTATCCGTTTCGAAAATGGTGAAACAGTTCAATCCTTAACGGAAAAAGGATCAAGTGATGAACCGACTGGTACTGAAGTCACCTTTAAACCAAGTAAAGAAATTTTTACGCATATTGTATTTGAATTTGGAATATTAACTCGCCGCCTACGTGAACTGGCCTTTTTGAATTCAGGTATGGAAATAATCGTTACAGATGAACGTGAAGATGAAGTTATAAAGGAAGAATTCCATTACGAGGGCGGTCTAAGTGAATTTGTCAAATGGTTAACTAAATCGAAAAATAACCTTATTGATCCCATTACCGGTAGTTTCTATAACGAAAAAACCAACATTAAAGTGGAATGTTCCTTGGTATGGAACGATACCTATAATGAACATGTATTATGTTTCACAAACAATATTCCCCAAAAGGATGGTGGAACTCATCTCGCAGGTTTTCGTCAATCCCTAACACGTATAGTGGGAAAATATGCGGATGAAGTTTTAAATAATAATAAAAAAGGATCCCTTGGATTAATAGGAGATGATATGCGTGAGGGATTGACCGCCATATTATCTGTCAAAGTTCCTGATCCTAAATTTTCATCTCAAACAAAAGATAAACTTGTATCCTCGGAAGTTCAACCCGCTGTTCAGAATTCAATATCCGATATGCTTGGCCATTGGTTTGAAACCCATCCAAAAGAAGCAAAACTAATCATTTCCAAAGCGTTTGATGCTGCTTCAGCTCGTGAAGCAGCACGTAAAGCCAGAGAGCTTACCCGAAGAAAAGGCGTTCTGGACGTTTCTTCCTTACCCGGTAAATTAGCTGACTGTCAGGAAAAAGATCCTGCACAATCGGAAATCTTTATTGTTGAGGGAGATTCAGCTGGTGGTACTGCAAAACAGGGAAGGGATCGCCGTTTTCAAGCAATTTTGCCACTAAAAGGCAAAATCTTGAATGTTGAACGTGCACGATTTGACAGAATGTTAAATTCTGCTGAAATTGGCACGCTTATAACAGCCCTTGGAACAGGTATTGGTAGAGGAGATGTTGAACAAGGTGGCTTTTCTCTTGAAAAGTTAAGATACCACAAGATTGTTATTATGACAGATGCGGATGTGGATGGATCACATATACGTACATTATTATTAACTTTCTTTTTCCGTCAGATGCCTGAACTGATTGAAAAGGGATACGTCTATATTGCGCAACCCCCACTATACAGAGCAAAAAGAGGTAATGACGAACGATATTTAAAAAATGATGAAGCGCTTGAAGATTATCTATTGAAAAAAGCGATAAATAATACAGCTTTGTACTTGGCCGATGGAACAGAGCTTAGAGAAAACGAGCTTGAAAATCATGTAAAAGATTATTCATCTATACTTCATCGTTTGAGATTTTTTGAAAAATATGCACCTTTATGGATTCTTGAACAAGCGGTCATGTGCGGTGTTTTAAACGAAAATAATATGAATGATCCAAAATGTCGCCAGGAATTACAAAATCGACTTGACAGTTTATCCGCAAAATCAGAAAGAGGATGGCAAATCAGTGTTGAAGATGGAATGAAAATTCATCGTGTAGTGAGAGGTGTCAAGGAATCTTATTCTATACCTTTATCCATTATTAAAAGTAAAAATGCTGCTTGGATTAATCAGCACAGGCAAAAATTGATTACTGATTTCAATGAACCTGCAAACTTGTCCATTGATAAAAGAGATGAAAAAGTGAGCGGTCCAGCTTCAGTATATGAATTGCTAATGAATAACGGAAAAAAAGGTTTGGCCATTAATCGCTTTAAAGGGCTTGGTGAAATGAATGATGATCAGCTTTGGAATACAACTCTTGATCCTGCTACACGGACTTTATTGCAGGTAAAAGTGGGGGACCTTGAAAATGCAGATGAAATTTTCACAACATTGATGGGTGATGTTGTGGAACCAAGAAGAGATTTTATTGTTGATAATGCGTTGACCGTTGCAAACCTTGATATTTGATTTCAATGTACTTTATTAAGTTAAAGATAAATTGAATATTAATATCCGTATTTTAATCCGTTATTGTTATTATTAATAAAATATTATTACATTCATTATTTTATTAGGGATATAGGTTAAAAAATGTTCTGTCCATTTTGTGGAAATGAAGATACCCAGGTCAAGGATAGCCGCTCCACAGAGGACGGGACTGCCATCCGACGTAGACGCATTTGTATTAAATGCAATCAGCGTTTTACAACTATTGAACGAATTCAACCAAGAGACTTGATGGTTTTGAAACGAAATGGACAAAGAGTTCCGTTTGATAAAGAAAAGCTTGTGCGTTCAATCGAACTTGCAATGCGTAAACGTCCTTTTAGGGCTACAGATATTGATCAGATTGCCAATAAACTAGAAAAACAATTTGTTGATTTAGGTGACAATGTTATTTCATCTGAATCTATAGGTGCTGCAACCATGGAAATGCTGAAAAAAATTGACAAGGTTGCCTATATACGTTTTGCCAGTGTTTACTGTGATTTTCAGGTTATTGAAGATTTTGCCGAACTTCTTCCTACCCTTGAACATCATGAAAAATAGTAGATTATAATTAATATAAGTTTTTTAATTTTAGGATGATAATGAGCGACCAAAAAAATATAATAAAGAGGCCAAGAACGTTAACCCGAATTGCAGCTGTCCAAGCTATTTTTCAATGGGAACAGGGTATTGAAAAAGCTGCAAATTCATTGATAGAGCAATTTCTGATTCATCGTATTTCACCTGATTTTCATGATGAAACTTATATTGATGGTAAAACTCATATCCCTAACATTCCACTTTTTACTTCTGTTGTTCAGGGATTTGTACATCGATCTCCAGAAATTGATACAATAATTAAATCATCGTTACCAAATGAATGGCCTTTTCAACGATTGGATCCTATTATTAGAGCCATATTAAGAGCTGCAGTTACAGAACTTTTACTTGATAATATTGAACCACCAAAAAAAGTTATTATCAATGAATATATCGATGTTTCACATGCGTTTAGTAATGGTGATGAATCTGTATTGATTAATGGAATTCTGAATAATCTTGCTAACCGTTTAAGGAAAGAGATGGAAAACAAGGCCTAATTTATGGAATTGCCACCCGAATTTCAGATTATTGATCAATATTTTAAAAAATTAAGTGGCCCTGAAGCTCTTGATCTCACAGATGATGCTGCAATAGTATCTTTGAATCAAAATGAAGAAATTGTTTTGACTATGGATGCTATGTCTGAAGGTATCCATTTTTTCAAAAATGATCCAGCTGATCTTATTGCTCGCAAATTGTTGAGATGTAATATTTCTGATATAGCTGCAATGGGGGCAAAACCATATGGATATTTATTGGCATTATCACTACCAGATCAATATTTTAACCACCAGTGGATGAATCTTTTCACAAAAGGATTGGCCCATGATCAAAAGAAATATGGTCTTTCTCTATTTGGAGGAGATACAACAAAAAATTTGAATAATATGACCTTATCAGTAACAATGTTAGGAAAAGTTAGAAAAGGTCAAGCAATACGTCGAAATACCGCTAAACCAACTGACGGGATTTGGGTGACAGGAACCATTGGTGATGCTGCCATGGGTTTATTAGCTTTGGATGGTAAAATATCTACCAATCAGTATTTTATTGATCGTTATCATATACCTCAACCTAGGATTGAATTATCATTAAATCAAATTGCATCAGCGGCCATGGATATTTCAGATGGTCTTGTACAGGATCTTAGTCACTTAACTCGAGAAAGTAGGGTTGACGCAGTTATATATACCAATTCAATACCATTATCAAATGAGGCTAAAAAATTTCAAAAGGATTATTTTCAAACGTATATTACAGGCGGTGATGATTATGAACTTATTTTTACAATACCTGTTAACAAAGAAAATAAAGCACTTGAAGAATCTAAACGTGTTGGTATCAAATTAACAAAAATTGGTTATTGTATAGAATATTACAATGGTCAAATACACATTTTGGATGAATATGATAATGAAATCAAATTAGGAAAATTAGGTTGGAGTCATATTTAAAATTTTAAAGAACTAATTGATAAAAATATATATTTTTTATAAATATGAGTTGGCATAATATATATTATACGTTTTGTATAATAATTTATTAACTTATTTCCATTAATTATTCATATCATTTTTAATGATAAAATTATCTAATTTTTTATAAATACTCAATCGTTATTTATTAAAAAACTATTAACATATTTTTCTACAATTTAATTTCATTATTGATGGTGACCGAGTTTGTTCCATTCACGACCGTGTCAATAGCCGTCCTGCCAAAGGTCGTGGTTTTGCCCCAGCTCACCGATGCATCCCCTCTAGCTCCAAACGCAAACCCGTGCGCCCCCACATTGGCATTCGCCCCTATATCCTCCCTGTTCCCGGAAATGGTCGTCTTGCTTCGACTGGTTCTGTATCCCGCATCCAGGCTGATATCCCGGCCCGCATTGAATATCACGTCGTTCCCGCTGATACTGCTGGCCATGGCTTTGATATCCTTCACCGCATTCACACTCACTCTCTCTCCAGCCTTTATGGTCGATCCGGTATCCGTGACCGTCGTCGACGTCATGTGACTCTTATTCGATGAATGCGTGAAGGTCGCCGTGATCCCTATCAGGTTGTAGTCAACGGCTGTCGCCGCTCCATGGGCAAACGCTCCCGTCAGGATCCCGCTTTTACCCAATCCCGCGTTGAGACCCTGGCTCGCCATGTCCGCGGCGTTTAGCGCCTCCATTCTCTCATCCGTCGTGTTGGCCGCCGCAAAGCCCGTCTTCGCAAGGTTCGCCAGCAAGCCACTAGCACTCAGACCTATCCCCGTAAAGCTGTCCTTATGTTTCTGGTCGCCCCTGAATACATCCTGAACCGCATTGAAGTTCACTGAATCTCCGGACATATTGATATCCCTTCCCGCAATAACATTGGAACCGTTGATATTGATATCCTTGCCTGCATTCAGGTTGACATTACCCTCAGTTGAGATAATGTCACTGGCCGTATGCAGGGAATTGGATGTCGACTTTTTATCAGTGACGTTCTTTTGGCCAATTTGCACGCTCAATTGCGCCTCGTTCGTGAAGAAACCAAACTTCTTCGTCTGGTGATAATCATATGTTAAATTCAATTATCATCTGCGTCATGCCCGCAATCAGCTTGTTTAAATCACCCAAGGGAAACCACTGCCGTGTCTATTTCTTCTTGTTAATGTTTGCCTCCACCTTAACAATTTCAGGGTTTTCCTGATTGATGAGATAAACCTTATACTGTCCAATCATGTCTGGATAATTATGCCATACTGCCGCTGTTAAATGATCAAGAATATAGGCAGAATTATTTGCTTCCGTGTTGATTGAACCAAAGCCTTCAAATATTGTTTCATAGTTGGATGGATGCTCCGGAGCTATACAAAAATCTGTGCTTAATGGAGTTACATTACATTTAAATAACTCATTATCCCTTCCTGCCGGTCTGACCAGTCTAACTTTATAGTCGACATATTTATAGGTAAACACATCCGCGTTTGTTTTCCACAACTCGGGATTTCCATTGGTATCAGTGAATAGAGGGGTTTGATAGGTTCTCACAACCGTATCATCCTTCGTCGTGTCTCTATTTGCCTCTACCAAGGCAATGACATTTGGATGACCATCATTCTTTGGATGCAACCCATCATTGACAACCCTATATCCCAATTCCTTCAGACGATTTTCTGTATATATTTTGGCCATACCTATATCCATTGTATGATTATAAAATATACTCCAATCCTTATCATCGCTTCGTGCCTTTTTAACCATTTCTTGAATTTTGTATGGCACAAGGACGGCGATGACATCATTTGTTTTGGATAGGGGTCTGGCTGTGCCCAGTCTATTATTTACAGGTGAATAATACTTCCCTGGCCCACAGGCTGAAAGTAGCAAGCATAGTCCAAATCCGTAAAGATAGTTAGATTTTGTCATTCTGGTTTCCTTTTTGCGAAGAGGCTTTCTGTCCCTGTGAACTGGTCATGGGTTTTAGCGGATTTCTGGACCTGCCATCCTGATCACGGGGCTTTCTCGCATGTTTGAGGTCCGGATTGCTTATATTTGGCGCATTCTGTTTCAATGCCGTCAGGCCACCCGCTGTCGCGTCAAGGGACATGTTGTCGCCAGAGGTCGCAATACCCGCCAGTGCTCCAGATCCACCAACTATCACGTTCTGCGTCATGCCCGCAATCAGCTTGTTTAAATCATTCGTCTCATCATATGTCGGATTCTTTTGTAACATATTACCTTTTTGATTTTTTTCTTTATTCAATTTTATTTCATTTGTATAATTTCCTGATTCTTTTTTATGTAAATTATTAGGTTTGAGAGGATTTTCCACTGGTGGAGCTATTTTGTCAGCAATTACCTGACCGATATTTGGCAGCTCTGTATTGACAG
>NZ_JACFQT010000001.1:764448-771400 GCF_016101315.1 Commensalibacter sp. W6292M3
AACCCGCAAGGGGTATCCCGGCCTGCATTCCAAGTGATTTCGAATCACTGTCATACCTGTTACGGTTTTGCGGTGTGGTTATGTTCATGCTTCCCGTATTGATTGCTATGGATCCACTGGAGGTTTTTCCATCAAGAATTGAACCTTCTTCTGTAGGAATTTTATTGGTGATATGCGCACCATTTAAATTCAGGCTGCCGTTTTTATTATTAATAATTACGGAATGTTGTCCATTCACAATCGTATCGATTGCGGTCGTGCTGGAAGAATGCATATTGCTACCACTCAATGCCATATTGGCGTTGATCATTGCGCTTCCGCCCCCCATACCGATATCAGCTGTGACCCCTACACCAAAAGATTTGCTTGATGTTTTCCTTTTGGCTTTGTCAGTGGCATGACCTGCATTCAGGTTGATGTCCCTGCCGGCATTGAATATCACATCATTGCCATTAATCGTTGCCGCCGTGGCATTAATATCATTTTTTGCATTGATGCTAACTTTTCCACCTGCCGATACAACTGATCCCGTATCCCTGGTTGATTCCGTTGTCAGATGAGATTTGTTGGAGGAATGACCAATCGAGGCGTACGCACCAACCAAATTATAATTTGCAGCTGAACTGTTATTTTTATTCGCTTTATTAATTTTATCTATTTCTTGGGGAGTCATATTGCCTTTAATGGCTTGATCTTTGATCCCTGCTTTACCCAAACCGGTATCTATACCGGCATAACCCGCTTTGATACCATTAGTTAATATTGTTGTCTTACTGGTAGAATTGGCTGCCGCCAGTCCCAAACCCGCCATACCTCCGGCTACGGATTTTGTGTCAACCCCTGCTGTTAGCCCTGTAAAGCTGTCCTTGTGTTTTTGATCCCCTTTTACAATATTCTGAACAGTATTAAAGTTCACTGTATCTCCAGACATATTGATATCTTTGTTTGCATATATCATTGACCCATTAACATTGATGTCTTTTGCAGCATTTGCGTTAACACTACCCTCAGTTGAATTTATCATTGATCCTTGCCAGAGAGTTGAGGAATTACGGTTTTGATCAGTAATTTTTTTATTACCTACTTGTACACTCATTCCGCTTGGATTGCTAAAGAAACCAGTCTTGTTGACATGATGATAAGTATAATCATCTGTTGTGGATTTTAATGCATTTTCAGTAATGTTATTCCCCGCATCAATATTGATATCCCGAGTGGATTCAATAATTCCTGCAATATTCACATCTTTGTTTGCAAATAAATTTGTCTCACCACCTGAAAAAATATTTGATCCCATTTCTTTTGAATAAGCATGCTTATCCTCGAACGAACTTGAATTGAATGCACCTGATTTATGTCCCCTAACATCGGTGAGGCCCTTGTCCGTGACGGCGTTCAGACCGATATTGCCCGCGGATGACAGGGCTGCATCACCCCCGACATTCAGGGTGCTGCCCGCAAGGTTCAGGTCACCCCTTGTGGATTGCAGGATTGCGTTTCTACCGGCACTGACCATGGTTCCATAGTTCTTGGTCTGGTTACCGTTAAAGGCCAGTATTTCATGCTTTCCGTAACTGGCGCTGGAGGCGGCGGCATTCAGCTGTGCCGCACCAATATCGATCGAACCGGCCTGCATCGCCATATCGGATCCGGACTGGATGCTTCCACCTCGGCTGATGATGCTGTCACTCGCCTTGATCCCCATGGTTTCAGAGGCAAGGATCTTTCCCTGTGAACCAAGATAGGAGGACGTTCCCCCCTCAACAAGATAGTTGTTGATCGTGTCGCGATTGATGATCGAGCCGTTCTGGGCATTAAGGGACATGTCCCCGCCCCTTATGGTTCCGCCATCATTGATGATGTTGCCATGTGTGCTGGTGAGCGCGATCGAGTGTGTCCCCTCCATCAGGCCGGAATTGAGAATGGAGCCGGCCTGGATACCGACATCCTTGCCCACGATGGCGGCACCGGATATCACCGCGGTTTTTGGTGAAAGATACAGCTGGGGAACCAGCACCTGTCTGCCATCAACCAGCGCGGGAACATACCAGACAATATCCTTCGCAAGTGAGGCCTGCTGCTCCTTTGTCAAGGCGGTGCCGAATTTGAACCCGTGCTGGTCGGCCTCATCGGTGGCATTGTCGAGAAGTTCCTTCATCATATCAGCGGCATTGTTATATGTTCCACCGACAAAGCTGTGCCCTGTGGCCTGAAGATATTGCTGCTGTATATAGTTGCTGTCAAACCCTGCATCCCCCAGGAACATATATGAGCCGGCAATATTCAGGTGATCCAGCAGATATTGCGACCCATAGAATTTCTGCAAGGATGTATATTGTGGGCGGGTTTCAATAAGATAGCTTGATCCCTCCGGCACGCCACTTGTATTGACCTTACCCTGCTGGGTGGCAGCTTCACTGATTTTGCCCGCATCGTTGATATTAACAGCCCTCCCTACCTTGGCTGGGGCTGTACCGGGTTTGGCAAGGCTTTCATTATTGCTGATATTGTCAATATTACTGTTTCCATTAACATTGATATTACCATTCGTTTTATTACTATTAATATTGCCGTTACTGTTACCAATAACATTGATTTTACCATTCGTTTTATTATTATTGATATTGCCGTTATTGATACTGTGAATGTTTCCTCCGGTTATTTCACCAATACTGGCGGTGTCATTGCCCTTAATATCAGGATTAGGCCTGAACAAAGCGTGTCCACCGGCAATGGATGAGAGTATATCGTCAACACTTGCAGAAACTCCCTGATAATTAAAACCTGGAAGATGGACATGCAAACCCGGATCAATTCCCTCGGGATTGCCTACCCCACCATATCCTGGAAGCGTGGTGTTTTGACCGTTTACCCCTTTTCCACTTGATGAATTATTGACCAGATTACCTTCTCCAGGCCCATTCAATCCGTTTCTGCCCGTTTCACTCTGGACAGATGTCAATTGTTTTCCCGAGGGAAGGCTTGGATTGACCGTGACATAGTCATCAGGAGATGCATGTATCTTGATTGTCCGGTTATTAACCTGATTGGCCACTATCCCTATCAGGGTTCCACCTGCCATAATCGTGCCGCTCAATCCGGGATTATATGAACTATCCCCCCATACATATGCAATATTCTTATTGTTACCATCTAATGGAGGTGGATGTGAATAAGGAGGATTGGCTGCATTGGCTGGATCTTTTGGATATAGGGATCGGCAAAGTTTACCATTGTGACATACCAGTTTAAAAGTTATATCATCTTTATATCCGATATTGTCCAGGGATGACGCATTCAGGGTCATATCATGACCCGCTTCCAAATGACTTACATCATTGACAATCTTTCCGGAAGTTTCAATAATCAAGTCATGACCGGCCGTAACAATGGCTGAACTGCCTTTCAAGGTTGTTCTTGTTCCAGTTTCCGTCACCTCAATCCTGGCTTTTGGATTACCCCTACCTTGGGATAGAAACATGTAAAAATAACCACTTGCTGGGGTCCCATCCGCTTTGTACATATCTTTGGGAGCGTAAACCTTGATCATTTTTACATTACCCTTCCAAAAATATTTGTATAAATTGCTATCCCCACCCCAGCCACTTGTATTTAAGTCTTCCTCAAGGGCTATCTGTTTGTTGGATTTTCCGTATCCTTCCTGTCCTTCATCGTTAATCGCTTTATCATAGATAGTAGTGCTGTCAATTGTTTCCGTAACAAGTTTCCCAGTATAGCTGTTAGTAAAAGAGGCGGCCTTGATTGCAATATCCCCATTGGCGCTCTGTGTACGAATTAACCCTCCCTTGTTGATTATATCCCCATCAACATCCATGGCGATAGATCCCAAATCCGACTGAATAACCCCATAATTATTCAGCGTGTTTTGTCCATTATTGCCTTTAATGTTGATTGTCAGGTTGTTTCCGCTACTTAATAATCCAGATTGATTGTTTTGAAGCGAGGTCCCATCCAAGACCAATCCATTCATGGCCAATATGACACCATTATTTATGATGTTTCTTGCCGTGACATGAATATCGCCATTAGAGGTTATCCCACCATCCTGTCCGGCTTCATAATCTCCATGAATATTGAGATTAACCAGACCACCTTCATTTGCTCCCCTTAACGCCCCGAAGATAATACTGTTATTTTTTAGATCCCCTTCAATTGCTGCATTCAGTGCGGCAGCAGAAAGAATCTGGCCGGTAGATGAAAGTCCATTGCTTAGGACGTGCATATCTATATTACCTGAAGATTGTATAATACCGTTCTCATTCAGGTTTAAAAAGGATAGCGCCTGATTTTGCCGGTTAGCAGCAAGAACCATATTCCCCCTGACATTTTCATCAGTAGCTTGCTGCGTTATTATCATTCCACCCTGATTGTTTATATTATTGGCATAAAGGTTCATTCCTGTTGCAGCTTGCAAAGTTCCTTTGTAATTGTTTAATTCATTTAATCCGTTTCCATTTTGATTTTGCGCAATCGTCGTGCCACCATTCGTACTGATAATTACTCCCTCAGAATTATCCAAAGATGGTGTAAAAATCTGGATATTTTGTTTTGCTTGCAACCATCCTTTATTATTTAGAGCTTGCAAAGCAATCAGATCTGCCGTGCCATTTGAGGTGAGAACCTGCCCATATCTGTCCAATGTTACACGAGGCGCAACAAGCGATAATGTTCCTGTGTCTGATCCGATTTGACCATGAGCTTGATTGTGAATAGCCGTATTGGATTTAAGAACTAAACCTTTAGAGCCATATAAATAACCGTTTTCAAGATTATTGATATCTGCCGAGCTATTAGCAACAAGTTGACCTCCTGCAAGAATAAGCCCCTGATTATTCAAAGCGGAAGCAGAAAGCGTTATATTTCCTTGTTTATAGGCAGTAATCTCTCCATTATTTTGATTTGATAACAAAGAATCAGCTTGTAAATTTATATCCGAATTGGAATATATTCTGCCATTATCATTCACGAACGTATTGGCGAATACAGAGATATTCCCTGACGTATCAATATTTTGAACGATTCCTTGATTTTTCAAATATCCTTTCTGAATATTAAAAATAATAGAACCTTGATCTGCACTGATCATTCCGCTTTGAGTGTTAACCAGGTTAGATGCAGACAGATTTATACCTCTTCCACCCCATAAATTCCCTTGATTTACAAAATCAGAACCAATCGTAAGTGATAATAATCCATTAGAAAGAATTTTGCTTTCTTCAGAATTTTCAAGATGATTGGCAGCAAGATCAATATCACCAAAAGACTGAACCGTTCCTTTTTCATTTAAAAACTGTTCAAGCGCAAGAGCGGAAGAACCTTGATTGATACGGATATTTCCTTTTTGACTGGTCAATACACCATTATTGTTATTCAATTGTTTAGCTGCAATCGAAAGATCACTGAAAGCCTGTATATTCCCCTGATTGTTGTTAATTATATTAACTGGAACACTTTCCTGAACAGTCGATCCTCTTCCTTGCAATATTGTATTCGCATTTGTTGATAAAATGACACCATCAAGATTATTATCAATCCTGTCGGCAGTAAGATTGACAGTATCTTTTCCTTGGATCCATCCTCCTTCATTATCTATAACCTGTGAAAATATCTGAACAGTGTCACCAATCAATGAACCAGAAGCAAGCTTTTCATTATTAAAGGAAATTCCAGAACGGGTTGTTTGATTACCTGTTCGCTCTGATGTTTGGATATTTAATGAGCGAACAGCAGATACATACCCGTTATTTTCCAGAACGGAGGCAACAAGCTGTAAATTCTGATGACCAATCAAGATTCCTGCATTGTTAAACTTTGAAGAGAAAACCGTCAGGTCACCTCCCTGAACAAGAATTTGACCAACATGATCTTGGTTAATCCGATTTATGAACTGCTGATTAGCCTTTAAAGTGGCTTTCCCTTTTGCAAAAACGATGCCCTCGTTAATCATGTTTAGGCTATTTAGTAAAAGATGACTGTCCACAGCATTTGTTTGAATATTTCCCAGATTAAATAATCCCTGTTGCCCCATCACAGTCAGGTTCAGATCATTATTATCGGTATAAATCAATCCTGAAATTCCGTTTATTAAGGAATTAGAAGTTAAATCCATTCCAGAACCTGCTGCAATCTGGCCATTATTACCAACATTACCAGTATAGGTAGCGTGAATTTGCTTTTGTGCTGTCAATAAAGCCATATCATCACCTTGATAGGCAGCAGCATTGATTATAATATTTCCATTTGCCTGAATTTTGCCTGTATTTGTAATTGATGACAAAGTAGGGATAAGTTGTAAGGGTATAATAGCCAAATCACCATCTAGCGCCAGAATATTTCCTGAATTATCTAAAAAAGATGTTGATAACGTTAATCCCTTACTGGCTTGCAGAAATCCTCCATTACTTATTTTGTCAGAGACATTTAAATGTAAATTATCATCACTTAAAATTTGTCCATTGTCATTTTGCAGGGTTTTAGCCGTCAGCTGCATGATCTTTCCAGACTGAATTACGCCTGAATACTGACCCATAGAATGGTTGATAACATCTCCACCCAGTGTCAGGGTAACCGCTTTTGATCCATTGATTATCCCTGTATTATTAAGAGAATTTGCTGCAATGTTAATGTCACCTTCTGACTGGATCATTCCACCATTTAAAGTATTATCTGTATCGGAAAGAGAACCTTCATTAGTTAAAAGATTGCCTATTAATAATTGCGTTGCTGTTTTACCGAATATAGAACCTGAATTGGACAGAGAAGATGCCGATAAAGTTAAATAACCCTTGGAACTGTAAAGACTTCCCGCATTGAGAAGGCTATTGGCGATGGCAAGTGTTCCATTCCCGTTCAAGCTGCTAATGGAGGCATCCCTGTTATTCAGGGAAAGGTTGTTCGCGACAAGGCTAAGATCCTGCCGAGCCTGAATGTT